>JAGVFW010000001.1 GCA_020057405.1 archaeon | reverse complement strand
CGACGCTCTTCCGATCTGGCACGGCACCTGCTTGAACACGCCGAACCGAACGACAGGCTTATTTTCGTCGGCCAAAGGATGCGGCAACTGCACGAAACCATTCGCGCAATAAACGAATTCGAACGTAGGGTCCATCCCGGCAACCTGATTTACGTAGTGGGCGCGCCGAAGTCCCGCGACTACGACCTCTTTCCCCCCTCAAAAGAAGAAGAATCGGATGCAATCACGGTGATGAAAGCAAAGCTTGAGAAAAAACGGCGAATGAAAACACTTTCGAGAACGCTGGCTGGCGAGAAACCGGCAAGATATAGGGTAATTGACTATCGGGCCTCTGGCCGGTCCTACAAGATGCTCCAAACTGCAATAAGGCAGGTCCACGCGCAATTCCAGCCAAAAGCAAGGCCGGCGGAAGTCGACATAATCGACCAGTTCCATCCAGTCGTAGGCCCGGCCATCGTCGCTGCTGAACACCGTCACCCGCCGACGGAAAAAAGCAAGCTGGGCACAAAAATCTCGACAACTCAATTCGAGCGCAATAGAGACGAACAACTGGCGTTTCAATACCTTTTGCGGGAATACTTGATGAAAAACTACCCGCAGTACTGGGACCACGTTTACGGGTAAAATTAGAAGTCGTCGAGGCTCTTCTGCACTTTGGGAATTGTAGTGCCTAACTTTTTCTCGCGTGACTTGCGTTCAATCTTGGCGGACTTCAGGTAGTCGGGCAGCTGCGGCACGCCGTACTCCCCGTCGAAACCCGGCTTGACTGCAATCTTGCCTTCGCGGTTAAGCAGAATCGCCTCGACTATGGCCTCGTCAGTGTGCTTGATGAGTTCAGTTGCTTGCGCGTAGAGCAGGATGTCGAGCTCGCTTGGAAACGCGGCCATGAGTTTGTCTGCGGCGAGAGTCACTTTCTTTCCTGAAAGCGTGCCGCCAAGCAATACAGTGATAAGCTCGTGGAGGGGCAGGAGGGCCTTGAATGGAATTGCCTCTGGCGGGACAAAGCCTTCAGGCCTGTCGGCGAGTTCCTCGATGCGGTACTCGACGCCAATCGTCATCGACTGCTTGCACACTGGGCACTTGCCCCCCAGTTTCTTCGATTCTTTCGGCGAACACGAGAATTTGCACAGGCGGTGGCCGTCCCAGTGGTACTTTCCGTAAGCGGGCGGGGTCTCGACAGTGAAGAGGAAACGGTCGCGGTCCTTTTGTTCAATCGCCGCGCGGATTGCGGCGTAGGACAATTCGCCTGGGGCAAAGGAAAACGCGTTGCATTCCCGGCCAAGCCGCCATGGGTGGTTTGAGTGGCTGTCGCTGTTGCTGATGAGGGTGAACTTGTCGAGTTGCGACATGCGCCAGCACATTGCCGGGTCCGCCGACATCCCCGTCTCAAGTGCTTTGATGCGCTTGACTTGGTCTCCGTACGCTTCTTCCAAAGAGTCGTAGCCGGAATTGCTGCCGAATGCGCCAAACCAGGGGGTAAAGGCGTGGGCGGGGTAGATCATGATGTCCTTTGACACTTCAAAACTCTTCTCCACGAATTCGGGGTTGCTCGTTTTTGCAAACATTGGCCTGCCGTCGGCCATCAGGTTCCCCATCTTCGAATAAACGTCGTTAAGCTGCTCGACAACTTCAAGGGACGGGGCGTGGATGATGTGGTGCGTCTTCTTCGCACCCTGTGGCGTTGAGAAGAATGTCGCGACTTCGTTAGTGAGGGTGAAAAGCGTCTCGTTAGCGTCCGTCCGCAGGCGGAAAAGACCCGTATCGCCGACTGGAGTGAGCTTTCCTTTTAGTTCCTTAAACCAAAGCGGGTGGCTAAAGTCGCCAGTGCCAAGCAGCCCTAGGCCCTTTTTCTTCGCACCCGAGCTAAGGCCCTCTAGCGACATTGCGGGACTGACTGCACGCGAGTACTTGGAATGGAAGTGGAAATCGGCGAATAGGGGACGCATGCTCTATTTCTCCAGTTTTTCAAATAGTCGTAACGTCAGGTAAAATGACATGTCGCGGTACTTGTTTGAGTGGTTTGAACCAACCAGCCGGGCCATGTCGACAGAGTGTACTAGCGCGGCATGGCCTATGTCTTCAAACAAGTCGGAGTACGCAATTGGCGAAGGCGATTTGGCGGACCGGCTGGCAAACTGTTTTTCCCGTTCCACTAACTTGGCTTTTAGCTCCGAAACCTCTTCTTTGGTAAACTCGGCGAATGGAAAAAACTCCTGCAACTGGCGTTTTGCTAGCGCCCGGCGGGCGCTCCTGAAAACCGCCCGGAGTTCGCCGCAAGTCGGGTGAACGGCCAAGCTCTCGCCCGCGTCCAGCCGGTCTATTTCATCACGGTTGTCCGCAACCTTCAGAAACTCGCCCGTTTGTTCGACATCCAGGTTCAAGTGCTTTGCAAAATGCAGCGCAAACTCCGTTACCGCAGGCCGCACGTGAGTAACGTAAAAGTTGCGGTAGAGGACTGCGCTTGGGACAAGAAAATGCGGGTGCGCCCGGCCTTCATGAAATTCCTCCAAGTGGTTCATTCGGGCGAGCACGCGGTCTTCGTCACAGAGTTCGCGCCACGCTTCCTTTGCCCGAGCCAAAACTGGCTCCGACTTGAACCTGTTTCTTACGATTTCAGGTATTTTTTTGCGTACTGGGGAAAAGTCCACAAACTGTAGAATGGGCGCCGCCGATATTAAAAGAAACGCGTTGAAGGCGCGCACCCCGCTTAACCCTAGAGGCAGGACTCGTTTAGTGCCAGCCGAAAACCAGTGCGAATGCGACGGCCGAGAGTGCTAGAACGGGAGAAGCGCCGCGCGCAACTGCGAGAACTAAAGTAAACGCGCACAATGCAACAAATAGCCGGTGCGGCAATGGGGGTTCAAGCAAGTTGCTTTCTGGTTTCATTTCAGCGGATGTAGCTTAAGTCGCTTTTCGCCATTTCCGGCATTGCGCCGCCGTGACCGGATGGGGCCGCGCCGGCTTTTGCAGCCTGCTTTTCGAAATTCGCGATTAGCCTACTTGCCTTTTCGGCGCGCTTTGAGAGCTGGCTAGTGTCAACCTTTCCGCCAAGCAGTTTGGCGATGACTTCGGTTAATGCCTTTGAGCCGTTGGCGTCGGCGATGGGCCCCGGAGTCTCGACAAGCAGGCACGCGCCGTTAATGTCGTACATGGGGGCGATTGCGGGAAGCATGCCGGCCATGCCGACGATTGGGACGATGTTTGGGGAAAGCGCGCAGCTTGACTTTAGCAGGCGCGAAAGCATTGCCTTGCTCGTCGAGGTTGCAAACACTTGCGGCTTTGGCGGCAGGTTGTTTGTCGCATAGCCCGCCATTGCAAGCACTTCGGTGCAGCCGAGGGACTTTGAGTACTCGAGCACTTTTGCGCACACTTCGTACTGGCCTTCGACTGTTAGGGGCTGCAGGTCGCCCTTTAGCACGATGACGTCGCGCTTGCCGACTTTGGTGCTGAAGAACTTCATTGAAAACATCCGAAGCCGGCCGTTTTTGAGCGCGAGGACCTGGTTTGGAAAGTGGGGCGAGTAGAGTGTTGCGAATTTCTTGGCCTTTAGCGACTTTACCATGTTGTCGGCGGCTAGCTTGCTTACCAGGCCGATGCCGGGGAGGCCGACGATGAGGATGGGCTTTTGGAGCTTGGGCTTGGCTTTCACTTCGATGCGAGAATTGTCAAAAGTTTCAGAAGCCATTTTTAGTTCCCCCCATTCAACCGTACTTTTCTTTTCGCCGGTATTGCGAGTACTTGTCCCCAATCGAATACTTTGGCGGGTGGGGGATTTTCGTTTCCCCTCCGCAGGCGCATTTGGCGTTAAGCGAGTACTTGCCGCAAGAAACGCATTTCTTTAGGAGGTCCATGTTCAGCGCTTCTCCGGCTCTACGGAGTAGTCGCAATCGGCGTCCTTTGACGCCTTTGCAAGAATTACCTCTGCCTTCTCTAGGGCCTTTGAGGCATTGCGGAAGTCGCCGGTCTCGATGTCAATGTAGTAGTTGGGCGCCCCCAGATACTTGACCTGCACGGTAGTCTTTGTCTTGTCGTCAGCGAGAGTCTCGATTTCGGAAAGCGTTTTTCGCAGGTGCGCCACTCCGTCGCCGGAATTGAACTTGAGGGTGAGCTTGGTGCGCAGTTCAATGCGCTTGGGCTTGAACTCCTTGTCAAGCAATTCCTTGAAGGCGGCTACCCACGCTTCGGGGAGTTTGACTTTATCGTCTTCGGTGTGAAGCGCTTCGAGGCCGGCGGCAAGCGAGCCGTAGGCCTTTAGGAGGGGCTCGACGACTTCCTTTGCGGCAACTGCAGGCGCTTTCTTTAGTTTTGTCGCCACGATTTCGACGAGCTTGATTGCCTTCTTTTCTGCCTGGAAGCTCTCGAGCTTGCGCCGCTTGTCGGCCTCGGTAACTTGCTTGAGGGTTAAGTCGATGAGGCCTTTTTGTGCGTCAAGGGTATGCACTTTGGCAACTGTCTTTTGCCCCTCGCGCAAGTGCTCGCGGATGTTTCTTACCCAGCCTGAGCTGACTTGTGAAATGTGGAGGAAGCCCTCGACTCCGGGATACTCGTCTAGGGAAAGAAAAGCGCCGTATGGCATGATTTTCTTTACAGTTGCGATGACGAATTCGCCCATCTCGGGGTAATTTCTGGAGGGGGCGGACGCTTGAGGAGTCGAAACTGCAGGTGCAACGGCCATAGTACGAATAGGGGCTTAGTGAATTATAATGGCTTGGTTGCATCTGGGAAATGCCGAGTCCCAAAAAGAATCTAGAGGACTTCGACAATCTTGCCAGTCACGATGGTGCGGCCGCCGGTTGGCGTGCAGATGACATCGCCGCAGCCCGCGCAAGCGATAGTCTCGGTCGCATTGCCAAAAACGGTCTGCTTTGCCTTGCACGCTGCGCACTGCACGCTAAGAAACTTGCTCATTTCGCCAACTCCGCTTTCTTCTTCATGCGCCCCGAAATCACGCGCTCGTGCTTCTTCTTGCAGGTGAGGCACTCGAGCATGATGCGGTTGCGGATTCCCTGCTTCTTGACTTTCGCCTTGCCCTTGACTTTTCCGTGCACGCCCTTGAGTTTCCTCGCGTGCCTGCGCGAGCCTTTTGTGAGCTTGCGGCCGGGCTTAATCTTTGAAGTAGTGACCTTGACCTTGTGCTCGCTATAGTTATTGCAAGTCGGGCAGTAAGTCTTCATGGTCTTTGGAACAATCACTCAAAATCACCTAAACAGTAAGTCGGATATGTCAATAAGGTGGAAAAAGGGTTATTAAGCTTCTGAAACGACGCCCTGCTCGAGAAGCAACTTGGCGTCAGTGGCCGGCAGGGGCGCCACCTGGCCTGCGGCAAACGGCCCGATTTTCGCACCTGATGCGCCGACGAATGCCGGGACGTCGGAAGAGAAGCGCACGCGCTTGTCGACTTCCTTGGCGGCCGAGGCCGACGACTGCTGCATTGCGCGCGCCTCGTACTCGGAAAGCAGGCGCACTAGAGAATTGTAGAGCTCGCGTTCCTCTCGCGCGAGACCCTCGCCGCTCACTTCGCCTGCGTGAAAGTCGCGCAGCGCCTTTAGGAAAAGCTTTTGCTCGCGCTTGCGCGTAACTTCGGCAAGCAGCCTGCGCAGGTTCTCAAACGACGTTGCCGCCTCTAGTGAAAAGTCTTTTCGTAAGCGCTCGCGCTGGAGTTCGATTAGCGAACGGTATTTCTCGAAAAAGTCTTCCTCGAGTTCGGCGAGCTGTGACTCGTGCTTTTCCTGCAGCTGCACTTTTCGCAGAGCCTCAAAACTCGCTTCAGTCATCTAAACCCACAACACTCCCACTCTAACTTCGCAATTATTGGGCTGCCGGTGGCTAAAAAAGGCTTTCAGCCGGCCGGCTTGGCGACGCCACGGCAGTAAAGTAGCAGGGAGGCGGAGAGGGGAAGCTCAACCGTCACCCCAGCCCTCACGTCAAGGGTTTGCCCGCCAAAATCGAACGAAACGTCATGGTCGCAAACGACTGCCTGCCGTTCCCGGCCGCTAAAGGCAAGCGCGTCTTTGAGGGGCTCGAACTTTGCCAAATCGTCGACGGGTTTTGCGACAAGCCCGCTTGAGCCGTGCAGCGTCCCCGGAATGCGTATGAGGCGCGCGAGGTCGAAGGAAACGGGCTTGTCAAGCTCGACGCGGTGCGCCCGCACGGTATCGTCTGCGATTTTGCGCCAGAAGTCGAGACTCCACGGCAGGTAATCCCACTTTCCGCGCTCGATTGCAGAAACAACGACGGCCTTTTGTTCCATGAACTTGGCGGCCTTTCCTTTCGTGAGGCCGTTCTCTTGAAGCGACTCTTGCGTCGCGTTTTGGGCAATACCGAGGGCGGAGGAATAGAATTTTCCGCGCCAGCCGCCGTCACCCGGCTGCGGGCTGCGCAGCACTGCCGCCTTGCCCTCGCCAAGCGTCTCAAGCAGCGTCTCGCCGCTTACCTCAAAGCCGCCTGCGTAGTCGCACAATTGTTTTCGCGCAAGCGAAGAGAGGGGCTGGACTGCCGCGGTGCGCACGTGGAAGTGGAAGCCCTTGTTGCCTGAAAAGTTGACTGCGACGTCGGACTTTTTGAAGCCGAAGTCGGCGATGAGGAATTCCTCGAGAAATCGCAGGGCGTCATCGCGCGAGCGGGAGAGGCACCTTTCGCAGGCGATTGCATTATGCGAGTCGGGATGCTCTGACTCGTAAGTCTTGTCGAGGTCGAAAACTAGGTCTGTGCCGAGGGAGCCCTTGCGCGGCATCGGCCTTGCGGCCGGAAGCGAGTAGCGGGCTGTTGAGTAGGACGCGTATAGGGGCGCTTCGCGGCGCATAAAGTCGTTGAATTCCCCTTCGCTGCCGAAGGCCTTGTGGCGGTAGTCGATTTTTGATTCAAAGCCGAAGCCGAACTCGCGTTGCGCGAGGGCCGGCACGGTAAGAGTGCGGGCGACGTAGTACCGCCGGAACAGTTCCTTGGCGGGTTCGTTCGTCATTTCCTCCTCTTGGCCCGGTCGCGCGTGCAGGGAAACGCGCATTCGTCGGGCGCTAGGCCGTGTTGGCGTATTGCATTGCAGTTGAAGAAGGGCGGACGGCGGTAGACCCACTCTAGAGTCGCCTCAGCCTCGCGCATGGTGAACGGGTGCGTCTGCTTGCCGCAGTTGTTGACAAACTCCTGCATCACTGCAGTTGCAGCCGCTTTTCCTAGCCCGTCAGTGCGGCAGGCGTTGGCAATCACCATGCTGCCGTAATATCGCTTGCCCTCGGGTGCGCCTGCAAGGACTGCTTTGACGCAGGGGAGAGTCAGGTGGCTGCCCTCGTACTCGCGCACGACGATTGGCTTTGGCAGCGAAGCCTTGAGTTCCTCTGCGGCCGACTTGAACAAGTCGTTCTTTGGTACTGCAGGTGGCTTTTCTTTGGCCCGGCGGGCGACTGCGTTTTTGAGAAGCTCAAAGAGCCCGCGTTTTGTTAGCGAGACTAAGCCGGCGGACAGTCGTGTTGATGGGAGCTGCGAGCCGTAAGCGAGGTATTCGGCCATTGGAATCGAATAGCCGCCTTCGGCCTCGGCAATCGAGGGGAAAAAATCGCGGGCGACTTTAAGCACTCCGGGGGCGGGCTCGCGGGCCAGGTACTGCATTGCAAGCACTGCTTCGCCGCGCGAGAACTTTTGCCAGTAGTAGTCGCTGTCGTTGATGGCGAGGAGAAGGCGGCCGAGTGCGTACGAGATTACTGAAGACTCGTCTGAAGGGTTCTCCATCACCGGGAATTCCTTTGCAGCGGCCCGGTTGACTGCGTCAAAAACGCGCCTCTTGGCGCCTTCGAGGTCCTCAAAGCCTATGCGCTCCAAGCCCTTAGCGCGCGCCAGCTCGCGGGCCGCGGTTAAGAAAGGATACTTGCCAAGCATGATGCCACCAACTTGATTTTGGGGCGCCACCTGTTTAAAATAATCTGCTGGCGCCTTGCCGGCCCTATCTTTCAGCTCCCCCTATCGGGTTGCAGTTAATTAATGCAAAAGCAGTAATGGGGGATTGCAATGGCACTTCCGGAACTGACCGGCTCGCGAAACACGCGCGTAGTCGCAGTCAGCCTGCTGCTTTTGGCAATGCTTACGCTGCTAAACCGCAACACCGCCTTCTTTACCGCACCCGAAGCGCCCTCAACAGTGGTGATTGACGCAATGCTTGCCGAAGGCAGCATCGAGTACGACGGCGTTGACAAGTTCACGCGCTTGTCTGGAAACGACAGCATTGCCGCGGGCGCCTCCGACTTTGGCGAAAAAGACCGGGGCTTCTTCGTCTTTAACGCATCGCGGCTTCCAAAGGACTCGACCATACTTGCGACCAACTTTACAATCACCGTCGAGTCGCCTTCAGGCGACACGTTCTGCAGCATCACGCCCCTTGAGGGAACGGCTAGCGACTATGCTGATAACAACGTCGAGAACCGGGGCTTCTACGAAGACTTGGGCAACGGCATCCCTTACGTGCGCGTGAGCGACTTTTGCACGCGCACAGGCACCTGGACCATCCCGCTATCGCGAGGTGCCGCCCGCGACCTGCAGAGGCAGCTTTCCCGCAACGGGACATTTGGCTTTGGCGTGATTACAATCGAGGATGGCGCTGGTCCGCAGGCCCGCTTGAGCTCCTCGAGGACTGGCCGGCCGGAATTCAAGCCGCGGTTGTCAGTGCTTTATGCTGGTGCCTCATCTGCACTCGACTTACTCGTACTCGCCGCGCTTGCTGGTCTCGGCGTGCTTGCAGCTGCAGTTGCTTATGGCATTTCACGGGCGCGAAAGCAGCAGCGAAAGGCAGTCGAGGCCGTGCAGCCGCCCAAGCCCGCACCTGCAAAGCCGCCCGCACAGCCGCCGGCTAAGAAGCCAGCCGCACAGGAACGCAGGCCCGAAGCGGCCACCCGGAAGCCAGAACCACAGCCAACGCGGGCTGTCGAAAAAGAACACCTGACGTTCGGCAAGCTCTCTGACTCGCTAAGGGTGCTTAGGAAGTATGGCAAGACGCTTGACTCCGGCGAGGATGAAGAAGAGGAGGGGCAGGAGATAACGATTTTCCACGGCCCCGACGACCGCGAGGCACTCGCGAGGGAAGAGATGAAGAAGGCAGACCTGCTGCTTTCGAACCTCAAGCGCACAAGTGCGGCAAGCAAGGAAATAGACGAGGTCGAGGAGCTTCTTGCGGAGGCGCGAAAGCTTCTGCGCGAGGGGGACAAGGCAAAGGCGCTCCTTAAGGCAAGGCAGGCGACGCGGCTGCTCAAATAAACTTGCCCAAGTCAACTTGCTCGGTCTTAAGCCGCTTGGCAGTCTCCCACTCGTGGCGGATGAACTCCTGGAGCGCCGGCAAACGCGAGTGCTGCTTTAGAAAAGCGATTGTCACGGCGTCATGCGAATAGCCGCTGCCAAGCTCGTCAGTGACGCCGTTCTCCCGCATTACTTTTCTTATTTTGTCGACTGCCGCGTCGCGCTCGACTTTGGCGATGATGCTTGCGGCACCGACAACGGGGTAGCGGAAGTCCGCCTTGTTCTCGCACACTATTTCAAAAGCGTGGTCGCAGTACTTTCGGATGCGCAGCTCGAACTTTTTCGCAATCGGGTCTGGAGAGTCGACAAAGACCTTCTTGATGGCTGTACGGCCACCCAACTCAACGAGTGAAGCGCTGATTTCCTTCGCCTCAAGCTCGTTTAGCGTCATGCGCCGGCGCATGGCGATCGTCAAGTCAACTGCAGAAATCGAAGTAAGGACAAAATCGCCCATCTTTCGCAGTTGCTTTGCAAGCGAGACTCTGGTTTCGTGCGAGAGGAGCTTGCTGTCGCGAACGCCCATTTCCTTGAGCTCGACCTCGCGGTCGGCCTCAATTGCAAAAGTGCAAAGCACCATTGGGCCTAACACTGGCCCGCGGCCTGCCTCGTCAACGCCTGCGACTATGTTCATGGAGGTGATTTGGGAGGCCCCCAATCTTATAAGAAGTGGTTTAGCCAGCGAGCTTTCTCTTAATTTCTTTGACGAGATCTTCCTCAAATGAAGGCAATTTCATGGGAACTCCGTAGTCAGTGTACGCTTCTGCTTCGGATTTGTTATATGCACAGCAGGCGCAGATTAGTTGCACGGTAAGCCCTTCAAATAGCGTGTTTGTTGGCTTGTGCCTTCCGCCGTACTTTACCACGTGATGGTCTGAAAGAAGCACGACTTTTTTGGGATCTAAGCCTAACTGTCTGATTCCATCGTGCAGATTGTTGCCTTCCGAACTAATCATGCGGTTTCGGCCATTCTCGTCTGCATCCCTATAGTCCAAGTCAAAATATTTTCTTGAAATTGCTGGAACGTTAAGATGTTTATGAAGCAATCTGGCGAACGCGTCCTGCGAAGGTTGTCCCGCTTCAGAGTAAGGATTGCCCGGCTTTCCAAGATCCAAGTGCGGAAATTCGTGTTGCAAATCTTCTTTCACATCATCCTTCAAGCCGAAGGAATGAGTAGTGAGCTCAGCCAGTAAAACAACCGGAGTCTTTCCGCCGGCCCTAATTTTATCCACGATTGGCTTTACGAATTGCACGTGCCCTTCTGGAGAGCTGCGGTAAAGCGGTACGAAAGAAAACGCGTTAATGACCGGCTTTTTGTGTGGCTTGGCAATGGCGCTTATCTTATCGTGAAGGGTGCCATCAGTAACTATCAAATCAGCCTCTTTTATGTGGGGAGGCAAAGCTCTGAGACCCTTGGCCAATTCGCCTGCCTCAGCGCTGCTTATCGCTTGCAAATCCACATCAAACCCACCTCGCTTTAGGTGTTTCTCTAATTTTGGAAAAAGCGAGTTCGGGGAATCAAAAGCCAGTAGGACTGTTTTTGCTCTGCGTTCCATACAAATCACTCGCTCAAATAGTTAAAAAAGTAGTATTAAAGTACGACTCTAGTGGGCTAAAAAAATTAAGTGGGGTCAGGGAGATTTGAACTCCCGTTTGCGAGTGTCCCCTAAAACCGCTTGTTGCGGTTTTGGCACTTGGCAGTGTCATTCGGCTTAACGCCGTCATTGCTCCAATCTCTTCTTCAACGCGCATTGAGCGCTCAGTTTTTCTCGGCCCCTTCCTGTGAGGGAGAGGCTGACTGGAGCCCGCCGTACTGCCAGGCTGTACGATGACCCCTCTAAAGGTAATTGGGGGGTAGAGCGAATAAAAACGGTGGTCTTAGCGGTCGAGGGACGAGAGGATGCGGGCGATGGCGTCAAAGAGCTTTTGAAGCAAGCCGAGGGCGGGTAGTTCTTTGGGGGGCTCGAGGATAAACCACGGGACTGCGCCTACGGTGGGCTGCGGCTCGTTTGGCACGCTGCCGTCTGCCGCCCTGCAGGTGACTGTAGCTTTTGCCCGGTTGTTGTCCTCGTCGGCTTCTGGGATGGCTAGGTCGGAGTCGGCAAACGAGCTTACGGTAAAGACGCCGGGTTCTTTGCAGAAGAACGCGTAGTTGCTTTCCCGTGACTCGCCTTTTGCAAGGGGAAGGTTGTTGAAGTAGTCAATGCCGTGCGCCCACCACACGCGCGTCTTTGAGGGCGGGGAAGTGTCGCCCGTGTTAAACGTGCGCTCGTGAACTGCGATTGTCTCACCCGCGTAGGCGGTGATGTTGGCGTCAAGGAATTCGGATGCCAAGTCGGGATAACCTGAATAGACTGGGTCGACGCACTTGATTGTGGCGCTACCGGGGTTGTCCTCCTCGTTGGATTCCTCTACGACTGAAGTGTAGTCGGCGGCAGACTCGACTAAAAGAGTTCCGGTTTTGCTGCACTGGATTGTGATGAAGTCGGACTTGAAGGCGCCTTGCGCTAGTGGCGGCTTGTTGAAGCGGCGAATTGAACCGCCCGGCAGCCGGATTGACGTAACAGACGCGGATGCGTCGGTTGAGCCTGCGTTTGAAGTGTTTTCGTAGATGGTCACGCGGGCGCCCACAAGGGCCGTGACGGTGGCGGGTGCAAAGGAAGAGACGAGGTTGGCTTGGGGTTGGCTTGAACCGCAGTTGATGAGGAGGAGGTCGTTGTTGTTTGTCTCGTCATACTCGGCAATCCTGTCGTCGGCGTCTGCGGTTGATGCGATGACCGAGCGGCCGGGCTTCTCGCAAGCGTAGTCAAAGTAGGTGCGGAACGATTCGAGCACGCCAAGCGGGGGTTCGGGCAGCAAGACGCGCGTGCCGTTTCCGTAGACTATTGACGTTGACGTGTTTGACACTCTCGCTTCGCCCTTGTTGCGCGTTTCCTCATAGAAGCGCGACGACTGGCCGACAAGAAGGCTCAGCTCGCCAACGCTAAAGGCACTCGTCAGGTCCGGCCGGTTTGAAGGGAGGCTTGCCGCCAGGCAATGGACTGCCATGACCGCCCGGTTGTTCGACTCGTTGGTCTCGTTGACGACGCTATAGTAGTCCGCAAGGGCGATGAGGGTGAATTCCCCTTTTGTAAAGCAAGTGTAGTTGAAGGTGTCTTCGCGATAAGAGTACCCCGCAATTTTTGGCTTGTGCAGCCAGGTCCTGGCCCCATCGGGTACGGCTTCGACTATGGTGCTTGAGGAAGGAGAGGACTCGTTTCCCAAGTTGGTTGTCCGCTCGGTAAGTTTTACAGTCTGGCCAACTGACAAAAAGAGGTAAGATTGGGAGAAGCTCACGGTAAGGTCGGAGGTGTTTAAGTCAAGGGCAAATGCTTGCGGCTGGAGCAATGCAAGCACTCCAATGGCTAACGCCAAGCGCAACAACGTAAGTTCCCCCACCCTCGTAAACTGGCTAATACGGCTGGGCTTAAAGCACTTGTGAAGCGGAAAACCAACACACTTATAAAGAAACTCCCCCATAGTAGTAACAAGGTGGGTATGTGTTCTTTTTGCTTCTTGCAGTACTGTTCTTCGCATCACCAATAGTGAACGCTGGGGGCGACAACCTGGCGCCCGCAGTAAGCGTATGGCACTCTCCAGCAGCCCCGACCGCCTCAACGCCGGTTGAAATTCGGAGCCACGCCCTTGACGCAAGCGGCATCAACTTAATTGAAATAAACTACTGGATTGACGGCAATTTCCACTCAAAACAATGCACTTACACCACCGAGTGCGTCGTCTCGCTTGGCACGCTGGCCCAGAACACTCAAGTACACTATTTTGCCCGCGCCCGCGACACTTACAGTAACGAAGGGGAGAGTGACACTTACTACTTTACAGTCGGACAACCGGCACCGGGCAAGGGCGACCTTGACCAGTATGTCGCCGACTGCAGAACCGCGGCGCCCATCTTCAACGCGCTCGTCCAAGTTGGGGGCCAGTCGGCACGAACTAACGGAAATGGCCACGCCGTCATCCGAAACCTTGATGCAATGCCTCTTTCAGAAATCGCAAGCGCAAGCGGCTATAACCCGCACGCGTTTTCAGTTGACATCAGCGCAGGGCGCACCAACTTCTACACCACCTGCCTTGAGCCCACCAACGCGGACAACACCGGCCCCGTCGTGACTGCGTCACGAACTCCTTCTGGGCAAGTGACTCCCGACGACAGCGTTGACCTTAGCGCAAGCGCAACGGATGCAAGCGGGATTGCCTGGACTGCAGTGAAATACAAGCTTGGCGCTGGGCAGTGGCAAAGCGTTCCCTGCAACTCAAACTACTGCACTGCACACATTGGCAGGCTAGCAAACGGCGTCTTCGTCGAGTTCTACGGGCAAGCACAGGACGCGTTTGGCAACGTAGGCGCAAGCGGCCACCAGTCCTTCACCGTGTCTTTCAGCTCAAGCCCGACTCCCTCTCCGACGCCGGGTGGCGACCACAACCCGCCCCTTCTCTCGCTTTACCGCGTGCCGTCGGGCGCAATTACCTCAGGCCAGACGGTCGCATTCCAGGCAACCGCAAGTGACTCTAGCGGCATTGCATTCATCCGCCTCTGGGTAAAAGTCGGTGCGGGACAGTTTGTCCCGACGACCTGCTACTCGGATGCCTGCGTCACCTCAACCGGCATTCTTTCGGCAGGCACGCAAGTGTTCTACTGGGCAGAGACACAGGACAACGCTGGCAACCAAGCAAGCACTCAAGTCTTCACCTTTACTGTCGGCTCGCAGGGCTCAAGCACTGGCAACGTTCTCGTGCACGCCTATGACTGCGGCTCAAGCGCGCCTGTTGCAAACGCGATTGTCTCAATCGACGGCATCCGCAGCTCAACAGACTACCAGGGTAATGCACTTCTTTCCGGCATTGGGGCCGGCGAGCGCACGCTAAACTTTGCCGCAATGAATTACTATCCTTCAAGCAAGCAGACGGTAGTCGTTGCAGGCCAGACGATTCCCGAAAGCATCTGCGGGACAAGCCTCGGCGGCGACGTCACTGCCCCGACCGTGAATGTTTCTCGCATTCCTTCCGGCGACATTTCAACTGGCCAGACCGTCGTGATTCTCGCAAGCGCTTTTGACGAGGGCGGCATCCTTTGGACGCAGGCAGACTACCGCGTCAACAACGGCCAGCTTGTCACGTCAACTTGCTACGCAACATCGTGCGCAATCCAGGCAGGACCGTTTGCGCAAGGGACACTCGTCGAGTTCTTTGCACAGGCAAAAGACGCGTCAGGCAACATCGGCCGGGCCGCAAGCCAGTTCTTCACCGTCGGCGCAACGTCAACTCCGACGCCAACGCCCTCACCTACGCCCACTCCAACGCCTAGCCCCACGCCTTCACCAACGCCGACTCCGTCACCAACGCCCAGTGGCACTCCAACTCCTTCACCAACGCCAACCGCGTCGCCCTTCACTGGCACTCTCGTCATCCGCGCGCAGGACTCGACGACCGGCGGGCCGGTTAGAAACGCGCTAGTGAAAGTGACCCATGATGACTTTGAGACCGAGGCGTTCACCAACAGCTTCGGCGAAGCACGTTTTGTCCTAGACGCCGGCAATTACTCGATATTCCTCTCGGCTGCAGGTTACACGGGCGCAAGCGGCTCGGCAATAGTTCGCGCCGACCAGCTTAGCACCAAGACGTTCATCATGGGCTCTACAAGCTCTGTGTGCGACGTGAGCGCGCAGCTGATTTCAAGCCCGACGTGTGCCGGC
This sequence comes from archaeon, assembly GCA_020057405.1. Classification (GTDB taxonomy): domain Archaea; phylum Micrarchaeota; class Micrarchaeia; order Norongarragalinales; family UBA97; genus JAGVFW01. Next base: position 18,282 of record JAGVFW010000001.1, on the reverse strand, counting down.
GACTTCATGAGCTTCAAGCTGCGCATCAACAACCGCTACGGCGGCTACCACGCAATCTACTTCAACTACACTAGCGACTTTGCCCTCGACTTGCCTGACACTTACCTCATCAACACGAGCGACACGCAGATTGTCTTTAACGTGAGCAGCCACATCGGCACGTTCATCGGCGACAAGCCGCCCATCAACATCATCATGACCGACGAGCGGGGATGCCAGTCCTACATCACCGTCCCCATCTGCGTTCCGCACGGCATATCACTTGAGACTAACAGCTACCCGACAACTGCATTCCCAGGCACGCGCGCGTGCCAAGAAGTTACTGTGCGCAACTTCGAGCGCGCCGAGCAGCAGGTCACCCTTGACTCGAGCGGCTACTACGCCCAGTCGTTCTCGCAAAACACGTTCGTCATCGGCGCGATGGCGGCAAAGCGCATTGACTTCTGCGTCGACTTCCCGGGAAGCTCAGACGGGCTTGCATCATACCAGCTGATAGCACGCGCCCCGGCAGGCAACTTCACCGCCTACGCCTACTTTGACGCAGTCGGCCAGACTTCGTTCTCAAGCTCGCTTAAGTCGTGCGTGTCTGTGCCCGCAACCGGAAGGCAGGTGGTTGCAATCAACTTCACCAACCGCGTCATCGGCGGCAACTACCGGCTTGAGACTACCGAGAACGGCCCCGGCCTAGAAGCACGCGCAATGCAGCCCCTCCTCTACAACTTCGTTCCCGGAAGCACTCGCACCACTTACATCGAAATCATTTCGCAGAACCTCCTTGCAGGCAACCACTCGGTGCTCCTCAACATGCGCGACCTCCCAACTGGCGCGGTCGTCTACTCAAAGGAACTCTGCCTGTCCGCACCGGTTATACTCAGCGCAAGGACTTTCGTTCAACCCAATGACTTGCTTTTGGCCGCAGGCGCAGACGAACAAACTGCGCTAACCGTTGAAAACACGGGCAACGCGTTTACCCACTACGAGCTTACCACCGACGACCCGCAGGAAATCAGCTTCGATGGACGCTCGCTTGACTTGGCGCCAGGCGATTCGAGTCTCCTCGGCCTCAAGATTAACACCGCAAGCGGCACGCGCACCGGTCTCCACGAGGCCCACCTTTACTTGACAGCAACTGGCGCAAACTACGCGCTCAACCTGCAGGCCGAGAGCCTGCGGTTCAATGTCGTTAGCCCGGATGACTACAGGAAGCGCACCATACTCAAGGGAATCGCCATTGAGCCCGCGGAAGCCAGCGTGGAACAGAATGGCGGCGGCACCATCCCCATCCACGTCATCAACAACAACGCCTACCCCGTATCGCTCGACGTATACGCCACCAACCTTCCGCCCGGCGTCACCGTAACGCCACAGCAGAAGGTGCAGTTCGCGCCGTTTGAGGACAAGGTCGTCTTCCTGGAAGCGATGTCGCGAAACGCGCCGCGCGGCTCGTTTAGTTCTATTGCAAAAGCATCAAACGCGTTTGAGAACGCGCAGGCGCCGCTCATCATGCGCGTCGGAATCCCGCTCGTGCCCAACATTGACATCAGCATCAGCGACCCCGTATACTCGTTTAAGCCGGCGGTAGTGGACATCACGTTTACCGCGACGGTGCACAACGGCGAAGACGCCGCCATTACGCTTTCGCCGGTGCTTCTTGGCCTGCCCATGGCTTGGAACTACTCCATTACCCCCTCGGCTGCCACGCTTGAAGCGGGCGACAACCAAGCGTTCAACGTAGCGATTACCGCGCCCCGCTCGAAACTGGCCGACGCCAACGCAACGATAGCGTTTTTGGCAAGCGACGGCAGGCGAAAGGATGTTCCAATAAGCATCGCCCCGCTGCGCGCAAGCGGCCTCTCGGGCTTCTTCATTCTAGGGATGCTTGGCGATTCTCTCGTCATGGCGATACTCGTAATCCTGCTTCTCTTGGGCATCGGCCTCGCGTTCTACTCGCGCGACGTGCTTGAGGAAATGAAGCGCGTGACCGGGGGCAAGTAAAATGAAGGCGGCATTCCTGGCGCTGGCGATTTTTGTCCTTGCCTCTTCGCAGGCTTTCGCACTCTCGGCAGAGTTCGTCGGGCAAAAGCAGGTGACAATCTGCAGCTGCGACTCTGCTGTAATCCCGATTGCAATAAACAACGACGGCAAGACGGACGCGGCAGTGTCGTTTGAAACGCGCGGCTCGACCGGACTCGTCACCGTTCCCGAAAGCAACTCGTTTTCTTCACCAGCAGGCTCGCGCCAAATCCGCAACATTTTCATCGCCTCAAGCTGCGACGCGCGCGAGGGCTACGCCTCAATCGCAGCCAAGTTTATCGATACCGTTTCCGGGGAACAGGCTCCCGAAGCCGGCGTAATCAAGGTAGTTCAGTGCAGCAAGCTGGCGCTCCGGCTTGACAAGTCGTCTTTCGCCTGCGGCGAGAGCGAATACGACTTTACGCTCACAAACGCGGGGCTTGAAGCAGAGAAGGGTTCGTTTGAAACCAACCTGCTTGGCTCCGAGTACTCCATTTCCGAACGTGAGTTCAACGTCCCCGCAGGGAAAAGCGCGGGCGTCATCCTTCGCGTGAAGGTTGACGACGCAAGCCGTGGCCAGACCCTCGTGCTTACCGCAAACGGCGCTAAGTCTTCAGCCAGCGCAACTGCCGAGCTGGAGAAAGTCTACTGCGCAAACGGCGGCGGTAGCGGCAACGGCGGGAGCAACGGCAATGGCGGCGGCAACGGAGGCGGAAGCGGCGGACTCTTCGGCCCGCTAAGCGGATTCTTCACCCTTGGCCTGACAAACTTCTCATTCGAGTGGCTGCTTCTCCTGCTCGCGCTTCTCTTGATTGCATTCTTCTACTACACGGTCCGCCAGCTTGAATCGCAGGAAGCCGAGCTTGACCGCCGCGCCCTCGCCCGCTGATTGCACATACCCTCTTTTTAACGCGGCGCGGGCATAATATTTCGCGGAACTATTTTCGCGCAAACGGGTGCTTGAAATGCTGCGCCAGCCAATTGTAACAACTTTAGGCCATGTTGACCACGGCAAGACTAGCTTGCTTGATGCAATCCGCAACACGCGCATCACCTCGATAGAGGCCGGAGGCATCAGCCAACACGTGGGCGCAAGCGAAGTTCCCGTTGACGTAATCAAGAAGGTGTGCGGGCCGCTATTGGGCACTATGCACATCAGCTTGACGATTCCGGGCCTCCTCTTCATCGACACTCCGGGCCACGAGGCATTCGCCAACCTGAGGCGGCGCGGGGGCAGCATCGCGGACATCGCAATCCTAGTCATCGACGTGACTAAAGGCATCGAAGCCCAGACTGTCGAGGCAATAAACATCTTGCGCGAGTACAAGACGCCTTTTGTCGTTGCCTTAAACAAGATTGACGCGATCAGCGGGTGGATTCCCCAAGCGGGAAAGAGCTTCGGCGAATCTGCGAAAGTGCAGCGCGACGACGTTCTCACGGCTCTTGACGAGAAAACGTACACGATAATCGGCGACCTTTACAACCACGGCTTTAGCGCCGAGCGGTACGACCGCGTGGGCGACTTTACTAAACAAATAGTCATGGTGCCGGTAAGCGCCCGCACGCACGAGGGCTTGCCGGAACTTCTTGTGCTCGTCTCTGGCCTGGCGCAGAGGTTCCTGGAAGGCAAGCTCACGCTAGAGGCACAGGAGGCAGGGCGCGCCAGCATTCTCGAGGTGCGAGACGAGAAAGGCTTAGGCAAGACGCTCGACTGCATCCTCTATGGCGGCACGATTGCGGTAAATGACCCCATTATTTTTGCGGGAATGAACGGCGTTGTCGAAAGCAAGGTAAAAGCGCTGCTAAAGCCCAACCCGCTTGCTGAAATGCGCGACACGAGCGAAAAATTCAAGCCCGTCAGCGAAGCCGTTGCAGCGTCGGGCGTCAAGATTGCCTGCGAAGGCGCTGACATCGCCCTTGCAGGAAGCGAGCTGTTCGTCGTTCGCACTCAAGAGGCCAGGGCGGCCGCGCGCGAGGAACTCGAGGCCGAAATCAAGGAAATCCTCTTTTCCTCAAGCAAGAACGGCGTCGTGCTCTACGCAGACGCCCTTGGCAGCGTCGAGGCGATAACCAAAATGCTTGAGGCCGAGAAAATCCCGGTGCGAAGCGCGTCTGTCGGCACGCCAACCAAAAAAGACATCCACGAAGCCGCCTCGGTTGGCGAAAAAGAGAGGTTCTTGGGCGCGCTTTTGGCATTTAACGTGCATATTCCCGACGACGTGATGCGGATGGCGGAAGAGCAGAACGTAAAAGTCTTTGACGAGAAGATAATCTACAGGCTCGTCGAGGGCTACACGCGCTGGATTGAGGAAGAGAAGAGCCGCGACAAGCGCGAGGCCTTCAGTACGCTCATCCTGCCCGCAAAAATCAAGATTCTTCCGCACCACTGCTTCCGCGTGAGCAAGCCCTGCGTGGTCGGCGTCGAAGTAATGCAGGGGACGCTAAAGTCCAACTCGGAATTGCTTGACAGCGAGGGCAACAAAGTCGGCGAGCTAAAGCAAATCCAGCGCGACAAGGAATCCGTCGGCGAGGCGAAGATGGGCGAGCAGGTTGCGGTGAGCATCGAAGGCCCGGTTTTCGGCAGGCAATTGCACGATGGGGACGTGCTCTATGTCAACGTGCCGAAGGACGACCAGCTGGCACTTGAGGGCAAGTACAAGGCGACACTCTCGCCTGAAGACTTCGCGCTGCTTAAGGAAATCAAGGTGCTCAAGGGGCTTAGGGCGTAGACGATGGTAAGCAACTTGGCGCGTAGAGAGCTTATGCGGCAATTCGGAAAATTATCTGACGACCACTTGCGCAGCATTTCACCAAAACACCTGACGACGATTTTTGATCCGAACCGGATGGAGGATCGCCGAGTCCTGCTTGCTGACGTCGATGCGGCAAGGAAACACAAGCTAATCGATTCCGAAACCTCCGTGGCAATTGCTCACGTTTACGCCGCAGGTTTTGACAAGCTCAAGGCGGCCCTAGGCAGCCACTTTGTCAAAGCAGTTGGGCTAAAACAGTTCGAGGCTCCCCAGTTCTACACGTGGTACGCGGCGGACATAGGCATACAAAACCTGAGATCCCAGTGCGCATACAACCTCGGCGTGCAGGTCGCAACTGCCAAGAACGTGTATGCACACGCGCTTGACCACCTCGATCCCGCAAAGAACGGCAGGTGGGCAGAGGAAATAGGCGAGAAGCACGGCTTTGAACGCGAAGACATTGACGATGCGAGGAAAAGTATTTACAATCGGCTCCAGTGGTTCAAAAAATACAAGGCGGAGCGGGCTCCAATAGAGTACGGGGAAATAGAGGACGAGCTCGAAATCATATTACTGCTGCACGAGCAAAAGCTAGGCGCCCTAATCGGGGAAGAGAAGGCCGAGGTCTTTCGCGAAGCCATGCGCCACATTGACGACCGCGTTTCCTTGAAAGTAGACGGAATTTTGGGCCTAGTGCCCGAGGAGTGAACTCCCGTGCCCCAAAAAGCGGTTTTTATTCCTTCCCCGCCCTAATTAGTCTTAGGCTCTTTCTGCCAGATGACTGTCCCCCGAAGAGGGGACGGGACGCAGTGTAACTGGAGCGACGGTGATTTGAGATGAGAATGAACGTAAGCGACGGCAAGACAGGCAACACCTACCAAAAGGAAGTTCCCAAGGAAAAGGAAGCGCTCTTGCTCGGCAAGAAAATCGGCGAGAAGATTGACGGCGACATCATTGGGCTGGCTGGCTACAAGGTGCAGATTACGGGCGGCAGCGACATCGCGGGCTTCCCCATGCGAAACGACGTGCCCGGACAAAAACGCGTGAAGACCGTGCTCGGCTACGGCCCCGGCGTGCGCAGCCTGCGAAAAGGCGAGAAGCGCAAGAAGCTAGTTGCAGGCAACACGATTGCAGCCGCGACAATGCAGGTCAACACCAAGATTGTCGAATACGGCACTGCTGCCCTCGACGCGCTTGGATTTGCCCCAAAGCCCAAAGGCGAGAAGAAAGCCGAAGAAAAGAAGTAAGCTGATTTTAGACGGCCTCAGATGAGGCCACAATTTATTTTTTCATGACAACGAGCGCAGCCACTAGGGAACTCCAGCCCGTTAGGGGCAGGAAAAGCACGTGGGCAATCGCGTAGCCGACGACCTGAAGCGCCGAGAGCGCACCCGTTAACTGACCCGCGGCAAAAGACACGACCGCGATTGCGATAAAGCCGACTGCAACTGCAGACGGCCTGCTTCTTGCAACGCCGTAGAATTCCGAAAACGCGCCAAAACCGCTTGCTTGCCGAAAAGCGACTAGCGCAGGCAAGAGCCAGAACAGAAGCGAGAAAAACAAAAGCGCGCCGAGTGCAAAGAAGAGCAGGAGCATTCCCAAAACAACTGCGACAAACGGGCTTGAATTAACCAGGCCGGCCAGCGGAAGTGCCAGCAGCACGACGGCCGCACCCGTCACTGACGCAACTAGTGCAACCGCAAGCCACGCGCCCAAGTATTTCTTCAGCCGCGATTTTGCAAACGAGAAACCGTCGGAAAGGGATGGCTTTGAAGCGGACTGTGCAATGCCGCAGTACACTAGGCCAACAAAACCAGTTATCAAAACCCACGCGACGCCGGTTACCAGGCCGGCGGCTAAAAGCGGGGCGAACGGAGCGAGAAACGCGGGGGTGAAAGAAAAGTTTTGAAGCAATAGCGCCATGACGTCGGGTTCAAGCAACTCCGGGTTTGCCGAAATAAACGCGGTTATGAGCAAAAGAACGGCAGCTTCCGGAATCCAAGTTAGCACGCCGGGAAGCGCGAGCGCTGGGCTGCGGCTAAGCAACCGGGCCGGAGATGCGAGTAATAGTTCGAAGTCCATAAACTTACAGTAATAAATCACGGGAAGGGGCTTAAAACGCTAATCATGGACGAAAACCACGTTGCTTACGCGCTGTCTGCAATCGGGCTGGTTGCCCTCATAGCTGCGACTGCGGCAAGCTACGCGGTCTCCCAGCAGACGGGACAACTGCTTGCTAAGACCGTGCCGGCGCTATTGTGCACGACCGACGAAGCGGGTCAGTTCGAGCTGGCGGCGCCGACTTCCCCGCAAGGCTGCATTCAAATCCTCGACATGCGGGCGGGCGACGTTTTAAGCGCCTGCGATTCGATGCCACTTGCAAAGCGAGTTGCCTGCAAGCAGTTGGTGCAGCTAGGTGTCGACCGCGCGTCCGACTGCAGTCTCTTCGCCACCAAAGGCACTACCGGCTTTTCAGCGGGCGCACCCCAGGCAGTCGAGTGGTGCAATGCGATTGTCACGGAGTAGAGTGCAAGTGGCTTTTGAAAACGTTTGGCCCGCGCTTGCAACGCCACAGGCAAACTTTTTTTGGCTACTCGCCTCGTTTGCAGCCTCAGCCGCAATCACCCTCTTTTTCACTCAAAAAAAACGCTCGCTCCCTATTTTTTTCCTCCTGCTAGTCGTCTTAGTCGTCCTCTTCGGCATCGCGGCAGTGCCGGCCTTTGCCGTCACGCTCTTCTACAGGTACTCTAGGGCAAAGGCGCTCGCCCTTGAGCCCGGGCGAAAGGTTTAAAGCGCATTATTTCCACTAAATGACTTATGCGCCCACTCATACTCGCCTTGGCCGTAGCAGGATTGCTATTGTTCGGCTGCCTAGGGGGCAACAATTCTGGCGCAGGGGCCGTAATCACTTCTGAAGGCAATGATGCCAAGGACGTAAAGGAAATCGAAGTTCCTTCCGACTCGCTTTTCTCTCTACCCTCATCTGTGACTTCTGATGCCACTCCCGCCGCAGGCGATGCGACTCCTGAGCCGACGGCCAAGGCAACTCCAAAACCCACTGCAAAGCCGACGGCAACGCCGGAACCAACTGCAGCACCCACTCCGGCACCCGACTTCCCGCCCCGCATCCAGCCGGTAGGCAGCCTGACTGGCACTTACTACGCCACCTGCATCCACCCCGAATTACCATCCTGCGGGGAGTTCTTCACGCGGCTAGTGACCGCAGGCATGACGTTCTACAACCCCGAAATCAAGGAACACAAAAAGGACAGGCGTTACTTCTTCTTCACGACGAATGACTGGACCGGCGCAATCCGGATTACGCAGGAAATGAACGACAAGTACTCGCCCTCCGACAACACCATGGGCGTCTTCGGCTATGGCTCAACGATTTCCTACCCGAGCTAAGGGCTAGAGCGCAAGCTAATCCGAAAATAAAAATAAATAGCGCGAGCCTGTCGCGCTGGATTTCAGAAGCCGGGCTACTCTTTCTTTTCTTCGCCTTCTTCCTTTTTGGTGCGCATCGTCAAGCTGGGGTTGAAGATTATCGACGCCGCTGGCTGAAAAGTGTTTTCCATCACGGCCTTGATGACCGCCGCCTTGAGCTTTCCCTTAATTTCCGCTGGACTGTAGGCTGCGCGCTCGTTGTGCTTGATTGAATCGGCTTCCTGGGCAAAGCCGAGCACCTGCGCCCTGCGGTTAATCATGCCCTGCTCGCGCGGGTGCAGTACGACGAGGACGCCAAGTTCCCGCTCTCTTCCAATTAGTGGCTTGTGCATGAACTTCACGTGCTGAAGTTCGTAACCGTCCTTGCTTCCGCCAACTTCAATCGGCGAAATTTTGCTGAAAGTCCTGTCGAGCTTAAGTGGCATTAAAATCACCTGCTAACAATGGGCCGCAGGGAGTTTAAAAAACCTTTTTCGCCGGCTTTACGAAAAGTAGCTTAGGTGCGCCTTGTCGAAGCCCTTGACAAGCTCGATTGCAGCATCGGCCGGCGGGTTGTAGTCTTTTGTCGCAAACATCAGGCCAGTGAAGAACGCGTTGAAGTCCTTTGCAATGCGCGTCACCATGTGGTTGCCGCCAAAGGCGCGTTCGCTCACTTCGAGGGCCAGCGAGCGCGTCTGCCACTCGTCGTAGACGCCAAGCGAATGCAGGTACTCGTGGAGCAGGACGTGGAAGTAGTAGGGCTTGAGGAGCTTGGGCTTGGCGCGCCTGATGCGCTCGATTGGCGACTTGTTGACGACGATGATGTTGCTCTCGATAGGGTAGTAGGCGCCCACGAACGCGCCGTCTGCGCCAAGTTCGGACATGCCAAGCATCAGCCCCGCGCGCCTGGCGCCGAGGGTCTCTTCGACAACGAGCTTGACTACTTCGAAGACGTCGGGAATGCCTACCGCGTCGTCAAGCCTATCGGAATACGCTTTTGTCATGAATTGCTTTGGCGAACCCTTTTTTTAACTCTTCGGCTTAACTAATGCTAAAACCTTATTACCGGTGGTGGTCTCTGATGCACGCAATTGCTGAAAACAAGTCATTTCTAGAAAAAGGCGCGGAACTGCTTTTGCTCCCGGTCTTCCAGGACGAAAAGCCGGGAGCGATTGCCGCAAAGGCCGACTCCATCCTAGGAGGCGTGATTGCCGCTCTTTCCAAAAAAGAATTTTCAGGCAAGCCGGGCACGGCGGTTCTCCTTCGGGGAACAGGCAAGCTAAAGCGCGTGCTGCTCTTTGGCCTTGGCAAGCGGCCGGCCTTGAACAACGACTCGCTTCGTCAGGCGGGCGGCAGGCTCGCGGCAACCGCGATGGCGCTCTGTGTTGAAAGCGTGGCGTTTGCACTCCCCGACAAAGTCGACGCGGCTGAAGCCACGATTGCCGCAGTCGAGGGCGTGATGCTAGGGGCCTACCGATTCGACAAGTACTTCACCGACCCCGAGGCAAAGGCAAAGCCCGTCAAGTCGCTTGCAGTAATCGGCGGCAGAACGCCGAAAGAAAAACAGGCGCTTGAATACGCGACAATAGTCTCCGAATGCTCCAACTTTGCGCGCGAGCTAAGCAACGAAAGCGGCTCGAACGCCACGCCGGCCGTAATCGCAAGGCGCATGCAAGAATACTGCAAGGTGAATTCCGTTTCCTGCCGAGTGCTTGATGCCGCCGACGCCAAGAAACTCGGCATGGGCTCGTTCCTCTCGGTTGCCGCAGGCAGCGTGCAGCCGGCGAAGTTCGTCGTCATGGAGTACAAAGGCAAGGGAGCCAAGGGCAAGCCCATTGCGCTTGTGGGCAAGGGCATTACTTTTGACTCGGGCGGAATTTCAATCAAGCCATCCGGGAACATGGACAAGATGAAGCACGACAAGAGCGGCGCGTGCGCCGTAGTTGGCGCCATGGCGGCAGTAAGCCGCCTCAAGCTGCCGTTGCACGTCGTGGGCGTCTGCCCGCTCTCCGAAAACCTGCCTAGCGGTTCTGCGACAAAGCCGGGTGACATCGTTAAGGCAATGAATGGCAAGACTATCGAAATTCTCAACACCGATGCCGAAGGCCGCCTCGTGTTGGCCGACGCCCTTGCCTACGCGGTTGAGAAATTCAAGCCAACTGCGGTAATCGACATTGCAACCCTCACGGGAGCGTGCTTCGTCGCGTTGGGCGACGTGCGAAGCGGCTTGATGGGCAACGATGACGCCTTGCAGCAAAAGATTATGAAGGCAGGCGAGATCGAGTGGGAACGCTGCTGGATGATGCCGATGGACGCCGACTACGACGAGAAGGTCAAGAGCACGGTTGCCGATGTCAAGAACATTGGCGGTGCGATGGGCGATTCCGGCGTGATGTCGGGCTCTAGCTTCCTCAAGCTTTTTGTCGGCGAGACTAAGTGGGCGCACCTCGACATTGCCGGAACCGGCTGGGCGGAACGCGAAAAGCCTTACTTTAGCCTCGGGGCAACGGGTGTCGGCGTGCGGCTGTTTGCGAGGATGCTGAAAGACTGGAAGGGCTAGTCATCGTCTTCCATCGAAGAGATCTTGCGGCCTAAGATAAACTCGTGAATGGTCGTCGTCTTAGCCTTCTGCTCGAGGTTTGGCTTGAAGACGACGTAATGGCCGGCCGCGCGTTCAAACGCTTCTTCAAGCTTCTCAGGACGTTCAATGCGTCGACTGAGCATGGTCAGGTACGCATCTTGGTCAACGACAACCGCGTGGGTTTTGTGCAGGCCTGCTTCTTCAAGCATTTTCTCGGCTTCGGCCACGTTTTTGTGCGTATGTTCAATTGCAATCACGCCAGGTATCCAACTCGAGTAATCCGTCTTGCGCGCGGTAACAACTGGCATTTGAGGAGTGCTTGATGGAAGTCGCTTCACCAGCCAGCTTAGCGAAACGATTCTTCCTTCGTGCTCTAATGCTGCAGGATAGAGTGGGAACGTCACGCCGGGATTGATTTTTTCCCGGACTTGATTGATAAAATCCGCGTTGAACCCCTTGTGGGCTTCGAAGAAGGCGATGAACTGGCTGCCGTCCACTCGCGTTGGCCCAAATTCAATGCCGTAATGCGCCTTAAGCTCGTCTGCCAACTGCTGGGGAGTCCTGTCCCCCGAAATAAGCCGTAGCTGCTGGTAAAACAGCCATTCGCCTGGCTTGTATTTCCGCTGCGGATCCGCCGACGCTTCCTTCGGCGCTGGAGGCTCTTGCTGCTTCACTGAAGGAACTTGCGGCGCTGGAGGCTGGGCTGGCTCTGGAGGGCGGATTACAACTTTAGGCGCTAGTAAGTTCAACTTAGTCCCCAGCCTCGGTTCCTCCGGCTTTGGCAAAATTATGGGCGCTGGCACTTGCGGCGCTTGAGGAGTTGGCTCCTGCTTTTCCTCCGGCTTGGGCCAAATGCTTTTTGTCTCGCGCCAGTTCGCAAACGCCTGCTTTAACGGAATGACCTTGCCCTCCCCGTCGCTAAACTGCTTTGGCACTAGATAAACCTTAAATCCGCCGAGCTCTGCACGGGAGTGCGGAAAACCGTTTTTAAGATGCGGAATGAGCGCCTGCTTTGAGCCTAGCCCGACTTCCCGCGCGGCCTCTTCGCTAGAGTAAAAGTGCTCGTTGATTGTCTTTTCGCGCTTTTCTTTCTCAACGTAATGGCGAACTATCGCTCCGGCGATGCTCTCGTGCACGAAATTCGCGTTGCCGACGTGTTCAATATTCGATTGCTGCAGCTTGGCGCGCTCTTTTCTTGTCTTGCCGCGAGCCTCGTCTTTGAAATCATTTCCGGGACGAACCTCAAAATCCGGGTATTTTGCTTCCTTTACTATGTGCTGCCAGAGGAACTTAGGGTCAACTGGGGATAGGCCATTTTCTTCCAGCTTGGCATTCGCCCGCCTTGCCGCTTCGGTGATGCTGATCCACTCGCCGCTTTCCCTGTGGAGCGCTTGAAATTCCTCGCGCCTTATTTGCCTGAAAATTTGCGAGAGGCCAAGCTTCTTTTCGCGAAGCTCGCGGTAGCGCTGGCGCCTTTGCTGGCGCAGTTTCTCCCGCTGCTCTCGTTCCTCAAGTTGCTCTCGTTCCACAACAAGCCTTCGCCGCAGCCAAATAAATTGCTTGCGCCGGCTAACTTTCTTCATGTCTTACGACGAACAGCACCGGTTTTTCCTCTACGACGGGTTTGCCGCGCTTTGCGGAGTAATCGCAATCGCCTCGGCAGTTTATTCAAACTACGAGAACGCAGTTATGGCCGCGATGGTGGCGATTGCGTTGATTACGATAAGGCCGCTCGTAGTAAAGGCGGAAGACCCGCACGGCCACCACTGACTAGAGTCAGCCAGCGGGTTTAGTCGGTTTCTTCGTCGCGGAGTTTGGAGAGCCGCACGCTAGTTCGCTCAGAGTCTTTTGCCAAGGCCAGTATTTCCTTTGCCGTCGCGGCGGAAATTTTCTTTTCTTCTAGAAGCGCTTGGAGTGCGGTTGAGTCTAGCGTGCTTGCCTCGTCCCACAAGTTCTTTTCCTTTAGCAGCGCCTCAAGGCGCGTTCGGTCGGCGGACTGCTTTGCGGGAAACGAGAGGTGGTGAGTGTGCGTGACCGTGATTTTCTTGTCGCTGCCGCGGATGACGCTTGCGCCCGACTTCTTGGAGTAGTCTAAGATGGCGGCCTCGATTTTCTCAAGTTTTTCCTCGGCCGCGTGCTGCTCTTCTTTTGCGTAAGCAAACTCGTTAACAAGCTTGACTCCTGGCTCGTTGAGGAACTCGTTTTTCGGCAGGAGGCTTGTTTTTTCCAAGTGCGCCCATGCGGGGCACATTGGCTTGTATTCGCACCAGCTGCAAAGCGCACTTACCTTGGGCGCAAAGTCGTCCCCGTCCTTTTCCCCTATTTCCTTCATCAGGGCCACTGCCTTGATGCGCAGTTCCTCTAGGTCGGCGTGGCTTTTTTTCGAGTGCAAGTCTTTTCCAAAACGCAGGTAGTGCCAGACGAGCTCGACGTCACCCGCGTCCTTCCAAAGCGCGTGCACTGCAATCTGGTAGAATCCGAGCTGGCGGTCCGCGTCAACCTCTGCTTGGGATGGGAGGTGGCTGCTTGTCTTGTAGTCGTGCACCTGGTAAGTCGTCCCCTTTTGCGAAAGCCTGTCGATGACGCCGTTGATGGAATAGTCGCCCCCGAGGTGTACTAGAACTTTTTTCTCAAGCTCGAGTGTGACGTCTTTATCGAAGGGGGCGTTGGCGTCGTAGTAGTTTTCAAGGCATTTTGCGCCCACGCGCTTGTAGTCGTCGCCCGTATAGCCGGACTTGACTATCTTGACGTCGTCAGTCCATTTTTCTTCCCAGTCGTCGGCGTAGTCTAGGAGTAGTCCGGCCTTGCTCACTTCGCGGCCCATTGAGACGTCGCGGTAGAGTTTTTCAAGCGTCTCGTGCACGCGCTTGCCCATGAATGCCTCGACCGTCTGAAAGTAGGGCTCTATCTTGATTTTATCGACGTACTTGAACTTGTACTGCTGCGGGCAGTTCTCAAAAGTGGACAGGCGTGAGTGCGAGAAGGTCGGCATGAAAGAAATAGGCACAAAAACGGCTTATAAACCGCGCTTGCGGCGGGTTGCCCCGTGGTGGTGCACGGGATCGGCGTGGTCGGGGTGCACGTGGGGGATGAATGGTGCGGCGAACATGATTGCGGTTGCGACCAGGGCCAGGTTAGTCAAGCCTACTGCGACTGCGACGCCGACTGCCGCTGCGCCCCAGATGCTTGCGGCAGTAGTCAGGCCGTGGACTCCGCCCTCGTCGCGGATTATCATGCCCGCGCCAAGAAAGCCTACTCCAACGACGATGTTGGCCGCCACGCGCATCGAGGCGCTTGGCTCAAAAGTGATGCCGATGATGGCGAAGAGCGCTGCAGAGACGGTGACGAGCAAGTGCGTGCGGATGCCGGCTGGCCTGCCCCGGCGCTCACGTTCCCAGCCAAGGAGTGCGCCGAGTGCTGAAGCGAGTAAAAGCTGCGAGATGAAATATAGGTCAGTTGCCATGAGAAAGGCACTCAACCGGCGTTCTTAACCGTTTCTGTTTTTAGGCTTTCTTCTTTTTCTTGCCGCCAAAGTTGCCGCGCGGCTTCGGGATCTTGAGTTCAGGCCACACGCGTCCGACGGTTTCGGAACTGGGATACGGGGTGAAGCCCGCCCGCGCAAAGCACGCGTAAAGGAAGAGCTTCCGCAAGCGCGACTCAAGTCGCTTGTCTCCACCTGCGATGGCCTCAAGCTTGGGAAACTCTTTTTCTGCCGCGGACAATATTTCCGGCAGCCTGCCGAAGCTCTTGCGCTCGGGGTATTTTGCCACAAACGCGTCGAGCAAGGATTGAAATTCTTCCGCCTTTTCGCCAAGAAGCAGGTCAGGAAGCTTTGACTTGACGCGCTCGAAAATGGTAGCGGACGCCGCGCACACTTCCTTGCGCTCGCTTCCCGCAAATTCCACTTTCTTTACCGACTGCCAGCCGCGGGCGTTGGCGACTAATCGCACTTCCCGCTTTTCCTTCCCGGGCTTTTGCCACGAAAGCGGCTCGGGGGGCATGGCCCTATCGAAGAGGGCGCCCAGGTAGGCGCTTACGGCAAACTCTACTGGCTCGCCCTTGGGCGTTTTGGCCAGCGGGTTGGCAATCGCGTCGGAGGCAGGCGCGGCCTTGACAAGGGGCAGGAGCGATTGCTCCAGGGCCGACTGCTTAAGTTGAGAGAGTTGGGCCGACAGCTGCGCTATTGAGAGGCTGCCGCTGCCGGCAAGCTTGCGCACTGCCTGCAAGTCAACGGGAGAGTACTCCAGCGCCGCCTGGCGGCTAGCTTCAAGGGCAGTAAAAGCGGCTTCGGCCAGCTCTTGGGCCGAGGGGCTGCGGAGGTCAATTGCGATTTCCTGCTCAGGCAGGCGGGCGTAGAAGACGAGCATTTCTTCGGGCATAGGAATCACTAGGGGAGAAAAAATTAAAAGGGGGCCGGCTCAAGTCCGAACTGTTTTTTCAGCCTATTTGGGTGCTTCAACTGCCCCGCCGCGGGCGTACTTTCCTTTTTCCGCATTCGGGAACAGCAGCCGCAGCTCCTCCTCGGTTTCAGCGTCTTCCCGCGAAAGCCACTTCTCGTAGTAGTCGGCGAAGTTCTTGAGCGGGTTTGAAAAGCGGTTTATCTTCACATAAGTGTTGTCCTTCTTGTCGAGGAGTCCAAGGCGGTAGGCGCCCTCGAGATAGCGGTGCCAAGTTGCCTTTGGCAGGTCGCCAGGCATTTCCTTTAGCTGCACGGCGCCCTTTCTCTTCACTATACACAAGACGCGCGCAAGGCGGTAGGCGTGAGTGTCGTTGTTCTCCAAAACGAACGCTAGCTCTTTTACTGACGGCGCTTTCTTCTTCTCGCCGTACTCGTGGCTCTCCCATTGCCAGTACTTGAAGTTCATCGCACAAAGCACTCGTCTCGGAAATTTAAAACAGCCGCTTTTTAAGTTTTGGCGGCAGAAATTGAATGGCACATGAAACTTGCTGCAATTGCATTCTTGGCCCTCCTGCTTGCGGGATGCGTCTCACAAGCGCCGCAGGCGACCGCGGCTCCCGACACTATTCCGGGGCCATCTGAGGGAGCCACTCCAATTCCAACCGCCAGAACCACTGCCGTTCCTACGGCAACTCCGGTCATTGGCTCCTGCGCCGACAGCGACGGGGGCAAGAACGCGGCTGTCGCAGGCACGGTAACGGCAGTAACCGAGGAGGGTAAAAAGACGCTTGCCGACACCTGCCTTGGCGAACGCGTACTCGAGTACTACTGCGACGGTGTCGAGGCGAAAACCGAGCAGATGGATTGCGACAACGGCTGCCTTGATGGGGCGTGCAAGCCAATACCGCCGGGAATGAATTTCACGCTCTCGGGTTCGCCCAAAATCGCGTTCATCTCGCCTTGCGAGGCGAATACCGTGACCCTCAACGTGCGAAACGGTCCTGACTCCGGCCATCTGCAGTTTTTTGCAAGCTGGGGCGGCAAGCTAGGCGGGTCGTTTAACCCCGCCTCGGTCCAGCTCACGCACGACGGCTTTGGCGAGACTAAAGTCACTGCTTCCGCGAGCGGCTGCTACACGCGCGGCAACGTGCTCTCCAACTTCACCGCGCAAGTCTGCAGCAAAAGCGAGTGCGCAAACAAGACAATCGCAATCAACTACACTGCAGGAAGGTGCCTGAATGTTGAAGGCTGCGACAAGAACGAAAGCATTTCAGGGTCTGACTGAAATGAATCCGAGAGGCGGAAAACCGCCTAAACCTGCTTCAGCGTCCAAGGCAGTGCGCAAACAGGCTAAGGCACGTCCAAACGCAGGCTCTTTTCGTCAATGCCGACGAAATTTATTTCCGGAAATCGCAGCGCGTAGTCTGCAATCTTCTCTGCCGACCGGTCTTTACCGGCGTTTCCCAAGTGCACCATCATGCGCGGCATGAACTAGAAAAGAAGAAATGAGAGTAAAAATGTTTCTGCGGCGCGCAGTAGACTATTTTAAGATTGCGGACTGAAAGAACGGTTGAAATGATTCCGGAAACGTTTGCGCACACCTCGCTTGACCAAAAGTTCCTAAAAGCAAGGAAAACTAAGAAACCCGAACACTGGGACGCGGTCTTCGAGGAAATTAACGGCCCGGTTTACCGTTTAGGCCTCAAGATTACTGGAAGGATAGAGCACGCCGAAGACGTCCTTCAGGAAACTAAGGTGCGCGCAATTGAGCATGCCAACAGCTTTGACGGCCAGTCTACAGTAAGAGTCTGGATGTTCAAAATTGCCCGCAACGCCGCTATCGACATTGCAAAGAAGGAAACGAGAAGGAGGTACGAAGAACTCGACGAAAACAAACCTGATGAGGGAGAAAGTCCGCTCGAGCTGGCGCTGCAAAAAGAAAGATACGCCAGAGTGCATGCGGCAATTGAGTCGTTGCCCGATATCTATCGGATTCCGTTCGTCATGCACCATCTCGAAGGGATGTCACAACAGGAAATAGCAAACACACTAAACAGAAAATTAGATACGGTTAAGGGCCAGATTCACCGAGGAACGCTAGGATTGCGAAAACAACTGGATAAGAAAGCACTATAAACTGAAAGCCTTCTTTTCAAAACAAGAGTCAAAACCATCGGCCACCTAACTAAAATGAACCCGGAGAAAGAATAACGCCTAAATTTCGTAGCGCTTCTTCTTTTTCTGCGGCGCGTCAGGCTCGCGGAGCTTCTTTACTGCATTCATCCGAATTAGCTCGTGCATTACGGCGCCGTAGCCGCCGCTTGAGGGAAATATTTCCTTCCAGTTGTTCTCAAAGCCGCGTATGGCGTTTCTAATTACTGCAGTGTTATGCTGCGCTAGGTCAATGTTGCCCGATTCGGCCATTTCGGCGGCAATCTGCCTAGCGCGTTGCCGTGCGTCGGGCTCCGACTCGTGCAAGTGCTGTGCAAGTTCGCCAACCGACAGGCGCTTCATCGTCGTCTTTCGCCGGTCAAGCTCGATTCGGTCCACGTGCAGGCTAGTATGCAGTAACCCCGATTTAAGCCTTGCGCGCGGTCGGGTAAGTCGCACGCAAATATCGCCGCTGCGCTATAGAGACTCGGGAGAGTAAGTTTGCCGTGCGGAAGCGTGCAATGCGTTTGTTATGGCTCGTAACCGAAAGGCCGGGCAGTTCGTCACGGCGTTATGCAAGCGGTTTTTGGGCGCGGATTAGGTAGATTTCGTGTTTTTTGGCGAGTTTTTTGCCCCAATAGGTCCACTGCATTTCCTTTGGCACTCGAGTGACTTGGACATTTTGAAAGCCTATGCCCTCAAGAGCTTCAAGCACGACGTCTTTTCCCTTACCTGCACAAGTGAGCAGGAGCTTTCCGCCCGGAGCGGCTTTTTTCAGCATTTTTTGCAGTATGGGCCGTGTTTTTTCTGGCGATGAGGAAAAGACGCGGTTCAATTCGGCGAGTTTTATTTTCTTCAAGTATAAATATCTGAGGCCTAAAGGCCTCAGTTTTCTTAGTATGCCGCCAGCTTGCGCTGGCGGGGATCGTTATCCTCGCGCACGTAGCGCGAGACTGTTT
>JAGVFW010000005.1 GCA_020057405.1 archaeon | reverse complement strand
TTCAAATGATTTACGAAGAAACGCTTCTTCTCCAAAACACCCACTTTCCACCACCCAGAACATTAGGTGGAAAGTGTGCCATAGTTATCGTGAAAGACAGCTTGCGGCAAACTACTTTGCCCCGTCCTTTTCGCCGTACTCTTCCTTGATGTCAGCCATGAGCTTTAGGGCGCGGTCGTTGATTGACATCGCCTCGTCAAGAACCGCCTGCATCTCTTTTTTGAAGGCAACAACCTTGGCCTTGTCAATCGCAGGCTTGGATTTGGCAACAATCGAAAGTTCCACCTGAGTGTAGAAGCCTTCAGCAAGGAGGCGCACGCGCTCTGCCTTAAGGGACAGGATGTCGCAGTCAAGCGAGAGAACAGCAACGCGCTTGTTCAAAGTGTCGCTGAAGTACTTGTTGTTGCCCAAGTAGTGCGAGAAGTTGTGGATGCCTTTGACAAACGTCAGGACCTGCTTTGCCTCGCCTGGCACGTAACCGTACTTGGTGGCAAGCTCCTTTGAAATCTTCTCACTCAAATCTGGCATACAAGAGTCACGCTGGCCATAATTATATTATAGCATCCCGGCAAGCCACCCTCCCGAAACGAGCGATCCCCTACAAAACACCTATTTTGTTATGCTCAAGCAGACGGCCGAACTTACGGAAGATATGCCCTTAACGGAAGACTTATGCGAATTCGTAGGGGCAGTTATCGGAGACGGCTCCATTGATGGATATCTTGACGTTCGCGGAAACTCCAAATATCATGTTTTCATTACCGGTAACGCTGAACTGGACGACGACTATCTTACAGAATATCTAGTCAAGATACTCGAAACAACATTCCAAAAGAAGCCGACGATATTGCTGCGTGATTCTCGAACAATGATTTTAAACATCTGTTCAAAGCGAATCTTCGGGTTTTTGACCGAAAGGCTCGGGTTTATTCCGGGAAACAAAACTTACACCGTTTCAATTCCTCCGGAAATCATTAATGGAGGAGAAAAACTCGTTTTTGCCTCAATCCGAGGCATTTTTGACACGGATGGAAATTTTTTCGTCGATAATCGCAAGATTTACCGAAAACCATATCCACGAATAACGCTCAGGATAGCAAGCGAGCCGCTTTTTCTCCAATTGAAAGAAATCCTAGAAAAATACTTCTCAATCTATGCTGCGAAGAAAAAGAACGGAATACATCAAATCTACGAAATAGTAATCTACAACGAAGACCAGCTGGACAAATGGATGAGCCTCATCGGATTCTCGAACCAGAAGCATTTGAAGAAAATTGATGCGTACCGTCAGATTACATCAAGAGCCCCGGGAGGGAGTTGAACCCTCGACCTATTGCTTACAAGGCAATCGCGCTACCACTGCGCCACCGGGGCGACAAGAAAGAATTGCCGCGCAAACCCAATAAACCGCTAACCCTAGCCCCCACCGACACCCAAACCACAACGCTTTTATATTAATAATTACCCTATAGTAGTAACAAAGGTGGTGTTCGAATGTTGCGTTACCTGACTTATGGATTGATCCTCGTCATCGTTCTTGCAGCCGCAGCGGGCTTTGCCAACGCGGTCGACAGCCGCGCGTGCAGCGGATACGCAACCTACAGCCAGTCTGCCGGCGACTGCGTTTACATTAATAGTTACTACAACCAGCAGGCGCTCCAGTGGCGTAACACTAACCCCTACGCCTCGCAGTACTCAAACCCGTATAGCAAGTACACCAATTGGTATGACTCCAACGGCAACTACCACGCTTACGACACCGCACCCCGCGACACGGGCTATACTTACAACAACCAGTACTACAACGGCTATGCAGCCTACGAGAGCGTCTACGGCTCACGCGGCTACGGCACTTACGGGTCTGGTTCAGCCAACTCGGGCTACGGCGCTTACGGCAGCTCGGGTTACAGCTATGGCGCAATCTCGTCCTCAAGCGGCAGCGGGTCCGGCGGCAACACCTACATCCGCGACTCGTACAACACCAACTACTACGGCGACTACAACTCTAACTCGTACAACAGCTACGGAAGCGGCTATGGCAACGGCTACTCGGGCTACGGCTCAAGCGGCTACAACTATGGCAGCGGATACGGAAGCGGCTGCTCCTACGGGTGCGGAAGCTACGGCTACTCGCCCTACACGTACTACTCGTACGGCTATAGCCAAGGCAGCTCGCCTAGCGTCTACTACGCATTCTGGTCGACGCACTAAGCAGTCCGTTTATTTCCTTTTAGACACCTAGTGATTAGCATGCGAACACCGGACTTTTTCAAGAAACTATCCCGCGGCCCGCAGGTCGTCCTCCTAAAGGACGCGGCCTACGCCTCGGCGTTTGCGGGAGTTGCCAATGGCGACAGGGTGCTTGACGCAGGCAGCGGAAGCGGCTGGCTTGCAATCTACCTCGCAACCATCGTCGGCCCGGCAGGGAAAGTCTATTCTTACGAGTGGCGCGAGGACTTTCATTTGCTTTCAAAGAAGAACGGCGTGAAGGCCGGCCTTGACTCGATAATCGAATTCAAGCAAAAAAGCATCTTCGACGGCATTGACGAGACCGAGCTCGACGCAGTCTTTCTTGACCTGGCGAATGCAGAAAACGCCTTGCCGCACGCCCTAAATGCGCTAAAGAAGAAGGGCGCCTGCGTCGCGTTTCTGCCAAACGTCGAGCAAGTCAAGACTTTCGTGCTAAAGGGCGAGGAACTCGGCTTTGTCCACGAGCGCACGATTGACGTCATGCCCCGCGAGTGGCTCGTGCGCCCGCAAGGCACGCGGCCGGAGACCAAGGGCCTGATGCACACGTTGTTTTTGAGCTTCCTAAGAAAACCCTGAAGCCAAGTCTTTTATCCCGCCGAGGGTAAAGTGTTTGCGTGAAGGCATTCGCCATCGTCGCCGCAGTGCTCGTTCTCTCCAGCCTAGCGTACGCCGAAAGCTACGTTACTATGCTCGAAGGCGCGTGCCCCGACCCTAACGCGTGCGTAAGGGCGGCCGGAATCGACAGTTACATTACCAACGGCAACTACGACTCAAACAACCTGCTTGCGCAAAACGCAATCAAATCACTGGGCGGCCAGGTGCGCTACGGCTACGGCTCAAACGATGTTACATTCCTTCCGGAGGGAGGAATTTCCGGGTTGACCGACTGCTCGGGTTTCACCAAGGCGCTCGTAAAACAAGCTTACGGCGTGGCACTTCCGAGAACTGCGGCAGAACAATGCGATTCAAGATTCTCAGATAAAGTTGAAATTCCGCAGCCCGGCGACCTGCTCTGTTGGAAAGGCACCAATCCCGCCAAGCCGCCTGGAACCGTTACCCACGTCGGAATATTCCTGCAGGCCACTCGCTCGGTCAACGGCATTCCCTGCGGCAAATTCATTGCAGCAAGCAGCAGCGCGGGAATAGTCAAGCAAAGCAACAACTGCGACGGCTCGTTAGGCGTTGCAGGCGGACACTTTTCGGGCTACAGGCGCGTGCGAAGAACTGCGGCGCCCACCTATGCGTAAAAAATCAAAAGCGCTAATTAGTCAACACCCGCGGGCTTAGGCATATCTCTCGCTGTTGCGCCATGACGAGACAAGTCCCGCCACGCCGTTAATGTAGCCGCCGTTTCCGTACAAGACGTTATTGTCGCTCGTCGGGGCGTAAATCGGAAGTATTTGCTCTAGCGTAAAGTGACTGCCCCCGAAGTAATACTTGCTGCCGGAAATAAGCCCGAACCAATCCTTCGCACCCTGACACCAAGTAGAGTAGGCACGAAAGCCCTTGTAGCTTCCTGCGGAACCAGAACCTTTGACGTTTCCAATGCCCTTAGTCGATTTTGCTATACCCGCTCTGCCGAAACTAGACTCGCGCTTGAAGAAAGCGAGCGGAAACGCCGGGTCGATACCGGATTGTTTCCCTGCGTCGTAAAGGCACTGGGCAAAACCGGGTTCGGAGGCCGCGGGAGAACCACCCTGCGCCAGAACGCGCTGGATTGTCGCTGGTGAAATGCTTGGCGGGCCCCGCAAGTCAGTGCTGCCCAAAGGCGTGTTTGACGCAATATGACTAGATAATTGCGGGCTGGAACCCGTGCCGGTCAACCCAACGCACTTTGCAGGGTCAGAAGAGCAATCTCCGGACACAAGAACAAGATAGCTGCCGGGTAAAGAGGCGGCGCTAGCAAATGAAAAGAAAAGCAATGCAAACAGCCCGAGGGCGAAAGCAAGTCTCACGATATGCGTTTGCCTCCCCCCTGCATTAAAGCTTTTGCTGGCGGGGTTAAGGCACGGGCACTATCCGGTAGCCCTCGTCGAGAGCATCGAGGGCAGCCATCTCGGAGGGCAATAGCTCGAAGTCGAATACTGCGAAGTTTTCGGCAATGCGCTCTTTATTGGCGGACTTGGGGATGACGACGTTTCCGTGCTGAAGTGACCAGCGGATGAGCACTTGCGCATTCGACTTGCCGTGCTTTTTAGCAATTGCTTCAACGCGGTTGTCACCAAGGCGTTTTCCCCGCGTAAGCGGGCTGTAAGCCTCGAGTTGCATTCCCTTGCCGCGACAGAATTCAAGCAACTCTTTTTGGTAGAGGAAAGGCGAGAACTCGACTTGGTTGACTGCAGGGACGACTTTGCACTGCGCCAAAAGCCCGTCCAAGTGCCCGATGCTGAAGTTGCTAACCCCTATTGCACGGCACTTTCCTTCGCCGTAAATTTTCTCAAGTTCCTTCCAGGCGCCAAAGTGCGATTCCGGGCTCGGCCAGTGGATGAGGTAGAGGTCGATGTAGTCGAGGCCCAGTCGCTTGAGGCTGGCGTTGAATGCTTCCCTTGGCCGCGGCTGGTCGGAGTTCCAGAGCTTGGTTGTGACGAAAATCTCCTCGCGTGGCACGCCGCTTGCGGCAATCGCCTTTCCCACGCTCTCTTCGTTGCCGTAGATTGCGGCAGTGTCGATGTGGCGGTAGCCCGCCTCAAGCGCCCACTTCACAGCGCTAGCCGCTTCGGGGCCGTCGGCGAGCTTCCAAGTACCAAGGCCGAGGGCTGGGATGGAAACGCCGTTGTTGAGCTTGAGCGAAGGAACTTTTGTCACGAAAACATTTAGGGCAGCGGGATTTATTTAACTCCGATGAAAGCGAACCGCGGCACCTTCTTTCCGTTGACAACTACTTTTTCGCAAAACATTTTCGCAGGCCGCACCCACAGGGTGCGCTTGCCGTAGAGGGCGCGGTAGACTACCATCTCCTCAAGCGTCTCGCTGTGCTTGGCAGTTGCAATGACGGCATACTCTTTTCCCTTGTAATGCCGGTAGCGGCCGGGCTTTACTTTCATCCAAGCACCATCACAAGCCCGTAACCGACGCTTAGCAGGCCGACAAAAAGGTTAATGGCGCGCAAAAACTGCACGCTTTTTGCCTTCACTATGGGCAAAGTGAATAATGCGCTGAACGCGACCATGCCAAGTGCGACACCAAAGGAAAAGATTGCGACTCCGGCGACCATTTCCGCCGCTGTCGCCAGGCCGAGGGAAACTGTGAGGAGCAAGAGCAGCTCGTCGTTGCTTGCAAGCCCGTGGACGATACCGATTCCGAACATGTGGCCGTGCTCGTGGCCGTCGTTTGCGCGAATGTGGAAGTGGTGGTGCTCGTGCGACTCGCCGCCGTGCTCGTGGCGGTGGGAGTGAAACGACAGGGCTTGACTTATGCTTGCGAGGCCGAGGAAAATCAGCATTGCGGCGACTGCAATCTCGAATTTGTCTAGAATGACAGGTAACAGCGAGTCGCGGAAAGTCAGGAGCAGTAAAGTGATTACGGAAGCGGCGAGCATGTGCCCGCCGGCCCAGTAAACCGCGTTTTGGACTGAATGAAAAAGGGATTTCGAGCGGGTAAGCAGGTTGGAGACGGCGATTAGGTGGTCGGCGTCAAAACTGTGCTTGACCCCAAGGCCAAAAGCCAGCGCGGCAAACTCTAGCATCAGGCAAGTAACTCAACCGCAGGATAAAGCGCTTGCGGTAAAGAATGCAGGAGGAGAGATTTGAACTCTCGAACCCCTGGGGGACGGGATCTTAAGTCCCGCGCCTTTGACCAAGCTCGGCCACTCCTGCAACGTAAATTGAAGCCTAACGCGCTTTAACGCCCTTTTGATGAACCTTTTCGAGGGCGAGAAGCGAGCCGCCTGACGCGGGAGCCTCGCAGCCCGAAGAAAAGGTTCGCCACTCCTGCAAATGAATATGGAGGACACTAGGCAGTTTAAGTATTGCTGCAAAGACTACCTGAAGCCTACTTAGTCTCTTTCTTGCGTGCCTTCTTGGGCCGTAGGTTTGGATAGTCGCACTTGCGGCACCGCAGTGCCCGTAAGGAATTTCTGGCCTTGCAGCGCTTGCAGATGCGAACCTTGAATATGGCCTTGTCGGCGATTGGAAATTTACCCATTAGAACTACCGTTTAAATCTCTTATGCAGGCAATATGTAATTAAACCCTGCGATTTGGGTGACAGCGCCTCGGTAGCTCAATGGCAGAGCGCGTGCATGGTAAGCACGAGGTTGAGGGTTCGATTCCCTTTCGAGGCTTTCTACAATCAGCGAATTCTTTTTAGGCCGCCTTCAGCGCCCTGGACGAAAACGCGCTCGAAGAGTGGCAGCAGGTGGGACTCGATAATCACGTCTTCAGAGTGCCCCTTGCCCTTTAGGGCAACAATCTGCTCAACGAGCGGGTCAAAAGAGCGGTTTGCCACGAGCTTCGGGTCATCGACGCCCGGCTTCTCCAAGGGCGTGTAGAACTGGCTTTTTTCCACCTTGGGAGTGGTTTGCAGCGTGCGACCGATAAAGCCATTGTGGACGCGGTAGTAACCCAGCCGATAAGCGTAAGCCAATGCAGAACCAATCGCGGCTTTGGACGCTTCGGGCTGCTTGGAGTAATTGCGCAACGCTGAGCGTAGTTTTGGTGAAAACTGCGTCTGAAAGATGCCTCCAAGTTCCTTTAGCGCAGCCTCTTTGGAAACGCGCTTTTCTCGAGGAGCACCCTTGCCAAACAAACCCATAGTCAAACACCGACAACTGATGAAAGTAGCTGCGGGAGCTTTTAAAGCTTCGGCCTTTGCTTTAGCCTCTTGGCAAAAAAAAGTCGAGCGCACTCACGAAGGCCAACGGCCTTAGAAACAATTAAGAAGCCCTGTAGGGGAAAAGGGTACATCATGAAAAGAATTCCCAAGCCCCTTGCGCTGACGGCAGAACGGCCATTGCTTCCCAACTGGGCCCCCCGCTTTGACGCTGTTGAAGCATTATCTACTGCGTCGGTAAAGCCGCTTAACCGCACTATTTCAATAGAGATTCCAAGGCACGCTGTCGAAGTTACGACTTGGCAGGACGGCAGGAGTGAAAAGCAGGCGAAGCTTTTCAGGCAGACCCTCACTGCGGTCATTGCAGAGGCGCACAACAAGGTCGCAAAGGAGTCGCCAAGCAACGGCGGGTTTCTTGCGGGACTTTTCGGGGGCAACAAAAAACCCTTCACAATTACTAGCGCGCACGTTGAGCAGGGGCTTCAGGCGGACATTGACCCGCTCGTAAAACCCCAGTCGCTTGACATTCGCAGCGTCAACAAGGTAAAGTACCTTTATCCAGTTGACCAAATGTTGCTTGAGGATGCGCCTCTTGACGAAGAAGGAGCCAAGCGCTTGGCCGCTGAAGTCAACAGGCTGCTAAAGCTTAGAGCAGTCGAGCTCGGAAAGACATTGCGCAGGGGCGCAAACCTAAACTAACGCGCAAGCTAATTGTCTAGTCTTGATTTTTTGCCTTAAGTTATTAGCCCTAGCGGTATTCTTTGGCAATCCTTGTCGCGTGAACCTTTGCGGCTTGCTTGACTGCATTTATGGTTTCAGTGCCAATGCCAAAGCCGTGGCCCGTGAACTTGACGCGGCCTTCAGGAGTTAGCTCGCCAGTCCACCTTAGCTCGTCGCGCAAGTGCTTCCCTTTCTTGCCCATGTCGTCCTCAAAAGGCGCGTGGCGTGCTTCTCCCTCGAAATTGTCAAGTCTCATGGTCAGTTCGAAGAAGCCCGGGCCCTGGGCCATGAGGTTTAGGTAAGGCTTAGTGTAAGCGTCATACGTTTTTCCCGGTGCAATCAATTTGTCAATGTCCTCGGGCCTCACAAATTTCTCCATGCGCTCGGCCCAGTAGTCCATCGGGTGCTGCGGGTCCGTCGTCTGGTAAGTCATCAGCATTTGGTGAAGCGCGTTTGTGAAAAGCTGGACGTACTTGGGGTGCTCGTCGGTGAAGCCGGTTTCTTCCACCTTCAGGTCGGCAAGCCTCCGGGCTAGGTTGGTCGTCATGTCACCAAAGCCCTTTGAGCGGTAGAGGTAGTGGTGCTCAATCTTGCTGAAGGGGGCAGCGGCGTGAAGCAGAGCCCCATACTGCGCTAAAAATGCCTCCTTTTGAGTGTCAAGGGTCTTCTCGTCAATCTTGTCGTTGCCGTGCCTCACGCGCAGGTCGGCCTTGACTTTATCCTTGAAGGCATTGCCTATCGCCTTTATTGCCTCTGGGGCGGCCTCGCTGATTGCGGCCTTGATTATTGCTTCAAATCCCGGTTCCATCTTAGTTTTTCCTCATATCATCTAAACGGCATCGAGCCCGTTCGGTCTGCAGCGGTCGTAACCGGTATTGAACCAATCTTGGTTGGCGAGCCGCTGTGCGCTGAGGGCATTGTCCAAAGCTTAAGCAGGTCCGGATAGCGCTCAAGAAGCGTGATAAGCTCGGTCGTCAGGCTATCGGGGTCAACGCCGGTTTCTTCCTTCGAGAGCCAGTGGCGCTTGAACTGCATCTCGAGGTTCTTCTTGATTTCCTCGCGCTTCTTCTCGTCCGCCTCAACGCGCAGCTGCGAGACTATTGAAGCTGCCTTCTGGATTAGCGCGTAGCGCTTTTTCAGCCGCTTGCTGACAAAGTAAGCGCCCGCGCCGGGGTAGCCCTCGATTACGTACTGCGGCACCGACTGCTCGAGGTCAAGGAGGAAGGCGTGGAGCGAGCGCCTCATTGCATCCCAGTCTTCCCCGGCGTCGTGGTCGGAGTAATTGTGGAGGTTGAGCTGCATGTGCATTACCTCCTCGGGCGCGCCCATGGTATTGGCTGCAGTGTAGGCAATGTCGTCATAGTGGTCGAGAATTCCTTTTCTCATCCACAAGTAAGCATCGTTTTTGAGCGTCTGGCGGTACTTGCTGATGGTTGACCTCAAGTCCCGCTTGTCATTTATGCACCAGTTGAGAATCTTGCCGTTCTTGCTGTTTAGGTTCGACAATAGCCTTCGAGCCTTGCTTAAGTAGATGGGCGCGAAAGTCGGCCAGAAGTCGCGGCCGAAAGCGAATTCCATGTGCGGGTCGCCGCCAACCTCCTGGCCCAAGGACTGCCAGCCAAAGCCAGCGACGCCGCCCTGGTTGAGGAAAATCTGCGAACGGCCGCGGTAGTGCATTGGCATGCCGTGCGCGTCAAGCGTGCCAGAACCCGGCAAGCCGTACTTGTCCACTTCGGAAACGCCGTGCTTGTCGCGCTGGCCGCCGACCCACTTGTCATTGACATACTGGTCGACGTACTCTCCCTTGTCGTAAACTTGGCGGTCCTGGTGGCCGAACGAACTGCCAGAAAGCGAAGTCTTGACGTAGAGGTAATTGTAGAGGCGGATGATCTGCACCGGGCTAAGCTCCTCAAGCCAGTAAACACGCGCCGTCTTTTCCTTTACAGACTTGTTTGTCTTTTCAGTCGAGGCCTTCAGTTCGTCGGCTGACTTGCTCAACTTCGAATACTCCGCGCTTAGCTCGGTCTTCATATCCACATCGCTAACTCCACGGCGCTTAAGCACGGCCTCACGACCAGAAATGTAGTCAGCTAGCTTGTCAAACTCCAGTTTCTTCTTGTCGTAGTCGGTCCGGAAATTCCTTAGCTGCTCGCCGATGTTCTTCTGGGGCGTCTCAATTGGTTTTAAGCGCGTTGGCCAGCTTTCGGTCAAGCTCGCGCCCGGCGTTCCTTTTCCCTTGACGTAGGGCTCGGCGTAGTCGCCAAGGCCCTCCCATTCGCCCTTGCCGCCCAAGTCGTCATCGTACATCGTGTGCATGCGCAGGGCCTCGTCAAGCATTTCACCCGTAATGGCCATCACGCCGTTTGAGCGGAAGCGCTTGGTAATCATTTCCTTAATCAGCTGCAGCGACGCGGTCTCCCCGCCTGCATCAGTAAGCGCCTTGCCCAGCACGTTGCCTGCTTCCTCTTTGCTCATGCCGCGGGTTGAGCCAACACCGTCAAAGTAAAACCCTGAGAGCGAGGAAGGCATGTCGGTTGAAGGCGAGTAACTATAGTAGCGCCACTCGCGCCAATAGCGCGACCAGTCACGGAACCCCTTTGGCCCGTCAATGCCCATCTGGGCAAGCGTGCCGCCCGGAGCGCGGTTGCGGCCGGTTAAGCCCCACCACATCCACTTGAAGAAATTGGGACGGTCTGCCGGAACCAACACCATCCGGTGGTCCTTACCGTCAGGCGCAGTACCAAGCGGCATGACGCCACCGCTGCTCGGGTACTTGCCTGCCATGCCGGGGCGGGGAGCGCCATCATACGCGCGCTTAACCACTTTTTGGCTCACGTGATAAGTGTAGTACTTGCCGCCGATGTTCACCATCTCGCCGGCGTCCCACTTGCCGGCGGCGGCCAGAATGGAACCGCTGGCGCGCTCGATAAAATTAGCGTATGGCTCGACAATGCGCCGGCGCCACTGAAGCGTAATTGCATTGCCTATGATTGAGCGCTTGAAAATGCCGCCAGCTCCCCTAACCGAAGTTAGTCCGCCACCGCGAGCTTCAACCATTTGACTCGAAGAATTGTTCCCCTGCCGCCTTTTATTAATTACCCTGGCAACCGGCGAGGAAAGCCATTTAAGCGGGCCCGGCAAAAGAATGCCATTATGGTTGAAGCACGGGGCGGGGCTGCCGAAAGGCAGGTTGGCCTGCCGTTTTCAGTCCGCTTTGCCCACCGCGTAGGCTCGCTCTTCAAGTGGGACGCGCCTAAGAACTGGGCGCAAAAGCACGCGGAAGAATACTTCAAGGAAAATCACCCGCAAGTCGAAAAGCAGCTAAACGAAGCTACCAAAATCCATGACAAGCTCTTAGAAGCGTCAAGGCGGGCGGCAGAACTGGAGTCCGAGTTCGGCAGGGAACGCTCGGTTTTCTCAGGCATCAGGTTTAACCCGCGGGCAAGCACGCAGGAAGTCGAGACTATTGCTGAAAAATTGAGCGACAAGCACCAGGAATGGCTAGCCGCCTACCAAAAAATGCTTGAACTACGCAACCGCGCGGCTGCCTTCGGAAACGCGCTCCCGACCCTGCAGGAAATGACGTTCTCCTTAAGCGCCGCTGCTCCCCTCACCGGCTCAAGCCAAAGGATTACGCAAGCACAAAAACACGTCGAGCGAATCCAGGCTCTACTGGAAAAGGCAGCCGCCCCGCTTGAAATCGACGAGGAAACCAACCTGAACCTCCAGAAGGGCGCTCGCGACGTCAACGCCGCAAGGCTCCTCGCTGAAGAAAAGCACACGGCATTCATGGAAGAGCAAAAAAAACAGGCTGAAAAAGAGAAAGCCGAGGAAACCGAACCAGAGAAGGGCGGACGCACGCTCACTTACCGGCCGCGGTCCTCAAGCTCTTACGAACCTGCGCCAACCAGCTACTTGCCGCTTTTCACCGCCACTAACGACATCGAAGCGACTTCCCACGCCGCGATGAGCACACTAGTAACCGGGCTTTCTAGACAGGGCCGCGCAATCAACGCGACGGAACTAAGCGCGCTTCAAGCGGCACTAGACAAGGCCGCAAAAGCGCACGGAAAAGTCCAGCGCTCGCGCGCGCAAGATTCACTGGTACGCCGCTACAAGCAAAGGGCAACTGAATCAGCAGCGCGACTTCAGACTGCAGTGAACCAGATTAACGCCAAGCTCAAGATGCCAGCGGGCAGAAAACTAGAGTTCGCCTACTAATTGCGCCTGAATCGAACCGCAAGCACTCCAAGCAATACTAGCGCAA
This sequence comes from archaeon, assembly GCA_020057405.1. Lineage (GTDB taxonomy): Archaea > Micrarchaeota > Micrarchaeia > Norongarragalinales > UBA97 > JAGVFW01. The sequence continues at coordinate 17,312 of JAGVFW010000005.1, read as the reverse complement.
GCATTGCGGCAGCCAAGGGCGGTTGCTCCGGCCAGCTTGGGAGGGCCAAAAGCGGGTTGTTGCCGCTTGAGGAGCCAAGGATTTGGTTATAGCCAAGAGCGCCTTGCTGGGGCAGGCCGCGCGTGCCGTCGGGACTGCCATAGTAACTAATGCCATTGGTGCCAAACGCACCGTCGGCGCCGATTGCAGCGCCGTTTCGCACTTGCCAAGTGCCCGTCTTGGGGTCAAAGAACAGCATGCCGCCGGGGCCTTGGGCTAAAATGAGTGCCGAGGAATCGCGCAAGCCCGCACCATTGATGTTGACAACGGGGGCGCCGTTGTCCTTGTTCACATTAACGTCAATCTTCACCAGCCCCTTGTCAGTCGGGATGACAACGGCATTGCCATCCCGGGTGGGCGCGCCAGTGATTTTAAGCTCCTGGGTTGCGCCAGTTGCCTTGTCTGCAGTGCGCAGCACAGACTCGCCATTGGCGTTGGTGGCGAACTGGAGCGCAGTTTTCTCAGTCGAGAGGTCCGTAAAGCCACCGACCTTCTCAAGCGCGCGGTTTAAGTCTTGCGCGGACTGCTCTGCGCCCACTTTTGCGGTGACGCCACCAAGCTTGATTGCCGGAGTCGGGTTGTCTGAAGCGGTTTTTGCCCTGGCTCGCGCGGCGTCAGCCTCGTCTTGGGCAACCTTTATCGCAAGCGCCTTCTGTTCGGCAGTAAGCTTGTCGAGAGCGGCAGCGTTGGCAATCTCGTTAGCGCGGCTGGCAGCCGATATGGTCTTCTCAAGGTCGGCCTTTAGCGTCGAAGCCTGGTCGGCGGAGAGCTTGCCCGCGGCCGCTGACTTGTCTAGGGCGTCCTGGGCGGCAGCCTTGTCCGCAGCGGAGAGAGGAGTGCCTGCGGTGAGCTTGTCGATGATTTGCTTTACTAGAGTCGGGTCGACACCCTGCTCCTTGAGCGTCTTTTCAATCGTCTGCGTCTTTTCGGGCGGAAGCACGATTACGCCGGGGAACTTGTCTTCCGACTGTGCCTTCTTAAGCAAGTCCGATTCGGCTTGGTTTAGGGAAATGCCCTTTGACTGCTTGTCTAGAATGGCGGCAAGCTTGTCGCGCTCTTCCTTGTTTAGAAGCTGGCCCGTCGGCGCGCCCTTCTCAAGAATCGACTTTAGCAGCTCAAGTTGGGCGGCGTTTAATTGTTGGCCCGAGGCGAGGGCCGCCTTTAGCGAGTCTAGGTCGCGGGCTAATTTGTCAAGGTCGGCCTTGGGGCCGGCGACTGTGGCGGGTGCGGCCGAGATGCCGGTGATGTCTCGGCCGGGGGCCATGGCAAGGATTTTTATCAGCACGTAGAGCTTGCGCGTCGCGCGGTCAAAGTGAATCACGCCATTCTGCATCTGGATTGTGAGAAGCTCGCCCAGTTCGCTGTCGGAACGCACGCGGCCGTCGCCCATGATTTGCACCGTGCGGTAGCGCTCTTCGGTGCCGGCGAGGCTCTTTTGGTTGCTGCCGGTAGCGCCATTCTTGTTCAAGTCAACTTCAGTGCGGTTGGTGAAGGGAATGGGAACTTTGAGTATCGTGCTTAACTCCTGCGTCCTTACGCCCTTTGTGCGCATGAAGCGGTACTCGTTGTTGTAGCGGGAGGCAATGCCTTGGGTCGTGTAGATGACTTCGACGGGCCCCATGACTTCACTCAAGTCATTGCCCACGTTCTTGCCGCTCACGCGCACGAGCGACTTCATTGCGCAGTCGGTTGCAGGGCAGCCGCCGTCAATCACGTTAAGCGTCGCGTCGCTTCGCGCCTCGAGAACCGCCGAGTCGGGGCTGCAGTCAAGCGGCGCGGTGATAATCTTGTTAGGCACTACTAAGCCAAGAGACGGGAGAAAGTCGCTCATGAGTGCGCGCTCGCGGTCGGCCAAGTCAATGCGGGTTCCATTGCGCTCTAGGTAAACGCCGTTGCCGTCAGCGCACACGAAAGTGCCATCGGATTGCTGCATGCAGTTTCTGAAGCACTGGTTCTCGAAAACGCCCCACCACTGCATGTCGGCACCCTCGGGGTAGAGGTGGATGTAGTTGATGTCAGCGGGCTTTAGCAAGCCATTCTGGTTCTTCTCAAGCGACTTGAGGTTTAGAATCTCCTTCAAGTCTGCTTGAGTTGCAGTCTGGCCGATGCCCTTGAAAGCCTCGCCGACGTTAAGGCCGTTTGTAATCTTGTCAATCCCAAGCGGGTCGGAAACTTTCTTCTTGATTGCGGTAACGGCGCTTGCCTTCTGGCTCGCCTCGGGAATCTTCTGGTAGGCAACTACTTTGTAGCTCGGGTCCTTGCAGGAAAGCGAATACTCAAGCGCCAAGTGGCCGTAGGAGGCCTTGGCCCACTCTATCGGGTCGGCAACCTGGACTTTGCGGTAAATCCCTAGGCCCTTGGAAATAAATTTGCTTCCTTTCGAGATTGAAGTCCAGTCGCGCGCGGCTATCATTGCAGTTAGCCCGCGGCCCGCCCACGTGCCGATGTCGGAATAGAGCGCGACCTGCTCGACGTTGCTCAACACCACCATCCACTTGTACATCCTTAGGTAGCCGTCAAGCTTGTCCTGCGAGCAGACTTCGTCGGGGCTAAAAGAGTTGGGGTCTACGATGTTGTCAATGTAGAACTCCAAAAGCTGCAGTTGAACGAGGGTGACAATTCCTTGGGGCATGTTGCTTACCTTAAGGACAGTCCAGCTGAGGATGGGACCGATGCTTAGGAGGATGTTGTGGTATTGCCTAAGCGCGGGCTTTTTCTGCAGTGCGGCGCTGAAGCGCAGGTAGTTTGTCTTAAACGCCGTGCTCGTCCAGGTCTTGCCGTCGCGCACGTCCTCGACTAGTGTGAGGTCGGAATCGCCCTTCCATTGAGTCAGCATCTGCCAGCCGCCGTCGGTCTGAGTTAGCGAAGTTAGGGAACCTGTTTCCTGCGTCGTGGTGCCCATTGTCTGGAAGGCGTACATGGGACTCGTGACGTAAGCTTTGTAGGGAGCGGTGAACGGCGTCACTTCGCTTAGCGTCTCAAGGAAGCGGCCCATTCCAAAAAAGTCCGTGCTGTGGCGGAAGGTGTTTAGGAAATCGCCGTTGTTGATGTAGACGAGTAAGTAGTCGCCGCGGGTGGCGTCCGGCTTTGTCGCCGAAGTCATCACAATCTGGCCGGCTAGTTCGAGGCCAAGCCTGCCGGGACCGAGCCAAGTCAGGCCGATGAGAACGTTCTGCCAAGCGCGGCGGGCGCCGAAGTTGGCGAACCGCTCGGCTTTCGCAGCCTCGCTATTCCAGTAAGACGAACGCTGGTCAATGCCGTCGAGCTTGCCGCGATAGATTGCCAAGCGCGCCTGGTCGTCGCTGATGACGCCAAGCTCAGCGAGAAAGTTCACCTGGTCCTCGCGCTTTCCCATTGCCTTGTACTTCTGGAAAAGGCCCTCGTAGGACGCGTCAACGTCGAGCTTGCCGGCGCCGTCAGCAACAAGAATGTCGGAATACTTTCCAAGGGCGGCGTCCATCGATACCATTCCGTTTTTTTCACCCAAAATCTCGGCCCGTTGCGCGTTAGCCAAGTCCAGTTGCTTTGAAATGATTTTCAGCTTGGTCTCGGAATCGCCATCGGTTGCGGCTGCTTTCAAGGCAGACTCTAGTGCAGGGATGTTTAGCGCGGCTATTTCCGAATCATATTGCGCTAGTGCCTTCTCCATCGCAAGTTTCGCCTCATCCCCAGTCCCGGCAGGCACTTTTCCAAGAATGCTCTTGAGCTTGTTGCCAACAACCTGCGGCATGTCGAGGTTTTGCTCCTTACCTACTATGGATGAACCGAATTTTGAGGAAAACTCGCGGCGGAGTGCGCTTGCCTCGACACTCGTCTCTCCCTTGTTCACGAGTTCCTGCGAAATCGTCTTCTCAAAGCCCATCTTGTTGATGTCGTCAACGTATTTTTCGGTGCTCTTGATGTTCTTCGTCGCGAGGTTCAGGTCGCTTGCGGAATAGATTGCGAGGACGCCCGAGGAAAGGAAGTCCCACGCGAACCAACCGCCGATTTCAGATATCGCCTTTTCGTAGAAGCTCTGGATGACGAAGTTGCCCTCGAAGTTGTTGACCGCCGCGCGCACGCTGTCGGTGGTAATGTGAGAGCACTCGCGGCTCTCGCAAGCCGAATGATTAAGCGTCGCGCCCGAGCTGTCGGCGCCGATTAGCAAGTCCTGTTTCATAAGCGCAGTGTATTCAAGGCGGCCTCTGAAAGCGGCGTTGTCGATGAGGCACGCGTTGGGCTGCCCTTCGCCCGCGCGGATTTGCTGAAGCTTGTAGAGTTCCGACATTGCAACAGTCCTGCCGTTTGGCAGAGTCACCTTAAGCGACTCAAAGCCCGGCGCGAGGTTTGCCGAACCCTTGCCCTTCACGGCCTGGCGAAGTTGCGCGATGATGTTAGCACCCTTGGGGTCGGATGCTGTGACTGATGCGACCTGCGCAATAGTCACGCTCTCGTTTGGCGCAACGCCCAAGTCACCAGCGACGTCCTCGACGCTGCGGCCCGGAAAGAACTTTGCGACATCGACAACAGGTATGTAAGCCACGCTGTCCTCGGCCGGGAAATTGTAGTTGTTGACGATGACATTCTGGCCGGGCGTCTGGCTGCGAAGCTTCGCGTCGCTCTTGTCGGTGACTTCCTTTCCGTTGAAGTTAAACGTCGCCTGCCTGAACTTGTTCCATTCTTCGAGCGTAAACTCGCTTATCGTGCAGATGCCGATGTTTGAGGGCTCGGGGACAGGCGTTGCCGAAGAGGCAGCCCCTGACGGGGTTGCTGAAGGTGAAACAGTTGCGGGATTCGGGGTCGGCGTCGCTTCCGGCCCGACGGTCGGGTTAAGCTCGGGGCCCGGCGTTGACTGGGCGAAAGCGAATGGCGAGAAGAGCTGGAGGGCAAGGACGGCGAATACTAGTGCTGCAAACGGCTTGTCGGAGCTAAGGAAGGCCTTGCGCATGGTAACTAGATAGCGGAAACGAGGTTTAAAAGAAGTTGCTTAAGAAGGCGAGAACGCACCCGCCACCTGGCCTATCGTGTAGCCCAGGTAAAGCTCAAGGAGGATGACGGCAGTGAGCACTGCAAGGAAAGTCGTAACCGCCATGAGCACCACTGCCGGCGTGCGGGCAAAGCGCTTTTGAAGCATTTCGTAGATGAAGGAAAAGACGAAGACAAAGGGAAGGGCGAGGGCGCTTAAGACTAGGGAAAGCAGGAACACGAGCCACGCTTCGCTTGCCAAGGCGGCCAAGTCTACCATGTGATGGGGTAGGCGGCCGCGGCTTATAATATTATTAGGCGGCCCTGCGTAACCCCGTTTATGCCGGAACTCGCCGCGTCCGCCGCGGCCATAGCGTACTACGCCATAACCGCAGTCGGGTCAGTAAGCGTCGGGTACCTTCTTTTGCGCCTCGCTGCTCCCGATTCAAGGCTACTAGACGAGGAGCACAAGCTGGGCTACGGGGCTATCGCAGGCCTTGCAATCGTCGTCATCGCAGTGCTCCTAGATGCCCTAATCACGAGCTGGGAGAGCGTGCTTTTGGCGCGGGGCGCGTTTCCCTTCGCTTTTGTGCTTACTTCAGCGGCATCATTCGTCGGCCTGCGCATCTGGTTTGCGCTAACGCCGTCTGAAACCACCATGGTCAGCCTCCCGATGCACCCCGAATTCCAAAGCACACCCTCGCAAAACATCCTCGACGACGCGCTCGAACTCAACCTAGAGCGCGTTGAAGTGGAAGTCACGCTGCCGCAAAAAGGAAGGGCAGTTAAGGACGTCTCGTTTGAAGACCTTTACGTCGGCTTAAGCGAAGCGGAGAAAGCCGAGAAAAGGCGGAAATCGATGGAGAAACTTTTAGGAACCGGTGCCTGAAAAATGGATGAAGAAGAAATAAAACGCAAGCTCGACGAAATGCGCAAAAACCGCATCGTGCTAACCGACGACCGGCCCGTTCGCGCAAACATAGCGCGCGGCATCATCGAACCGGCTGCAAAAACCGGACAGCCGGGAACGCAACTCGCGACAAAAGCGCAGGAAAAGCCCGCTGCAAGCGGGGAGCCCGACGTGGCGGCCATCATGGAAGAACGTTCCCTTAAGACAAAGGCATTTGCAGCCAGAACTATCGAACCAAGGGCACCGCAAGAACAAGGCCGAGCGGAACCTGCGGCGCCGAAACCCGACGCAAACAAGCCGCAAGCCGAACCCGCCCCGGCGCCAAAAGAGCCAAAACCCGAAGTGCAAGCCAGCGTCAACATCGCCCGCGGAATCGTCGGCGAACAAAAGCCCGACAAGAAAAAGCTCGCGCCATTGCCAAGACCCCCCCGGCCGCCTTACGGGAGGGAACGCAAGAGCTTCTTTGATGAAGTGCTCGACAAGGAACAAAAGCCGCCGGTCCAAGCAAAGAAACAAGAAGCGGAAGTTTTTGCACACGAACCCGGGCCGGAAAAGCCCGCGCCGATTGTCCAAAAAGAGGAGCCACAACCCGAAAAACAGCAAGAGCCAGTTACCCTCTCGCCAGAGTCAGAGAAAATAGAGGAAGAGCAGTTCGCCCAAGACTTAGTCAAGGAAGAAGCAAGCGCGAAAACACTTGAGGAAAGCCGCGGCCACGCTCACAGGCAATACTTGCACACAACAGAGCCCGCGGCCCTCTCGCCTGAAAAGGCTGAAGAGGAGGAAATGGCGAAAGATCTGATGCCGCAAGTGAAGAAAGTCACGGCATTCGCGCCCCCCAGCGCGGCAAAGCGCGATGAAACGCCCGAAACCCTCGCTGCTGCGCACTCACAGCTCTCGGACCAATCGCAGCAATTAAGCAGGCGCGAAAAACGCAGGCTCGAAGAAGATGAGAAGAAGGCGCCAACTGCCGAGGGCGCGGCGAAAGCCAACGAACCAAAACCCGAACTCACGCTGGAGGACATCATCGGACCGGCCGGAGGGACTGAAGAAAAGCCCTCGTCGCTCTTTGGCGGGCTCGAGGCCGCAACAGCAGCCGCAGGAGAAAGCGCCGCCGGCTCAAGCTCGCTCTTTGGGGAACTCGAGTCAGTCGCGGGCGGAACGGCAGTGAAAAAACCAGGCGTCGTTAACGTCGAAGTCAAGAAAGAACAACCGCTCTCCTGCCCCACGTGCAAAGCTCAAAACACGCGCGTGGTCTTCTGCCCCTACTGCGGGACCGGAATGTGCGCCAACTGCTCGCCCAACATCCGCACCGAAGGCGACTTGTTCATCTTCACCTGCCCCAAGTGCAGCGAAGAAGTCAACGTGGCAAAGAAAGCCCAGCAGGGCTAGTCACCTCAAAAAGGCAAAACGCCGCCTTACCTGTTGCTGACTTTAGTTGACCAGATGCACACGCGGAGCACGAAGTTCATCGTCTCGTCTAGAGTGTTGCCCTTGTTCACGCGAAACGGCAGGCTCGTCGAGAGCACGTTGTCGATGCCACCGCCACCGAAAGGATATTCGAGGCTTGGCGGGGTCTTTGAAGTGACGTTGTCGCACGAATACCAGTTACCCTCGTCCGCCTCCCAGTGGTTGGTGATGCGGAAGCTGTCGGGGTCGTTGATGTTGAAGATTTTTTGCGGAATGCTTGAGCCGGCAGACTGTTCGCGCTCGAAGTCGGCGAAATACTTGAACCCGGCGGTCTGCAGTGGCTTCATGAGCTCCTTCATCACACACCGAAGGGCCATCTTGCCCGGAACGCGCGGGATGTCACGCCAGCCGGCATTGTCGTGCACTGTGCAGAATTGCGTAGTCCCGGGAGACTGGCTGGAGGGATTGCCGAACTGGTCGTCAAGGCACGAGAACGACTCGTCAGTCCCGTCGCCCAAGTCCTTCTTGAGCAAGTCGGAAACTGTCGATAAGTCGAATTTTGATAGCGAAGCGCAGCCCTTGAGCGGGTCGGCCAAGTCACTGTACGGATATCCGCGTGCGACAGTCCCGGGAATACAACTGGCTGCGGCGTAGGGAAACTCGGGGTCCTTCCAGCACCCTTCAAGCCCCGCGTTAGGCAGGCCAACAGGGTTTGCCACGTCCTTTAGCGTCTTTACCTGCGTGAAGAAAATAACTTTGCCCGCCTGCTGGACGTAGGCGAGGATGTAGCCGCTTCGAAGGGCCTCGTCCTGCGCTTTCCCGTAGTCGTTGACGAAAACGTAAATCATCGCGACTGAAAAGCTGGCGAACAAGAGAAACATGATGCCGTCAAAGAGCGCCGCTTGGCCTCGAGTCATTTCCCGTCCCGTCCTGACCGCTTTTTCCATCATCCGCCCCTCCAAACGATGATGTTAAGCGTGCCAACGCCCACAAACGGCTCTTGCTTGCCGCAGTCAACCGCAATCGGGAAGTTAAACGACTGGAAGTTTTTGGGCTGCTTGCCAGTCAAGAGAAGATTGCAAACCCCGCCCGCGCACGGGGCCTGGGCGGCGTTCCAGTTGGTAGAGTCACTGCCGCAAGCAAGGCCCAGGTGATGGTAGCCGCCATCGCCGGCATACACTCCAGTGTCAAGCGAAAGATGCGGCGGGTAGGGGTTCTTGACAGAAAAAATGTCGCCGTTTAAGTCCGTGTAGTGGCAGAACTTCTTCACCGTGATTAGAAAGTCAACGCGCCTGCGGGCGGCGTAATCGCGGTAAGTCTGCGTGCACTCTCCCTTGAAAAAATCGTCCCGCATGTAAGGCGAGCTAAGGACGACGTAGCTTAAGCCAATTCCCGCCTTTGAAAGCTCGAGATAACTGTTGCGCTCGGAAAGCTGGTTGCTTGCGTAAAGCGCCGTTGACATGAACAAGAGCACTCCCGCGACGATTGGGAAGATGCTTGGAATGTCATCGCCAATCGGGCCAATTGCTCCCCTCATGGCGTTGGAGTCACCTCAAAACCGCAAAGCGACTCGATGCTGCCGGGAGCGTTTTCGCCTTGCTTGTTGGAAGAGAAGCCGATGCAGAGCTTCGCGTCCTGCTGCGTGCAGTCCTGGATGAAGACGTAGACTTTCCTGCCGACATTCTTTTGCGTGCACTTGACTAAGGCCACGAAAGTCGAGCGCGGGCCCTGAACTGCCGGGTTGAGCACCGACGGCCGCAGTGCCATTGTCTCAAACGCGCCGCGGTAATAACGAGGCGGCGAGGATGTTGCGGGCATGAAAAACAGGCGCTTGTCGTTAGCATCGTCCCAGCGCTTGTTGTAGGTTACTTGAACGCCCGAGTTGCAGCCCCGGTTGGCATCCGAGTAGGCGCTGATTAAAAGAGTGTTGAACTCCGGCCGGTCGGTGATGCGGCGGGTGATGTTTAGAGTGTAGCGGGCGCTCTTGCCGTCACCCACGGAAAGCGCGGGCTCTAGTTGTATGATGCGCCGCTCGTCCTCAACGGGGGAGTTAATCACTTGGGAAAGGCCGCTTGAGACCCGGTCGCTAATTGCGCGGGCCTCCTCGTTGCACAAGCCCGTCTGCTGGTAGCCGCCGAAAATCAAGAGCACGCCCGCAAGCGATGCGATGAAGAAAAGCATCGCCATCTTGGTGAGCACCCACATTGCAGTGTCGCCGCGCCTCACTGCCCACTCATCCCCTACTTCACCATTGGGCAGACCCGGATGCTGCCGCTAAGGCCAGGCGTCACCGCCTTTGACAGTTCGAAAATGAAAGTGCGGGGGTCGCCCTGCTTGCGGCCAAAAGTCTGCCAAACGGAAGCGGACCGGGTGGAGATAGGGTCATAAATGGGGGACGCGAAACCCGCGGTCTCCTTGATTTTGCAAGTGGTCCCGTCAGGCAAGTTCTGGGGGCACGGCGTGTCAGTCATCTGGCTGCCCAGGCACTCGGGACTTATGACCGCCTCGATTGAAATGTCCGCAGGCATCTGCACGCACACCGCGGCGTCCTCAAGCCGGTAGAGCTTCTTTTGCACGAAGTCATAGACTGTCGGCTCGATTACCCAGCATCCCTCGTACTGGCCCGGACACAACCTGCAGAGCTCGCGCTGCTTGTAGTAGACGAAACGCACTGCCTCAACCGACTTGTCCCCGCAGGTGGGCATCTTAAATGCCACGCGCTTAGTCGTCGGAGGGCTTCCAAAGGCGACGACGAGCATGGCGTTCTGAAGTGCGACAGTGCTGCCCTTCAAGTCTGCAATGCAGCGCGTCTCCTCGATGTTCTTTAGGGAGAAGAAAACTACGCCCATGCTCATGCCAAGGATTATGGTGGCGATTAGGATTTCCATCACACCCCACGAAGCTTGAGCACGATTCACGGTGTTACCTTAAGCGCTGCGGTAAATAAAAGCAGATGGAAGTGGAAAATGGAGTTCTCCCACCGAAAGAACCCGTTCAATCATCCGACTCTATCAACGGGCAAATCTGTACGCTGCTTGAAAGGCTCGGTTCGACTGACTTTGACAACTCGAAGACGAAAGTGCGCGGGTCGCCCGGCTTGCGGCCAAAAGTGCTCCAAATGGAATTAGAATCGCTTGCCGCCCCGTCGCCGTTGGCGTTCCCCTTGAAAACGTTCTCCGGCACGCCGCCTTCCACATCATTTCTGCAGCCGGGAACCGTGTTCGGGCAGGGCTCGTTAGAAATCTGATTGCCAAGGCACTTGCCGGTAGTGACGGTAGTGAGTGAAATGTATGGCATGTTGTTTTGCACGCACACTGACGCATCGTTAAGGCGATAGAATTTCTTGAGAGAATAATCGTAAACAGTCGGTTCGATTACCCAGCACCCGGCGTATTGGCCGGGACACGACCGGCAGAGCTCTTTCTGCTTGTAGTAGACGAAACGCACGGCCTCAACCGACTTGTCACCGCACGAAGGCATTGTTAAGGTTACACGGTCAGTGGAGGGAGAACCGTGCATAGCCACCTTCCAAAAGGAATTCTGCAAATGGGTCATACTCGCTTTCAGCGTTATAACGCAGCGAATTTCCTCGACATTCTTAAGAGAATAAAAGACGACACCCAGACTCATACCGAGGATGATGGTGGCGATTAGGATTTCCATCACACCCCACGAAGCCTGCCCGCGTTGCATGCAACGCTTAGCGCAACGGGATTAAAAACAGTCGGCTAGCGGAAAAGCATTCCGCCGGCGAGGCCGCGCGCGGCACCCAAGTTCGAGCCGGCAGTCTGGGCCGCGCCGCTAAAGACGGGCTTAATCAGCGCGATGATGATGATTGCCGCGATGATGACGACTAGCAGCATGTAAATGGGAGTCCAGTCGCCGCGCTTCATGACCACTAGGTGGGAAAAGGAGGAATAAAAGCGTGCCGACTCAAGTGGTCGGAATTACGCAGCCGTTGCTCGCAGCGATTGCTGATTTGGCGATTGAGATGCGGTACTTGCCTTGTTCGCCCTTGGTTGCGTCTCCGCAAACGACTATGAAAAGCTTGATGTCGGTGGATGCCGGGCCTATCTTATTCGGCGTGCGAGGCAATTCAAGGGCAGTGATGCCGGTAATCAAGAACTGGACTTCTAAGGGGTTCAATCCGGGGTTGTCCGTGCCTACCACTTGCTTTGAGTCGATGATTGTCGCCTTCTTTATGACTGCTTCTTGGGGCTGCGAGTAGCCGTATCCCTTCTGAACCATTTCTTTGAGGGCATCGTGCATAATCTTGTCAGGCTGGCCCTGGCCAATGCCGGTAATGCCGCCGATGATGTTCATGAGCACCGCCAAGATGGCGAGCGCTACGATTACGCTGATTACGAGCATCATTGTCTCAAAGGCTTGGCCACGACGCATTGGGAAATCACCTTGTTGGTGCAACCATTACAGAGAGGCTGTTTTTAAAGCTTTTTAGCCGGAGGCGCCGGAGAGGAAAGTGGAGGCGAAGTAGGCGACAATGCTAAAGAGAATGGCCGCGACGGGAACGGCCATGGCCACGCTCATCATCGTGTGAAGCTTGTTGTTGGAGTCCTCGATTTGCGCGTTGAAGTAAGTGAGGAGGATGACGACCTGGATGACGTAAATGCCCATCACGAGGGTAAACTCGCCTGGCGAGACTGCAGACTTGGGGTCGATGTTGCAGAAGACGGACGAGATGCCGGAACCGCCTAGCGAGCCGCTGACTCCGGGAACGCTTGTCGCCCCATTGGCAACCGCACCCGCGCTTTGGTCGCCGCAGTTGCTCGTTAGCGAAGTGAGGATGACGCGCTGGAGGCTGGTTACGACGGCAAGGACGATTGGCGCGATGAAGGTGCCCATCGTCTTAAGCATTGTCGTGACGTCTTCAAGCAGCCGCCTCAGCATGGTGTCGATTTTCTGCGCGTTGCGGATTTGCATTGCGAGGTTGATTAGCGAGATGGCCGCGACGTTGACGCCGAGCTGCACGCTGTCGACGAGGATGCGCATGCCACCGCGGATGGTCTCGCTTGGCACGTCACGGACGGCGCCGTAGTTGGAGTCGAAAATCGCGGCGTCGATTGTCATTCCAAGCTGGGTGATGTTGTCAAGCACGCGGCGGAAAATCTTGTGGGCCACCGCGCTTTTGGGCAAAAACTCTATTGACGAGCGCAACGCGTCCTCCATTGGCCGGTTCTCGCCAAGCCGGGATGCGAGGACATAGAGGGCGTCCTTAAACTCGTTCTCCATCTCCCGGATTTCATCCTGCACTTTCTTTCGAGCGGAATACTTTCCGTAGAGGTAGATTGACAGGGCAAGGGAAAAGCCGATTAGGAGGCCGAAGACCATGAAAAGAAAGACGCGGAACGAGCCTAGAAACGGGAGGGCGATAGTGACGTGGGGCAAGGCCGAAATCGATTCCTCGGGATTCGAGTAAACGAGGTTGGCCCTGACTGCGTCAAGCTGCAGGCCGTCAAGGAAAAAGCCGGCTGCGATGCAGGAAAAGAACACTAGGAGCGCGAGGGGAACGTAGGGCACGCGCATGCGGCCGACCATAAACGTGCCTTTTTTGGGCAGGTCGGGAAAGTCTTCGGGAATGTCGGGCGGGACGTAGGTCGGCGGCCGGCCGTTGATGATGCCTTGGGACATGATGAGGAGCACGGCGGGAAGAAAGACGTTGTAAATGAGCACGAACGGCAGCAGGCCCGTCAGCGGCAGGCCCTTGACGATGCCGCTGGCGATTGGAAGGACGATTGCCAGCATGAGCGGCAGGAGGATGCCGAAATAATAGAGGTAAACCGTCGGCTGGTGAAGCTGGCGGGCGTAGACGTCCATCTTCTCCTTGCTCCCCTCGATGACGTCGTTGCTGGCTTTTTCAAGCAAGTCCGAGCGCTTCTGCTCGTCCCCCTCAAGCACGCTGGCGCGGATGAGCATGAGGGCGTGCTTGAAGTCGTCGTTGTAGTTGCCCCATCGGTAGGCCAGGTCGTCAAGGCCTTCCTCGATGGAATTGTAGACGCCGATTTGAGTGTCCCAAACGAGCTTTCGCAAGTCTTCGGCGATTTTTCCGCGGCCGTGGCTTGCTGCAAACTCAACCGCGCGCTCAAGATTCGGCGTGAGGCGCATGTTCATGACTAAGTAGTTGACTATTTCCGGAATGTAGGCAATCGCCTGCTTGCGCTCTGCGTCGGCAACTTGGCCAGGGTAGGAAATGTAGAAGTAGGCGAGCCCAAAGCCGGCGAGGGCGATGAAGGTGCCGCAGACAAGCGGGATGATGTACTCGCCGTAGGAAATGAGGTTGGAGAAAAGGGGGCCGGAGAACAGGTAGAGCATGAGGGCGAAGACAACACCCGCACCGACTGCGGTGAAAATCACGCCCTTGTAAATGCCGTAGACGTCCTCGGGCGACACGCGCCATTGGAGAAAATCAATGGCCTGCTGCTGGCCTTCGGAAAAACTGGCCTTCTTGCCAAGCGAGCGGAAGTTCCGTGACAGGCGGTTGGTAAGAAGAACCCACGGCGGCTCAGTCTGGACAACCGGCTTATCGGGCTTTCGCTTTGGCAGCTCGATGCCGGAATAAAGCGACTGCGGCTCTGGGGACTTTCGCGCCATTTGACTCTAGACCCCCGCCTGCTGCTGCGCCATCGCTTCCTTAAGCAGCGTCGACTGCACCCACGCCTTGTATTCGGAAAGCAGGCTGTCGTACTCCACGCTGCCGAACTCCTCGCGCTGGGCTTCTGCCATGAGGAGGTACTTGTTGTGCGCGCGGACGGTAAAGTCGGCCTCAAGGAGGCGCGGCAGGTCGTGCTTGCGCCTTAGCTCGACTAGGAAGTTCTTCGTCTCGGCGCGAGCGTTAATCTCGGACATTATTTGCTCGACGGTGAGGCCGCGAATCTTCTGCACGCGCTTTATCCACTCGCTTTGGCCAATGGCTTTGTCAAAGAATTCAAGCTCGTCGCGGCCCGCGTCAAACTTCATCCAGTCAAGAAAGCCGTTCTCGGCAAGCGGGTCCTCGTTCCACTCTTTCTTCACTTCAGTTACTTCGACGATGCGCCGCGCGCGCTTGAGCGACCCGCCGAAGCGGATTGGCGCCCCTACTATTGAAAAGTCAGTTGCCTTGAAGCTAGTCGTTGGCACGCCAAGGTCGTTTACGACCCTGTCCCAAATAGAGTACGCGCTTTCGCCGTGGATTGTGCCCATGACGACGTTGCCGACCGCGCCTACGCGCATGGCCTCGTAAAGCGCTTTTGCCTCGCCGCTGCGCACTTCACCGACGATGAGAACGGAATCGCCTAGACGAAGGGCGGTGCGAAGGGCGTCCTCGGCGCTAACTTCGGCCTCGCTTTGCTTGCCAAGCGGTGGCCGCGTCTTTAGCCGCTGGATGTTGAAGCCGAGTTTCTTAAGCTGCGGCACTGGGATTTCTTGGGTGTCCTCCTGGACGATGATACGCAGGTTTTGCGGGATTTCCTGCATCATGGCCTGCAGCAGGCTCGTCTTGCCGCTGCCGCGGGAGCCGACGATGAGCATGCTTGCCTGCGCGTCGACGAAGTAGCTGAAGAGCCCTGCCGCAAACGGGGTGAACATCTTGTTGTCAAGGAATTGCGCTAGCGTCCAGGGAGTCGGCTTGTGGAGGCGGAAGGCAAACGCGATGCCGTCAAGGGAAAGCGGCCTGCCGATGACGGCAATGCGCGTCTGCAGGTCCTCTAGGTCAAAGTCAAGGATGGGGTGAGCTTCGTCAAACGGCCGGCCTGAGAGGGCGCGGAAGCGCGAGACAAGCGACGACGCCTCGTCTTCGGAAAAGACGACGTTCGTCTGGCACTGGCCGTACTTTGAGTGCACGAGGTAAATCGGCCTCATGCCCAGCGGGGAGTCGACGTAAACGTCAGTCACCTGCTTGTCGGAGAGCAGGATTTCCATGATGCCGTAGCCGACGGTGTAGCGCGTGACGATGTTGGCAAGCTCCTCTTTTTCCTCAATAGATAGCTTGATGTTGTTCTTTGCAGCCAGGTCGGCGATTGTGCCTACGTAAATCTTGTGGAAGTACTGGCGCGCCTGCGAGACGTCCATGAACCCTATGCCGCCGTCGGGCCGGTGGCCGGCGACGACTTCCTTCGTCTTTTCAAGCAGGAAATATTTTTCGGGAGGAAGGGAATACTCGGGCGGGTTGATGAAGTAAAGCAATTCCACCTTGTCGGGGTGCTTGTAGATGTAGATGCGCGTGCCCGTCACGACGTACTGGTCGACAAGCTCGAGGTTCTCAACGCCGGTGAAGAAAATGCGCGAACCGATGAAGGACGGCTTTATCGCGACTTCAAAAAGCGAGTGGTAGATGCCCCGGTCTGCAGGCAGCTTGCCTAACTGCGTGACATAGACCTTCATCTTCTTGATGAGCTCAAGCTTCTCCATCTCGGCGAGCATGAAGGAAAGCGTCTTGACGTAGACGCCTAAGTCATCTTGGCCAGAGCCGGAGGAAGTGTTCAGCTTTGCCTGCTGGGTCTTTAGCTCTGAAGCAAGCGACAAGTAGGCCTTGAAGGGGTCGGCATGGAGGGCATTGAGTATTGTTACGACCGTGTCGTGCCTTGGGGCGAGGGACTTGCTGTCTTGGATTGAGCCCAGGTGACTCGGGCCCCAGACGACGTCGGACTCAAGGCGCGTGATTAAGTCTGCGACTTGTTTTAGCCACCGCGTCTGCTCCTCGCTGTAAATGCGTTCGTAGTACTCGGAGAGCACGAGTTCGTCGGCGTCAATCGACTGGAGCCGGTCGATGACGTCCTTCATCACTTGCGGGTACTGGGCCACGTCGGCCCCGTAGGGGCTGCCCTTGTAGTTGATTATCAGCCTGCGCTTGCCGCCCTCCATCCTGACGACCGCTTCCCCCACCATGCAAGGCTTACTCCGGCAGGCAATAAAAAGCGTGCGGGGAGGACGGAAACAAAACTAGGCGAGCTCGATTGCGGGCTTTAGGGGCATTGCCTTTGCCGCGCGCGGGCTTGCGCTTGATTCTTCGCGCTGCACCTCGGCGGCCAGGCCAAGCTCGCGGGAAATAAAGTCCTTCGCCCCGCTGATGACTGCAAACTCGTCGATTGCTGGAAGGCCACGTGCCTTCAAGGCATAGAAGTTCTTTTCGACAAACGGCTTGAACTGCTCATCCGCTGCACCCGCCGCGGACTCAAGCGAATCATGCTGCAAAAGCAACTCCAGCTGCTTTCGTTTCTCAGGTTTTGCAACAACTACACTCATTTTCGCGAAATTCTTTTTAGTTACAGCTTGGATTTTGCGGCCATCCTCGACCACTTGGCGCACTAAATCCTCCTCGGCCTCTGCGGCAGGCGAGATGCGAGCCTCGTCGGCAACCGGCCATTGCGCAAGAGACACGAGACCCTGGCCTTCGGCCTCCGCCCAAAGCTCTTCGCAAGCGTGCGGAACGACGGGCGCGAGAAGCGCAATCCAGCGCTTGCGGATTTTCGATGCAACAAACGCCTTTTCCCCCGGCGTTGCGCGGCGAAGGAAATACTCGTAGTCGCCAAGCAGGCCATAGAACGCGGTCTGGACATAGTCGCGCAAGCGCAGGCCCTCTAGCGCCGCAGTGCAGTCGCGCACGCCGGCCTCGAACTTGCTCAAAAACCATCTTGACGCGCCGGCCTCGCTGCCTGCGCCTGCAGCCTCCATGACCCGGATGACTGTAGCGAACTTGTTTAGCGACCGGCGGACCTGCTCGACTTCCTTTGCGCGGTAGTCAAGCAAGCTAGCGAAATCGGCGGCGCTGATTGCGTAGAGGCGGAAGACGTCGGGGCCTACCTTGCCTGCAATGTCGTGCAGAAGCACTACGTTGCCCTTGCTCTTGCTCATCTTGCTCCCTTCGCTGACGACAAGCTCGTTTAGCGAAATTCCTTTCGGCCAGTGCTTCTTTTCGAAAATCGCGGTGTGCGCAAAGATGAAGAAAGACAGGTGGTTGGTGATGTGCGCGATGCCCGTGTGGCGCAAGTCATTGGGGTACCAGTAAGCGAATTCGTTC
>JAGVFW010000015.1 GCA_020057405.1 archaeon | reverse complement strand
GGGGCCGGCGTTTTGCATCTTGCCGCCCCCAGTTAATGCATCCACGACGGGCAGGTTGTGGCGGTAGACCCACTGCACATCCATCTTGTCGCCGTAAGTGCACACCATTAGCGCCCCGCTGCCGAAGTCCTTCTCGACATCCTTGTCTGCCTTGACTTCGACGCTCCTTCCGAAAAGCGGGATTTTCACGCGCTTGCCGACCCACTTCTTTAGTTTGGCGTCATCGGGGTGAACAAGAACGGCTTGGCAGGCGTGCAGATACTCGGGCCGAGTTGTCGCAATCGTGAGGCCTTCGCCACCGTCTTCCGCCTCGAACTTGACGAAATTAAGGAGCGTCTCGCGCTCCAAGTCATCTGTTTCCGCCTTCGCAATCGCACTTCGGCAGCTCGTGCAGAATAGCACGGGGTGGCCCGCGCGGTAGACTTCGCCCCTTTCGAACATCTTTAGCAAAGAGTGCTGGACCTTTCTGTGGTAGTCGTCGTCCATCGTGCGGTATTCAAACCGCCAGTCGGGGGAGAAGCCCATCTGGTTCATCTGCCGCTTCATGGCGTCGATGTTTTCAACCGTGAACTCGCGGGCCTTTGCCAAAAACTCTTTTCGGGGAAGGTCGCGGCCGTATTTTTTCTCGACCTTGATTTCGGTTGGAAAACCCTGGCAGTCCCACCCCTGGGGGTAAAGGACGTTGTAGCCGGCCATGCGCTTGTAGCGGGCAGCGAAGTCAAAGTAAGAGTAGGAGAGCATGTGGCCCATGTGCAAAGCGCCGCTAGTAAACGGCGGGGGCGAGTCAATTACGAAGGTTTCGCTAGTAAGGTCGTCATCCCTAAACTTGTGGAGTCCCTCCAGTTCCCACTGGGAGTGGAGTTTTGCCTCGATTGCCTTAAAATCGAGTTTGCCGAGCATTTGACGCGCCGCCCCGAATTTGGGCTCTTACTTCTTCTTGTCAGTCCACTTGAGCTTGCGGGCCTTGCGCTTCATAATAACGTGGCGCAGGCACTTTCTTGAGCAGAAGTGCTTGGCGGTACCATCGCGGGAAAAGATGGTGAAGCCGCCCCTGGCCTCGTCGTACGGTTTTGCGCAGAAAGTGCATTCGTGCATTTTGTTTACCCTTTGCCCTTAATGGGTTTGGCCTCGCGTTCGGTCTCAAGCAAAATCAGGAAGTCGCCTTTCTTGATTGGACCCTTGACGTTGCGGCGGATGACTCGACCGCGGTCGCGGCCTTCGAGAACTTTCGCGAGCACCTGCTTTACCTCGCCGATGACTCCCGTCCTTCCGCTTACTTCGAGGACTTCGGCCTTAAAGCCGGTCATCTGCACTGGGCCGGAGGACTTCTCGTCCTTGCCGGCTTGCTGCTCGGGTTCTTTCTTGGTTACTTTTTTGGCGCCGCCCATGTCAACTCACCGTCTTACTCAGCAGCCTTCTCGGCTGGGGCTTCCTTCTTCTTTGCCGGGGCCTTCTTGGCCGCCGCGGCTGCCTTTGCCTTCTCTTCCTTCTTGTCGGCAGCGGCTTTCGCTTTCTCTTCCTTCTTGTCAGCTGCAGCCGTGCCTGGCGTTGAAGTGCCGCCGGTCAGCTCGCGCAACTTGGTAATCACTTCGCGAAGCTGCTCCTCAGAAGCGCCCGCCTTGGTAATCGCGACGGCTGAAGTGCCGACGCCAAGGCCAGCGGCCTTGCCCAAAAGTGCCTTTTCCGAAACGTAGGTGTAGGGAATGCTCTTCTCGCCGCAGAGGATGGGGAGGTGCATCACGATTTCCTCTGGGTCGACATCGCCTGCGATGACGACGAGTTTTGCCTCGCCGCGCTCGACGGCTTTAGTGGCTTCGTTGGTGCCCTTGCGAATCTGCCCGCTACCTTTAGCGAGTTCTAGTGCTTCGAGAGTCTTCTCCTGCAGTGCAGAAGGAACTTCGAACTTAACATATGCCTTGGCCATCTAAAACCACCTCAATGGTCTCTTCACGTCGCCAATTAATGACAGACGCTTTCACAAATCCAGCGTTTTCCTAATACGGAAAAACAGCGAATTCAATTAGGTGGGAGAGGATTTAAATCCCTTGCGAGTCAGCAGCCCAGCACGAAAGTCATCGTCTTTTCGTCATCAAGGCGCGCAAACCCAGTCCGCTCGAGCTGCACGACACTGCCTTCCTTGAGCCTGCCGCAATCCTTCTCGCAGTAGCCAGAAATCGTCTTTAAGCTGTCTTCGTTAAACGAACCGTCTTCCTTTAGCAAGTCACCGGGCACCAAAAGCTTGCACGCGAGGTGCTCGTTCTTCTCGCCGGGCACCCACTGGAGTTTCCTCGTGTTAGGCAATAGTTCCACGCCGGCAAACTCGGCGACGATTTTTTCGCCGCTCCTTTGCTTGACTTTGACGTTGTAGAGCTCCTTGAGGCGAAAAACGGTGCCCGCTTCCATTTCCTTGGCATCGGCACCGGAGATGAAGAACACCGTGCCGGCGCGGATGTTGCGCTTGCCCTTCTCTTCCTTCGGGTGCTTTGGCAATTCCACCACGCGAGTGTAATTGGCGGGCACGCCCTCGACAATAACCTCGACCGGACTTGAGACAAAGAAGTACCGCTCGGCAACCGCGTCAAGCATTCTTCGATTGTCAACGAGTAGAGTCTCCCAAGTCGGTTCGCTCTCGACTTTCCCAAGTCCCTGGCTCAAGGCAAATTTCTTGATTGCCGCGGGCAGGATTCCCCTGCGGCGCAGGCCGCGGATTGTCGGTAGTCGCGGATCGTCCCAGCCCATCACTTTCCCTTCATCGATGAGTGGCTTGAGGAAACGCTTGCTAAGCACCGTTCCCTTGATGTTGAGCCGCGCGAAGTCGTAGACAAACGGTTTGGCCAGTCCCGCAAGCTCGATGATGCGGTAGTATAGCTCGTCGCGCAATTCGTACTCCTTTGAGCGAAGCGCGTGCGTCACGCCGTTAAGGGAGTCCGATATGCTGACTTCAAAATCGTAAGTCGGCCACGCATGGTACTTATCTCCCTGCAGGTAGTGTTTTGCACCGATGATGCGGAAGAGGGTCGGGTCGCGCATCACGCTGTTTAGCGACTTCATGTCGCCCTTGAGGCGCAGTATTGCTTGGCCTTCATCAAACCCGCCGGTCTTCATCTTCTGCCAAGCGTCGAGATTCGCGCTCGCGTCCTTGCCGCGGCAGGCGCATTCCTTTTGGCTCTCGCGGTTAGCGCGCACGGTCTCGACTATGCAAGTGCAAAGGTAGGCGTTTCCTTCAGACACGAGCTTCTCGGCGTACTTGTAGAGCTGCGGCATCAAGTCGCTGGTGAAAGTCGGCTTGGCATCAAACTCGAGTCCAAGCCACTCTGCGTCGGAGGCAATCGCGTCAACGTACTCCTGTTCTTCCTTCTCGGGGTTAGTGTCATCAAATCGCAAAAGGCACCTGCCATTCCAGTCGTCAGCAGCCTGCCTTGAAAGCCAAGCGGCCTTGGCGTGGCCGATGTGCAAAAAGCCGTTCGGCTCGGGCAAAAATCGCGTTACCACTTTGCCTTCGACTGCATTCTGCAAGCGCAGCTTATGCGGCCCTTCGGCCGGCTTTTCCTCTTCGGGATAAGCCGCGGCCTCCCGTGCGATTTGCTCCGACGACAGCGCGTTGACTTCGGCAATCGCCTTTGCAACCTGTTCGCCAAGCACCTTCATGTCCTTCTTCGCGTCCGGCGCTTCGGCAACTACCTTGCCCATCACGGCTCCCGCGCTTGCGCTGCCGTGCAAAAGTGCGTTGCGCAGCGCGTGCTTGCGCGCGGTTTCGAAGAGATCCATTGCAGAATTAGTGGGGAAGGCAAAGAAATTAATAAACCGCCTTAATCGCGGTTGAAGTCGAATAGGTCGTCTAGTGCTATCCGGGTGCTCTTGATGTACTTTAGCAATCCCTTGTTTCGCAGGTAGCTTTCCAAGGCTGCAAGCTCTTCCCTAACCGTCATTCCCCCGTATCTCCCAGTTTTTGGGAGTTGGTGGTCTGGGCGGTCGCCAGTAGTGCTGTGAGTTATTGTGTAATTCTTGTCGACTTTGGTAGAAAAATGCTTGAGCACGATATATTCTATTGCCGAGGCAATGCCATTCTGCTTGAGCGCTTCGCGGTGTTGTTCCGTAGGGTAGGGGTTCATGTCAATTGAAATGGTTTTGGTACCGTGGAACGCAGTCAACTCGACGAGTCCCCGGCCTTTCGCGAGTTTAGTAAGCGCGTTTGTTAATTCCGGGTGGGTGAAGTGCGGCTTATCGAAAAACCCAAAATTAATTCCATAACTGTGGTGAAGAATTTCCCTAGTCTTTTCTCGCCGGCTGTAGGCGAGCCTTATTCCGGGAACGTGCTCTGGCATTTTAAATCGACTTGTACAGTCTTGCCTTCCTTAGTGCCGCCAGGTCCTTTGAGCCGGTGCCGAAGCACGCCATCCTAAGTTCGCGCTTCCAGCGGCTTATTGTCTCGCGAACGGCTTTCTCTCCGCCCTTGGCTTGCGCCTTTAGGAAGGGTGATGCCGCGCCTGCAAGAGTCGCTCCAAGGCGAATGGCTTTCGCCGATTCAAGCCCGTTTCGCACGCCCCCGCTTGCAATCACGGGCACGCGCACTGCGGTCGAGACGTCGCGCACTGCAATTGCGGTCGGGATGCCCCAGTCCCAGAACAGCTGTGCTTGCGGCCTGCCGCCGCGGTAGCTCTCAACTCCGCCCGACCAGCTGGTTCCCCCAGCGCCGCTAACATCAATTGCCTTTACTCCAACTGACTGCAGTTGCCTGGCAAGGGTGCCGCTGATGCCGCTGCCGACTTCCTTTGCTATAATTGGCACTTTCGAATCCCTGCAAAGCGCGCGTATTGCGTCAAGGACGCCCGTCCAGTCGAGGTCGCCTTCCTTCTGCACTGCCTCGTGCATGGGATTGAGGTGCACGCAGAGCGCGTCGCAGCCGACATCCGATAGCACGCGGTTAATCCTGTCGGTTGTGAAGTGCTTTAGCTGGAAGCCGCCAATGTTGCCGGCAAGAAAGACGTTTTTCGCGACCTTCCGCACTTTGTAAGTGCCCGCGAGCTGGGGTTGCTCGAAAATCGCGCGCATGCTGCCTACGCCAAAAGCAATTCCTTCCTTGTCAGCGGCAGCTGCAATGTCGCAGTTAATTTCTTCAGCTGCCCCGTAGCCGCCCGTCATGCCCGTGACCATGAGTGGCGCTTGCAGCTTGTGGCCAAGAAATTCAGTTGACAAATCAATTGCGTCAAAATCTATTTCGGGGAGAGCGCAGTGCTCGAATTCCATTAGCTCAAAGCCGGTTGTCTTTTCCCGCGCCTCGACTTGCTTGTTTAACACAATCTCGACGTGCTCGAGCTTTCGCCGCTCGATGCCGCCCCCGGGCGAGTCGCTTGCATTTCTTGCTTTTGCCATGGAACAAATTACCTGCCTTGAGTTTTTAATCCCGCCTGAGTTGCCGGCTCGAGCCGCACGCCGCCCTTGGTCCCGCCAACTTCAATCGGTTCGAGTTTTTTTCCGGTATACTGGCGCCAGAAGCCAGTGAGCTTTTCCTTGTTGGCCGCGCCCATGCAAATGGCTGCAATTGCATCGCCACCGCCCGCGCCTGGAAGCTTGGCGCAAAGCGCGCCGTTTGCTTCACTGGCGTCAAGTGCTCGGCCGAGGGCCAGCGGCTCTATTTGTGCGCCTGCAAGTTCGCCAAGCTCGCGCGTAATCGCCCTGCTCTCCCCGAAGTGCCGCTTGAATTCCTCAAACAACGGCTGGTTGTCTGCGATTTTCTTGAGCGTTTCGATGGCCTTGCGATTCACACTGTCAAGCCGCGCGATAATCGTGCGGTAGTCGCCGTCGTTGGCCGCCTGCCACGCCTTGACTTTTCGCACCATTTCAGTCGTGCTCGTGCTTTCGCCAGCGATGTTTGCAAAAGCCGGCACCAGAATTTTTGGGAGCTCGAGTTTCTCGACAGTGTAGTTCCACTTGCGGTCAAAGTCCGCCGGCGTCGCCTTCTCGATAGTTTCGGGCGAGTAGCGCGAGTAGATGCAGCTGCCGAAAGCCGCTGCGGCAACATCAAATCCGCTTCCGATTTTTCCCTGCGCCGCCGAGTGGGCGTACTGGGCGATGTTGTGTATCGTCGTTTCTTCAACCACTACTTCGTGGGCGCCAATAACCGCGGCGACTGTTGCAACCGTCATCGCCGCGCTTGCCCCAAGCCCGCTTTTCCCAGCGCCAGAGGCAAACGCACCATCGCTTCGCGTCTCAATCCGCAAACCCGCGTGCAGCTTGTAGCCCTTTGCGGCGAGGTAAGACATTGCCGCACTCGCGGCGTTGCCGACGAATTTTGTTGACTGAACCGCGGCCTCAGGCGTGTGGCTAGCATGCTTGAGCTTCCCGTCGTGCAGCCAGTACTCCGTAGTTGAGTTTAGCTGTGGCGCGCTAATGACTACTGGCTCGGTTGCAGCCGGTTCGACTGTCGCGTAGCAGCGGGGCCCGACTGAAGTGACATAGGCGAGCTTGCCTTTTTCCAGTACTGAATAGCCGCCGAGCCACAAGATTTTGCCCGGCGCGCTTGCCGTCGCCTTCATTTTATCTTGCCAAAGATTTTAGTCGGGTTGCCCTTCTCGTCAAGCAAGTGCGCCGCAGACTTTCGTGGCCCGCTCCCGACGCTGCTTACCATAGTCTCTTGCACGCCCTGCACGGATTCAAGCATTTTTCTGACGCTTGCAACGTTTTTTTCAAGGCAGTAAACGTGGGCATTGGGGCCCGCGTCAAAAGTGTACCCGCACTCGATTGCACCGGCCGCTTCGTTGTGCTTATGCACTGCGGCAATCACGCGCCGGCTCGCGTCGTTTAAGTAGATGATTGGCGGGTAAGTGTCCATCATGCAGGCGTGCATGCTCATCGCGTCGCGCATCACGAGCTCGAAAAGCGCGGGTGCATTGCGCTCGAGGATGAACCGCTTGCATTCCTCTATCTTCGCTTCCATTCCCCGCAAGCGTTCCTGGAAGAGCGAGCTCGTCTGCAGCGTCTGCCTCATTCCCGCGCGGCTTGAAACTGCCTTCTTCTCGCGCTCGACAATCGCGATGACGCACTTGAATTGCGGCCAGTGTTCCGGGGGCGCAACCTGCATTGCAAAGCTGTCGATGCCGCTTTTTTGCACTCCGCGCTTCCATTCGACAAATCCCCCAAAGACCGACCGGCTTGCGCTTCCGCTGCCCTGGCGCGCGATGATGCTTAGCTCGCGCGTTTTAAGCTTGAGCCCTAGGGCGTCGGCGGATGCGAGCGTGAGTGCCGCCAGGCCGCTTGCGGATGAGGCGAAACCTGCAGCAGTCGGGAAGTTGTTTTCGGATGCAACTTTGGCGCGGGTGCGCGTCTTTGCTTTTGCGCGCAGCAAG
Source organism: archaeon (assembly GCA_020057405.1). GTDB lineage: Archaea > Micrarchaeota > Micrarchaeia > Norongarragalinales > UBA97 > JAGVFW01. Next base: position 20,853 of record JAGVFW010000015.1, on the reverse strand, counting down.
TCAAGCACGCGGCTTAACTCCGCCGCCTCTTTTTCGCCGACTTTGGTGCCGTCAAGCCACAGCTCGTCGGTTGTGAAATCGTCTGAAAAGACTACGGTCGTCCGCGTCGTTAATGAGTCGTCCATGCACACGCTCACGCTGCCGTTAGTCGGGAGGAAAAGCATCTCATCGCGCTTTCCCCAGTATTTGATGAGCGCATTGTTCGGGGACGTTTCCCAAGTTGCGTGCATTTTCATTTCGAGTGCCTCTCTGCGATGATTCCAGCGTGCTCCAGCTTTGCTCCGCGGGCCGACGGCCTTGCGGAGAAGACTTCGTAGCCCGCGCTTTTAAGTGCTTTGAGCAATTGCTCGTCTTTTTCGGGCGCAAGGATGATTACCGCTCCGCCCTTGCCTCCCGCGCCAGTGAGTTTCGCGCCATACGCGCCGGTCTTTTCAGAAATCGCCATCACTTCATCAATTTCCTTGGTGCTCACTCCCGACTGCGAGAGCAGCAAGTGGTTTTCCTTCATCGCTTGTCCAAGGGCTCGCGCGTCGCCTTTTTTGTTTAAGTGCTTGAGTACCTCGTCAAACGCTTTTTCGAACCGCGCGAGTTTTTTCTTGTCTTGCGCGTCAAGGTCTAGGAGCGCCTTGACGTCGCCCTTGCGGTTTAGCAAGCCATTGGCTTTCGCAAAAGTCCGTATCATGTCGCCCGTCGCAGCGCGCTCGCCCTTAAACGTGTCCACGACGACTAGTTTTGTGCCCGCAGGCAGTTGCGCGTTTTTTTCCTCAAACTTCCACGTTGACCGGTCGCCAACAATTAGCTTCTGGAGCTTGGTGGGGCCGTAGCACACGCTATACGCGTCAATTCCGCTTGGCCTGCCCCCGTGTGCGACCTCGTCGCAGGACTGAACAGCAAGCCACAATTCGTCTTGCTCCGGCATCTTGCCGCGCTTTGGTTTTTTGCCCATGGCGTGAAAGAGCGTCGAAGCTAGGGCAGCCGCGATACTGGAGCTTGAGCCCATTCCCTTTGGCGCCCCCGTAATCTTGATTTTTGCAACAAGTCGCTTTTTCGGCGTAAAACCGTGGCTTTCCATCATGTGCCGTACCATTGCCGCAAGTGAGCGCTCGTAGTGGCCGTTCTCGCCCTCGATTATCTCGCCGTTTGCTCCAAGTGTGAAACGGCCCAACTTGCTTTCAACAACAAGTGCCGGTACGCCATCTTCCTCAAACAGCTCGACAACGTTGAGAGGCTCAAGAGTGAGTGTGATTGCGGGAGTGCCGTGCACGACGCCGTGCTCGCCGCTAAGAATTACTTTAACGGGCGCGCTTGCGCGCGCAATGAGCTTCATTTCTTTCGCAGTTCCTCAAGCAATTGCTTGGCGTAGTCGACGCGCACTTTCCCTTCGTTTGCCATCTTTAGCGCAATGGCCTCGATTTCGGCCCCTACTGCGCCTGCCATTATTGCGATGTTCTTCGAATGTAATCTAAGATGTCCTTTCTGGATTCCTTCAGTCGCAAGCGCCCGCATTGCGGCAAAGTTTTGTGCAAGCCCGACGCTTGCAATCACTTGCGAGAGCTCAGCCGCGCTCTTTACGCCAAGAACTTTTACCGCAATTTTTGCAACGGGATGCGTCTTGGTTGCGCCTCCGATAAGACCAACCGCACAAGGCAGTTCAATCTCGCCGACGAGATCGCCGTTTGCGTTTTTCGAGTAGCGCGTGAGGGGCTTGTAGCGCCCGCCGATGGCTGCGAAAGAGTGCGCGCCTGCCTCGATTGCCCGCCAGTCGTTGCCTGTTGCGATGACGACCGCGTCAATGCCATTCATGATGCCCTTGTTGTGCGTCGTGCAGCGGTATTCGTCTGCGTCTGCAAAAGCGAAAGCGTCAAGGATGCTCTCGACGACATCTGCGCCCTTTATCGTTCCTTTCGTGCTCTCCTCGAGGTCTTCTTTCTTCCAGACCGCGCGGGCGCGGACTTTTCGATAGACTGCCAGATTGGTGATGATTTTGAGCCGCGCTTTTCCGCCGCTTAGCTCTTCTAGCTTCGGCGCAAGCGTTTCGCAAAGAGTATTCACCGCGTTTGCACCCATTGCATCGCGGCAGTCGACAAGCAAGTGAATGACGAGCATAGGGCCGCGCTTGGTTTGAAGCGGCCGGGCTTCAATGTTGCGCAACCCCCCGCCGTACTTGACTAGCACTGCAGGGTCAACTTCATTAGCGTACTTGATAAGCGCGTCTTTTTGGAAAAGCACGGCCTTTGCCGAAGCGTCAGCGTCCTTGACTCCAACCAACTGCACTTGGCCAATCATGATTGGCTCATCCGCATCGGCAGAAAAGCCGCCCGCGGCTTTTGCAAGCTTTGCGGCGTAGCTTGCGGCGGCTACCACGCTTGCCTCCTCGACCGCCATCGGCACTAAGTATTCCTTGCCGTTGATTTGGAAGTTTGTCGCAAAGCCTAAGGGCAGTGGCATGGTGCCGGCAACGCTTTCAATCATCCTGTCGGCGGTTGCCAGTTCAAGTGCGCCTTCCTTGAGTAAAAGCGCCGCTTCCTCGTCCGTGAGGCCCGCGAATTCCTTGACTATCGCGACTCGTTCGGAAACGTTTTTTTTGTAGAATCCGGTAAAGTCAACCATTAGCGATGCACCTGATAGCTTGAAGGCGCTTGCGGGCTTTTATGGCCTTTCCCCCAACCCGCCTACTTCGTTGTCTAACGAAATCGGGTTAGTCTCCTGCCGTGCTTTTAAATTGCGGTGTTCAAAAAGACTTTGCGATGAACAGGTCAGGCATAGTCGGCTACGGCACTTCAGTCCCCCGCATGCGCATCAAGGTTGGCGAGATTGCCAAAGTGTGGGGAAAGGATGGCGAGCGCGTTTCCTCCGGCCTTGGCATCATTGAAAAGAGCGTTCCAGCCCTTGACGAGGACAGCGCCACCCTCGCAGTCGAGGCGGCCCGGGTTGCAGTCGAGGCCGGCAAGATTAACCCGCAGAAAATCGGCGCGGTGTTTGTCGGAAGCGAGAGCAAGCCCTATGCGGTTAAGCCAACTGCAACCGTCGTTGCCCAGGCAGTAGGCGCGTCCGTTCACATGACTGCAGCTGACTTAGAGTTTGCCTGTAAAGCTGGCACGGCCGCAATCCAGGCGTGCATGGGCATGGTTGCAAGCGGCATGATTGAATACGGTCTCGCAATCGGCAGCGACACTGCCCAAGGAAAGCCGGGCGACGCGCTTGAGTATTCCGCAGGCGGAGGTGCAGCCGCCTATGTCATCGGCAAGCCCGCCGAGAGCATCGCAGTCATCGAAGACACTTACAGCTTTACGACAGACACTCCCGACTTCTGGCGCAGGCAACACGAGGAATTTCCCGAGCACGGCGGCCGATTTACCGCAGAGCCCGCCTACTTCAAGCACGTTGTCAGCGCGACTAGGGGCCTGCTTGAGAAGACGGGCATGAAAATCGGCGACTTTGACTTCGTCGTATTCCACCAGCCCAACGGCAAGTTTCCCGGCAGGGCCGCGAAGATCCTAGGCGTCCCCGACGAGAAAATCAAGCAGGGTCTCATCACTCCAATTCTTGGCAACACTTATTCCGCAAGCTCGATGGTAGGCCTCGCAAGCGTCCTTGATGTGGCAAAGGCAGGCGAACGCATTTTGATGACGAGCTACGGCAGCGGTGCGGGCAGCGATTCCTTCTGGTTTACTGTCACTGACAAAATTGAAGAGGAAGGCAGACGCCAGCCCGAAAGCGTCTTCGAGATGCTAAAAGACAAAGTCAATGTCGACTACGCGACTTACGCAAAACACCGGCGCAAGATAAAGAGTTTGTGATGAGTCTATGGCAAAGCAGTTTACCGTTCACGACGCACTTTTGAAGCACTCGGCTGAGCACGCCCGCGTTTTGGAGCACGTTAGGATAAAGCCCGGCCATGCACTTATTGGCCGGTTAACCAAAAGGGAGCCGGGTGGATTCACTTTTGAAAAGGAAGTCTCAGCCCTGACTGGCGAGGACGTAGGCAACCTGGTTACTCACCCCGCGCTTGACGAGGTTGTACGGCCGATTGGTGTTTTCGCAAATGTCCTCGGCGCTTATTTTCCCGTGACTGCCGAAAACCACATTTTTTTGAAAAAGTCAAGCGGTAACAAGTTTGTTTTCGTGTTTTCGTCAACTGGACGGCCTCCAGTGATGGCTCTGAAGGGAATTATTTACGGATTGAGGAAAAAACCATGAGGCAAGTTTCCATTATTGGCGCTGGAATGACGAAGTTTGGCGAGCACTGGGAAAAGAGCCTGCGCGATTTGGTCACCGAAGCTGCAGTAAAGGCAGTCGCCGACGCCAAGCTTGACGGTGGCGAAATCGAGGCGATTTACGGCGGTTGCATGGCGCCCGGCCTCTTCGCAGGCCAGGAGCACGTGGGTGCACTCATTGCAGACCAGCTTGGCATGAACCCAATCCCTTCAACGCGCGTTGAAGCCGCCTGCGCAAGCGGCGGCCTCGCGCTTCGAAACGCTTACCTAGCTATCGCAAGCGGAGCTTACGACATTGTCGCAGTCGGTGGCGTCGAGAAGATGACTGAAGTGACTACCGAACAGACTGGCGTCATCCTTGGCGGGGCAGGCGACCAGGAGTGGGAGCTTTTCATGGGCGCCACTTTTCCGGCACTCTACGCGCTGATGGCAAAGCGCCACATGCACGATTACGGCACGACCGAAGAGCAGATGGCAGCTTGCTCGGTGAAAAACCACGCCAACGCGGTTCACAACCCCTACGCGCAGTTCCAGCGCGCGATTACAATTGATGACGTGATGAAATCCGGCTACGTCGCCGACCCGCTAAAGCTCCTTGACTGCTCTCCAATCACCGACGGCGCCTCCGCCGTCATATTGTGTGCAACTGAAAAGGCGCGAAAGTACACGGACCTTCCAATCAGCATTCTTGCAAGCAGCCAAGCGTCAGACACGCTCGCACTTGCTCACCGCGGTTCGCTTACCGAAATCCGAGCAACCAAAGTGGCAGGCGAGAAGGCGCTCAAGCAGGCCGGTCTGTCACAAAAAGACATCCAGGCTGCCGAAGTGCACGATTGCTTTTCAATTGCCGAAGTGATGGCAATTGAGGACCTGGGCTTCTTCAAGAAGGGCACCGGCGGCAAGGTTTCTGCAAACGGCGAGACTGCGCTGAACTCAAAACTTTCGATCAACCCGAGCGGCGGGCTTAAGGCCTGCGGCCATCCTGTCGGGGCGACCGGCGTCAAGCAAGCTGTCGAAGCGACGGTGCAGCTTCGCGGCGAGGCCGGCAAACGCCAGGTCAGCAATTTGAAGAACTTCATGACTCACAACGTGGGCGGAAGCGGCGCGACAGTTGCCGTTCATCTCTTTGCAAGGGGCGACTAAAATGGCTCAACTCCTCCCCTCGGTTTGGCGCCACATTCCGGAGCGCTACTCGCTTTTAGGCAGCCACTGCGAGAACTGCGGCAAAGACTACTTCCCGCAGCGGCCGATTTGCCCCACCTGCCGACGCAAGGGGAAAATCGTCCAGAAGCTCATGCCGCGAGAAGGAAAAATTTTCAGCCACACTCTCGTTCACGCAGCCCCTGCCGGGTTTGAGCTTGAGGCACCCTACCACTTGGCAATAGTTGAACTCAAGAATGGCGTGCACCTGCTTTCGCAGATTGTGGATTCTGACTCGGAGGCAATCCAAATCAATTCGCCAGTCAAGATGGTGTTCCGCAAGATTTCCGAAGACGGCAAGCAGGGCGCAATCGCCTACGGCTACAAGTTCAAGGTCGTGCGCAATGCGGCAGCCGCCTCAAAGCCCGGCAAGCCGGTTGGCAAACAATCCACTTCTTCCAAGAAGTAATTTGTCGGTGTTAGCGTTGAATTCTGAAGAACTGATGGCGCTCCTCAAACGCAAATCAGATGTCATTGACGCGTCCCTAAAGGACTTTCTCCCCCCGCGCGGCTCAAGTGCCTACGCCGAAATCAACGACTACTACGAAATGCTTTGGGACTACAACTTGCGCGGCGGCAAGCGCCTGAGGCCGGCCCTTGTGTTCTTCTCGTGCGAAATGTTCGGAGGCGATTCCTCAAAGGCAATCCCGTCTGCAGTCGCCCTTGAGCTCATGCACAATTTCCTCCTCGTCCACGACGACATCCAGGACGCAAGCGAGCTTAGGCGCGGCAAGCCCACGCTCCACAAGATTTACGGAGAAGGCAGCGCAATCAACGCAGGCGATGGTCTCTTCGCGCGCACGTGGTCGACGCTCAACGCCAACCGCAAGCTCATTGGCGCGACTAAGACGCTGCGCATCTTCAAGGAGTTTGCCGAAATCTGCAACTACACTGTCGAGGGCCAGGCCCTCGAGATGGGCCTAGTGCGAAAAGGCCGGTGGGACTTAAGTGAGGTTGACTACTACAAGCTCGTCGAGCTAAAGACGGCCCACTACACGACTACTTACCCTCTTCGCATCGGCGCTATCGTTGCAGGGGCGCCGGCAAAGGACATCAAGGCCTTCAACGCCTTTGGCAAGCCGTTCGGCACGGCCTTTCAAATCCAGGACGACTTGCTCAACCTCGTTGGCGAGGAGGGCAAGTACGGGAAGGAAATCGCGGGCGACATTTACGAGGGCAAGCGCACCCTGCCGCTCATTCATTTGTTCCGCAAGTGCAATGCAAAAGAACGCGAGGCGCTCGTCTCCATCATGAACAAGCCTCGAAGCGAAAAGACTGAGGAGGACGTGCAGCTCGTGCTAACCAAGATGAAGGAAAAGGGAAGCATCGACTACGCTCGTGAGAAAATGACTGCCTTCGCCAAAGAGGCGAAAGCCATTTTTGAAAAGAAATTCGCGCACGTTGCCGAAAACGACGGCAAGCGCGCAATCAAACTACTTATTGACTACGTGGTCGAAAGGCAGGTTTAGTACCTGCTTCCGCCACCGCGTCCGCCGCCACGGTCACCGCGATCTCCGCGGTCGCCGTATCCGCCGCGTCCGCTGCCACCCCGATCTCCGAATCGCGACCTGCGCTCTTCGGGCGCGGGCATTGCGGGTGCGTCGCTCTCGAAGTCCTCGAGCTTGGCGGGGAATTCCTCGTCTGTGGAAATCGAGCCGCGTTCTTTTAGCACCTGTCGTGCCAAAAGCCAGTAGACGAGCGCGAGGGCCTTTCGTCCCTTGTTGTTTGCGGGAATGGCCATGTCGATGTAGCGGAAGCTGTTGTTCGTATCGGTAATGGCGATGACTGGAATGCCGAGGTCGAATGCCTCGCGCACGGCCTGTCGGTCAACACCCGGGTCAGTCACGAGCACTAGTGCCGGCTCGACAAAGTCGTCGCGCTCGGGGTTGGTGAACCGCCCTGGCGTGAACCTTCCGCTAAGCGACTTGCAGCCGGTGAGCTTGCAGAACTCGTCAATTGGCTTTTGGGCATTGTCTTTATTGCCGACGATGAAGACGGTTTCCGCCTCGTACTTGGAAATCAGTCTTGCGGTTGCGCGGATGCGCTCGTCGGTCTTCTTGAGGTCAAGCACGTTTAGCCCGTCTTCGCGGGTCTTGTAGATGAACTCTTTCATTCGGCCCTGCTTCATCTTGGTGCCGATGTGCGCGCCTGCCTCTAGATACTTTTCCTGGGGGATGAGGAATTCTGTCATGTACTCAATCAACTCTATTCAAGCCACCATGCGCCAAATGGGCCTACGGTGGGCGGTTAGTCTCCGGAGCAATGAAATTAGGCGCCAGAGCCAAACATAGTATGGCCGGCGGAGTTTATAAAAACCTGCGGTGGCAACAAAACTGCGGTGCAACCCACTCATGCCTGAAGACCTTGACGATGACGAGATTCCCGAAGGCCCGGGTGAGGACGTTCCCGTTCCCCTAGAGGAACAGGAGCAAGTTGGCGAGAACACCATCGAAGGCAATCCCCTAAAGGACGACGGTCCGGACGATGAGCCTGAATTGCCCGAAGGCAGCCTGCCGTTTGAGGGAAAACCCGTTCTGCCCGAAAAGAAGTTCGACCCGCTTCGCGTGATGGAAGCGGCACTTTTTCTGGGCAACAAGTCGCTTGCGTATCCCGAGCTAGCTTTAGTCGCAAAGACGAGCGTGAAGAAGGCGCGGGACCTGGCCGAGAAGCTTAGAGCCGAGTACGCCTCGCGCGGCGGTTCCCTTGAAGTCGTCATAAGTTCCGACGGCGTGGCTCTGCAAGTCAAGTCCGACTACCTTTCGCCGGTCTCCCACCTGAGCAAGGAAGTAGACCTCTCGCGCAAGGGAACGAAAATGCTTTCCCTCATCGCGAAGAAAGGCCATATGCTTCAAAGCGAGCTCAAGCGCTACTTCCGCGGAGAAATCTACGCTTACATTCACGAGCTGAAGGACCGCGGCTACATCACTTCCGACAAGCACGGCGCCACGCGCCTGCTAAAGCCGACCGAAAAGTTCAAGGAAAGCTTCCAGATGGGCGCGACGTAGGCGTGATTACTAAAACTGAGGTGTGATTTGTGAACAAAACTCAAGAAATCATCAAGATTCGCAGTATACTTGTTAGTCAAACTCACGTCCCAGCTCCACTGCGGGCAAACGCCGGTCTGATAGTGAAACATATTGACGCAAAAACATTCAAGGGAAGTCCTGCTCATCACGCCGACTTGTTAGCTCACTTCGAAACCGCAATAAGCCACGGTCGGCCTTTGGCTCAGAACCACTTGGACCAAGCCCGAAGAGTTTTCAAAATCAAGTAATCGCGGTTTCGCGGATTGTTTTTATAGTATCGCAACACTTTTTGGTATTTGATGACTGCCCGCAAGACGTTAGCTACAATTGCCTACGACCGGCTGTGGAAGCACTCTGATGCTGTTCACAGGCTTTTGTCTGGTTTATTGAAGCCTGTCGGCAGCCGTTTGACTCACCTGAATCCCGAGGGGGAAGTCCTAGGTGAGGTTCCGGGCGTTATCTATGACTTTCGGACTCCCCGCGGTCTTAGCGTTGCCGTCCCTAACGCCGCCGAGCTGATGACTGAAGGGTACGTGCTGCGTCTGCACAAGGGCCGCATCGACTGCTGGTTTCTCGAACAATTTTTTTCAGACCACCCTGCCGTCCACGGCGAGTCTCACGACAGTCACGCTCTTCCAAGAGATTTCGTCCTTTCAAGTTTTGCTAAGTTGGGCCCATCTTACCTGACTGAAAGCAAGTACCACATCCTGACCGTCCACCCGATTCTCACGCACTCCCTTGCCGACGACGGGCGGCCAATCCCGAAAGTAATCCGCGATTACTTTGGCTCAATGGAGGACATAACGAAAGCAGAGGCCGAATCGGGCGGTATGTTTGAAGGCAAGTACCTTCTAGGCCTCAAGCCCGCGGCACTAGACCTCGCACAGAAACAGGACCTTGCCGAGCTCATTTCAAAGCAGCCTTCCAGTGAGCTGCGCGGCAGGTTCATAATGGCGCACCCCGAAAGGAAAGAGACCTTCCTCTGTCTGCTCTCGAAGCCCTTGGACACTAGGGAAAAGAAAAAATAAGTGCCGCAAAAGCGGCTTAATTCGTTATTGCCTTCAGGATTCCCATCTTGATTGTGACGGGGATTGGCACTGCCACTTCGATGAGCTCGACGGTCACTTCTTCTTTCTCGGCGTTGACGCGCACGACTTTTGCCTTCTCGCCCTTGAACGGGCCCGAGATGATTTCAACGAGCTGGTCTTTTTCAAGCTTGATTTCGGCGGGCTTGCTCTCGAGGAGTTCCCGGATGTCGCCGATGAGCATTGAGCGGTGCAGCACGCCCTTTACGTGGGGGACGTTCGTGATGACGCGCTTGGCTTCAAGCTCGTCGCTTGCCTCGGCAATGACGTAGCCGCGCAGCCGCGGGCTCGTGATGAGGGCGGCGACTGGTGCGTGCATCTTCTTGATTTTTTCGTAGAGCAAATCGGCTACGATGGCTTCCTGTCCTGCAGTTACTCTATAAGCAAATAACATTTCCAACCACCTACATGTGTCTTAAGAAATCAGATGTCATTGAAATCGCGAATCCGATGACGCCGATTACGGCCATTCCGATTGCGGTAATGTAGGCAATCTGCCAGAACTCGGCGCCGCGGGGCTTGTGCGTGACGTTAATCACGCGCTCGGACTGCTTGATGAAGTTCTGGACCGGCTCGATTATCTGTGCGTTGGGGTCAAATGAAACCATTTTTTCACCAGTAATTACGCGACAAAGTCAAGGTCGATTTCTTCCTCGACTTTCTCAGTGTCAATGTTCTTTACGCCTGCGAGGACTGCCAAGACGCGCACGCTCTTGTTCTCGAGGTTGTCATCAAGCGTCGCGCCCCAAATCACGTGGCTGTTGGGCGAAATGCGGCTCGAAATCGCGTTTACTGCGGCCTCTGCCTCGCCAAGGGTCATGTCCTCGCCGCCGATGATGTTGATGAGTGCCCTGTCGGCCTCGTGAACGTCGACGTCAAGGAGCGGGGAGTTGAGTGCCTTTTCTGCCGCGGCGATGACGCGGTCCTTTGTGTCGGAACCTTGGGTTTCCCCGAGGCCAATCATCGCGCTGCCGCTCTTTTCAAGGATGGTGCGAAGGTCTGCAAAGTCGAGGTTGACTAGGCCGGGCTTGGTCACGAGTTCGGTGATGCCCTTGACTGCATTCGTCAGCACGAGGTCGCTTGCCTTAAACGCCGCGTTTAGGGGCAGGTCGGGGACGAAGTAAAGGAGCTTGTCGTTAGGAATTGCAATCGTCGTGTCTGCAATGCGCCGCAGCTTCTCAAGGCCGATGTTGGAGTTTTCCTTGCGTCGCTTGCCTTCGCTAGTAAATGGAGTTGTGCAAACGCCGACGACTAGTGCGCCCGCGTCCTTTGCCGCCTTTGCAATCACGTGGGCGCTTCCTGTGCCGGTGCCGCCGCCCATGCCGCAGGTGACGAAGACCAGGTCGGCCCCTTCAAAGAGGGTCTTGAGCTCAGCCTCGCTCTCTAGTGCAGCCTGTTCCCCGACCGACGGGTTGCTGCCTGCACCTAGGCCGCGGGTGGTCTTTCGCCCAAGGAGAATCTTCTTTTCAGCGTGGCTCTTCAGCAGGTGTTGCGCGTCAGTGTTCATCGCAACGAGCTTGGCGCCGTAGATGCCGACATCAACCATGCGGTTAATAGTGTTGCAGCCGCTTCCCCCGCTTCCGACTACGAAAATCTTGGGCAGGCTTTCCTTTAGGAACTCTGCCAGTTCCTTGTCCTCTTCGCTAATCTGCTGTTGCCTTTCCTGGTTCGCGCCGTAACCGCCGCTTCCCAAGCGAGACTCAATTGCGTTGTCAAAATCGTTTGCCATAATCAATCACTGTAGTTTCTTAGGCCCGGATAGCGTATAAAAGCGCTTGCGTCCCGACGCTCCTGAAGCCCTTCCACCTGCCCGCAGCTAGGCGGGGTTAATTACAAACATTTATTGCCCCGTCGTTTAATAAACCCCTGCGGTTGATTTGAAGCTCCTTGCAAAAGTCATTGACATAGAACAGGGCCACAACGAAGTGGTGCTTAACAGCGTCCAGGCCCAGGCGATGGATTTTGCCGTCGGCGACAGGCTCCAGCTTAAGGCAAACGGTTTTGTGGCCCAAGCCATCGTCGACCAGTCCGCGACTTACCTCAAGCCCGGCGAAATAGGCTTGTTCCACGAGATTGCCGAAGTTTTGCAGGTGGAGGACGGCCACGCTGTCGAGGTCGAGCCGACTCGGCGGCCCGCGAGCCTTGACTACGTGCGCAAGAAGCTTGACGGTGGCGTGCTAACCGGCCACGAGATTAGCGCAATCATCAACGACTTGATGGCACAGCGGCTTTCAAGTGCCGAGCTAGCCAGCTTCATTTCGTCAGTCTACATCAACGGCCTTAGCACGGATGAGACTGCGTCCTTGACTGAAGCGATTATCGCAAGCGGGGAAGTGCTAAAGCCTCCCTTTGAACCAGCCGCAAGCGAGCACAGCATTGGCGGCGTTGCAGGCGGAAGGGCAAGCATGCTCATCGTGCCAATCATGGCGTCGCTCGGCGTATGCATGCCAAAGACCGCCAGCCGCGCGATAAGCAGCGCGGCGGCCACAGCCGACGTGATGGAAGTCCTCGCCCCGGTCGCCCTTGACTCAAAGCGCATCCACGCTGTTTTGCAGGAGGCGGGCGGTTGCATCGTCTGGGGCGGGGCGGTAAACATCGCCGCTGCCGACGACAAGCTCATCAAGATTCGAAATCCGCTTCGCCTTGACCCCCAGCCGCTCCTCATTTCAAGCATCTTGGCAAAAAAGAAGGCCGAGGGCGCCAAGTATGTAGTCTTCGACATTCCAACCGGACGGGGCGCCAAAGTCGAGTCGCTTGAGAAAGCCCGTGAACTCGCCAGGGCGTTTGAAGTCTTTTCCGCACGGCTTGGCCTGCGCGTCTCTGCAGTGATTTCAGACGGCAGCGAGCCGCTCATGTCCTACATCGGCCCGACTCTCGAGGCGCGCGAAGTCATACGCACGCTGGCCAGCGGCGGAAAGGAAGGCTCGGCTCGACTCTCCGACAAAGCCTGCTTTGCCTGCGGCGTTCTCCTACACCTCATCCGCGGCGTGACGCAGGAGGAGGGCAACCGCATCGCGCGTTTCCAACTCGAGAACGGAAAGGCGTACGAAAAGTTCAAGCAAATCATCGCAGCACAGGGCGGCAATCCTGACGTCAAGGAATCCGACCTGGCACCCGGCGAGCACAAGGCCGCCTTCTTTGCAAAATCGGAAGGCACGGTGAACCACATTGACAACAAGGCGATTTCCCACGTGCTTCGCGCACTCGGCTCTCCCCGCGACAAGCGCGCAGGCATCGCAATCAAGGTCTCAAAAGGCCAGCGCGTGATGCCGGGACAAGAACTCTTTGAACTCTACTCAAGCACTTCCGAGTCGCTCAAACTAGGCGAGGAAGCCGCGCGCAAGACCGAAGTCATCGAACTCCAGCGCGTTGTCTTCGAAGTCGTCTAGCTCTATCCCCGGCAAGCCACTGCCGAAAGCTTTAAGTTGATCTGTGTATGTATCTGTGTATGGCCTACAAGAACATCAGCCTCTCAACCGAGGCTTACGAAACCCTCCGGCGGCACAAGCGCGGGAGCGAGAGCTTCACTCAGGAAGTGCTGCGCTTGTTGAGCAAGCCCTCGATAACCGATGTGGCGGGCATTCTTTCAGACGAAGAGGCGAAGGAACTCGAAGCCGGCGTAAAGATGGTGCGTAAAGCGTTCAAGGTGAGGAAATGGCCGTAGTTGACACGAGCGTGCTCATTGACTTGGCCAACGGCAATCAATCGGCAGTTGCAGCCGCAAGCAAGCTCCAGCGCGGAGGCCAGGAACTCCTCATTAGTTCCGTGAGCGTCTTTGAGCTTGCATCTGGCTGGCCCGCAGGCCTTGGAGAAAAGCGAAAGGAATTCCTCCGGGCTTTCTCTTCGGTTCCACTAAACGACGAGAGCGCAGAACTCGGTGGGACAATATTCGCCCAACTTAGGGCGTCAGGCCAAGAGATTGACGCTGCAGACGCAATGATTGCCGCCACCGCCTCGACTCTTGGCGAGCCAGTGCTAACTCGAAATTCCAAGCACTTCAAGCGAGTCAAGGGCCTCGAAGTAATCACTTACTGACTGCCCGTACCCCGGCAAGCCACTGCCGAAAGCTCTTATCCTTTTGACTTCCCAATGCTAGGGTGGAGCAAATCACCGAATTGCAGGACACTCTCTCGCGTCTAGGCTATGTCAAGCTCAACCCAATGCAGGAGGGCGCGGTGAAGGCGGGCTTGCTTGAGCCCGGCAACTTCGTCGTCAGCGCACCCACCGCGAGCGGAAAGACGCTCCTCGCCATCTTGCGCGTGCTTGACAACTTCAAGCGCAAGAACGGCAAGGCCGTCTACATCGTGCCCCTTCGCGCCCTCGCAAGCGAAAAGCACCGAGAGTTTTCGCAAATCCTCTCGCAGTTCGGCATCTCAGTCGGCGTTAGCACGGGCGACCTTGACGACGAGGGCGACCGCCTCGCCGCATTCGACCTCATCATTGCAACAAGCGAGAAGATGGATTCGCTCACGCGCCACAAGGCGCCGTGGCTAAAGCAAGTGTCCCTCGTAGTCGCCGACGAGACGCACTTGCTCAATGACGCCGGCCGGGGTGCGACCCTTGAAGTCGTGCTCACGAAATTCCTGCAAAACGGCGCGCAAGTGCTCTCTCTTTCTGCCACAATCCCAAACGCCGGCGAGTTGGCCGGCTGGATGGGCGCGAAACTCTTTGAAAGCGAGTGGCGGCCGACCCAACTCGTCAAGATGGTCGCAAGCGCGGGCAAGCTCTATTCCGAAGACGGCGCCGTTGAAATGGATGAGAAAAAGCCAGTTCACGATTTGGTCCGCCGCGCAATGGCAGTGAATGCGGGGAAAGGCCAATCGCTGGTTTTCGTCTCGACCCGGCGCAGCGCCGAGGCGCTCGCGCGAGAGCTCATCACCGCAACGGGTCCCGCCCTCTCACCCGAAGACAAGGCGCAGTGCGAATTGCTTGCGCAAAAAGCACTCAAGGCGCTGCCGAATCCCACTGGCCAGTGCGAACTTCTCTCGCAGTGCCTGCGGTCCGGCGTCGCATTCCACCACGCCGGCATCGAAGGCCGCCAGCGCGAGATAATTGAGCGGGGCTTTAAGGAAACGCGCTGCATCAAGTGCATCGTGGCAACGACTACGCTTGCCATGGGCATTGACTATCCCGCAAGTTGGGTCATTGTTCGCGATGTCAAGAGATTCGACGGCAATTTCTCGGATTTCGTTCCCGCCCTCGAAGTCGCGCAGATGCTCGGCAGGGCGGGCAGGCCGAGGTACGACAAGCAGGGAGTCGGCGTGATTTGCTGCGGGCCCAGCGACTTGCGTAAAGTCAGGGACAAGTACATCCTTGGCCCGCTTGAGAACATTTTCTCAAAACTCAGCGCCGAGCCGGCGCTTCGCACGCACGCCCTGGCACTCGTTGCAACAAACCACTGTAATTCCTTCGAGGAGCTCTTCACTTTCTTCGGCCACACTTTCTTCGCCAAGCAGTTCGGCGATTCCGCGCAGCTTAACTCGCGCGTCGAGCGCGTGGGCATGGAGCTGATGAAGTACGATTTTATGCGCGAGAAGGGCGGCAAGCTCATTGCAACGCCGGTTGGCAAGCGCGTGAGCGAGCTTTACATCGACCCGCTTACTGCAAAGGCTTTCATCGACTACATTGACAAGCCCGTCGCAGGGCCGTTTCCACTCTTGCTTGAAGTCGCAGGCGCCCTTGAACTGCGTCCCCTGCCGCGCGTCGGCCGCGCCGAGGAGCAGGCGCTGTGGGAAGAGCTTTACGCGCAAATCGACGATAATGCCGTTTCCCGATGGGAGTTTGATGAAGATGCATTGGGCAAGTACAAGCAGGCGAAGATTGCCAACGCCTGGATTAACGAGGCTGGCGAGGACGCGATTTTCACGCAATTCGACTTGCCGCCTGGCATTCTTCACTCGCGCGTGAGGCTCCTCGAGTGGCTGACTTACTCGCTTGCGGAACTTGCCTACATCAAGAACGCCTCAAGCGTGCGCCTCGAGGCGCGCAACATGCAGCGCCGCCTCAAGCACGGGGTAAAGGAAGAGCTCCTCGACCTCGTCCGCGTGCGAGGCATTGGCCGAGTGAGGGCAAGGCGATTGTTTATTGCGGGCATCACGAACCGCGAGGAGCTTCGGGCCGCAGGCAAGGAGAAATTGGCTAAAGTGATTGGCGCGAAAGTTGCCGAGCGCGTGATAGCGGGCGAAGGCGGCTAGCCCGGCAAGCCACCGTTGGCAAACCAATTGCTTTGCCCAAGTGCTAGTTTTCTAATGAAGAACGTTGTAATTCCTAGAGAAGAGCTCGAGGAATTGTATGTTCAGAACGAACTCTCCACTCGCGAGCTTTGCAAGCATTTTGGTTGCTCTTACAAGACCATCGCAAAGATTCTGAAGCGCTATGACATTCGGCCTCGTGATTTGTTTGAATCTTGGCGAGTACGGCGAAAGCATAAGCTTGGACACATTACGGCTGATTATCTGCGAGAAGAATACTTGGAAAAGAGAATTTCGATAAAGAATCTCGCAATTAAACTCTCCATTCACCACCAAACTTTGCGCCGTCTTTTCAGGGAGTTTGGAATAAGGACAATGAGCAAGTCCGAAGCCATGCGCGGAAAGAAGAAATCCGAAGAGCATAGGCTCAAGATACTTGCCGTACCCCGACCCACTAAAGACACGAGCATTGAGCGGCTTGTCGAAGGGGAACTTTCAAGGCGAGAGATAGGGCACTACAAGCATTTGCCCATTCTTGGCGTTTGCCAGTCGGACAAGGCGTTTCCGGATGAGAAAATCGCCGTGTTTTGTGACGGCGATTATTGGCATTCAATTCCAAAGGCAATAGTTAAAGACGTGCGTGTGAACCGGGTTTTAACTGAGAATGGCTGGCTAGTTCTGCGCTTTAGCGAGAAGGATATAAAGGAAAGCCCTACAAAAGTTGTTGATAAGATAGTTATTGAACTTACTAAGCGGAGGAAAGCAAATGGGTGCTCGTCCGCGCAAGTGGAAAAAGAAAACCGCGTTTTCATCGTTTGATGGAAAGCTGTCTTTTCAGGCCACATGCGCTGGAAATGGATTAAGAAGCGACGCAAGCGCTTGAAGCGCAAGATGAAGCGAAGAACTGGCGAACTTTAAGTTCCCGTTCTTCGGTCCATCAGAGTATTTCGCTTTCAACTAGCGCTAGCCATCATTGGCTCTGGCTGGCGTAGCGCATTCTTGCGTAGATTGCCTTTACCCTCTTTAGGGTTGCATGGCCGTTGCGGGCGTGCAAAAGGTAGGCTTTCTCAAAGTGCGAGCGAAGCGCCGGCTCGTTTGCCCTGCCGGCAATGCTTTTCTCAAAGAGCAGCACGTCGGTCGCCTTTTCCTCGGCCGCGTTTGAGAACTCGCCCAAGCCGAAGTCGATTACTGTAACTAAGTTGCCGTCTGCAATCAGGTTGCTCGTGGTGTAGTCACCGTGCACGATGCCCGCGTCGTGCAACAGCGCCAGTTGCAGCCCCGCCTCGAAAGCCTGCTTTGGTGCGATGGTTTTCTCGCGGCTCAATAGCGTTCCTTCCACTTCCTTGAGTAAGAGCTCGCAGTTTTGTTCGTCTTCTTTTAGTAGTTCAGCGCACTTTGCCCCAGCCGCCCTCGCGGCGCGAAGGATTTTGGCTTCCCTTCGCGTGCGCTGTTTGCGGATGGTGTTGTCGAGTGCAGCCAGCCGGTAGGCTTTGGGCAGCCGTCTTTTGGCGAGTGCGGGCTCGCCGTCGTAAGTGGTGTGAAAGACTTTGGCCTCGGCTCCGCGGGCAAGCATAGTGCTCACGGCGTCGCGGGCGCGAATTTTCTTAGTTCCGCCTCGATTTCGGAAAATGGCATTGGCCCCTGTCGCAAGAGCTTTGGCGGGAGCGTGCGCACGTCGACTACGGTGCTTGGGGGCATTGAAATGAGGTCGCCGGTTGCGATGATGAGGTTGACTTTGGTGTCGAATTGGATGATGAGGTCGGCTTCCTTTACCACAGGCGGCTGGCCGGAAATGTTTGCGCTCGTTGCAATGAGGGGCTTGTTCGCCTGGCTTGCGATGCCGCGGGCGATGTAGTTGCTTGGGATGCGGAATGCGATGCCGTGCCTGCTCACGATGTCGGGAATGCCTTTCTTCTTGTCAACGATTAGGGTGAGGGGTCCCGGCATGAACGCGTTTGCGAGGTGCTCGGCAACGGGGCCGACTTCGGCGAATTCCTTTGCCATGCGCAGGTCGCTTACGATGATTGGCATGGCCCGGTCGGCGTCGCGGACCTTGAGTTCGAAAATCTTTTTCACCGCCGCCTCGTTTGTCGCATCGGCGCCGAGGCCGTAGGTGGTTTCAGTTGGATAGGCTATGATTTGGCCATCCAGAATGGCTTTTGCGGCAAGCTCGACTGCCTTGGCGGCCTTTTCCCGCTCGCGCAGGCTGATTCGTAAAATCTTGGTTTTCATGATTTATTTAGAGCCATTCGGGTTTATACGCCTTATTACCAGCGGATGGCGTGGCTATCGATGCGCATACTCTGGTTGGGAGAAACATCGCGCCTGATGTCCTTTGAAAGCGCGTGCTTGACTGCTGTGATGCCAATCATTGCAGCCTGGTCGCCAGCGTAAACGGGTGGCACTACTGAAAAGCGCACGCCGTGGTCGGCCGCCATGAGTGAATACATTTGCTGCAGGCGCTTTGCCTGCGCGACCCCGCCGACGATTAGCATTTCCTTGTTGCCGGTGTGGCAAAGCACTCTTTCAGTTGCCTCGACGAGGGTGGAGAAGGCCACTTCACTCGCACTAAAGCAAATGTCTGCCGACGGGTGCTTGCCCTTGAGCCTCAAGGCAGCGCTCTGCAATCCCGAAAAGGCGAGGTTGTTGCCTTTCACCGTGTACGGCAGTTGCAAAAACTCTTTTCCTTTCTCCGCAAGCGCAAGGAAACCAATTGCGTTTGGCGGGCTAAGCGCCAGTTCCCTGCCCATCACGTCAAGGAAGTTGCCAATGCCGACATCAAGCGTCTCGCCAAAAACGTGGTAGTAGTTCGCGCCACGCTCGACGTGTTTTGCCAGGATTTGCGTGTTCCCGCCGCTGACGTAAACCACGAGCGGGTCGGCGCAGCCGCAGGCCCACTTGCCGACTTCGACGTGCGCGACAGTGTGGTTGACTGGAATGAGCGGCTTGCCGTTAAGGAGCGAGAGCGAGCGGGCGCCGACGAAGCCAACGCGGAGGCAGTGCCCGATGCCGGGACCCTGCGAGTAGGAGAAGTAGTCAATGTCGGCAAGCGCCACTTTCGCCTTCGAGAGCGCCGCACGCAGCACCCTGGGATATTCTTTCGCGTGGTGGTCGGCGAGCTTTCGGGGGATGAAGCCCTCAAGCTTTGCCGGATAGCGCGCAATCTCGTTTGAAAGAACTTTAGTATTGGCCTTTGAGACTGCGGTAGCGGACTTCGCCTTGGACTCTATTATGGCGACGCCGATGGTGTGTGCAGTTGACTCGATTGCAAGGATTTTCATTCCAAAGCACCTGTAGGAGCGTTAAATAGTTTTGGTGGGCCTAGAAATAACCTTATGTCCGAAATGGATTTCGTCGCAGTCGCGCGAAAGTGGCAGGAGCTCTGGTATTCCCACGAGTCGTTCGAGCCGACGCCCGACTCAAGCCGCAAGAAGTTTTTCTTCACGGTGCCGTACCCTTATGTTTCGGGCCTGCTTCACGTCGGCCACGGCAGGACGTACACGAATGGCGATGTCATCGCGCGCTACAAGCGCATGGCGGGCTTCAATGTCCTCTGGCCCATGGCCTTCCACATCACCGGCACTCCTGTTCTTGCCATCAGCGGGAAGATTGCCGCAGGCGATGAGCAGACGGTCAAGATGTTTGAGGACTACGTTTCCATTTACGAGGCGGACCCAAGCAAGGTTAGTGGGATTGTCAAGGGCTTCACCGACCCGTGGAAGCTTGTGAACTACTTTAGCGGCAAGCTAGTGCAGGACTTCCAAGCAATGGGCTACTCTCTTGATTTCTCGCGCCAGTTCACTACTGGAGACAAGGAATACAATCGCTTCATCGAGTGGCAGTTCCACAAATTCAAGGACGCCGGCCTCCTAAAGCAGGCAGATTATCCGCTGCTCTATTGCGTCAATGACAGAAACGCGGTCGGCGAGGACGACATCAAGGACGCTGATACCGAGCCCGTCGAGGTCCAGCGCTTCGTTGCAGTAAAGTTCGCTCTTGAAGGTGCTTCCAGCAAGGAGTTTCTCGTAAGCGCAACACTTCGGCCCGACACGATTTTCGGAGTCACCAACATGTTCGTGCGCCCCGACGGCGATTACGTAAAGGTGAAAGTGAGCAAGGGAGACGGGAGCGAAGTGTGGTGGGTCAGCAAGAAGGCAGCAGAGAAGCTAGGCCATCAGGGCGCCAAAGTCGAAGTCCTAGCGCAAAGCAAGGGCGAATTTTTCATAGGCAAGCGCGTCACTGCGCCCGCAACGGGAGCGTCGCTCTCGATTTTGCCCGCCTCTTTTGTCGACTCGTCGCACGCAACCGGTTTTGTCCATTCCGTGCCAGCCCACGCGCCATACGATTTTGTCGCAATCGAGGAACTCAAGAAGGACGAAAAAACGCTAGCCAAATACCCCGGCCTGAAGGCGGCGGTTGACGCAATCGTGCCCATTTCACTCATTTCTCTTGAAGGCTATGGCGAATTTCCCGCAGCCGAGCTTGTCGAGCGCCTCAAAATCGCAAACACGCGCGAGAAGCCCAAGCTAGAGAAGGCGACCGGCGAACTCTACAAGGCGGAGTTCTACAAGGGCAAGATGAAGGCGGTCAACAAGCAGTTTTCAGGCATGGCCGTTGTCGACGCAAAGGATGCGGTTGCCGACTGGCTAAAGCAGGCGGGCCATGCGGCCGACTTTTTCGAAGTCTCGCGGCCGGCAGTTTGCCGCTGCGGTGGTGAAGTGGTTGCTGCTGTGATGGCCGGCCAGTGGTTCATCGACTACAACTCTCCAGGATGGAAGGAAAAGGCAAACGCGTGCCTCAAGGACATGCTCATCTACCCGCCCCAGTACCGAAAGCAGTTTGGGGATGTTTTCGCTTGGCTCGACAAGCGCCCCTGCGCTCGAAGGCGCGGGCTTGGCACGCAACTGCCCTTCAACAACGAGTGGATTATCGAGAGCCTTAGCGACTCGACTATTTACATGGCCCTCTACACCGTAATCAAGGGAATCCGCGAGGGAGGCCTGAAGCCCGAGCAGCTGACTCCAGAATTCTTCGACTACATTTTTTTAGGAAAAGGCGATGTTTCCGACCTGGCCAAGCTCCTTGACACCAGCGTCGCGAGCCTGGCCGAAATCAGGAACGAATTCGCTTACTG
>JAGVFW010000003.1 GCA_020057405.1 archaeon | reverse complement strand
GGCGCAAATGATGCGGCAAATGGGCATCAAGACCACTGAGCTAGAGGTCGAGCGCGTGGTTGTCGAGAAAAAAGACGGCACCAGCCTCGTCGTCTCGCCAGCGACAGTGTCAATGATTGAATTCCAGGGCCAAAAGACCCTCCAGGTGGCAGGCGAATTCTCCGAAGAGGCAAGCGCAGGCGAAGCCGGAAGCGGGGATGACGACGCCAAGATGGTCGCCGAGCAGTCTGGAGTTTCAATCGAGCAAGCCCAAGCGGCCCTAGAAGAAGCCGGCGGGGACATCGCACAGGCAATATTAAAGCTCAAGAAAGACTAGATTCTTATCATGGCAACCGAGCTGCAAAACGTCCTCATCGGCCTCATCATTTCGCTTGCCCTAGGTGTGTTCTCCTTCCGCCGCGAGACTCTCTCCCGCACGGGCACCCTCGCCGCGGTACTCCTTGGCGTAGTCGTCTTCGTCCTCGGCGGGGCCGCGTGGTTCGGCGTTTTAGCCGCCTTCTTCATCACGAGCGTTTTCTTCACCCGCTTTAAGGCAGCGCAGAAGGAGGAAGTCGTGCGGGAATTCGCAAAAGGCGGCGTGCGGGATTTCTGGCAGGTTTTGGCCAACGGCGGCATTGCAGGCATTCTCGCCTTCGCGTGGTTCTACTACCACTCGCCAGTAATTTTCTACGCCTTCCTCGGCGTGATTGCGACCGTCACTTCAGACACTTGGGCAACCGAGCTAGGCATTCTTGCAAAAGGAAAGCCGCGCTTGATAACCAACTGGGAGCGCGTGCCCGTCGGCACAAGCGGGGCGGTTTCCGGCCTCGGCATGGCAGTTGCCCTCGCCGGTGGCGCACTCATTGGCGTAACCGCCTACTACCTCCTCGGCTTCACCCAAGTCCGAGGTCTTGAGTCGAGCATGCTCATGGTGCCCATCGCCGCTCTTTCCGGCCTCGCGGGCGCGCTCTTCGACTCTCTCATGGGCGCGACGCTCCAAGCAATGTACTACTGCACGAAATGCAAGAAGGAAACCGAAAAGACGCTGCACAACTGCGGCACGAAAACGCAGGCCATCCGCGGGTTCCGCTGGTTTGACAACGACGTAGTCAACCTGGCGAGCACCATCCTTGGCGCCGCAGTTGCGGCGGGCCTCTACTTGTTATTCTTCTAAATCCCAGTCCATTTCGCAGTGGTTTAAATATCTTGGGCGACACTATAATCTACGAGAGTTGGACATAGTGAATAGTGGTCTACTTCATTGCGGTTAACGCCCTTTCGGCAACGCAAGCGCAAGCCAACTCGGATTATGATGGCTGGTATCGTCTAGTGGTTAGGATCGGGGATTGTGGATCCCCTGACGCGAGTTCGATTCTCGCTACCGGCCCCTCAACCGTTTCTGCGCTCCTGCGAGGCTCCCGCTCCGTAGCGGCTCGCTTCTCGGAGCTTGAAAAGCTTGACCAAAAGGATTGCAATGAAAACTGAACTCTCAAGCCAGGAGCTGCAGGCTGCGCGGGGAACGCGCGACTTTAGCGGAAACGCCAAGCGCGCCCGGGACTATTTGCTAAACGAGCTACGGACAGCTTTTGAGCTCTACGGCTTCTCGCCCCTAGAGACGCCCGCGTTTGAAAACTACGGCGTCCTCTCGGCAAAATTTGCAGGCGGAGAGGAAATACTCAAGGAGACCTATCGCTTCAAGGACCAGGGCGGCCGCGAGCTTGGCCTCCGCTACGATTTGACGGTCCCGCTTTGCCGCTTTTTTGCGCAAAACCCCAACATGCCGCGGCCGTTCAAGCGCTACGCCATCGGAAGCGTCTGGCGCGACGGGCCGCTAAAAGCCGGCCGCTACCGCGAGTTTAGCCAAGCCGACACTGACACGCTAGGCGTTGGCGGCATCGAGGCTGAAGCCGAACTCTTGGCAATGACTGCTGGCGTGCTCACAAAGCTCTTCGGCAAGGGAAATTTCACCATCAAGGTGAACAACCGCAAGCTTCTTGACGGCGTTTTAGAGACTGCCGGCGTGCCGGAAAGCAAGCGCGAGGGAGCGCTCTTGGCGATTGACAAGCTCGAGAAAATCGGCGGTCCTGCCGTGCGCGAGGAACTCTTGGCAAAGCGCGGCCTGTCGGAAAAGCAAACAGAATTTCTTTTCGAATTGCTTTCGCTTGAGTCAATCGAGGACTTTGAAGCCAAAGTCGCAAGCGTTGCGGGCAAGCAGGGCGCAAAAGAACTCCGCGACCTCTTCGCATTGCTTGAGGCAATGGGATGCGCAGACGGCGTCACCTTCAGCCCCACACTTTCCCGCGGGCTCAACTACTACACTGGCACCGTCTTTGAAGCATTTCTTTCGCCTGCGATGGTGAAGAAGACGGGCGTTTCATCAAGTGTTGCAGCCGGCGGGCGTTATGATGCGCTTGTGGGCGGGTTTGTCAAAGAGGCAACCGGTCGCGACGAGGCGGTTCCCGCAGTCGGCATCAGCTTTGGCGTTGACGTTCTCTGCGATTGCATCGGCACTGACGCTACCCCCGCCGTTGGTGGCCTCAAGCGCGCGTTTCTTATTCCAATCAAGGTCGAGTTCGCCAAAGTCGCGCCGATTGTGCAGGAACTTCGCAATGCTGGCGTTCCAACCGGCGTCGACTTGCTGGGCAGGGCGGTTGGGAAAGGAATAGAGTACGCCTCAAAGCAGGGCTACGCGTTTGCAGTTTTCGTCGGACAACAAGAGCTTGACGCGAATAAAGTCAAGGTGCGCGACTTGACAAGCGGCGTTGAAAAAGAGCTTTCGATTGAAGCTGCTGCAAAGTTGCTCAAAGAATAATTTTTCGGATAGTCCCTCGCCTTACTTTCGCCTTCGTTTTAGCTCCTCTAGCACTTTTTCCGCGTCAATCCCGCGGTTCTCGAGCGCCACGAGCGTGAAGTAGAGCAAGTCAGCAGCTTCCCAAACCACTTCAGCATCAGGCTTCTCAAGTAATGCTTCGCCAAGCTCGCCAGCCTCTTCTGTAAGCTTTTCGGCAAGCTGTCGCGGGCTTTGCACTAACTGCGACGTGTACGCGCCAGCCTTGGGTTCGCTCTTGCGCTTTGCAATCACTCCACAAAGCTCGTCTAGCACGCCCCAGGGGCGCATCTTCCTTGCCGTGAAGCACGACCATGTGCCCGTGTGGCAGGCGCCCTCGCCCTGCTGGTCAACTATTGCTAGAACCGCGTCGTTGTCGCAGTCGTAGAGTAGCTCGCGCACTTTCTGCAAGTTGCCCGAAGTGTCGCCCTTCCTCATCTGCATTCCCTTGCTGCGGCTGTAGCGCCAGACAAATCCAGTCTGGGCCATGAGCCTGACGCTTTCTTCGTTGCAGTAGAATAGCGAGAGCACCTGCTTGGTGGACGCGTCCTGCACGATGAGCGGAATTAATTTTTCGTTCATGCCCTTACTTCGACTCCATTTTTCTTGAGGTATTGCTTGAGCCCGACAATCGATAGCTTGCCGTAGTGAAAAATCCCAGCAGCAAGGGCAGCATCTGCCTTCCCTTTCGTGAATGCGTCGAGAAAGTCCTTTTCGCCACCCGCACCACCCGATGCGATGATTGGGATGCCAAGTTTGTCTGCAAGCATGGAGGTGAGTTTGCAGTCAAATCCGTTGCCCGTGCCGTCCCTTTCGATGCTTGTTGCAAGTATTTCGCCCGCGCCAAGCTTTTCGCACTCAAGTGTCCACTCGACTGCGTCTTTGCCTGTTGCCTCGGAGCCGCCGTAAGAGAAGACATTCCAGCCATTGCCCTCGCGCTTGCAGTCAATTGCGACAACTACGCACTGCGAGCCGAATTTCTCCGCAATGTCGCTGATGAGGCGCGGGTTGTTGATTGCCGCGGTGTTGACTGCCACCTTGTCGGCCCCCAGCGAAAGCACTTCCCTCGCGTCATCGACGGTCGAAATGCCTCCTCCAACCGTGAAAGGCACGTTGAGTTGCTCTGCAGCCAGTTGAATCCAATTCCGATTGGGCTTGCGCCCCTCTTCACTTGCGCTTATGTCTAGGAAGACTATCTCGTCTGCCCCCTCGCTTGCGTACCGCTTGGAAAGCTCGGCAGGTTCGCCGGCATACTTTAGCCCGATGAAGTTGGTTCCTTTCACAACTACTCCTTCCTTGACATCAAGGCAGGCGATGATGCGCTTAGCCAACATTTTCAACTGCCTCCTTTGCTTCTGCGTAAGTGAAGTTGCCTTCGTAGAGCGCCAGGCCGACGATTGCGCCGTCATAACCCATTCCGCCCAGCTCGCGCAAGTTCTCAAGCGAGCCGATGCCTCCTGCGGCAATGAGCGGCAGGCTAGTCTTTTGCCGCATGGCTGAAAAGAAAGCTCTAGAAATGCCTTTTGCAGTCCCGTCGCGGGAAATGTCGGTGACAATAATGCCGCCTGCGCCAAGCGCCTTCGCTCGGTCGAGGAGTTCATCAACGGTCAACTCCACTTTTCTTTCCCAACCGCTTACTGCGACCTTGCCGTCCTTCACATCACAGGCAATCCATAGGCTCTCTCCAATTGCCGTCGACATTTGCGCAATCGTGGCGTCATCGATTGCCGCAGTTCCGACAATCACGCGCTTGACGCCAATTTCGCACAGTTCCTTCGCTTGCCGCGCGCTTTTCACGCCACCGCCGGTCTGCACGCTAGCACCGCTTGCCGAAACGATTTGCTTGATTGCGCTTGCGTTGCTGCCGAGACCAAAGCAGGCGTCAAGGTCAACTAAGTGCAGCCATTGTGCGCCCTGTTTTGCAAAATCGAGTGCCAATGCTAGCGGGTCGCTAGAGTAGACCTTGACAGTCTCGCGCTTTCCTTGCGTCAGGCGCACGGCCTTTCCTTCAAGCAAGTCTATTGCCGGGATTACCTGCATTCACGTCATCCTCGCGAAATTCCTAAGCAGCCGCTCGCCAGCAGCCCCGCTTTTTTCAGGGTGAAACTGCACGCCGAAGACATTGCCTCCGCCAACAGCGCATGCGAAGCGCTCGCCGTATTCGGTTGTCGCAATCGTCACGCCCGCTTTTTTGGGCTTGCAGGCATACGAGTGGACAAAGTAAGCGTACTCGCCGCTTGCTACTCCGGCAAAGAGAGGCGACTCGCCTGTGATTTCGATGGTGTTCCACCCCACTTGAGGGAGCTTGGGCGCGCCTTCGAGCTTTTTCACGCTTCCTTCAAGGAACCCGAGGCCAGCGCATTTTCCGCCCTCGGTGCCCTCATCAAAAAGCACTTCCATCCCAAGGCAGATGCCTAGCATAGGCCTGCCGCTTGCGACGAATTCCTTGAGTGAGGGCTTGAGTTGTTCCAAGCGCTTCATTGCAGGAGCAAACGCGCCCACTCCGGGAATAATGAGCCCATCACACTTGCCGATTTCTTGCGCGTCGGTAACGACTGCACTTTTGGCGCCAATCCTTTCAAGCGCATAGCTAACGCTGCCGATGTTGCCCATGCCGTAGTCGAGTATGCCTATCATAGCGTTCCCTTTGTTGACGGCAGGATGCCAATTGCCCGCGGTTCGATGGCGCACGCTGCCTTTACCGCCCGTCCGAAGGCCTTGAACAGCGCCTCGATCTTGTGGTGGTCGTTCTCGCCGTAAGCGACGCGGGCGTGCAGCGTGCACTCGCTTGCCCGGCTGAAGGCCTCGAAGAAGTGCGCCACCATCTCGGTAGGCATTTCGCCTACCTTCTCGCGTGAGAATTTTGCCTTGAAGACAGTGCAACTCCTTCCGCTCCAGTCAATTGCCACCCGCGCTAGCGCTTCGTCCATGGGGACCTCGCCCGAGCCGTAGCGCTCTATGCCGAGCTTGTCGCCAAGGGCTTTTTTGAAGGTTGCACCTAGGGCCAGGCCGACGTCCTCGATTGTGTGGTGCTCGTCGATTTCAAGGTCGCCCTTGGCTTGCACTTTGAGGTCAATTAGGGACTGCTTTGCAAACTGCGCCAGCATGTGGTTGAAAAACCCAATGCCAGTGTCAAGCTCGCTTGTGCCAGTCCCGTCAATCTCAAGCGACACGACAACGTCAGTCTCGTTAGTCTTTCGCTCTATTCTTGCGTTCCTCATTCCTTTCCCTCCCCAAATCTTCTCAAAATTTGTTTCTTGATTTTAGCAAAATCGGGCTGCTTGACCCAGGCGCACATTCCCCTGCTATTAGCAATATCGTCCATGAATAGCCTGTCGCTTGGCGAGTCGCCGATGCCAACTGTCATTGAAAGGGGAATGCCCGTGCGCCTGCAGGCTTGCCGGAGTGCGGATTTCTTGCGGCCGGCCTCCATAGCCGTCCCCAATGCTCCTTTTAGCAATCCGCTTGCCGACTTGACTTTCGTCGCCATTATAATTGGCCTTTTGAGCCCCACTCTTTTGGCAATGCCTTTTGCAATGGGCTCGTAAGTTGCGGTAAGCAGGCAAACCCGCGCTCCAAGCGCCTCAAGGCCCGAATAGAACTGCCTTGCGCCGGGGTAGAGCTTGGCGAGCTTGGCTTCCCGCGCGAGCGTTTCTTCGGTGACTTTGTTTTCCCGCACGATTTCGACAAGTACTAGGGTGATGTCTGAGCCGGGCTTGCGCTTGTTTAGCGTTTTGGCTTTGGCAAACTTGCCATACCTTTCGAAAAACGAGAAGATAGTGTCGCCATTGACAATGACGCCGTCGACATCGGAGGCAACCAGTACGCCCGCAAGGGGCTTCCGCCCGTTCATTCGTTTTGCACCATTATTTTTTCCAAAGCAGCGAGCATCGCGTTGTTCTCTGCAGGCGTTCCGACCGTGAAACGGATGCAGTTTTCAAGCAACGGCAGCGACGAGCGGTCGCGCACGACGATGCGGCCCTGCGCCAGGACAGCCTGCACCTTCTTTGAGCTCAATCTGGATGGAAATCGCGCTACGATGAAGTTAGCGACGCCGGGAAGGACTTCAAGGCCAAGGCACGCGAGCCTTGCAGAGAGCCGCTCTTTCTCCTCCAGGGTTTGCCTGACGTTTTGCTCCATCCTTTGGCGGCCGGTGAGGATGGCGGCAGTTGCAATCTGCGCGTTGAGCGTGCCGATGTTGTAGGGCGGCTTTACTTTCCTCATTGCGGCGATGACCGGCTTAGGTGCAATCCCGTAGCCAACGCGCAGTCCCGCAAGACCCCAGGCTTTTGAGAGCGTGCGCGAGACAAGCAGGTTGTCGTACTCGCTTACAAGCGGCGCAAGCGTTTTTCCGCAGAACTCGTAGTAAGCCTCGTCAACGAACACCAGCCCATCAAACTCGCAAAGCAGTTGCCTTACCGCGTTTTCCTCAATTGGCGCACCAGAGCCCGCGTTGGGTGACGAGAGGAAGATTATTTTTGTCCTGGCATCGACTGCTTGCAGGATGGCGGGAACTTCCAAGGCAAATTCTTCCGCCAGGAGCACTTGGCGTTCGCTTGCCCCCGCAATGCGGGCAGATACGCCGTACATTGCGTAGTCCGGCTGGACCGTGACGATGTTGTCGCCCTCGCCCGCGAATGTGGCTACTGCCATTGAAATCACTTCGTCGGAACCGTTTCCCGCAATCACGTTCTCCGCGTCGGTCCCGCAGTAGTCCGCGATTGCTTTTCGGAGGGCAGTGCAGTCGGAGTCGGGGTAGCGGTTGAGGCTGGCGTCCGCTAACTCAATTGCGCTGCCGAAGGCGTTCTCGTTGGCGTCAAGGAATACGTCCGCTTCCTTGTAGAGGTCGCGGGCGCACACGTATGGCGAAAGCGCTTGGATTGCGGGCCGAGGGCTAGGCATAGTTTTCGAACCTCTTTTGTGCCGAGCGGCCGTGGGCGGTTAGTCCCTCGGCGTTTGCAAGCTCGATTATGGTGCTGCTAAGGGCCTCCAGGCCGCTCTTCTCTAATTTGAGATAGTTGACTTCCCGGACAAAGTCCCGTGCGGAGAGGCCGGAATAGGAGCGCGCCGCCCCGCCTGTTGGAAGAACGTGATTGGGTCCTGCAGCGTAGTCGCCTGCAGCCTCGCAAGTGTAGTTGCCGATGAAGACTGCACCCGCATTGCGCACTTTTTCAAGCCACGCAAAGGACCGCTCGACAACCAGTTCGAGGTGCTCTGGTGCGTACTTGTTTGCAAACTCTATTGCCTGCGCAACGTCGGCCGCAATGAGGATGGCGCCGTTTTGCGAGAGGGATTTTCTTGCAATTTCCCGACGCGGAAGCAGCGTAAGCTGTTTTTTGAGCTCGGCCTCGACCGCAGTGCCAATTGCCTGCGAAGTGCAGACTAGGATTGCGGCGGCGTCAGGGCCGTGCTCTGCCTGCGCAAGCATATCTGCCGCGATGAATGCTGGAACTGCCGTCTCGTCGGCGATGACCATGACTTCGGTGGGGCCTGCGGGGGAATCGATTGAGACAAGGCCGCGCGAGATG
Organism: archaeon; assembly: GCA_020057405.1. Lineage (GTDB taxonomy): Archaea > Micrarchaeota > Micrarchaeia > Norongarragalinales > UBA97 > JAGVFW01. Next base: position 197,558 of record JAGVFW010000003.1, on the reverse strand, counting down.
GCTTCGAGTTTGGCAGCGCGCACGAAGGCGTTTCCCGGCCCGACGATTTTGGCGACTTTGGGTACGGTCCGGCTGCCGATTGTCATTGCCGCGATTGCCTGTGCGCCGCCCAGGCGGAAGACGCGCGTTGCACCAGCAATGTCTGCAGCCACCAGGACTGCGGGGTTGCACTTGCCTTGGTTGTTGCAAGGCGTGCACAGGATTATTTCCGGGACGCCTGCGGCCTTGGCGGGTATTACTCCCATGAGGACGCTTGAGGGGTAGGCGGCCGTGCCTCCGGGGGCGTAGACGCCGACGGAATCGAGCGGAACAATGCGCTTGCCCATCAGCCCGCCTTCAGTTTTCATTTCCCAGCGCGTGGGGACTTCTCTCTTGGCGAACCGCGCGATATTTTTGGCACTCTTCCTTAGCGCGGTGATGAGCTCGCCGCTTACCTGCGAGTAGGCCTCCTTGATTTCCTTGGCAGTGACTTCAAGCGCCTTGGGCTGGAGTTTCGCGCCGTCGAACTTCTCGCTGTATTCGCACAGCGCCTCGTCTCTCCTTCTTGAAACTGATTCGAAGACTTCCTTCACCGTCTGCTCGACTGCAGCCTCGTTGCCTGCCTTGCGTGATAGCATGCGCTTTTGCTCTTTTTCGCCAAGGTTTGCAAGCTCGCATTTGAAGATTTCAAAGTCGCCAAGCATGAGCCCCAGCACTTGCCTTAGCGCTTGAGGGTTGGTGTCTGCGTACTTGCGGTTGGCAATGAGGACTGCGCTTGATTCCATCACCACGCCCGCCTGCTTCAGGCCGTTTGCCGCAAGCGTCCTGCCTGTTGCAGAGAGGTCGACTATGGCGTCCGCCATGCCTGCGCCCACGCTCGCCTCGACCGCGCCGTTTAGGAGAACGATTTTCGCCTCCACTCCAGTACTCTCAAGGTACTTTGCTGTGAGGTTGGGGAATGACGTTGCCACGCGCAGGATGGGGCCCGATGGCTGGTTGGGGATGGCGTAGACGAGCTTGCAGCTCCCGAAAGGCAAGGGCTTGATTTCGGCGACGCTCGCTTCGGCTTCGGCTACTAGATCCTGGCCGGTAATGCCAAAGTCGGCAGAGCCCGACTCAACATAGCCCGGGATGTCCTTTGCCCTGGCAAGCAGGAAACGGTACTTTCCATCAGGAGAGTCTACGGAGTATTCGCGTTCGCCGGAAACTCCGTTGCTAAAGCCCAGGCTGGAGGCGAGCAGCTTTGCCGGCTTGGAGAGCGTGCCCTTGTTGGGTATGGCGATTGTAATCATTTCGTGACAGCCTCCGGAATTAGGGCAGCGGCCGGGAGTCGAACCCGGTCCGCAGGATCCACAATCCTGAATGCGCCCGGTACACTACAGCTGCCGCAGTTTAGGGAAGAAGTTGCGGGGCATCGCGGCAAGGAAACGGAGGCTAGCCTAGGCTGAGAGGAAGCGCCGCAGGTGAAGGAAATTCCTTGCCATATTTTGACCCAAACAATTAGTGACGGAGGAGCTATTTAAGGCTTTCCCACTTTTTTCCCACTAAATGTGATGGGCCGAAAAGCCAGTCGTCCCTGCCTTCAGGAGCTTTTTTTTCAGGCCGGCGAAGTCCTTGACCGAGCCGGCGCTGCAAACGACGCGCCACTCGGCGGTCTTGCCCCGCGAGAGCGAGCGCGATTCGGTCGAGACAAGGTCGACGCCTTCGCTTGCGAGGACCTTTGCGGCAGCAGCGAGGCTGCCGGGGTTGTCACAGAGGCCTATTTTCATAAGCACCAGCTTCTTTTCGGAGGCTGGCGTGATGATGATTTGGAAGCGCTCCTCGTCGAGGCTGACGAGAACTTGCGAGCCTGGCTTGAGTCGCAGGTAGTCGCGCAGACCGGAAGGAATGATGAGGCGGCCCTTTGAGTCAAGGCGGCCGATTTCAGACGAGGACATGAGGGAGATTACTGCCGCCGGGCTAATAAATTGTCTTCTTACTGCTCTGCATTCGTGTCTTGCTTTTTTCTTCCAAACGCAATCCACAGGCCTAGCACGAAGGCCGAGTCAACGAGCCACAGCAAGTAGTGGATTGTATCGAGGGCGGCCTCCCCGTAGGTGGCGCCCACCCACATTGTGGCAAAGAGGCGCAATAGGTTAAATGCGAAGAGGACGGGAATGCCGATTGCAAGCGCTTTCCAGTCGCTTTTTGCCCCGCCTGCGATTAGCAATGACGCGAGCAGAGCAATCATCACGAGCGAACTGCATTCGTTGACTATTTCGAATGCAATGCCGCCAGCGTGCACAACTGCGCCATCCGAATAGGCCAGCATTCCCGAGAAGATGAGCCAGTCTGCCTCGGTGTGCGCAATCCACTCAAGAAGTGGTGTGAGGGGAAGGGGGGTTGCGACAATGAAGAGCGCGGCGAATGCGATTAGGAACCTAATGAGGAAGGTCTTTTCTTCTGCCGTGATTTTGGAAAAGTCAAGGGCAAGCGGTTTTTCGGTTGTCGTTGGTTTTTCTGCTGTCTGCGGGCTTTCGTTTGTTTGCTGTTTTCCCTTGGCAATTACTTTTACTTTCATTTTACCACGGGACTTTCTTGAGCTTTAAGGCGTGTGCGATGACGTTGAAGAGCTTGTGCAGCACGTAAGTCAGGCCGACTAGAATCGCAATTTCAGTGGCTTGCGGCAGATAGAGGAGGGCGGCGAAGAGGAGGGCGCCTCCGAGGAAAAGCAGTTGGTCGAAAAATTCGTGTTGGCTGCCGCTTTGGATGCCGATGCGGCGCTTGAGGAAGCTGCCGGCCAAGTCGCCTGCCATGGTGCCGATTGAGAGGAGAAAGCCGATAGTTACTTTAGCGCGAAAGTCGAGTCCCGGCAGGAAAAACTCCGACGAGAGGGCCAAGAGCACGCCGGTGAAAGTGCCGACTACGATGCCGGCAGCCAGGCCCTTGAATGTCTTGCCGTCGCCAAACACGCGCCTTCCGTCAACGAAGTTGCGGCCCAGGTCAACTACGGTCTTTCCCCGCGCGATTACTGGTGCGGCGTTGGCGAAATAGGCGGGCAGCACGAAAGCTATTAGGTTCTCAATTGCCATTGGCAAGCTACTCCCAAAACGGTATTAATTAACCCAAATCCTCCTTAATAATTACAACTTGGTGTAGGTGGTATTTGTGAGCTTTAGAAACCCGCTTTTGCTCCTGCTATCGGCAATCGCGCTCGGAGTCGTGCTTTTAGCACTGGCTACAGCCAACTTCTCGCAGTTTGGCAAGGGCCTCTTTCTAAGCAAGGGCGCCGACTGCGTTGGCGTCATCCGCCTTGACGGGGAAATCAGCGACAGTGGCGGGCAGTTCTTCTCAAGCCAGTCGCTCTCGGATAGATTCGCCGCTGCGTTAGGCGAGGCGAATTCCGATTCCTCAATTGGCAGCGTGCTTTTAGTCATCAACAGCCCAGGCGGTTCTGCAGTCGCAAGCAAGGAAATTTACGACGAAGTTGCGGCAAGCAAGAAGCCCGTCGTCGCCTACTTGGGCGAAGTTGCCGCAAGCGGCGGCTACTACGTTGCCAGCGGCACCGACTACATCGTCGCCAATCCCAACACCATTACCGGCAGCATAGGCGCGCGCGCAACGCTTCTAAACTACGCTGAGCTATTCACCAAGCTTGGCTTGCGCACCGACACGATAAAGTCAGGCGAGCTAAAGGACATTGGCGACGGCTCAAGGAACCTCACCGGGGCGGAGCGCCTCGTCATCCAGTCGCTCATCAACGAGAGCTTCGACAACTTCCGCGCCGACGTCGAGGCAGGCCGCAATGGCAAGCTGAACAAGAAGCTCTTCGCCTCCGTGCTGGACGCGCGCTTGCTGACTGCCAAGCAGGCGCTTTCTGCGGGCCTCATTGACGGAATTGGCTCAAGGCGAACGGCGCTAGAGAAGGCAGCCTCGCTTGGCAACGTCACCGTCGAAAAGGGAGAGTCGCCGCAAGAGTGCGAGCTTGAAGAACAGACTGGCCTTTCGGCAATCCTAGGCGGCCTGTCTTCGGGCTTCGCCGCGCAAATCGCCCAAGGCTTGTCCGAACCACGCCTTAGCTTGAGGTACCAATAAAACGGTGATTCCAAAATGGCTGAACAAAAATATTCCGAACGGGACTTGAAGCACTTGATTGAGGAGACTACGCGCCACGGCGCGATTCACGCCATGCTCTACTTTGACGCCCACGGCACTGACAATGACGCGGTTAAGGGCTCGCTAGTTGAGTTCGTCTCTACCCTCACAAGCGAGAAGGGCGTCATTTACTGCAAGGGCGAAGTGCTCGAGCCATTTGCCCGTCCCCTGCCGGTGCAGGAGGAAGGGGCAAAGCCAAAAGACGGCTTCACCACGAGTGCAAAGGTGGAGATTGTCGTCGACAGCTTCAACAAGATTCTAGATTTGTGCCTGCGCTTCGGCCCCGTCGGCGTCGAGCTTCTGGACCCCCAGCAAATCAAGCTGTCCTTGGAGGAAGCGCACGCGCTTCTTTTGGACGCAAGCCAGCACGCGCAGGACTACACTGCCTACATGCTCAAAAACGTGCTCAAGGGCGACGAGCTTGACCGCCACCACGCGCGCCTCAAGGAGCGTGCCGAAATAGGCAAGAAGCTCCTAGCGGACGCGGAAAAGAAGGACTAGGCGCTAGTTTTTCTTAAGCGCGGTCATGCAGTTGCCAAGCTCCAAAAGCGACTTGCTTGCCAGCCCTTCCATGTAGCTCGCGCCGCTTAAGCGGAATTGCGCGTAGAATGCAACCGGATTTTCTCGCCTTATTGCCCTGACGCTGTCATCAACTGAATTGACGTAAGTAGAGCACGCTTGGCTAACCGCGTCGCTTGAGGCAAGCGCCTTAACGCAGTTGACTATCGTGTCACTTGGCACCGCAGGCCAGTCGTTGGCGTTATCTTGCACTTTGAGGCCGCAGGAAACAACTTTCGCCCGGCATGCGTCAAGCCCCTCGACGGGAGCGCAGATGGCGAACTCGGCCATCACCGGTATCGCCCTGCCTTCAAGCATTGAGCTCTCAAGCTGTTTTTGGTCTTCGCTGCCAAGGTAATAGAGCGCGGCAAGAACTGCGATTGCAATGATGGCGCCTGCTGCAATCCACTTGTTGACGCCAGGCTTTTTCTTGCCGTTTTTCACGCACAGCCTTAGGCCGGCGGGGCTTTTAAAATTAGCTAACTTCCCTGCCGAACATTTCGCCCACCATCACGCCATAGGCGGGCCGCGTGATTAAGACGCCTACGAGCACGCCGATGATGTAGGAGAGCGCGAAGCCCTGGATTTCGACGATGCCTGAGAGGAAGAGGGGCAGCATTGTCGCGATTGCGACGCTTGCGACGGTGACTACGATTTCAAACGCGCGGCCGATGCGCGCCTTGATGTTGCGCTGGACTTCCTCCTCATTCTTTTCGTGCACTTCCTCGCCGGCGTGCTTCTTGCGCAGCATTTCATCGGTGATGATAATCTGGTCGTCAACTCCAGTGCCGATTAGGGTGATGATGCCAGCCATGGCGGCCAAGTCGAGTGTGCCAAAAGTGCCGACTATTGCAAGTGTAATCACCATTTCGATGACGTTGATGATGACGATGGGCACGGCGAGGAGGACTTTCCTGTAGCGCAGGACGATTAGACCGGCGACTATGGCGACGCTGAGGAGCACGCCGATTGCGCTGTAGTTGAGGAACTGCTTGCCGAGTGACGGGGCGACAGTGTAGCTTGAGCCGATAAACGTGCTAACCGGCAGCCTCCCGCCGCTGATGACCGTCTTTAAGTGCTTGATTTCAGCAATAGCATTCTTCTTCTGCTCGTCGGGCGTGTTGCCGCGGGCGCCTCCATTCACCTGGTAGAACTGCGAGACAAACCCGTTTGCAAGGCCGGGGGAGAGGGTCGGGCCAGAAAGCAGGCCAATTGCGCGCCAGTCATTCACAATCATCTCGGACTGTTCGCTGACGTAAGTGAGGGGAATCATGTCAGCCCGCTCGAAAAGAATCAAGCGCTTGCCGCTTGTTGACGGCGTTTCATTGAAGCCCAGTTGCTGTAGCTTGCGGTAGATGTCGGGGTGGTCGGTTGCAAGGTCCTTGTCTGCGACGAAAACGGTTTTCGTGGCCAATGACGCCGGCGTGTTGTTGGAAAAGTCGGATGGCGAGAGTATTTCGAGGTCGTCGCCCTGCTTGGCAACCGCTTTTTGCATTGCTCCCATGATGCGGGCCGAGTCTGAAGTGTTGTTGAGCCAAGCGTTGTCAAACAAAATCGACGCGTTTGAGGGCCTGTCGAGGAACATGTAGACCGGGTAGTATGCCTTTCCAGTCGCCGCCGCGGCAAACCGCTCGGCACCGGGCCGCGATGCGGCAAAGCCAATGTACCAGCCAACACCGCCACCAGCCGTGCTCGTGACGCCTTCGTTGCTGGCCCCGCCTACTGCGTTTGCAAGAATGTCGCTCCCAGCAAGCGCGAGCTTGCCGTCAATCACTGCCTCAAACTTGCCTTGGTCCTTTAGGAGCGTCTCGACGCTCTTTATCACGCTGTCATCTGCCTGCGGGATTTCAACGAGTATTTCGCTGTCGCCAACCGGCCGCACGACCGCCTGTGAGAGGCCGTACTTGTTGATGCGCGTCTTTACCGTCTCGACCATTTGGTCCATAGCCACTGCATCGATGCTGTGCTCGAGCATGACCGGAATCCTCACTCCGCCGACAAACTCGATGCCTAGGTTGACGTCAAGCGTTGAGGGATTTAAGTCGCGAAGCAAGACCGCGGCTAGCGACACTAGCGCGACTAAGATGACAATTTGGATGCGCCTGTTGCCAAGGAGGCCGGCGTAGTTCATTTCTTTAGCCCCCTATTGTGCCACCAAAGGATGAGCGCAGCGTTGAACATCCAGGTGGCGATGAAGTCTGCAAAGCCGCCGATGAGCGCCACGCTCCCGATTTGGGCGTACGTGCTGATTTGAAGCCACTGGGCGACGATGTAGAGCGCCCCAAACGCGCCTATGGTCGTCAGGTTCATGAGAAATCCGGTCTTGAGTGCCTCAAACGCCCGCTCTTCTGCCGTGCCTTCCTTTCGCTTAATCACGCGCATGGTAAGCATGACGTCGGTGTCGAGTGAAAAGCCGATGAGCATTAAGAGGGTGGCGATAGTTGCAAGCGTGAGGGGAATGCCGACGAGGGCCATTACTCCCATCGTAATCGTCACGTCGGCAACCGCGCCGAAGATGACTGCAATGCTTGGGGCAATCGAGCGGAAGACGAGGAAGATGACTATTGCCGAGAGGGCGAAGGCGAGTAGGACGATTTCGCGCGTCTTTGTGAGGAAGAACTTGGAGAGCGACGAGCCGACTTCGCGGAAGCTCAGGTCGCTCGTGCCCGTTAGCCGCTTCACTTCGCTAATGAGGGTCTCGCGGTAGGCTGCCTTTGCAGCGGCCTGCTCGTCGGCAACAACCTGGACTGTCTCGTGCGCGTCGTCGCCTACAACGGCCTGCGAGCGGATTGATGCGAGTATTGCCTTGCTTTGGGCGAAAATCTGGGTCTTGAGGGCAGTCACGCGGCTGGTGTCGCCAGTGCCGTTTTGCGCCGCTATTGCAAGCTCGGCGTCGGTAAGCGTCCTGTCAAGCTCTAAAAGCGACTTTACGTCGGCTTCCGCCTGCTCTAGCTCGGGATTGTTTTCAAGCTCGATTTCAACGCCAGTGCCTCCGCTTGGAGTGCTAATCGTGCGGATTTCAACGCTGCTTGAGTACTTCAAGAGCGCCGCCTGCAGTGCCGGAGTGTCGACGGGCTTGCTTGTCTGAAGCGTGATAAGAAGGCCGCCCTTCAAGTCGATTCCCTGCTCTAGGCCGGGGTTAACGAGCACGAAGTATGCCGCGATGAGCATTAGCACTACGGGCACTACCATGTAAACGCGGTAGTCCCTGCCAAGATACGGGTTCGGAATATCCAACAAAATCCACCAAAACAGCTTGAATTACTTATGTAGGAAAAGCGTTTTTAAGGCGGCGGAAGGCGGCAATTCGTGGTTGCTAAGTCGTGGGCTCGGCGGGTGGCTTGTCGCAGGCGTCGTTGTAGCAAGTGTAGGTCTTCTCGCCCCCGATAAAGTCATCGTCGTAGTTAATCCTCAGGAACGGCTTGCCTGCCCCGTTGCAATCGCTTCTGGTAATGTCTACGAAATGCCAGCCTGGCTCGGGTTCGATGGGGATTACAAGCGGAGTGTTTGCGTCCACTACTACGTTGTTTCCACTCAATTGTTTGTCGTTGCTCGATAGGTAGGCTTGAAATTCAGCTTTCTTGACTATAACGTTCTGGCCTGGCGCTAGGCTGGGGTTTCGCGCAATGGTTATCTTGCCGTTGACTTCCACGCGCACGCTGCCGGGCACTTGCGTGGCAATCAGGGCGGCCTTGACTTCGACAGTTGGTTTGTTGAATAACGCTTGGCAAGTGTCTGGCGCCGTTTGGGTAACCGTGACAGCTTTTCCGAACTCGTCTTTGAACACCACGCTAGAGTAGCCTTCCGGAGCGAGTTTGTAGGTGTTTGAATCGACGTTCAAAGTTGATGCTTCGGTCGTACCGCGCATGCCGACTGCCGTGATTTTCCCGCGGTATCCATTGCGGGTGATGGTGAATGGCGTTTCAGTTGCCGAGTTATATGTGGCCGGCGTTACGGTGAAAGTTGCGGTGGTTGGCGGTTGGAGCGTCAGGGTGTCGGATTTGCCTGCGTACTCGCCGCCATTGTAGCCTGCGTATGCCATGACGACGTCGACTTTGTTGCCACGCGGCATCTGCACCCAGAGGCTGCTCGGGCTGAACACTTCACTGAAGGTTACAATGCAGTTATCCTCGGTGTATTCTCCTGCCTTGTCCGTTGCACAGAACGTCGGATCATAGCCTGGAATCGAGAGTTTTAACTTGTTGCTGCTGACTTGCAAGTGTATCAACCCGCCTTCGTCCGGCAGGAACCCGAACTGGACTGCGTGAAGCTGCAGCGCGCTTCCCTGTAGTGTGAGTTTGATGCCTTTATCGTTGAGGTCGGGCAATCCCCCTACGAGGTAGTCCTTCGGTGGCTGCGGTTGTTGTTGCTGCAGGACAGCCGGGTTGAATTTGAGTTTGTCCTTTCCGCAGGCGATTGCCACGCCGTTAGCGTCGGTGCCTGCCTTGGCTGCGCAGCCGGGATTGGCGTCAAGCAGTTGCTTGATGGCGGTGCCCGCGTTTGCTTCATCAAGGAGGAACGCCTTGAGGTCGTCGGTCATCTCGGTGTTGCGTTTGAAGCCGGTGCCGGCATTGACATAGTCGATAGGTATTGGGAATCCCTGCCCAGAGACGAGGCCGCGGTAGAGCTTGCCTTCGCTCATCACAAGGGCCGCGCACACGCCGTTTGGCTTGTCCGAGCACAGGCCATTGACTGCAGTTAGCACGGCGGGTATGTTGCAGCCGCTAGTGTCGTCAACTAGGTTGTTGGAGCTCCAGTGGTAGTGGCAGTCCGCTGCGTCGGTCGCGCCGTACTTGTTCATTGTGTAGAGGTTGCGCTTGCCTTCATCAAACTGCACGATGCCGCTTGAGTCGAGGAACGGCTGGCCGACGCGCCCGTTCGTAATAGGCTTGGGGCTGCATTTGACGTCAAGTTCGCTTCTGATGTCGCAGGTGATTTGCTGCATTGAAGACTCGCTGTCCTTGGTTTGCGAAACGCGTATTGGAATCGAAAGCGGGTAGTTGGATTGTGCGCCCTGGCCCTGTCCGCGCATTATCACGTAACCGCCGCCGGTCTTGATCGTCCCCTTTTGCTGCTGGACCCGGTTGGAAAGCGACGAGAGTATGAACAGGTTGGTGAACTGGCTCGAGTCGCCCTTTGAGAGCGATTCCTGCACTTTCTTGTCAGAGCAGAAGATGAGTGGAAGCGCCTGTGCGTCGGGGCCGAGGGCGGCGTTGTTCTTGAGCAGCTGCTTCATCATTATTGTGCACTGCATCATCGCGGCGCAGGCTTGCGAACCGCCCGTGTTGCCGCCAAACCCGCCCATTGCCAAGAGCCCGAGCGGGCTGCTGAAGAGTCCGCCCTGAAGACCGCCGTTTTGCTGGACTTGGTTGCCGAAAACAGAGTTTTGCTTGTAAAGCTCGTCGGCGAGCGCGCGCATGTACGTGTCTTGGGGAACCGAGTCAGTGCGCTTGGACGAAACCGGGCCGATTGCGGCGGCGATTTCGCCTGCCAGCTTGTCGGCCGCGGCTTGCGCCTGCTTGGGCGTGCAGAAGTCCTTGCCGCTGCAGCCAAGGGCAGCGTTCGGGTCGGAAGACAGCGAGTTGCCCACCACGTCAAACGCCACGAGCTTCTCGAGTTTCGCCGCATCAAACGGCACTATCGCTGAAGTCACGCCCTGCGGGAACGCGTCCCTTGCAAGCGGCTGGTACTGGGCGTTGATGACGAACGGCTCCTGCGGGTTTGCAGCTTTTGTCCTCAATTGAACCGCCGTGTTGCCGGGTGCGGTGACCGACTTGTACGCGTCAAGGCCATTAAGCTTGACTATGCTGACGATGATGATTGAACTGCGTGGAGAGCCAGAGACCTGGGCGCGTATCTCGACTCCGATTTGGGCGATGTTTTGGCAGCCGGCGGGGTTGATTCTGAAGGCAACCGCTGCGGTCTGCCCGGTCTTAAGCTTTACACTTGACTGCCCGTTGGGAGTGCCGCCGTAGATTGACGGCGTAAGGCAGGACGCGCCGTCGCCAGGGACGTTGACGTCGAAAGTTATGGGGTTGGCTGATGGCACTAGGTTGACGACCGGAACGGGTTCGGTGGCGAAAGAACCGATTACTGAAGACAAGTAAGCCGTGCGGCTCGTTGCAGCAGGGCTCGTTGCAAAGCCGTCTGCATTGAGCACGATGGCTTTCCCTTGGTCTGCAAGCTTTTGCGCCTGGGCCCGAAGCAGGGCCGCGCGCTCGGAGTTCTCGACACCCTGGTCAACTCCTACCTCGCCGCTCATTTGCCCAAACATGAGCATCATCATCATCGGGTTGTTGCAGGCTTGGAACTCCGCGCCCTGCGCAGGCGTCTTGACTTGCGTGAACGTGTTTTGCACAGAACCGACCTTGTTCGTCTTGGAACCTGCAGTGCGGTAGAGTGAAACGGTAATCTTGCGTTGCGCGTCCGCGACAACTGGCTTGTACTCGCACTTGCTTTGGCCATCAGCTGCAAACACGGTTCCGCTGCCGTCGTCAGGCAGTTGCACTGTCGTCGGGCTTCCCGCGGTTGTGCTCCCAGTGCCGCAGTCAATCTTCGCGCTGAAAGTCGCGTCCGCGATTGCGTGTGCGGCCGTTGCGGTTGGGGTGAAGCTTGCAACCGCATTAGTGCCGGGCGTCTTTACGCTGCCGTCCTGGTTGAGTTGGTCGCCAGTCGCCGGCGTCACTTCAAAACCCGCAAGCGCAAGGGTCGGAGTGTTGTTGTCGGAAACGACGTGCACTTCGCTGCCGCCTGCAACTTCGCAGTCGCCGCCGTCGACAAACACTGCCAGCTGAGCGTCCTTGAATTGCACTTGAGTGCCTCCCTCCTGCAGGAAGCTAAAGTCGTAGCGGCAAGCCGTCCTCGCGGTTGCCTTCACTGCAACCGACTGGCCCTCGCCTGCGATGTTCTCGAGGCGGGCGTCAACCTGAGCGCCATTGCCGCAGTCGATGCGCACTGACTTGGGTGCCTTCACCAGGCCAAGCACGCGGGCTATGGGCTGGAAGTTGTTCAAGTTGGGGTCGCCCGCAATGATTTGCGCCGGCAGGGTGTCAAACGTGCACGCGGCATTCGAGCCCGACGGGGCGTAAGCAACCGAACCCGTGTTTTCTGCATTCGCCGCGAGAATGCGGTTGCCGCTAAGCCCCTTGTAGTCAAAGCGCGCCTTTACCGTGAAGTCCTGGGGAGTTCCCGAGGAGTAAGTGCAGTTGAACTTCGCAGTCGCCTTCCCATCAGTGCTTGCAAGGGCGCTTGCCTGAACCGTCTGTCCGCCGTTGCCGCAGTCGGTAGTGAATTGAGCGTTGATTGAGGGCGGCAGGCCGGTGAAAAGCGCGCTAAGCCCTACCTTCATTGACTGGTCTTGTGGAGTGGCAGCATGAAGCACGTCGTAAGGCAGGCCAGAGAATTCAGCAAAGCCTGCTGCAACGGGAGCGTCGTACTCTAGTATTGGCGGGAAGCCCGCGTTGATGCCTGCGGGCACTGGTGGTATGATGAAAGTGCCGCTTTGGTTGGTCGCCTCGATTTGGTAGAACGCGCGGGCGGAATGGGTTGCCGGGAAGGCCGTGCCCCGCGCTGAAGCGTAGCTGCAGAAGCCAGTCCAAGTGTTTTGCTCGGTCCGCGAGGCCGTCATTTGCTGCTGCGACTCTTCTTCGCTCGAGTCGCAGACGAAAGTAAGGTGCACTTGACTCGAGGTAACGCCAGTTGGCAGCGACGTCGCCTTCACCTTGAGCGTCACGCTAGAGAGCGGACCTAAGAGGCGCTCTGTCAGTTGCGTCCAGTCTGTCGAGCCGGCAAAAGCTTTTGCAGTGAACGTTAGGTTGGCACCGCTCGTGCCCCGCACGATAATCACTCCGTCGCGGATGACATCGGCAGGGCCGCCCAAGGTGCAGGCAATGCTGGCCTGGCGTTCGTTGTTGCTTACAATCGCTGCAGTGGCCGGCATTACTGAATAGTCGAGCCACTGGCGCGGGTAGTCGCAGTTAAACTGCAGTCCTTTCGTCACGCCTGGGGTGTTGGAAATAGTAAATGTTTGAGTGCGCGTTTGCGCCACGCCACGGTCGCACGAGTAGTCGAACTTGCCGCTACCGCCGCCAAAGCCGTTTAGCGCAACTAGCGTCGCGTTTAAGCTACCCTGTTCGCTCACGCTACCCCGCGTGTATGACGTGACATTTAGCGTGCAGTCGGGTGTAAGCTCATTAGCCGGGATTTCAACGCAATAGTTCCCGTCAGTGCTCTGGCGGAACTTCTTGCCGTTAGAGACAATGTTGGTGCAGCAGGCGCCCTCCTGCTGTAGCGTGCTGTCAGAGCACTGGAATGGTGCAGGCACGCCGACTGCGTTTGGCCTCAAGCAGTTTGAGCGGCCGGGGTCGGCAAAGCTGCTGCAAGAGCTTGAGCCCTGGTTTGACGGCACGCACTTCTTTGCGTTGTCGTTGTAGACTTGTCCCTGCGGGCAGCAGGCGTTCTCGCCCTTGAGTGCAGGTGCGGAGGCGTCGCCCTCGCATTTCTGGCCAGAGTAAACGGTTGAGCACACGCCGTAGTCGGTGACGACATTAGTGGTACCATCGGTAACGACGCACTTGCCTGCAGTTGACGGCTTGATGCACGCGTGCCTGCTGGCGTCGTAAGTGTAGCCGAGCACCTCGGCGCAGCAAGCGCCGTCGGTTGCAAACGTAAAGTCATTGCCGCAGCGCAAGGGCAGTGGCGCCGCCCCGTTGCTGCCGCATTCGCCGGGGCTTGCAATTCCGTCATCGCACTTGCCTTGGGGCGGGTTGACTGGACCGCAGTGGACTGATGGGCTGTTCTTTAGCACCCTGCCGCTGCCTAGCACTTCGCTGCAGCAGGCGGCGTCTTGCGCAATTGCAGGGTTTGAGGGCGACTCGTCGCAGCGCAGCCACGACGCTGAAGTAGAGCAGTTGCCGAACCGCAGTTGCTCGCCGCCCAAGGCGCAAGAGTCCTGTGGTGTTAGCCGCACATTCGGGTTAAAGCAGAATGCAGTGCCGGCCGCGGCGCTTGCGTTGAAGAGCCCGCCGTTTTGCGTCGCGTAGTCGCAGTCGAAAGTAGCGCTTGCGACGCCCTCGCTTGGGGTGACGTCAACCTCGTGGGGGTCGTCGTTGGGCGTGCAGAAGAAGAACGCTTTCTGGATTGAAGTTGGCAGGTTGAAGAAGTCCGCGCTAAGCCGCGCAATCGTCGTTCCATTGATTGGCCTTGACGTTAGGGAGCAAGTTGGCACTGAAGAGGGCGGGAGGACCGTAATCGTTTGGCTGCACTCGACTCCGCCGTCGCTTACCGCGTGGACGGTGAATTCAGTAAAGCCGCCGACTTCGGCGTAAGTGCACTGGCGGCGGGCTACTCCGCCGGAAATGCCAACGCGCGTGCCCTCGGCATCAGGGTAATCGCAGCTGATGTTGGTTGCAGGGTCGCTTGGCCGCAGGTTGGCGAAAGTCGCGGTTGCCCGCACCGTTCCCTGCGCTCCGCCTGTCACAAAGTCCTTGTCAAAAGAGATGGCGCAGGAGCTCTCCAGCTGCGCGCAGTCGATTGAAGTGCCAACCGTTTGGCTGGACTGCAGAAGCGGCGCCGGATTTGAGGAAACGACGATCGGGCAGTCGCCGGAGAACTTTGGCGTTATCGTGAGAGTCTTTTCCGCCAGGGGTTCGAGGACAAAAGAGCAGTTGGTGTTGCCGTTTACCGTGCCGCAAGTCGCACCCGTCACGGTCACGCAGCTTTCGCGGACGAAAACCTGTATCGGGGCGCTTGAGTAGTCGAGTGAGTTGCGCACGCTAAGCGTTTGCGCAGTGCAGCCAAGCGATAGTGACGCTGGCGTCGCTTCCGCGAAGTTGTGGTGCACGACATTCTCTAAGAGGACCCCGGAGGCAAAGCGCGGGTCATAGTTGCCGCCCGCTGCAAATGTAAATGTGCCCGAGCGAAGCGGCCTAAGTGTAAAGACGTACCTGCCGTCCTGCCCGCGGTCGCGCGTGTTATCGCCGACGAGTTGGACGTCGCCGTTGCTGTATTGGCTGCCAAACGGCGAGTCGGTGCCGTCAATGTTGTTTACACTCAAGATGGTGTTGGTTACGGGTGCGCCTTGTGCAGTCCTGATGACGACGACAACGCGCGTGTCAGTGCCTGCGTAGATTTGCACCGGCGTCGCTTCGATGACTAGTTGACCAGTGCCGTAAATGCGGATTGAGGCGTTGCTGCGCACGACAACTTGGTTGTCGGGCCTACCGTCGTCGCCAAACTCGGCGAACACCCGGCCTGCGGGAATTGGAACTGCGGCTGTTGCGCGAAGCCATCCTGCGACTTCCCACACTCCGTCACGGACTGGGATTGCAGCAGGGTCGATGTTGATGCGGTACTCGCTTAAGTTGTTGATGGGCCCGCCGCCGACGGTCTCGCCCCCGCCTCCGCCAGTCTCGCCTTGCCTGTTGAGGCAAGTGGAGAAAGTGTTGGCCTGTCCTTGGTTGATTTGCACTCCAGCACCGCGGGTGACGTAATTCGTTGCGCTAATCGAGAGCTGCACTTGGCCGGGGGCCATTGCCGGGAAGAACGCGACGCCGTGGGAATCAGTGTTGCGGATGTCGTTGCCAGCATTGACTGTTGCGCCAGCAAGTGGCGAGCCGCTTGAGCAGGTGGTTACGGTGACTGTGAGGTTGGTTGGCCCGGGCGGTGGAGTCGGCGACGGAGTTGCCGTAGCATTAGGCGTTGGGGAGGGCGTTGCAGTTGGTGATGGGGTTGGCGTGGGCGTCGGATCGGGAGAGGGACTGGGCGTTGGCGACTGGAAGTCAATGCGGCTTGCGGCCAGGCTGATGCCGCCGATGCTGTAGGAAAATTCATTGAAGAGGGCGTAGGCGCGCTTGTTGCCCGCGGGGTCGGCGAAGTAGACGTTGATGAAGGGCGCGGTCGGGGCGCTAAAGAGGCGGCCCGAAAAGTGGACAAAAAAGCCGTTGCCGGGCTGCGTTGCAAGCGATGACGCGCGGGGGCCGTCCTTTGCTTGCGAGAAGCTGATTCCGAGGGCGCCGTCCTTGGAGTAAGCAACCGTGCCGTCCGCAATGGTGTACTCCGCAGTGCTTGAAGTCGCCTGGCACCAGTCGCGTGCTGCGGTGGACCGTTGAGTGCTAAGCACGGCATCCTGCGGCACGCGGTAGAAGCGGCCGTCCCGGGCTGCGTAGCTAAAGTAGTTGAGTGAAAGCTTGTCGCCGTTTTGCGCCGATGGCTTGACAAAAACTTTTAGGAGAATGGCCTTGTTGCCCTGCACGTTTTGGAACTCGTAGTTGACCCACTTAATCGGCTTGTTCGCGCTCTTTCTGTGCGCGTCGTCGCACGAATAGCCGGCAGCTGTGGCGTAGTCGTTTGAGCGCTTTATTGTTAGCTTGTCTGGAGTCAGGCGCAAAACGTCGAGGTCCTGGAAGTAAGTGACTGAGGCGAAGTCGGCGTCAGCCGTGCCATCGCCGTTTATCCTAACGTTAAAGCCAACCGGATTTGCCTGCGCTGTCGGCAGGTTGAAGTCAACGCGCACGCAGTAAGTCCTGCCCTTTTCAATCGCGCTTGAGGCAATGGGTGTGCCGCAGCTTGGGTCGTAGAGTGCCACGTGCAGGCGGCTCTCGTTTGCAAGCGCTGCGGGCACGAGGTCGTCCTCAATGATGACACTTAGGATTCCAAGTGCGGGGACCGAGAGGCCGTCGATGGTCTTGACGACATAGCCGGGGGCGTTTACCGAGAGAGTGACTGCAGTGTTTGCCTCGACGTTCTTGATGACGCAAGTGCCCTGGCCGTTAGTGGCGCACTGGCCGGCAGGATTGCGTTGGACCGTGGCAGTTGCGTTCGCGTTAGCAATCGGGTTGTGCGAGATGGGGTCGCGCACTAGAATCGCGATGTCGCCGCGGGCCTTGTCGAGCTTGACGGGCACGTTGACCGTGTTGCCTGCAGAGCCCGTAAAGCCGGCGCTCTTACCCCTCTGCGCGCCGTATGAAGCTACTGCAATGAAGCGCTTGTCTGGGGGCACGAGCTCAAAGAGTGCCTCGCCCACTTCGTTAGTCTGGATTGGTGGCATGCCGAGCGGGTAGTTGTCCTCAAAGTAGCGCAACTCCACATCCGCCCCGGCGACTTGCGTGTGGCCGTCAGTGTCGGTAACCGCGACCTTCACTTTCCCGCTGTTTCCGGCAATCGGTTTCTTGAGGACTAGCGTGCCGTACTGGCTCGTTGACTGCATCAAGAGCTTGTCGCTTGGAAGAAGTCCGGGGGAGTAGGCAATTGCGACTTTCTCGACATTTGAGGCCGCCTCAAATGAAGCGATTCCAAGTTCGTTAGTCTCCTGGATTGAGACCGGGTCGGTGCTGCCGGCAAGAAAGAGCATGACGCGTGCCCCGCTAATCTTGCTCCCGGCATCGTCCTGAACCGTCAAGTCAATCTTTATCGTGCCTTCAAGCGGCCTTGTCGCAACAGTGACGACCAAATCGTTTGAGCCCTCGGCTAGGGTGAGGGACTCGCTTTGCGCGTTGCCGAAAGTAGCAGTGTCGTCTGGAGTGAAAACCGCGTAGACGGTGACGCCAGCAGCTTTTGCGTCCTCAAAGAGGGCGACGCCGTTTGCAGTGCGGGCCGACTTGGGCCCAGCCGTGTTGCCGGACTCGAAGAGCTGCACGAGGCCGTCAACGGGATTGCCGTCCGGGTCAACGACAGTGACTGCAACGCTTGCCTTTGGCTGCGGGCAGTTAACTCCAGTGCAGCCTTCGGGCGGGGGCGATGTCACTGCCGTAAGGAAGACGATTTTGTTCGTGCTCCCCGCCGTAATGACTTCGCGTGTGGGCTTGTAGTTGTCGTAGGAGACGAAAATCGTGACCGTGTCGTCAGAGACCGGCAGTTCCGCCTTGCCGTCGGCAGAGCTCGCGAGCTCCTGCACGCCGAGCTTCGAGTCGCGGTAAACGACTTTGACGCCATCGAGGGGCGTCTGCGTCTTTTCGTCAACGAAAGTGACTACGGTCCTTTGGCTTGGCGGGGGAGTGACTTCAGACGCCTGAAGGCTTGCCGTGACCGGCTCGCCGATGACTACCGCGCGCTTTAGCACGCCATAACCGTCTTTAGTGACTTCGATGACGCCGCGCGCGCCCTTGGGCAGGCCCGAGAAGGAAACCGTGCCGCCGCTGTCGGTAGTGGCTGTAAACGTCTTGCCGCCGTCTATAGTGAGGCTCACTTGCGCTCCCGCGACGGCAGCGCCATCTGCAAGGACTGAGACGTCAAGTGACGCCGTCTGGGGAGCGAATATGTTGCCGACCCCGCCAAATGCGCCGAGGCCAAAACCGATTGCGAAAAGAAGCGCGAAGAGAATAATTACGCTGATTGGAAAGCTGGGGACGCCATTTTTCTCAATGGGCTCAACCCAATACTGGTAGACGGGCATTCCCTTCTCTACCAGCCAGTCGCACAAGTCGTAATACTTGTCCTCAAGCTGGTGGTAAATGCCGCCAGAGCCTTCTGATTGCTCGCCTTCCCCCATCTACAACCGCTTTAATTAGCCACTCGGCAGTTTAAAAAGAATTTGGTGGGGCGTACTCGAATTGCCGAGCTCAGCCTACGGGGATTATCTTGAACCTGCCTTCGTAGTAGTCGCAGGACCGGTAGATGGGTATCCAAGAGCCCATGCCAAACGTAACTAGGTTTAAGATAATTTTTCCTGTGACAACCGAGCCTTGGGTGAATACCGCCCCGTCGCAATAGGCTCCGCCAATGTCTTTTACCTTAAGGTGCGCCTTGTCGTCCCAGCAGGGTTTCGTTTCCCCGGGCTCTAGGAGAAGTTCGCCGCTGAATACCGAAGCGTCGCAGTCGTATTGGCTGCCTTTTTCGTCGAATACTTTTATTGCAGTGCCGATTGCCCCATTTGTAAATACGTTGCCGTGCTGAAGGAGCTTGAATTTGCGTGTCCTTCCGTTGACATTCATTGCCAGTAAGCTGTTTTGGGCAAGGAGTGCCTCGCCGTTGCCCAAGTAGATGCTCTTGCCGTACTTTCCTTTGGGCAAGATGGTGAATGGCGTCCATGAGCCTTCTGAAATTTTCGTTTCTATCGCTGCAATCCATGTGTTCTGGTAGTCGTATTTGCTCAGTTCCGGCAGCGTCCAAGTCCCGATTCCGTAAAGCATTCCTGAAGCCCTGTCCTTGCGCACGGGAACGTCAAATGTGTTGCTGCTGATTATGGCCGTGTCTTTCCCGCCCACGATTGCATCCAGGTTGTCGCCCCCGAAATTGAATTTCATGTTTACCTTGCCGCCGTCCTTGACGACATTCGAGTCAAATTCCATCCAAATAACTACTTTAGTGCCCGCGGGAGCCGCTGAAATTTGGCTTCGGCCGCTTTCTCCGGCAAACACGCCAATTACCTTCTTTACTGCGTAGTTGTTGCCGGTGCCGGTTGCCTCGCCAGTGCCGAATTTTAGTTCAACCATGCTCTCGTATTCCGCGCCCCCCTGGAGCTTGAGTTTCGATTTTTTGCTGGAATCGCCGACGTTAACCGTTACTTTTGCGAACTTTCCCTTGGCGCCGTCAAAGGCCTGTGCCGCCGTGGTTTTAAGCGAGTTGCCGCTGCTGTCGAGCAAAAATCCAGCGATGGAAATCTGTTCTTCGGGAATTTCCACAAACCCTATTACTTGGTTTGCGCTCTTTGACCCGACCGCCTTGTCCTTGTCGTAAGTGGCAGAGTCAATAGTGATTGACGCGGCTGACACTATTGCCGCAATCGCAAGGAAAGCAGTCAGCGCGAAAAGTTTTCTCATTTCTATCCGAATCCTATTACGTTGAGTGGCTTTTTGCCCTTAGCCGTCGTTGTTTTCGCTGGCGGCGTGTTTGGTGCTACCGACTGCCCGTTTAAGTTCTTGACTGGCGTTGTTGCCGGTGGTTTCTGCTTCTCGACATTGGCGTCGCTGTCGGTCGGCACGTCTACCTTTGCGGAAAGTTTCTTGCCGCTAATGCGTGCCGTCGACTCTACAGTATACTTTGCGGCCTTGCCAAACGGCACTTTGAAGTAGTGTATACCATCGGGGCCGATGTCCTCTTCCAGCTTCAGTGGCTTGCAGCCCTTGTCGTCAGAAGCGCACTTGAAGCTGCCCCAAGCGAAGAGCGTGGTGCCGTCCTCGGTTGCAACGCGCAGGCCGGCAGTGCTGGTGCCCGTCGCACCTGCGTCAACAATCTTGGGGAACTTGACTCCGACATAGCGGTTGGCGCCCGCCTTTATGGGGCTGGGTGCCGCAGTCCTCTTTGAGGGCGCGGCAAGCGTCGCCTTTGCAGTGCCCGTCTCCTCGTCAAAGTCGGCGGTGCCAAGGGGTGCCTTGAGTGTCATTTCCGCATCAGCTGCTGTTGAGTAAGCGCTTGCCTTGGGACCGAGTGCCATGCCGTGGATGGTGTAAGACGATGCGGTTGCCGGGTCGTCGCCAACCTGCAGCGTAACTTGGAACGGCAGCTTGAGTAACTCGAATGGCGTCGCGGCGTTTTGCGCCATGATTTCGGCAACTGCCTGCGGGTCGAGCTTGAGGAAGATGCCTTTGCCCGCGTTGCAGGTGGGGCCGCCTGTGTCAAAGAGAATCACGTCGGTTGCGAACTGATCGCCACTAGGCCTTGCAGACACGCTGGTCTTGGCGTCAAGCCTGCACCCAACCGGCAGCGAGAACGACGTTGCCTTGGGGTAGAAGCGGTATGCGCAAGTGTCGCTGTCGCCTTCGGGGTCCCACTTGGTGGCACCGTCGCTACAGCCATTTGGCGCAATCGTGATTGAATCTCCGCTCTTGGCAAGCGTAACAGTCATCTTGTTGGGCACTTGCGCTGCGTAGATTGCGATTTCACGCTTGGGCCGCGTGGCGATAAACGCCGTGCCCTTCGCCTTGCTCAAGTCGTCGCCCTTCTTGAACGCTGCGTCGATGAAGAACGAATTGCCGTTTGCGGAAGCGCTAATGCTTGTCGCGGCGGCCATGATGGACTTGAGCATCGTCGTCGAGAGCTTAGTGCTCGACTTGAACTCGCTGCTAACGGCCTTGCCAGTCTTTGCGTCAACCATTAGCGCAATCTGCCATGGCGCGAAGTCATCTGGGACGACTTTGACTGCAACGGGGAATTCGAGGGTTGGGCCGGCTGAAGTGAGCTTGATGCGGAAAGTGCCTGAATCGGAAATGCTTTGCGGGAAGTCGGGCGCGGACTGCCACTGGCCCGCAACGCTAGTGCCCGAATAGTCTAGGACGAAGTGCAGCGCGCCTGAATCGCCGCAATCAAGTTGCACGTCAGGCCCGCCCCTGAGGCTCATTTGGCTCTTGTCGCACAAAAGGGGCACACGCGAGCCGTCGGGCGACTTGACCGGAATCACGGTCGAGTACTCGCCCTTCATGGTAATCGGGTTGAGCTTGATTTCAATCGACTTTGGCACGCCCGTCTTGTCAGTGTCATAGTCAGTGACGCGGATTACTTGGCCCCTTTGCAGTCCCGCAATGGGTTGGCTGCACCACATTGGCTGGAACGACTGTGTCGGAATGCTGTTGGAACTAAATGAGCTTAAGACGTTGATGAGCACTTGAACATTCTTTGTGCGCACCTTACCTGAGGGTGTGGTCTCACTTACTTTGAGCGTGTTGGTTTGCGTAAAGCCGCTAGTTGGCGTGGTGCCCAAGTAGTTTGCGACAACCGTAATTTCGTCCCTGCTGCAGCTTACCGTCGGCTGCATGCTCACTTGCGCTCCGGCCGCCTGCAGGGCCGCCTTGCCGCCGACAACGAGTGCGTTGCAGTAACTCAGCTGGCAAGCTTGCGGGTTGCTGCAAACGTAGGGCAACTGGCATCCTGGGGGCAGGCCGGTTGGGAAGCCTATTGCAACTGGATTGACTTGCTGCTGCATTCCGGCAAAGCTGCCCTGGCTGCTGCCATAACCAAGTTGCGACTGGCCAGCGTAGCCGGAATAGCCGCCGTAGGGCTGCTGGAAGCTGTTGTAGCCGGGATTGCCGCCTGCAACCCACGGGTATTGTGTTTGCAGAGCCGGCCGCTGTTCCTGCATTGACTGTTTGGAGAAGGCGCCGGGCTCAAAGTAGTTGAATCCGGGCAAGTATTGCTGGCAAACGGGACAAAGTTCGGGGTTAGTAAGCACGTCCGGAACCCTGCAAGACTGGGGAACGCTTGCGGGGTAGAGTATTGCCGCTGCATCTGCCAGTGGGGCGCCCTGCCAGTAGGATTGCGGCTGGAACGCGATTTGTGGCGCGCCGTAAGGCATGCCCGGAATGCCGCCGCCGAACTGGCCGCCCGCACCAGCCCCAAGGAAGCCCTGTAGAGTGCAATCGGGTTCGCGCAAGAACTTGACTTTCACCGTCCGCTGGTTGCCCGTGTCAATGCCAAACGCGCTTCCGCCGCCGAACTGGCCGGGCTGAGTGCTTTGCTGCGAGTAAACGTTTAGGACAATCGAGTTTGGAAGCGAGTCAATGCCGGTGACGGGCTGAGTCATTTGCGCGCCGTCAACATTAGACGCACTCACAATCACGCGGATTGTTTTCTTTAGCATGGGCCCGGGCTGGACGCCTGAAGAAACTCCGCCTACCGCACCGCTACCGGCAATGGGCTCGAAGCTCACCTGGAAGCTGCCTCCGTGGGAAAGGCCGCGCCACAATAATTCAGTCGGGAAGCCTGCGTAATCCGCGGTGACGTGCACGATGCCGCCGCTGCAGTCAAGCTGGACGTAATTTGTAATCAGCGTTGACGGTTCCTGGTCCTCGAAGAACCCGGCAGGACGCAACTGCGAGCAAGTGACGGGCTTGACCGACAATAGTTTGGTGTGGTAAGTCGATTCGGCAAACCTGTCGTTGTTCAAGTAAAGCTTGATTTCGTTTGGCAGCGCCTCATAAAGACTCTCGGCGCAAATGCCGCACTGGCTGCCGCAGTCAACGCCAGTCTCGTTGCCGTTCTTGACTCCATCCGTGCACGTGGGTGCCGCGGGGCACGCGTTGCACGGGCCGCCGCAGTCGACATTCTCCTCGTGCTGGTTCTTGATGCGGTCAGTGCAAGTCGCGGGGTCCTCAGGCAGGCTTGCCATGTCAGCTGCCGACACTCGAAGCGGCCGCGTCACGAAAGAGCCATCCTCGCACTGCACGTAAAGCGAGCCCATGCCAACGTAAGTGCGGTAGAGGTTCTGGAACGTGCCGTAGTCCGCACTCACTTGCGCCAATCCCAAAGCGCATTGGCCGGAGTCAACTGAGACAAAGTTTGGAATCGCGGTGAGCGGGTTTTGCGAGTCAAGGTACGACGCGCGCACTTCACACGATGCGGGCTTGCAGCCGGCGTCCATCACTGGCTTGAGGCTGTAAGTCTTTCGCGCCAGGCCCTCGTCGTTAAGCCGCAAGGAAACCGTTGCCGGAAGCGCAGGATAGCCCGAGAAAGTGCAGTTCTTTGCGCAGCCTCCGCCGCAGTCAACGCCGTCCTCGGCGCCGTTGCGGATACCGTCAGTGCAGCTTGAGACAAGCGGGCAATCGGCACTGCATGAAGCGCCATCTTCACCGCGCTCGGAATCACACACTCCGTCGCCACAACGTGGCGCGTCTGCCGGAATGTCGGTCATGCGACTGGCACTTATTGACAGCTCGCGCGTGACTGCAGTTTGTCCTGCGCGCAGAAGCCGCACTTGCGCAGTCTGCTTAAGCGACTTGTAGAGGCCGGGGGGCACCGGGAAGCCGCTATAGTCGGCAATGACGTGAAGGAACCCGTTTGCGCAAGCGTCGCTGTCAATGCGCACGAAGTTCACTATTGAGTCAGTGCCGCTCCCCGTCGCGCGAAGTTCGCACCCCGAAATGGGGCCGTCAACAGGGCTAAGGGAATAATAGCTTTCAGCAAAAGCGAAGTCGTCTAGGAACAAGTCAACGCGCGAGGGCAATTGCGGATAGCCGTTTGGAGTCGGGCTTGGCGAACCGGTTGGAACAGGAGTCGGAGTCGCCCCGCCTTCGGGAGTTGGCGTTGGGGTCGCGCTTGTCCCGCTGCAAATGTTGGCGCCGCTTCCGGGAGTCAAGACGAGCCCGATTGCGGCGTCAGCTTGTGGCAAGCCATTGACTGTCCTTGAGACGAAAATCCGGCCAGTCGCGCCGGACGAGGGAAGGCATTGGGTCGCAAAGTTGTATGCAACAGCGAGTGAGAGTACTTGCCCGCCGCACTGCATCTGGATTGCAGTCTCGTCAATGGGGTTGGTTCCTGATGGTGCAAAGCGGCAGCCGCGCACTTCGCCCAAGTCGCCAATGTAGTAGAACGCCTGCGCTACGCCCGTGTCGTCTACCGCAAGCCTGATGCTTGAGGGGACGGGCGGATAGGTTTCCTGCGCAGTCGGAGGCGACGTGACGTTTATTGTTGCAAAGACCGTTGCAACAGTCCTCACGCTGCCTGCAGTGCCCGTGAAGACAACGACGCACTCGGTTTGCGCGCGCCCCCCCTCGGTGAGCTTGATCGAAACATCGCGGTCGGATGCATCGAGCGTGAATTGTGCGGGCTCGACTGAGAGGAGAGAGCTTGGAACGTAAGAGCCGCCGACGCTGCAGCGAACTGCGGTGCTCACGCGCGACTGCATCGGCAGTGTCGAGGCAATGTGAATGGGCAGCACTTGCTGGGGCGTCGAGCTGCCGGAGAAGTCGGCGGTGTCAGGGTCTACTGTGATGAAATTGCCTGCGATTACGGTGATGCCGCAGGACTCGAAAGTGTCAAAGTCCGTGTGCTCTAGCCGCACTCCCATCCTTCCCATGGCCGATGGCTTAAGTGAAATGAGGTAAACGCCGCTTCTGCCTCGGTTGGTCGACCCGTCTCCCGCAATGATGATTTCGTTGCCTCCAAGGGGCGAGCCGCTGCACTCGGTGAGTGTTAAAGTCGCGTCGGTAACGGGCTTGCCCAGCTTGTCAACTATCGTAATGCGCTCGTTAGTGTCAACGCCGAGGATTAATTCGGAAAATTGCGTGGTGGGCGTAAACGCGTTAGTGCCAGTGACGCGCACGAAGAGTGGCGCGCGCCTGGCATCGCCGCCGGGCACGTGGATGAAGAAGTCAACTGGCGCGCGCACGCCGGGCTGCGTTGCCTTCATGCGCACAGTGCCGTCAACCCGCTCCCCGGGCGAGGCGCTGATTGCAAGGGCCTGCTCGCCGGTTGTCTCTGTTGCCAGCTTTAGTGAAGAAAGCGGAGTGCCGCTAAATGCCGCGGTGGTGTTGTAGTCAAAGCCGAGCACTTGCGCGTTTGCGGTGGAAATGCCAGTGTAGTCTATTCCCTGCGGGGAGATTATGGTAAACTGCAGCGAGAATTCCTTGCCAAGCTCGATGGGGAACCCGTTGCCGCCGCTTAAGCCCGTGGTGCTGGCGAAAGAGAAGCGCGTGCACAGGCCGGTCGAGTCGCAGGCAAGGGGCCGGCTAGTGAGGCGCAGGTCGGCGTTGTCCCTTGCAGCACCGCAATAGTCTGCGGCAGTGATTTGGGCATTTCCCTGCGCCTTGTTTAGCAGTTCCGCTGCCTTGGTCTTGTCAAGGGGCGATAGCATCGGCAAGCCCGTCTTGTAAGCGTAAGCGCGGTATTCGATTGGAACGTGCGTGCCTGCCGGCACGTCGTTTTTTACGCGGAAAGTGAACTCGATTTGCTTGCTTGAAGTGATTCCCGCGGGGTAGGCCGCTTCAGCCCACTTTGCAAGCACGTCCTGGTTTGAAGAGTTCGCCTGCACGTCGCAGCCTTGCGCCGCAAGGGCCGGGCCGTAGCCTACCATGGTCGCGCCGGGCGCGTTGATTTTAGTGATGAACGCCTCGTTGTGCGCGGTGTCAGTGCCGCTGCCAACGCGGAAGTGAATGCCGGCAAGCGTGTTGCCTTGCTGGGCGGAGAGAAGGAAGCGCGCACGATAGCTTTGCGCGTTGTCGATTTCAAGAACGCGGTTTTCGCCAGCGTCAAAGACGCCAAGAAACTCGGCTTTCGCCCCCTTCAAGTCGGCCTCGGAATAGAGCGCGGCGTTGATTGCCGAGTGCTCGTTGGCGGCCAGCGTCCGGGGGACGGTAGTCGAGTCAATGTAGCCGGGCGCGCCGATAGTAAAGGTATACTGTCGGCCGGCTTCAAGCGTCATCGTGCAGTCACCCCGGGCGTCTGTGATGCAGCTGCCGGCGACAGAGCCGTTGGCAAAGGCCTGCGCAAGTGCGCTTGAGACGTTGCGGCCGGAGAGCTTGTCGGTGACTATTGCCTCAACAAATGCTTGGGGCGCCTTTAGAGCGACCTGCAGTTTCGCTCCCTCCTGCCCTACTGCAACAGCGTCGCTCTCGCCCGTCTTTTCGGCCAAAGTCGCGTAGGCAGCGAGCTTGTAGTCAGCAGAGTCAAGCTTGCGTGGCACTATCGTTCTCGCAATGCCGTCGGGACCGGCGTAAAGAGTCGGCAGGCCGAGGAAAAAGCCGTTTCGCGAGCCTCCGCGCACGACGAGCGACACAACAGCGCCCGAAGCGGGATTGCCGTCCTGCGTTACAGTCACTATCGCGTCTGCGAAGTTGCCCGCAGCCTGTTCTTCAAGTGTGAGTGTAATGCTGTCTCCCGTCTTTGCGGACGCCTTGAATCCCGGCAAGTAGCTTTCCTTGAATGCGGTGACGTAGTAGCTTTCGGTGGCTGTTGCGTCAAAGAGCGCGGCGCCGTTCTCGTCAGTGAATTTCGTGTCAACGAGGGCGTTTGTCGCCCGCGAGTATAACGACACTTGTGCTTCGGGAATGGGGTCGCCTCTTGCGTTCTCAATTCCGACGGCAATGCCGTAGACTTTCTCGGCGGCCTTTCGCTTTAGCTGCACTTGAAGTTCCTTGTAGTTGGCGTCGACTGTAAAGGCAGGGCCGTCAAACGCCTCGAATGCCCCCTTGGGGTCGTTCACGCGCACGAAGTAAGTCTTGCCTTGGACCATGCTGTCAAACACTGCCGCTCCCTGCGTTGATTGCATGCTTCCCGCAGTTGAACCCGCGCTGTCAACGAGAGAAACGAGGACGCCGGTTACGGGGGCGCCAGTTGGCGAGAGGATGGTGACGCGAACTGTTGCAGTTGCCGCCGGGGTTGGCGCCGGCTTCTTGAGGATGATTCTGATGGGCGTGTCAGCGGCGCCTTGGAGCTCGAGCTTGGTAACGCCCTGCAGTACCCCGTCGTCATAGCTTGTGCGCTGCGCAGTTAAGCTTGCGGAGTCGGGAAGCGTTTCAAACGGGAATTCTGCAATGCCTGTAGCGTCGGTGACGCTAGAGCGGTCGCCTGCTGACGTAGTTAAGCGCACTGCGGCGCCGGCAACAGGGAAGCTGGCCTCGTCGATGACTGCAACCTGCACGCGGCTTACTTTGGCAAGCGCGTTGTCGGACTCGAGTGTGACCGTATCGCCAAGGCTATCGAAGGAAAGCGTGATTAACCCTGCCTTGTAGGTGGGCGCCTCGACAGTCACCTGCAGTTCCTTTGCAGGTGCGGAGGCAAAAGAGGCAACGCCGCTTGAGTCGGTTACCGTTGAATCGACTTTCGTGCCGTCAATCGTTAGGAGTGTTACCTTAGCGCCGGAGACTTTAGTTCCGCCCGCGTCCTGGACTTCAAGAAGTATTTTTTTCGAGCCGCCCCCGGCAACTCCCTGCAAGAGCGGGAGGGCGAAGAAGGCTATTGCAAGAACGGCTAAGATTGCGAGTGCGGGAACTAGTATCTTTGGGCTTGGAAAACCTTGTTCATCAAGCTTGTCAAGAAACTCCTCGTATTGCTCGGCCAAACCCATTGAACGCATTACCCCGCTTACCCACTTGCAAGACAGACAGTTACTTGTGGCAAGGCTGCTTTAAAAAAGCAGTGATTGTGTCCGGCCGTCACTGCGTTGACTTGGTAGGGTTAACGTGCACCGGCCGCATGTGCCAGCAGAAGTTGTTTGCAATGGGGTTCACTAGAGTCTCCGCCTTCTTGTCCACGAACTTAATCGTAAACGACAGGCTGTTGACCGCAGCGCACGCCTGGTGGTTGTTCGGATTCCTTGTGCAGTCGTCATAAGCGCGGAAGAGGCTGTCGACTGACAACTTCGCTTGGATTGCGGTCCAGTCTGGAGAATCCCAACTAGCCGGCGGTTGCGGGCAAAGAGTGTAGAAGCCGTCGCTTCCGTCCGCAGGGTTTTGCAGGCCCATGCCGCGGATGAGCATTTTCGTGTCGCAGAGGCCGAAAGTGTCGCAAAGGAGCGGCCGAAACAGCCGGCACACGCTTGTCCCCACCGCCGGGTCGGGGCTCAAAAACACGCCTAAGAATTTGGCCCTTGCATACTCAATTGCTTTTTCCCTGGTGCGGAAATGCTGGCCATTGTTGTTCCCTTCAAAGCCTTTCGTGTCGCAATAAGCCGGCGGGTTTAAACCCAGGCACTCCGGGTTGACGTTGAAGCCCCCGCAGCTCTCGCCGTAGCAGAGGCCCTCGATGATTCCCTCAAAGTCGCTCTGCGGGCTGTTGCCGCTTGGGCACGACCTGGTGCCGCCGCCCTGGCCTTCGTGCACGCGCATGTTAACGGGCGCCTCAAAGTCGTACTCTGGGTGCGCGGAATTCACGCAAATGCCGTAAGCGATTGGCATGTAGGTTCTGAAGGCCGCGTCGAGGTACTTGTAGACCGGGTACTTGACGTGGATTGTGAAGTTGCGATCGCCAAGGGCGCCGCCCTGGATTTCGTTTCCGCCCTTGTCAGTTGCGTTGACCCGCGGCAGGCTGCGGTAGACGTTGTCGTTTGCAAGCACGTTGACGCCGACGAAAAAGCTGCCCCCGTCACAGCCTGGCATGACGTGGCTCTTTTGGTCGCACCCTTTAGACGGGCCATCGGACTGCGCGCAGCATTCTCCAGTGTTCGAGTAGAGGCTGCAGCAGCGGTACGGGTTGCCCAAGTCCTCTGCGAAGTTTCTGCAGTCAAAGAGGCTGTCGCCCACAAGCTGCCTGCAGTTCTTGATGCCGTCGCCGACCGAAAGCGTGCCGTCGGGCACGCCGTCCTTTTTCGCGCAGGTAAGGAAGCCGTTTCCGACCTTGACTTTGCAGTTGTCGCGTCCCTTGCACGAGCCGCTGCTTGAGCCCAAGTCGTACTCAAACATGTTCGTGTTGGTGACCGTCCCCAGGCCGCTAAACGTGCAGGAAATCTGCGAGACGTATGTCTCGACCAATTCGGGGTTCGAGAGGGAGAAGCCGACTCCCTCGAAGTTAAACGGCGTTCGCGTCGCGTTTAGCCACGCCGTCAGGCCGTACTTGGGGTCATACGGGCAGATGCCGTCGCGGATGATGTCGCTTATTTCAGTGCACTTTTTGTAGCGCAGCTCGTAGTAGTCGAGCTGGCCGTTGCAGTTCTCGGCGCACAGGTAATCGTAGTTCGGGTTGTTTGGGTGCTTGTTCGTCTCACTAACGTCGCTGCAGGTCGGGTTAGCGCCGGTGCCGGTGTTCCTGCACCAGCCAAAGTCGTCGTAGTTGTAGTCCGCGTGCCCCGTTTTAGGAAAGCCCGCGGGCGGCACGCCCCGCGTCGCAATTCCGCCACCGTCGGCACCGCCGGGCTCGGCGTAATTGTCGTTTTTGAGCGCGAAGATTTCCCAGCATTCACTTGAGAGATAGCGTTCAATCGCGCGGGAGAGGGCAACCGCAAAGAGCGAGCCCATGTCGTAGCGGTAGTCTTCGAGCATTGAGGTTACTCGGTTGTGGTAAATGTCGGAGACTATGCTGCTGACCTCGGCTTTCTCCATCTGCGTGATGTGCACGACGAAGACAACAGCGCCGAGGAAAACTAGCGTTCCAAGAAGAGGCGCTGAGATGAAGCCCTTGAGCATAGCAACGCTTAGCGCGGGCTCGTTAAAAACGCTTGCTCGCGGTCGAGTAATACCACACTGCGTAGTAACCCACGATGACGAAGAGAAGCGAGAGACGGAAGAGCACGTCGTGCAAGAGTGGCAGGGCCCAGCTGCCTACTGCGTTCAGCGTAAGGGCGATGCGCAATGGGTTAAAGGCGAGGAAAACCGCAAAACCGCCGAGTGCCCCCAGCAGCCTCGCGCGAACGCTCTTGTCGCGGCTCGCCATCACGATGCCAAAGACAACAGCAAGCTCAATCGCACCGGCGCAGAGGCCGTTGATTTCGGCCTCAAAGGGCGTGCCGCGCACTTCCCCGACAATGTGCGGAAAGTCGGAGTTAGGCACTACACTTGCATCAATCCCGAGTGCGCCCATCGCGAGCACGCTTGACTTTGCCGCAAGCAAATTAAGCGCCGTGCCTGTTGCCAAAAGCGCCCCATAGGCTACGCCCGCGAAGGCCGCGAAGAGGAGGAGGAAGAGCAAGGCGTCTTTTGTTTGCGAGTCGCGCTTTTGCTTGAAGAAAATGCCCGCCAAGCCGCCGACGGCTTTGAAATGCTTCACGAAGGCTTTATAGCCCCGACTTGTTTTTCTAATGCTATGCTTCCGTTCTGGCCCCTCGCCGCTGCCCTCGCGGCCGCGATTTTGGCTGCAGTCAACGTAGCTGACAAGCACGTCGTCACGCGCCTGACCAAAAGCGTGGCCTTCATGCTCTCCATCGACGCCCTAGTCGGCCTCGCTTTCGCCCTCGCCATTCTCCTCTTCCGCGGCTTTGACCCACTCTCGTCAGTCAACGTGTTTCTCGGCCTCCTCGCCGGCGCATTCTTCGTAATCCACGCATGGTACTACTTCGAGGCACTCAAAGCCGAGGAAGTCTCGCGCGTAATCCCCATTCTTTACCTTGACACGCTCTTCATCGCCGCCTTCGCATTCCTGTTTTTGGGCGAGACGCTAAAACCCGTAAGATACCTTGGCGCTGCTTTGCTTGTAGCCGGCGCAATCGTCCTGTCAATCCACAGCCTCAAGGAAATGCGGTTTGTCAAGGCCAAGAAGTACCTGCTTGCCTCGCTGCTTTTCTCAGCAGCATACGTGGTGACAATGAAGTACCTTCTTTACTTTGCAGACGCCCTCACCGTCTTTTCCTACACGCGTTTTGGCGCAGTGCTTGCCATGATGGTGGTCGCCGCCTTTGTCGGCCGCACTACGCTTTCACGCGAGGCAAGCGCCGCCGGCACCCGCACCACGAAAATAGTAACCGCCCTTGCAGTTGCGAGCATGGCGTCATTTCTCCTAATTACCATAGCCGCAGAGACGGGCCCCATCACCGCCGTTTCCGCAATCCTCTCGACCCAAGCCCTCTTCGTCCTCGTCTTCGCAGTGCTAGTCGGCATGACCTACCCCAAGGCCCTTGACGAGGAGCTCAAGCGCACTACCCTGATGCAGAAGGTGCTGGGAACGCTGCTCATCTTGATTGGCGTCGCCCTCGTTAAGTAAAAAAAGGTTCAGTGGACCCGGCGGGAATTGAACCCGCTATCCCCGCCTTGCGAAGGCGGTGTCTTACCGACCGACTCCAGGCCCTAAAGGAGTTGCGAAGTAATTGTGTCGGGAAAGCGATTTAAATCCGAACTTGCGAGTACTCGCCGAGTTCCCTTCCCGTAAGCGAGCAGCCAGCCGAGCGAAGCGAGAAGAGCGCGGCGTGAAGCACCTCGCCCTCCGATTTGCCGAAGTCCTTGAAGTACCCCTTCTCAGCGGCGATTGCAAGCAGCTCGCTTGAGCGCAGCACCGTCGCGGCGCCAGCCGTTTTTCGCCACTCCCTAAGCCGCTCGCCGTTTATCTCGACTTTCGAGCGGAACTCCATTCGTATCTTGTCAAGCATTAAGTTGGGGTCCTCAAGCAAAAGCCTCGTCGTTTTTTCGTCAACCGCAATCGCACCCGCTCCTTTTGCCGCCAAGAGCGCGACGCACTCGGCCTCGCCCGCCTGCAGTATCTCAACAGGCCCGCCGCGAATGATGAAGAGGCTATTGGCAATTGAGAGAAGCTCGCGCGCCAGGCCCTCTGGCGGCTCGGCCACTTCTAAAACGCCGTCGTCAAGGAGCTTGCGCAGCCTAAGGGCGCTAAAGGCGTGCTGCGAGACGTGCAGGGGCCGGCTGACAATCTCGTTTCGCACTTCGGGTGTGATTAGGAACCGCGCGCCAGTCTTTTCCTTCAAAAACGGCAGGCTGCCTACGAGGCAGGACTCGCTGAAGCTGATGAGCGTCGATGAGTCAAACACGATGGTCGCAGTCATCCGAAAACCTTCCTGGCGCTTGCAAGCCGCTCCCGCACGCTTAGAGTCTCGTACTTGTCGGAAAGCGTAGTGACGCCGATGTAGTTTAGCACGAGCGCCTTGTTGACTCCCGCCAAGGCACAGGCCCGGCCAAGGGACGCGCCGTGGGCATACGCGTCGGTGGCAATCTTGACGCGCGCTTTAGTCACCACATCCACCTGGAAGCGGCCCATCGACTCGCTAAATTCGGTGATGTCCTCGACGACGGAGTCAATCGCGCGCTCGGCGTCCTCTTCCCTGCCGGCGCGGACCGCTTTTGCCGCTTCAGCAAGCCGCTCGCCCGACTGCTTTTCAAATGCCTTCCAGCGCTTGCTCCCGGTGATGTAGTGCTTTTCGAGGAATTTGCCAAGCGAATAGCTTACTGCAGCCAGTTCAACTAGCCGGGGCGAGCCTGTGAGGAAAGATTCTTCGGCCAGTTCCGACCCAAGCGCGCGCAACTGGGGTACATTAGCCTTCTTTAGCCCCCCGGCCATCCGCTCAAGCACGCGCTCTTCGTCCATAGGGATTTAGCAACA
The DNA here is from genome assembly GCA_020057405.1 of archaeon. GTDB lineage: Archaea > Micrarchaeota > Micrarchaeia > Norongarragalinales > UBA97 > JAGVFW01. The sequence continues at coordinate 165,266 of JAGVFW010000003.1, read as the reverse complement.
GCGTTCGGCCATTTAACTCTTTTCTAGCGCCCGCGCTTGTTCTTCCGCACAGTAGAGAGGATAACCGCAGCGCCGATTAGCACTGCGAGAATGAGCGCAATTTCGACCCAAGCTCCTCCAATGCCGCCGGCCGCTTGAGGCGGCTGGCTCGTCGGCCGCACTGCCATCGCCGCAGTAAGCACGTCCGCCGCTTCCTTTGCCTTTGCAGCAGCGCCAGCTTCATCGCCTGCAGCAAGCAGCTGCTGCGCCAGTGTCAACAGGCGCGTGGCCTCGGCAAGAGTGGCCTGTGAGACTCCGGCATCTTTCGCTTGTCGGAAGAGAGAATTGGCTTGCATGATGGCCTTGCCGGCGTCGATTCCGGTGCCTGCAGCTGGTGTTGGAGTAACGTCCGGTTCGACAGTAGTCGGTTCTGGCGTTGCCTGAGTTGCCGGCGTCGGTGTTGCAGCCGGCGCTTCGGGCGTCGGCGTTGAGCTGCCGACGTAACCTCCGTACGTGCCTCCGTTGTTGGAGCTTGAGGAGCTGCTCGAGCTGCTGCTTGATGCGGTTGTAACCGGCTGGCCCGCACCCTGGGCGCCTATTGTGGAGAAGTGCGGCACTTGCAGCCAAATGAGGTTGAGCGTGGTGTCGACCAGGCACTTGCGCGAAGTGTTTGCAATGTTAGTGTCGTTAAGCGCAAAGCACTGGATGCCTTTGAGGTAGCTGGCGTTGGTCGCAATGCCCGGGTAATAGGCCGAATAGTCCTGGTATTGCGATGGTACTTGCGAACTCGTGTTAGCGCTTACGTTCCACGCGAGGTTCCCGTCATCGTCGTAAAGGTAGGGGATGTCGATGCTGAAGTTCAGGCTCTCGTTGATTGCGCTTGCGTTGTAGGGCGTTGCCAGCCATGCTGACTCGATGGAGTTGCTTGGGACGAGGCTGCCGAACCGCCTTACCTGCGCGCTTCCGTTCTGGGATTGCTGGATTGGGTTGGTGTCGAACTCCATGTTTGGAATGCTGCTCTGGTCCATCGACAGGCCGATGATGAGTACGCTAGTGTTCGTGTTGTTGTCCTTGATGAGGATGTTCTGCGTGCCGCCCATGACGAAATTCTGTGAGTCAAACTGTTGTGCGCTGCCGCCCTCGACGCGGAAGTTCGAGTTTATGTTCGAGAGGTAGCATGAGTTGGGCGGCGAGGGCCGATTGCAGGTGGAGTTGTAAGTGACGAACTCGATTTGCACCCCGCTAATAAACGAGCTGTTCTCCTGCCCGCCATTGCGCGGCGGCCTCATCGAGGGCTTTTGCAGCGTGACGTTAAGCGTGTCGTTGGCAGTGACAAGCGTGCCTGAAAAGAGCCGCTGGATGGGCATGAACCCGCCTGCAAACACCTTTATTTTCACCGGCTCGCCTGCAAGCAGCGGCACGTCGACCGACGCCTGTCCTTGCGTGCGGTACTGCCGCCTCATTTGAACGCCGCTGTAGTTGGTCTCAACCTCGACGTTGATGTCATTGGCCTGCTGGCCCTGTTGGTTTTGCGTAATCAGCGTGCCATTATCGTCAACGAATTGGATGCGCGTCTTGCTCGTGTTGAACCCGAACGGGTCGCTTGCGGAAGTTCCCCGGAAAACGCCCGCCATGCGGTAGAGCGTGATGCTCTGGTTGACTGCAGTGGCGAGATTGTCGTTAAACGTCGGGCCGGGCACGACTACGAAGCCCATGAAGTAATTGCCGGTTGAATCAGTCGGCCCGCTGTGGCCGAAGACGGACGCTAGGTAAGGCGAGCCGCTCGGAAGGCTCGTGTTCCATCCGCCGCTTGCGTTGGTTTCGACAGCGTTTAGCTTGAGCATGGGCACTGCAGGCGGGATAAATCCGCTTGGGCCGGCGACCATCTGAATCTGGAAGCGCGTGTAGTTGACTTGAACGTTGCTCAAGTTGCTTGCAGCCGGTGACGACAGCGTGCCATTGTTCACGCTCCAGTTGCCTGCCGATTCGATGATGATGAAGCTCGTGTTGATTGTCACGGTGAGATTGCTACCGTTATACTGGCCAAGCTGTGCGTTTGTGGTGCTGATGTTCTCGGTCGTGACTGCAACCGTCCTTGCCGGGAAGCTATAGCCGCCGCCCTGGGCTTCGTTGCCAAGCGTGATGGTGAAGTTGCGGTTTGCCGGCACTATTGCCTCGACGAACTGGCACGGCGTTGGCGTATATGCGCTGCGGTTGTCGAAGAAAGCGTAAGGAATGCCGCTGCGCTGGTCGAGAATCATTCCATAGAACGAAGTGCAGTGCGTGCCGTTTGACGCCGCGATGTTAAGCGTTTCTGCAGGCACGACGTACAAGTTCCTTCCGCTGACCGGCATGCCGGGAATGCCCATGCCGGGAACGCCAATTGGCATTGGCGGCAGGTTGGGCGAGGCAAAACTCACTTGGTTGTTGAGGCCCTTTACGCGTACTATATAGTTATAGAGCGTCGGGGGCTGGCCGCCCTGGCCGAATGAGTTGGCATTCGCGCGCGCCCGTTCGTCAATCACGTCGATGAAGAACTCGCCTTGGCTGTTGACCGTAAACGACTGCGCGTACGACGGCGGCTGGCCGAATGCGTTTTCCTGAACCGTGATGTTTACCGCATAGCCGTCTGTGGCGATGTTCGACCCGTTAAGCGCACTCGAAGTAAGCGTGCTGAACACGATGCCCTGGACTGTGGGGTAGTTGTCCACGTAAAACGCGCCCAAGCCCGGAACGCCCGCTTCGGCCATAAAGTCGTAGTTCGTCTCGAAAAGACCGCCCGCCCCATTGCCGCTTAAGTTCATCGACTGCGAATTGCTCGCAAAGTCAGTTGCGGTGAGCGTGAAGTTCTGGAATCCTTCGCTGAAGTTGCTAACGTTTAAGGTTGCGTTCCATACCGACCCGCTTGCCGTTCGCGAGTGCAGAACCGCGGCCACCGTGAGGCCCGCAAAACCAGTCCTCGCCGGCGTGCCGTTTGAAACCGTCACGGTCTGGACTCCACTCCCGGCATCAGTGAGCGCGACCATGAATGTCGCGTTGTTGACAACCGGCTTTGCCCGCCTTAGCCCAACGAATTGCGTGAAAGTCGCGCCGTTTTGCCCAAGCATCATCTGCAGCTGGGCGCCCTGGCCGGTCAGGTTGCTCCACAATCCCGCAGGCCCGCTGTTGTCTATTGTGACTGCCGTTGAGTAGTTGGCGCAGTTGTTTGCGAGGTCGCACAATTGGTGCGTTACGAGATAATTTCCTTCAGGCAAACCAACAAACCCGCCTACGACCGTCGTGCCGTTCTCCACACTTGCGTTGGTGTAGTGGCCAAGGAGCGTGCCGTTGGTTAAGCCAAGCCAAACCGTGGTGTTCGCCATCATGCTAAGCGCATCGCCTGGCACGAAAGTCACGTTGATGAACGAAGCAGTCTGGTTGCGGTGGTTCTGCCCCGGCAGTACTGAGACGAAATAGTTGGGCGGCTGCGGGTCAACTGTGACAAACGAGGTTGTCAGGTTTGCGCAGTTGCCGGCAAAGTCGCAGGCCCCGAAAGTAAGATTGTACCTGCCTGCAGCCAAGTTCTCAAAGTAGCCAATTGTGGGCGTGTTGTTGGCGTTGCCGCCCGAGGAAGAAGCCCCGCTGAAGGCTATGACGCCTGATTCATTGCGAAGATAATTGGAGAGGTTGTCTATTCCCGTAAACGCATCGCCGGCAACGTAATTGAAATTAATAGTAATATTCGACTGGTTGCTGTTGTTGACCGGCGCAGAGACCACGACGTAGTTGGGCGCGTCAGTGTCGACTGTGACGTTGGAGCCGCCGGTGATGTTGGCGCAATTTCCGACCGCGTCGCACAATTGGTAAGTCAGGCTATAGTTGCCGGTGCCAACTGCGGCAAAACCGCCCGTCAAGAGAGTGCCGTTGACAACGCTAGTGTTGGTAAAGCTTCTGAAGATTGTCGCGTTTGCCACAAAGCCGAGCCACACCGTGGTGTTGGCCACGCCGGTTAGCGCGTCTCCCGGCACGAAGCTGACGTTGACGAAAGTGGAGGCCTGGTAGCCTGATGGCTTGACTGAGACAAAGTAGCCGGGCGCTTGGGTGTCGACTGTGAAGAACACGCCTGTGAAGTTGGCGCAGGTGTTTGCGAGGTCGCAAAGCTGGTAAGTGAGATTGTAGGCGCCGTTAGTCAGGCCCGCGAAACCGCCGGTGACTTGAGTGCCGTTGGTGACTGTTGAGTTGGTAAAGCTGGAGGTAAACGCGCCGGTTGAGTTACGCAGCCATACGGTTGTGTTGGCCGCGCCGGTTAGTGCATCGCCTGGCACGAAGCTTACGTTGACGAAGCCGACATACTGGTTGCTGTTGTTGGTGGGGCTAATGGATACGAAGTAGCCGGGCGGCTGCGGGTCAACTGTGACAAACGAGGTGGACAAGTTCGCGCAGTTGTTGGCAAAGTCGCAGGACCGGAAAGTAATGTTGTATGGGCCCGCGCCCACGCTTGGGAAGCTCGAAGCGTAGGGTGTGTTGTTGAGGTTGCCGCCGGAAGCTAAGGATGTAGAGATATAAACTGTGTCGGTCGCGTTGAACAGCCATGCCGTGACGTTGTCCACTCCAGTAAACGCGTCACCGGTCGTGAAGTAGAAGCCAATGCCTGTTGCCGACTGGTTGCTGTTGTTGACTGGCGCATCGACTACGATGTAGTTCGGCGCGCTGGTGTCAACAGTAACGTTGGAGCCGCCGGTGAAGTTCGCGCAGTTGCCGGTAGTGTCACACAATTGGTAAGTCAGGCTATAGTTGCCGGTGCCGACGCCGACAAAACCGCCGTTTACGAGCGTACCGTTGACGACACTAGTGTTGTCAAAGTTGCGGAATATCGTCGCGTTTGCCACAAAACCGAGCCACACCGTAGTGTTGGTCACTCCCGTAAACGCATCGCCGGGCACGAAGCTGACGTTGACGAAAGTGGAAGCCTGATAGCCGGACGGCTTGACTGAGACGAAGTAGCCGGGCGGCGAAACGTCGCCTAAGACCGTAACTACTGTGTCAGTGTAGTTTGCGCAGTTGTTCGCCCAGTCGCACAATTGGTAAGTAAAGTTGTAGGTGGCTGCCCCCAGCCCCGCGAACCCGCCTGTGACGAGCGTGCCGTTGGTTACAGTCGTGTTGGTGAAGTGGCGTGTAATTCCCGTCACGCTGCTGTTTGCCCAGACTGTGGTGTTAGCGACTCCGGTGAGCGCGTCCCCTGGCACGAAGCTGACGTTGACGAAGGCGCTTGACTGGTTGGTGTTGTTCGCGGGCGTGACTGGCACGAAGTAGCCGGGGTTAGTAAAGTCGATAGTTGTGAATACGCCCGTGTAGTTTGCGCAGTTGCCCGGCCAGTCGCACAACTGGTAAGTGAAGTTGTAAACGCTTTCAGACAACGGCAAGAACCCGCCGCTCACGAGCGTCGCGTTGGCAATGCTCGTGTTGGTGAAGTGACGATCGAAGCCTGTAGTGTTGCGCAGCCAAACCGTCGTGTTTGCTACTCCGGCGAGCCCGTCGAATGGAACAAAGCTTACGTTAATGGAATTGGCGGACTGGTTGCTGTTGTTTGTCGGGCTGATTGGCAAATAGGTGGGGTTGGTGTTGTCGACAATGACGAACACGCCGGTGAAGTTGGCGCAGCTGTTCGCCCAGTCGCACAATTGGTAAGTAAGGTTGTAGGCGTCGTTAGTCAGGCCTGCGAAACCGCCGGTGACTTGAGTGCCGTTGGTGACTGAGGTGTTGGTGAAGTGCGCGCCAAAACCCGCCGAACGCGCCCACACGGTAGTGTTTGTGACGCCAGTGAAGGCGTCGCCGGGTACGAAGCTTACGTTGACGAACGGGCTTGACTGGTTGGTGTTGTTCGTCGGGCTGACGGAAACGAAGTAGCCGGGGTTGACGTTGTCTATTGTGAAGAAGACTCCGGTGAAGTTGGCGCAGTTGTTGGCAAAGTCGCAAAGCTGGTAGGTGAGGTTGTACCTGCCGGCAGCCAAACCGACAAGACCGCCGGTCACGGGCGTGCCGTTCAAAATCCAGGTGGTGTTTGAAAAGCTTGCTGTCTGCGGGCCCGTTGAAGTTGCCCAAACTGTGGTGTTCGCAACGCCTGTAAACCCATCTCCGGGCACAAAGCTGATGTCTACTGCCGTGCTTGATTGGTTGGATCCGTTTAGCGGCAGGATTGAGGCAAAGTAACCCGGCGCGGTGTTGTCAATGGTGAACGTATAGTTGGCTTGCGAAAAGTTGGAAGTGGCGTTTGTGGAAACGTTGATGTTCCAAGAATAGCGGCCCTGGTAGAGCCCGGCAGTTATCGTCGCCTGGGTTGCGTTCTGCAAGTCCGAAGCGTTCGTGTTGTTAGCAACTCCCCAGACGAGGCCGCTGACGCCTACAGGCAGCGCCGTGGTGTTGGTTATCCATACTGTGGCGCCAGAAAAGTTTTCCAATCCCTCCCCTAAAGTCGAGTTCTGGTTAATTGGAGTGAACACGAAGTTCACCGTAGTGGCGCTTGCGTTAGTGTTGTTAGCCGGAAAGACTAGCAGGACATTCAATTGGGTTGCGAAGGCAACCGACGCGACGAACAGAATACCTATGAAAAATAAAGTAGCTTTGCCAGAACGCATCCCCAATAGAACCACTGCAAACACTAATCAACCCGGATATTTAAATGTATTCGAGTGATTTGGTGTTGAAACCATGCGCGTGATTGCAGTCTGCGGCCAGAGCGGTTCGGGCAAGAGCTCGCTGTGCTTTTCCTTTAGCAAGTTTTTGCAAAAGCGCGGAATTAGCTGCGCAATCGCCAACTTCGACCCCGCGGCAAAGCGCCCGCCCTACTCTCCCGACTTCGACATCCGCAAGCATTTTCCCGCAAAAGCATTTTCAAAAAAGGCCGGCGGCAACCAGGAACGCGCGTGCGAACTTGCGCTGCTTGAGGCAATTGAGGATAAACGCGTCTGGCGCGAACTGCGCGATGCCGGCACTGAAGTGACTCTCCTCGACTTGCGCGCGCCCCTAGATTCCCTACTCTTCGCCGCAGGCAAAAGCGTGCTTGAGCACGCCGACAAAGTAGTCTACGTCGCCGACGCCTCCCGCGCAAGCGACTACGCGCTTTTCGAAAAAACGTGCGCGCTGCTTTCAAGCGCGTGCGAAAAGCCAGTAGTGCCTGTTCTAAACAAGGCCGAGTCCGTCAAGCGCGCAAAGTCAAACTTGTTCGCGCCCAGCCGCGACAAGCCCGAGTCGGTCGTTTTCGCAAGCGCAATAGAGCGCCGCGGTTTCGACGACCTGGCACGCCAGATTGCCTGACGATTGCAAAACAATTATATTACCTTGCGAGATTGTTACTCTTCGTTCTTGTTTCAGCATCTGGTGGAGTTGGTTGTCTTGAGGTTCTCTTTTGTCGCCGCGTTCCTTCTGCTCGCAACACTTGTTTTCGCATCCCCCGTCACCGTAAGCTTGTCTTCTCCTTCAAACGGCGCGGTGCAGGCAACTTCGGCAGTGTCGTTTTCCTTCACTCCCGACGAGGCCGACCCATGCTGCAGCTTCTGGACTGCAGAACTATACTTCACCAACACCTCCTCCCTCGCCCCAGGCATTCCGGCAATAGCTTGGGCCGCCAACTCAACCAACTCCTCCCCGCTTTCCGACCTCACCGCAAGCTCGATTTCAGTCAACATGCCTGAAGGCACTTTTCTGTGGAACGCAAACGTCTCGACCAACGACTCAAGCGCGTTTGCAGCATCCAACAACACCCTCACAATAGACTCGACTGCGCCAAACTACTTCGCCTCAACCGCACCTTCAAACAACTCAAATGCGGCGGGCGGCTTTTCAGTCACCTTCACTCCCGGCGACGCCCTCTCCGGCGTTTCGGCAACAACCGTGTTCGCAGTCCACTCAAACGGCTCGGCAATGGCCCGCGCTGCAAACTCCAGCGTCTCAAACGGCTCTGCAGTCAGCACTGGCTTCGCTTCCCTCCCCTCAGGCACCTACGACCTGGTGCACCAATTGTGCGACGTTGCCGGCAACTGCGCAAACTATTCCGGCATTTTCATCACCGTTGCCGAACTGCCTAGCGTCTCACTCGTCAGCCCCTCAAGCGGCGCTTCGACTCCAAGCCAGGCCATACTTTTCACAATCACTGCAGCAAACGCCGTAAACTTCACGCTCTACTCGAACTTTTCGGGCACCTGGGCGGCAACGACCTCGAATGCCACGCTTGCGGGCTCAACGCACACAGTCTCAGTCACAAGCCCGCCTTCAGAAGCCCTCGTCGTCTGGAACGCGCTTGCCTGCACCGCAACAGGCTGCGCTTTTGCTCCAACCAATTACTCACTAATCACCGACTCAAAAGCCCCCCGCGTCGCCTTCACGCAAGAAACGCCGGCTGACGGCACCACGCTTGCGACAACGACTCTAGTAATCAACACCAGCATCTCAGACGCATTCCGCAGCACCGTCACACTCGAGCTTAACGGCATCAACTACACTGCCGAACTCCAGAACCTCCCCGCCGGCAGCCCCTATTTCATCACCAACAAGACAATCGCCACTGCAGGAAGCGCCTCATTCGCAGTCTACGCCAGCGATTCCGCCGGCAACATGAACAAAACCGCAAAGCGCACGGTCTACGGTCCGACAAGCGGCGGGGCACCATCCGTCACGCCATCCCCCACGCCCGCCCCGACGCCAATCCCGACCCCCACCCCCCGGCCTTCAGTAACGCCAACACCCACCCCCTCACTGAACGCAACCCCCCAAGCTTCAGTCACGCCCAAGCCATCAGCCAAGCAGGACTACGATTCCGAAAAGCAGGTTGTCGAGGCGCTTTTGGCCCAACTGAAGGAAAAACGCCTGTTCACCGCAGACGTCGAGTCGATAATTTCAGTTGCAGAAGGCTTGGCCTCAAGCGGCGACTACACTGCCGCGATTACCAAGCTTAAGGAAGCAGAAGCGTCACTGCAGGCCACGCTTGCCTCTACCGCCACTCCCGTTCCCCAACAGGGCGGTCTTTCAATAGACCCGCTGGTAATCCTCGGGCTAGTCGTACTAATTGCAGTAGCGGCGGGCGGGTATTACCTCTACAAGAAGAAAACTAGCTACACTTACGACAACTAGCCGGAAACAGAATAGCGCGCCTTCACCGTTGCTTTCTCGTCAATGGAGGCCGATGCCGAGAACGCTCCAACTAGCTTCGCTTCCTCGACGATGCCGACAGAGCCGGCGCCAACTTCCCGCGCCAAAAGCCCGGCGTTCTTCCTCAAAAATTCCGCAACCGAGCTCTGGGGCGATGCAACCGAGACGACAATCCTCTGGCGCACGTTGAGGCCATTTTGCTTGCGGCTCTCCTGGACCGCGCGCACGAGCTCGCGCAAAAGCGCCTGCATCCGCAAGTCTTCAGTCATTTCGCAGTCAAGCAACACCGTCACCGTCTTTTCCCCTGCCGTAATCTCGCGGCTCACCCACTTGCCACCTGCAGGCGGAACCTGCGAATAGCTCACCTGCAGAACATTAGCCTGTGTTGAGAGCAGGGATGCAAACCCTTCGACCGCCTTGCTCAAGCCCGCATCGCCCGTGACGACGAGGCGGCCAAGCGGCCAGCGCAACTTCACGCCCGCCTCCTGACGAGCGCTTGCCGCAGCTTCTGAGGCAGCCATCGCAATTGCCATGTGCTCCTCAAGCTCCTCGTCGCTAGCGCCCTCAATCGACTTCGGGTACCTTTCAAAGTGAACGCTCTCGAGCCCTCCGTTTAGCTGGCCGTATGAGTATTCGCTAAGAAAGGGCGTGATTGGCGCAAGCAACTTGCTTGCCTGCAAGAGCGCGTGTCGCATGACACTCAAGCAAACCCTCCTGTCTCCTTCCTCTGCCTCAACGGCAACCCTGTCGCGGGCAAGCTTGACATACCAGCGCGAAAAGTCGTTTACGACAAAGTCAACGAGCAGCCTGCCCGCAGTGTGGAACTCGAACTCGTCTAGGCGCGAGTTGGCCTGCCCCGCAACAGTGTTGAGCCGCGAGAGAATCCACTTGTCCTCTGGCCTAAGCCCCGCCGTCTTGGCGCTCACTTCAACCGGCACAAACCCGTCGGGTGCGTACATTTTGTAAAACTTGAGCGTGTTAAGCAGGATGTTGAGGTTGCGTTGGCTCTCCTTCGCGTTAGTGAACGAAAACCTGTGGACATTCCACGGCGCAACGTCGCTGCAGTAGTAGAGCCTTAGCGCATCCGCGCCAAGCGTATCGATTGCCTTTTGCGCGTCAACGACGTTGCCCAAGCTCTTGCTCATCTTCTCGCCCTTCTCGTCGACAACCCAGCCCATCACCGCGCACTCCTTAAACGCCGGCCGGCCGAAAGTTGCAAACGAAGTGAACTGCAGGGCATAGAACCAACCCCTGATTTGGTCCTGGCTCTCGCACACCAAATTCACGGGCATCAGCTCTTCCGCCAATTCCTTGTTGGCAAAAGGATAGCCGTGGCTTGCAATGAACGCCAGGCCAGAGTCAATCCATACGTTGAAAATGTCGGGCACGCGCTTCATCGGCGAACCGCACTCGCCGCACTTTAGCTCGATGCCGTCAATCGCGTGCCTGTGCAAGTCAGTGAGCACGCCCGGGTCCTTCACCGCGGACAGCCTGAGTTCGGCTAAGCTCTCGATAACCTTTTTCGCACCGCACTTTCCGCACTTCCAAAGCGGAATCGGCGTGCCCCAGAACCTCTGTTGTGATATGCACCAGTCCTGCGCCCCAGCGACCCAGTTGCCAAACGCGTCCTCGCCAAACGGCGGCATCCAGTGAGTCTTGCCATTCGCCTCAAGCATCTTCTCGCGCACCGCGTCGATGCTAAGGTAAATCTGCGGGCTAAGGCGGAAGAGAAGCGGCGTCTTGCAGCGCCAGCAAAGCGGGTAGCTGTGCGTTATCGTCTCTTGGTGGAAGAGGCTGCCGTTGCCGTCAAGAAAAGCCGAAATTTCCTTGTCAGCCTTCTTGACGTACTGCCCCTGCCACTGCTCGACGTCCGCCGTAAAGAGCCCGCGCTCGTCGACAGGCGAGGCGGCAGGCAGCCCATAGTGCTTGCCAAAGACAAAGTCAGTAGTGCCGTGGCCGGGAGCGCAGTGCACAAGACCCGTTCCTTCAGAAAGTGTGACGAACTCCTCGAATTCAGACGAAGGAGCGCTTGCCGAAGCGGCCAGTTCGCCCTCCTCTTTCTTGCCGTCAAGAACGGCGGTTGCGTCCTTGCCGCCAGCCTCGTCTTTTTTCACGTGCTTGTTGTATTTTTTCCTCGACATCAACTGGATGCTCAAGTAAACGCGTCGGGCCTTTGGATTCTCCCCGATTTTCTTTTGGCTTGCGCACCCGAAAAGCGGTTCGTACTCCACGCCGTCAAGGTCGCTTCCCCGGATTGTCGAGACGACTTCGTAGTCAACGCCGGCCTTTTCCTTCAAAACTTTTTCCGCAAGCGCCTTAGCGAGGATGAGGACCGTGCCGCCGACTTTCGCCTTGACGTACTCGGCATCTCCCTTAACCGCAATCGCGACATTTGCCGGCAAAGTCCAAGGCGTGGTCGTATACACTAGGAGAAACTCGTTTTCCGCGCCCTTTACCTTGAACTTGACGTAAAGCCCCGGGTCCGAACGCTGTGCGTAGCTGTCGCTCACTTCATAACCCGCGAGCGCCGTCTCGCAGTGGGAACACCAGTGGATGCTGCGCTCGCCTTCTGTAATCATGCCCGCATCGTGCCATTGCTTGAACGCCCACCACACGCTTTGGATGTAGGACGGCTTGTAAGTGAAGTAGGGCTCAAAGTATGCGCGCCATGCCCCAAGCTCTCGGTAGTAGTTCATCCACGCGCCCTCGTTGTTGGTGACTTTCGCAAGGCAGGCCGCGTCGAACTTCTCGATGCCCATCTCAAGAATCTCGCGCTTGCTCTTGATTCCGAGTTCTTTCTCTACCATGACTTCGATTGGCAGGCCGTGGCAGTCAAAGCCGGGTTGAATGTGGGCGTCAAAGCCCCGCATGTACGCCAAGCGCGTCCAAATGTCTTTCGACGTTGTCGTGAGCACATGGCCAGCGTGCGGCAGTGCATTGACGTAAGGCGGGCCGTCAAGCACGACGTGCTTTTTCGCGCCCTTGCGCTGAGAAGAAAGTTTTTGCGGAATCTGTTTTTCTTGCCAGTAGGCAAGCACTGACTTTTCCAACTCACGGCCATACTGGCCGAATTCCTGCATCACAATTTGCCCTTATATCTTCGGGCTAGCTCAAAGAACTAGCGAAACAATTAATGTGAAAGAGGGGATTTAATGGTTTTTATGCGCAACGGCCCGACGCGGAATTCCCGTTGTTCGTCTCGCTTTCCTCGTCGATGTTGCCCTGCGCGTCGGCTAGGCCATGGACCGTGACTTTGTAGCTGCACTTGTAGTAGAGCTCGTGGAGCGAATAGCCGCCGTGGGGCAATGGCGGGACATCAAAGCTGACTGAGTAGTCGAGTCCGTTGTATTCAGTGGCTGTAAGTTTAGTTTGCGATGATTGAGCCGCGTCAGCGCCGATGTTGACTGTTAGCGCCTGGATGTGCACGAAGCCCGTGTTGTTGACGTGGTCGATGCGAATCCACTGCACTACGTAGTCGGGCTTGGGAACTTCAATGGCGCAGCCTTGAATCATGCCGTCACCAAAGTCAGCAATTTGAGCCGGGCAGGGCTCGTCAATTGGTTTTGAAAGCGGCATTGCAAAAACGCCTGCGGCCAGGATTAGCAGCAAAACTCCTAACCGGGCATAAACGATTTTCATTTAGACTCACGCCTTGTCTGCCATCTCGGTGTAGCGGCACTTTCCGCAGGCAAAGCGGTTGTTGTGCACTCCGAGCTTGGTGCCGGGCCCGCACTTGGGGCAGTACTTGCCACCAGTATAAGCCTTAAAGGATTTGGTCTTCGGTTTCTCAGCCATGTTACTTCACCTTATGCAGCAGCGGCCTTCTTCTTGCCGCTCGTGCGCAAAAGCTTCTTGTGGATGTGCTTCTCAAGCGATTCCCTGCTGGCGTAAACGTGTGCCATGACGAGAGTCTGCTTGCGGCCGTAGTGCTGGTCGACCTTCTCAATGTAGACGCCTTCCTTGTTCGCTCCCTTGAGGATTTTGGGCAGTTCCTCGAGCAAGTCGGTGCGCGATGGCGTTGCGCCGTAGTCGCTGACTTTCACGACGACTTCCTTGCGTTCAAGCAAGGGGTTGTCCTTTTCCGAAACAAGTTCAATCTTCATCTTATCACTTCTCTCACTTTATTTTGAGCGCGTACTTTCCGGGGGTCTTGGCGGCAATCGCGTTGCCGACCTCGCTCTCCGGGTTAATCACTAAAATGAAGCCCTCGTAGGCTTTCGTAAGTTCCGAATCCTTGCAGGTGGGGCACACGTCGCCACTGACTATGAGCCGGCAAGTGCGGCACGCTTTCTCAGACATTTACTACAGCCGCTCCCTTTTCCCTGCCCAAACCAATGGGCCTCATCGTAAGCGCAATCTTAGAGTTAGGAATGTTGTCCTTCATGCTAACCGTCGCAATCTTGGCTTTCACGACGTCGCCCTTCTTCACCGTCGCCTTGCTCTTGCGCCCGACTAGAATGAGCTTCTTCTTGTCGTAAGTGAAGAAGTCATCTGCAACCTGCGAAACGTGCACCAGGCCGTCAATGGGTCCGAGGCGGACAAACGCGCCGAACTCGACAATCTCGCTCACTTCGCCGATGATAATCTCGTTCACTTTAGGATTGTAGACAACCGCGTCGAACTCGACGTCAAAATAAGCCGCGCCGTCGCCCGGGATGATGCGGCCCTTGCCCGAAATCTTGGCGTTGTGCAGGCTCACGATTACGCCGAACTCTTTTTGCACCGTCCGCTCGTACTGCTCGCGCAGCATCTGCAGTGCAGCGTCATTCATCTTCTTCCCAAAGAGAGCGGGCGGAATGCGCACACTCTCAACGAATTTTGCAAGTTCGTACATCTTGTTTTACCTCGTTTTCCCTATCCCAAGCCAAAGCTAAAGAAAATAAAGAGCAAAAGTAATTACGCCTCCAAGAGGTTTATAACCCCTTGCGTTTGGGAGCCTATCGCCCGCATCGGTTGTTTGCGCCAAAGCTCACAACTTGATTCCAGTCTGCTTCTCGAATTCTTTTTGGGAATGGAGTTTCTGCTTGCCGCTTTTCACTTCCGCCATTATCCTGTCGGCCTCGCGAATGTCTTCTTCATCCTCGAGCTTTTCAAGAAGCTTGTACTTGTGGTCAAGCTCAAGGAGGCCAAGTGTAATCGCGTCAGTCTTAGTCTTTGCCAGACCCTCGTGAATTGCGCCCTCGATGATGCGTTCCGGAATACCGATGAGCTTGATGTTCATATTCATAACTAAAACTATGCTAATAACTACTATAAAAACCATCCGGCAAGCCACTGGCGAAAGGATTGGTGCTATAGTCTTCGATAGTTTTGTGGTGAGCTCACGTGCAGTTTGAACCGTTCTACACCGATGAATTCAAAGGAACGGCAGCAAAGCTTGACGGTTCGGTCAAGGAAGTTGTAGCAAAACGCATCAAGAGGATTCTGGAACGCCCTTTTCTTGGAAAGCATCTGCACGGAAAGCTGCTTTTCCACAGCGAGCGTTTTCTGCACTATCGTATTATTTACCGCGTAGAAGGAAGCACCGTAATTTTCGTGCGAGTCGGCAAGCGCGACGAAGTCTATAGGGAATACTGAACTACCATCTTCCGCCGGCGCCGCCACCGCCACTCATGCCGCCGCCGAACCCGCCAAAGCCTCCGCTGGAAGAACCGCCGCCGAATCCGCCGCCCATTCCGCCAAAGCCACCGCCCCAATAGCCGCCTCCGCTTGAGCCGCCCTTGACGCCAGCGCCGCCCCACTTCCACGCGAGGTAGATTGAAATGAGGCTTGCAACCGCAAGCAGTATCGAGAGGATGAAGCTCACTTCAAAAAGCAGAATCGCCAGCATCGGGACGATGAGCAAGTTGCCTCCGAGGGCCGCTATTGCTGCCGAGATTCGCGAGCCCCGTGTCGGTAGCTTGCCCTTGTTCTTGTGGCCTATGTAGGCAAGCGCGGCAATGCCGGCGA
Organism: archaeon; assembly: GCA_020057405.1. Taxonomy (GTDB): domain Archaea; phylum Micrarchaeota; class Micrarchaeia; order Norongarragalinales; family UBA97; genus JAGVFW01. The sequence goes on along the minus strand of JAGVFW010000003.1, from coordinate 150,215 downwards.
AAATTCCGACGAAAGCAAAAGGCAAAAGCAAAATCCAGGCGCCCACGATAGCGCTCTGCCACGCTGGCAACGGAGTAATTTGCTCCTCACCACCTCCGGCAAAATAAATCACTTGGTCAACAGCGGAATCAATGCCGGTGTAATAGCCGCCGTTTTTGAAGTTAGGCACTACGCGTGCTTCGATGATGCGCTTGGCCCGCCCGTCAGTCACCATCCCTTCAAGGCCATAGCCGACCTCGAAGCGCACTTCCCTCTCTTCCATGGAGAAGAGCAAGAGCACGCCATTGTCCTGCTTCTCTTTCCCAATGCCCCACTTCTCGAAGAGAGTCACGGCATAGTGCTCGACGTAGTCGCCACCCATGTTGTTGACAATGACAACTGTAACTTCATTCGACGAGTTCTTCTCGTATTCGGAAAGCTTTTGCTCAAGCGCTGCGCTTTCGTTGGGCAAGAGTACGCCCGCAAAGTCGTTGACAAAACCAGTTGGGGCGAGCGAGTCTACTGACTCCGCTAAGGAGAAGGAGAAAAGAAGAAGGAGGAAAACAGCCGCTATGGCCGTTTTCATGGGAAGGTCACGGTCGGTGCCGAGTCAGCGCCCGCCTTTGACTCGAAGTACTCGTAGTCGGGGAAGCCGCCTGCAATGAAGTTCGCCGGGAAGCTGCGCTTGAAGGCATTGTAGTCCCTGACGGCGTCATTGAAGCGCATGCGCTCTACGCTGATGCGGTTTTCAGTTCCCGCAAGTTCGGCTTGCAGCTCAAGGAAGTTCTCTTGCGATTTGAGTTCGGGATAATTTTCCGACACGAAAAGGAACTTCGAAATCGTCGATTCCAGCTGGTTTGTAGCCTTGACTTGGTCGTTCACGCTGCCTGCAGCCGCGTACGCCTGCCGCGCCTTGGCAAACTCCTCGAACAAGGCAACTTCGGCATTCATGATGCCCTTCGCCGTGTTAACGAGGTTAGGAATCAAGTCAAACCTGCGTTGGTAGGATGCCTGGACATTGCCCCACTGGCCCGCCACGCCCTCGTCTTTAGCAACAAGCGCGTTGTAAGTGCCCATCCACCAAAGCACGCCGATGATGACTATTAGCGCAACACCACCTACTGCCAACCAGGTCTTGCTGATGCCACCAAACATTCCGTTCGAGTTCTTGCCAGCCATTTGTTTCCACCTACAAAAGATTTAGTGCGTAGACAAGCACCGCGCTTGCGAACACGAGTGATACGGTGTTGAGCACCTTGATAAGCGCGTTTAGCGACGGGCCCGCGCTGTCCTTGAACGGGTCGCCGACAGTGTCTCCGACAACCGCGGCCTTGTGCGCATCGCTGCCTTTCCCGCCCCATTTGCCGTCCTCAATTAGCTTCTTGGCATTGTCCCAGGCGCCGCCTGAGGTGCTCATGAATAGCGCCATGAGAAATCCGGTTGCAATCGAGCCCGCAAGAAGGCCCGCAAGCGCTTGAGCGCCAAAGAGAAGGCCGACAAGCAGCGGGGTGACGACCGCGAGCGCTCCGGGCACCATGAGTTCGCGCAGTGCCGCGCGAGTGCTGATGTCAACCGCCTTTGCGTAGTCGGGCTTTGCAGTCCCTTTCATGATTCCCTTAATCTCGCGGAACTGCCTGCGCACTTCCTCGACAATCTCGAAAGCCGCCCTGCCAACAGCGCGCATGATAAACGAGCTGAAGACAAACGGAAGCGCCGCGCCAATGAACAATCCGATGACAACTGCGGGCGAAAGCAGGTTGACTGTCGTAAGGTGCGTTGCCTCGGCAAAGGCCGCAAACAGCGCGAGCGCGCCCAAGGCCGCTCCTGCAATTGCAAAGCCCTTCGTCGTCGCCTTCGTCGTGTTGCCAACCGAGTCAAGCGCGTCGGTTACCTTCCTCACCTTTTCTGGCGCCTTGCTCATTTGGGCAATGCCGCCGGCGTTGTCGGTAATCGGGCCGTAGGCGTCAAGTGTGATGACGATACCCGTAAGCGAAAGCATTGACGCCGCGGCAACCGCAATGCCGTAGACGCCGCCGAGCTTGAATGAAATCGCGATTGCGGCAACAATCAAGAGCAGCGGCAGGGCAGTGCTCTCAAGGCCGACTGCAAGTCCTGCAATAAGGTTCGTCGCGGCGCCCGTTTTCGAGGCCGAAGCGATTTCCTGAACTGGCGCAAACTGCTTTCCAGTGTAATACTCGGTGATGTAGAATATTGCAACAGTCGCCAAGACGCCAACCGCCGAGGCGAGGTAAAGCTCGAGCCCCATCGGAATCGACCACAGGCCGACCAGGGCAAAAGCCGCAGTTGCGTAAACGCCCTTGTAAAGTGCGCCCATCACATTCGTGCCATGCTTTAGCGTTATGAAGAACACGCCGAACATGCCCGCGAGCGCCCCGATTGCAGCAATGACTAACGGCAGTGCAACCAGCCAAGGCGAGATTGCAGCGCCAAGCAGCATTGCGGCGATGACGGTGACGACGTAGGACTCGAAGAGGTCAGCAGCCATGCCCGCGCAATCCCCGACGTTGTCGCCCACGTTATCAGCAATTACTGCCGGGTTTCTGGGATCGTCCTCGGGAATTCCCTTCTCCAACTTGCCGACGAGGTCAGCGCCGACATCAGCGGCTTTGGTGTAAATGCCCCCGCCAACGCGGGCGAAAAGCGAAATAAGCGACGCGCCAAAGCCGAAGCCCACAAGCGCGCCCAAGTCTTGGGTGAAGTAGTAAACCGTTGAAACGCCAATGAGGCCAAGGCCCGTGAGTGCCATGCCGGTGACAGCGCCCCCGCGGCTTGCGGTCTTAAGCGCGGGTCCGATGCCTCCAAAGGCCGCCTGCGCGGTCCGTACATTGGCGCGCACGCTGATTGTCATGCCGATGTAGCCTGCAAGTGTGCTGCAGATTACGCCCCCGACAAAAGCGATTGCCGTCGGGCTGCCGACGAGAAACCAAATGAGCCCCGCAAGGACGATGACGAACGGGATGAGCGTGGTGTACTGGCGCATGAGATAGGCGCCGGCACCCTCGCGGATTGCGGCGGCGATTTCCTGCATTTTGGCGCTGCCAGCAGGCAACCGAAGGATGCTCCAGACAAGATAAGCGGCGAATAAGAGTACGAACACGCCTACGGCAAAAGCGATCTGCGTTGCAGCCAAAAGAACCATCCAAACCCCACCCCAAATTAAATGAAACGAAGCTAGCCGAATAAAGCCGGCAAAAAATCAGCGAATACCCTTTACCGCACGCCGCTATTTATTACTTTGTCGGAATTTCGCACTATAATTGTATATGTAATGAAAACGGGCTAATGCGGCATTAGCGCCGGCTTTGTTGCAATCGCCACTACCGAATATTTTCCAACCGGGTTTATGCAAACCCCCTTTTTCTCATGAACTTTTCTATCTCGCCGAATGCCTTTTCAAGAGTCTCTTCGGGCGGTAGAAAGACGATGCGGAAGTGCTTGCTGCCCGGCTTTTCCGCAAACCCGCTTCCAAAAACCGTCAGCACTCCGTGCTCGGCAAGCAAATCGTAGACAAACTGCTTGTCATCCGCAAAGACGTTCTTTTCGTCGTGGATTTGCGGAAACGCGTAGAACGCGCCGCCCGGCTTCACGCACGAAATGCCCGGAATCTCATTTAGCCTCTTGAATGCCAAGTCGCGCCGGCGGCGAAGTTTCTCAAGCATCTGTCTCTTCGCAGGCTCGTACTCGCCAGTGTTCTCAAGCGCAACAGCCGAAGCATACTCTACCGGGTATGACGCGCTTAGCCTCAGGCGGCACAACTGGATGAACGCCTTTTTCACGTTGTCGTCCGGAAAGTTGCAGAACGTCACCCAGCCCATGCGCCATCCGGGTGCCAAAAAGTTTTTCGACAGGCCGTTCATCGCAATAATGGGCACGTCTTTTGAAAGCGATGCTGCGGCAACGGCAGTTTCGTCGAAGACCATTTCGCTGTAAATCTCGTCCGCCATCACGACGAGTCCGTGCTCGCCCGCAAAGTCAAGCAGTTTCCTGACTTCCTTTTCAGGCAAGAGGCTGCCAGTCGGATTGTTTGGATTGATTAAGACAATCGCCTTCGTCTTGGCCGTGACGTGCTTCCTTAAGTCGTCAACGTCGGGCAGAAACCCGTTTTCCTCGACTAGCTCGTAGTAGGTGTTCTTCGCGCCATAGAATTTAGCCAGCGCCTCGTACTGCGGGTAGGTGGGTGAAGGCGACATGACTTCGTCGCCGGGGTTAAGCAGGCTGGCGTAAGTGAAGTTCACTGCCTCCGAAAGCCCGCTTGAGACAACTACGTTTTCAGTAGTTGAGTCAAAGCCGCGCCTATGGTTCTGCGCCACAATCGCTTGCCTCAGGCGCAGGAAGCCCTGCGAGTCGGCATAGCCGTTGAGCTTGCTCTCGATTGCCTCATGGAGCGCCTTTTTCACGTAGTCGGGCGTGTCAAAGTCGTAGGCGTTGGGGTCCCCTATGTTGAGTTTGAGTATGGTGCGGCCCTGCTTCTCGAGCTCCTGGGATGCCGCGATGACGTCGCGAATGGCGTAAGTGATGCCGTCTAGCCGCTTTGCCGCCTCCATTTCCTTTCCCCCCTCCCACACTACGAAAGACGCAACCAATAAATGCTTTTCCCACTTTATTAGGTCAATTGGTGATTGTCAATGATAATGGAAATCTTCCAGATGGCCTTTGACGCTGCAGAGGCGACGAAACACTTTGTCGAGTCCGCCGCCGACCTTCTTTGAAGGGGCAGTGGCACCGCATGGCTTAAATACGTGCGGCAATAACATTCCTTTGTTCTTTTTTTTTATCATAAAGTTTTGGGAGTTGGGGGCATTTGAAGGACCTCGTTGCACGCGACGCTGTGCGAGGCCCAGTTGGGGGCCCCACCCTCTATACGATTTTGTACGGTGATTGAAAATGAGTAGCGACGGCCACGTTCATTCGCTTTCTACTGGAGTAGAGGGCATAAGCAAGGGAATGGAAGCCCTCATGGCGGAAGAGAAGGCAGCCCAGGAGCGCATTGAAGCGGCCAAGGCCAAGGCCGCCGAGCTGCTCGCCCAAGCCCGCGCAAAAGCCCAGGACATCATAGCCTCCGCCCGCAAGAAAGCGGTTGACGAGAAGACCGCCCTCCTTAAGGTAGCCGAGGCAAAGACGCTTGCCGAGGCAAAGAAAATCGTCGAGCGCGCGCAGCTCGACGCCGAGAAGATGCGCAAAGTCGCAATGACCAAAGTCGAGCCAACGAGCGCAAAAATGCTTTCGACCCTCATCGAGGAAACCAAATGATTGAAAAAATGGTGAAAGTGCGCGTCGTGTGCTCAAGGTCAAGCACGGAGAAGGCAGTAGACGCGCTCTACGAATTCGGCGCAATCCAAATCACGCGCTCGCGCCAGGGCACTCCCGACCTGCCAATGCCGTCATTCGAGGAATTCTCAAAATCACTCATCGCGCTTCGCGCAGCAGAAAAGTCACTCGGCCTCAAGGAAACTGCCGCCTTTGAGGAACTCGCTCCCGCCCATATCCTCCTAAAGGAAGCGCACGAGCTCGAAGCTGAGCTCACCGGCGTTTCAGAGGCGGAAAAGAAGCTCTCAGAACTGCGCTCGGAACAGTCGTCGCTTGCAAGCCGCGCCCGCGAACTCGAGCCGTTTACCGCAGTGCCCCTTAACCCCAAGCTCTTTGACGCAACCAATCGCGCAACGCTTCTCTACTTCAAGCCCTCCAATGCAAAAGAGTTTCTCGTCGCCGCAGGCAAGCTGCGCCTTGACGCCGCAATGCTAAGGCACGGCAACGCCGACTACGCTCTAGTCGCGGTTGACTCGCGAAAAGCCGGCGACACCGAGCGCGAACTCGCAAAGCACGGCACCCGCCTGACCGCGCCGAAAGCCACTGCAGCCTCGTTTCAGGCCGCCTTTGATGCGGCAAAGGCAGATCTCGAGAGCGTCAAGGCGAAGCAAAAGACGCAGTCCGAGTTCCTCGCAGAGTTTGCAACGAAGCACGGCAAGCAAATCACGCGCGTGCGCACTCAGCTTGAGGAGCACGCCAAAAAGGCGGAGTTGCCCAACAAGTTCGGCCGCTCAACGTTCGTAGAAATCATCGAAGGCTGGGTTCCCGAAAAAGTCTTCGCCAAAATGCAGGCTGATATGTCTGATGCAACTGGCGAAAAGGTGATGGTCGAGCGCATCGGCGTTCGCGAGCAGCCGCCAACAATGCTTTCCAACCCGCCCCTCATCCGCCGCTTCGAGTTCCTCGTGCGCTTCTTCTCCCTGCCGCAAAGCGGCGAAGTCGACCCGACCCTCTTCATCGGCGTCGCCTTCCCCATTTTCTTCGGCATGATTTTAGGCGACATCGGCTACGGCGCACTCGCCGTGATCATGGCCATCTACCTTCGTCTCAAAGCCAAGGCGGAGTTCCTAAAAGACATCGGCGGCATGCTGTTCCTTAGCGCAGTCTCGACGATTTTCTTCGGCATCATCTACGGCGAGTTCTTCGGCGCCGAATCAATCTTCGGCACGCCATTGCCGCGGCTGCTTGAGCGCAACGCCGAGGGCGTCAACACGCTGATGGTCATCTCGCTTGCGGCCGGCGTCATCCACTTAACCGTCGGCTATCTCATCGGCGTCTACGTCAACTGGAACCATGACCGCAAGCACGCCTACGCCAAGCTCTCGTGGCTCGCACTCATGTGGTCCCTCGTACTCGTCGTTTTGACGCAAGTCGGCGTCATCAACCCTGCCCTTACTCTAGTTTTTGGCGCAATCGCCTTGATTGCGGTAGTCTCGCTCTACCGCCTCGAAGGCGTGCCGGCCGTTGTCGAAATCCCGAGCCTACTCTCAAACGTCATGTCATACCTTCGTCTCATGGCCCTTGGCATGAGCGGCGTCATCCTGGCGCAAATCATCAACCAGATTCCCGTCGGCACGGCATTCTCCACGCTTTCGGCAAGCGTTTCCGCTGGCTTTGAGCTAGTCGCATTCCTAACCGCCTTGGCGACCTTCATAGCGTTTGCCGCACTCTTCATCGTCGCCCAGGGCATGGCTCTCGTCCTCGGCCTTTTCGAGAGCGGAATCCAATCCCTTCGTCTCCAGTACGTGGAGTTCTTCTCGAAATTCTATCACGGGGGCGGGGCGGCATTCGCCCCGCTGCGTAACACGAACAACTTAAGCAAATCACGTTAGAGGTGGAAGAAATGGTTGAAGGACTTGGTATCGGTTTGGCCGCTCTCGGCGCAGGCCTCGCATTGGGCATTTCAGCCCTGGCCACCGGTTACGCGCAAGCGGCAATCGGTTCTGCAGGCATGGGCCTGATGGCGGAGAAGGAAGGCAAGGAAGGCTCTGTGCTGCTGTTCCTCGCAATTCCCGAAACGCTCGTCATCCTCGGCTTCGTCGTCGCCTTTCTCATCATATCCGGCGCGAAGTAAAAGAAAGACTGGAGATTTGAGCAACCAATGGGCCTCGAAGAGCTTGTAAAGGAACTCCGCCACAGCGCAGCCGAAGAAGAAAAGCGCGTGCTAGCCTCAGCCCACGAGTCTGCCAAGGAAGTCCTCACGCAGGCAGTCAATGAGTCTAACGCAATCGTCGAGGCAGCCAAAGTCGAGGGCGCGGCCCTAGCTGTTGACGAAGCGCGAAAAGTCTCAAGCGCGCGCCTGAAAGCAAAGCGCGTGATGGCTGAAGAGCGCGAGCGCGTCATCCAGGCCGCGATGGGCAGGCTGCAAAAGCGGCTTGCAGAACTCGCGTCGGCAAAAGCCGGGGAAAAGCGCAAGCTCTACGAGAAACTCTTTAACAAGCTGGCGAAAAACGCGGTTGCCGAACTCGGCGGCGACGCCGTGATTTACTGCCGCAAGGAAGACTTGTCCATGGCAGCCAAGTTCGGAAAGACAAAAGCACTTGACTGCACAGGGGGCATGGTGGCCCAGGACGCAGGCGGCCGCGTGCGCGCAAGCTACACTTTCGAGAGCCTCCTTGAGCAATATGCAGTCGAGCTAAAGCGCGTTGCCTACGGCGAGCTCTTTGGAGAGCGGCGAAAGCAGCAAGTCATTGCGCAAAGCAAGGCAAAGGCCGCAAAAGCGGTCAAGAAGCCGGCGGCCGCAAAAACACTCAAGACAACGCCCGCCAAGGCGAAAGCCGGCAAGGCAAAGAAGCCCGCTAAGGGCAGCAAGAGGCGCGCCAATGGCTGACCTTTCCTTCTCGTATGCAAACGCGCGGCTAAAAGCAATGAAGAGCAAGCTTTTTGACCCCGACCGCATGCGCGAGCTCATGGACGTGCGAACGCTCGACGAGTTTGTAGAGCTACTGGAGGAAAGCGAGTACAAGGGCGCCTTCGTATCCGCAAGCACGAGATATACGGGCCTCGAACTAGTCAAGCGCGCCCTAGACGACGACCTCATCGCCACCATCGGCCGCATCGCAAACTTCCTTCCCCCCTCGGCCCTCCCAATCTACGCCGTCCTCATGCGCGAGTGGGAGCTCAACAACATCAAGAAAATCGTCGCCAGCAAGGCACTGGGCAGGCCCATTGAGATGAAGAACCTGATTCCAGTTGACCGCGAGAGCATCGGCCTCCTTGCGCGTTTGGTTACAGCCCCAGACCTGGCAGTCACTCTTGAGATACTTCGCGCGTCCCGCTACTCAAAGGCAGTCCGCGCGGCTGAAAAGGACTTTGAGAAGACAAAGGACTTCCGCATCATACTCTCCGAACTCGACCGGGCGTACTACGTGGAACTGCACGCGGCCCTAAAATTCGCGCCGGACGCATTCACGCGCGGCTTTCTTCAAGACCGCCTGGACTTTGCAAACGCGTTTTTGATTCTGCGGATGATGAAGTCGGGCGTCTCAAAAGAAAAGCTCCGCCCCTACACCGTCAACAGCGCGTATTTGGCAAACGAGATGCTCTTGCAGGATTCTCCTGAAGGCGCCCTTGAAGTCTTTGCGCGAAAGAAGCTCCTCGCCCCCGCGCCTCTAGTCGAACTCCTAAAAGCAAAGGGCCTGCCCTATGTCGAAGTCGAGCTCGAGCGCGCCCTCCTTCGAAAGGCCCGAAGCACGCTTTCCCGCGGCGTCCTCTCGATGGGAGTCGCAGTCGCTTTCCTCCACCTCAAGCGCGAAGAAGTCCACTCGCTGCGCAAGATAGCTTACGCTACGCAGTTTGAGGTAAAGGACGAAATCAGGGAGCGCGTGCTAAGCGCAGGTTAAAAAAATGGATAAAATAGTCGTCATTGGCGATGCTGATACGGTTCTCGGCTTTCGGCTAGCTGGCGTCACCGAAGCGCGCACCGTGACGACGCCGCAAGAGGCCGAGGAAGCGGTTGCAACCGCAGTTGCCGCCACGGACTCCGGCATCATGATAGTCACGCAGGAAGTCATGTCGACCTTATCGCAAAAGACGCAAAAACAGCTCCAGTCTCTTGCAAAGCCGGCAGTAATCGAGGTGCCGGGAAAAAAGGCAGTTGCCGCCGGCGGCGAGAGCATCGCCGTTCTCATCAAAAAAGTAATGGGCGTCGAGCTCAAGTAATTTTTTTATCAAAAAGGTGATGTTTGAAATGGGTTCAATCACGAAAGTTTCGGGTCCTGTCATCCGCGCTGGCGGCATGCGCGGCGTCCAAATCAACGAGCTAGTCCGCGTAGGTGACATGCTGCTTCTAGGCGAAGTCATCTCCGTGAAAAACGACGAGGCATCCATCCAGGTTTACGAGGAGACAAGCGGCCTGCGCCCCGGCGAGCCCGTTGACGGCACCGGCGCGCCCCTATCAGTCGAGCTCGGGCCGGGCCTCCTTTCCGGCATTTTCGACGGCATCCAGCGGCCCCTCGACGCTGTGCGCGAGAAGTCCGGCGACTTCATCGTCCGCGGCGTCACCGTGCCGTCCCTAAACCGCTCCAAGAAATGGAAGTTCGTGCCAAAAGCAAAAGTCGGAGACACAGTCTCGCAGGGCGACATCCTCGGCACAGTCGCGGAATTCAACATCGAGCACAAAATCATGGTGCCAAAAGGAATTAGCGGCAAGATTACGGAAATCACGGCCGGCAACTACACCATCACCCAAGCAATAGCAAAGATTGGCGGAAAAGACGTGACGATGATGCAAAAGTGGCCCGTCCGCCTCCCCCGCGAAATCAAGGAAAAGAAACACTTCGAGCCCCCCCTCATCACCGGCAAGCGCATCATGGACACCTTCTTCCCAATCGCAAAAGGCGGGGCTGGCGCAATCCCCGGACCTTTTGGCTCGGGCAAGACCGTCAACCAGACCGACTTGGCAAAATACTCTGACGCCGACATCATCGTCTACGTCGGGTGCGGCGAGCGCGGCAACGAAATGGCCGAAGTGCTTGAGAACTTTCCCAAGCTCATGGACCCGAAAACGCAAAAGCCGCTCATGCAGCGAACGGTGCTCATTGCCAACACTTCAAACATGCCTGTCGCGGCCCGAGAGGCAAGCATCTACACGGGCATCACAATCGCCGAGTACTTCCGTGACATGGGCCTTGACGTCGCAGTCATGGCAGACTCGACTTCCAGGTGGGCCGAAGCAATGCGCGAAATCTCAGGCCGCATGGAGGAAATGCCGGGCGAGGAAGGCTATCCCGCCTATTTGGGCAGGCGCCTGGCGGAATTCTACGAGCGCGCCGGCCGCGCAGTCTGCCTTGGCGACAAGCCAAAGCGCAGCGGCAGCGTCACCGTCGTCGGTGCAGTCTCGCCCCCCGGTGGCGACTTGTCCGAGCCGGTCTCGCAAAACACGCTTCGCGTGACGAAAGTCTTCTGGGCCCTTGACTCGGCCCTCTCAAGACGGCGGCACTACCCCGCAATCAACTGGCTGAAAAGCTACTCGCTTTACGGCGGGGAGCTCCGCGAGTGGTTCGAAACCAACGTCTCCGAGGACTTCCTTGAGCACCGAAACCAGGCAATGGCGCTGTTGCAAAAGGAAGCTGAACTGCAGAACATCGTCCAGCTCATCGGCCCCGACGCGCTCCCAGACAAGGAGCGGCTCGTGCTTGAGGCAACGAAGATGATTCGCGAGGACTTCCTGCAGCAGAACAGCTACGACGAGATTGACGCCTACTGCACTCTGCGCAAGCAGTACGTCATGCTAAGGACCATCCTGCACTTCTACGACAAGGCAAGCGCGGCAATCGCCGTCGACATGCCCCTATCAAAAGTGCTTGAAGCGCCCGTTCGGGGCGACATTGCCTCACTCAAGCGCACGCCTGAGAAGGAAGTCGAGGCGAAAGCTGAAGCCGCAATCAAGTCAATAGACAAGTGGTTTGCCAACTAAGAGGGATGAAAAATGAAAGAATTTCAAACAGTCCGGGAAGTCTTCGGCCCCATCGTCTTTGTCGAGGGCGTCGAGAACGCAGCGTACAACGAGCTAGTGCAAATCATTTTCCCCAACGGCGAGAAGCGCAACGGGCAAGTGCTCGAGACCAGCAAGGGCATGGCAGCCGTGCAGGTATTCGGCAACACCACCGGCCTTGACACAAAGCTCACGCGCGTGCGATTTTCAGGCGACATCCTGCGCATGCCAGTAAGCGACGAGATGCTCGGCCGCGTGTTTAACGGCTCGGGCGAACCAATCGACAAGGGCCCGGCAATCATCGCAGAAGAAAAGCTCGAAATTACCGGCAGCTCAATCAACCCGGTTGCCCGCGCAGAGCCGCATGACTTCATCCAAACCGGCATTTCAACAATTGACGCGCTCAACACGCTCGTCCGAGGCCAGAAGCTCCCGATTTTCTCAGGCAACGGCCTGCCCCACAACGAGATGGCGGCCCAAATCGCCAGGCAGGCGACCGTCCGCGGCGCGAGCCACGGCAAGGGCGGAGAAGACAAGGAGGACTTCGTCGTCGTCTTCGCGGCAATGGGCATCACTTTTGCCGAAGCCGCGTTCTTCATGCAGGACTTTGAGAAGACCGGCGCACTCGAGCGCGCAGTCCTCTTCCTCAACCTCGCAAACGACCCGTCAATCGAGCGCATCATCACCCCCCGCCTCGCCCTGACGACGGCCGAATACCTCGCTTACGAGCGTGACATGCAGGTGCTCGTCATCCTCACTGACATGACAAACTACGCCGACGCCTTGCGCGAACTCTCGTCGGCTCGCCAGGAAGTTCCCGGCCGCCGCGGCTACCCGGGTTACCTCTACACCGACCTGGCAAGCATCTACGAGCGCGCAGGCAGCATCCACGGCAGGAAGGGAACGGTGACGCAACTGCCCATCCTCTCAATGCCTGACGACGACATCACCCACCCCATCCCCGACTTGACGGGCTACATCACCGAAGGCCAAATCGTGCTCTCGCGCGAGCTGCACCGCAAGAACCAGTACCCGCCCGTCGACGTTCTCCCATCCCTCTCGCGTTTGATGAACCTCGGCATCGGAGCAGCGCGCACGCGCGAAGACCACGCGGGAGTCTCAAGCCAGCTCTACGCCTCCTACGCCGAAGGCCGCGACCTGCGCTCGCTAGTCGCCGTCGTAGGCGAGGAAGCCCTCTCGGAGCGCGACAAGAAGTTCCTCTCGTTTTCAAACGCCTTTGAGTCCAAGTTCGTCCAGCAAGGAAAGTACGAGAACCGCACAATTGAGCAGTCACTCGACCTCGGCTGGGAGCTCCTCGCCGACATTCCAGAAGGCGAGCTCAAGCGCGTCAAGCCCGAGCACCTCGAGGCTTACGGCCGCAAGTTCAGGAGCGTCGAGAAGAAGGAAGAGCACGGCCACCACAAGCACGAGGAAAAGAAAGCGGAGGCCGCCAAAGCGTAGGGAAAATCCGGGCTGCAAACGGCCCGCGTTTTTTTAGTAGTGTGAACGAAAATGGCTGACACTGTCGCGCCAACGCGCATGGAACTCCTAAACCAAAAGCAAAGGCTAGTGATGGCCCAGCGCGGCCACAAGCTCCTAAAGCAAAAGCGCGACGCGTTAGTCATCGAGTTCTTCAATGTGGTCAAAAAGGCCCGCGACCTGCGCTCTCAAGTTGACGGCCAGATGGTCCTCTCCCACAAGAAGCTCGCAATCGCCCGAAGCGTGCACGGCGACCTCTTCGTCGAGGCAAACGCGCTTGCGGCACGGACTGTGCCCGCAGTCGAAGTCAAGGCGAAGAACATCATGGGCGTGCGAATTCCCTTAATCACCGCAATCGACGTGCGCCGCAACCTCCTTGAGCGCGGCTACTCGCCCTTAGGCTCAAGCGCGCAGTTTGACGACGCAGTCGAGTCATTCGAAACGTCCCTAAACGGCGTCATCCAGCTTGCGGAAACGGAGAATTCGCTGCGCCGGCTGCTAAAGGAAATCCAAAAAACCAACCGCCGCGTGAATGCCCTCGAGTACAACGTCCAGCCCATGATCCGCGACAACATCCGCCTCATCCAAGACTCGCTAAACCGCCTGGAAGCCGAGCGCTTCTTCGCACTAAAGCTCACTAAAGCCCGCCTTGTCAAGCGGGCCGAAGAAGAAGAGGCAAAAATGCTTGCAGCAGCGGCCTAGCACCAGTCAAGCCGCGACTCGCCTTTCAGGCAAATCACCCTGGCATTTAGGTCCCTAAGCCTGCGGCGCAGGGGCGCGTCAGTTGTCGCAAAAGCGATTGTCCTGTCCTTTCTAGCAAGTTCCACGAGCGCTTCATCTGCCTTTTTGGACTTCGCCTCGATTTGCCCGACCTTGTTTTTCCCAAGAAGCTCTAGTGCAATGCGGGCTGCGATTCCGGCCTTGTCGCGCTTGGCAGCCAGTGACGTCAGCTCGTCGAGGGTCTGACGCAGCACGAGGAACTCGCAGTTTTCAGCAATCCTCTCGCACTCGACGAAAACGTCGAGCCGCCGCTGGGCCGGCAGCAATAGCACGCTAGTGTCGAGCACTATTCGTTGCATTGTAAAGCGATTGCGTAGACTGCGCCTAATTAACTTTTCCGCACACAATTTACTAACGGGCCCGTAGCTCAGTTTGGCCAGAGCGGCTGGCTTTTAACCAGCATGTCGGGGGTCCAAATCCCCCCGGGCCCGCTCACTTCTTTTCTTTTGGAGCTTATTTGGACTTTTCCGACATCAAGTAGACCAACGCCGCTCCGGCAACTGACGCCAGGCAGGCGACAAGCGTTCCCCACAAGAGCCCGAGTGCGGGATAGGCGTACCTCACGACCACGATGTAGGCAAAGACGCTTGCAATGCCGCTAAACATCAGGGGCTTGACTATGGAGCGCGAAAACTCAAGTCCCCGTGACTTGTATGAAATTACTACCGTGGACGAATTCCCAATCGGCAGGTCGGAGATTACCCCACCCAGAACCGGGCCCGCAAGCTTGCTGACAAGCACCGCCGCGGAGATGACCAGGCCGCTTGCGAAGAACCTCGCCCCGATTTCCCCCTTCGAGTGTCTCCTGCCGGTTCCGCTTATGGGCGAAGGCAAGTCCTTTACCGACTGGATTAGGAAGTAGGATACAACTGCAAGGGCGAGGTAGGCGGCAACCGAGAGCTCGAAAGTGAATGCACCGGAAATCACCACGGCGATGGCGAGGACGAAGAAGACCCCGAATGCAGTCAAAAGGCCTTTTGTGAAGCTCTTGCTTGAGGAAGCCGCGTAGATTGCGAGGAAAAGCGTGTTTATGCCTGAAATGACTGGCATGAGTGTGGTGGCATCCGACGCGGCTTGCGGCGACTGTATGATGCCGATGAAAAGAAGTGGCACGAGTATGGTTGAAGGCAGGCCCGCGATAATCCCCCCTAGCTTGCTTCCAAGCCTGTCGGCGACAACGGTTGCAAAAGTAATCCACGCGCCACCAACGATGAACGTGGCAGCTAGTTGCAGCAAAAACAGGTTGTCAAAAAGCAATTCCGTTATGGAATCCACTTCTTAGCGCTCGTCAGGAGCGTAGACGTTTTCCACATTAGCGCGCTTCCAGTCGAAGAGCTCGGAGGCTTTGAAGAAGCGCTTTAGTTCCGCCGCGGCAGCCTCTTTAGAGTCACTCGCGTGGATGATGTTGCACATGACGCTAAGGGCAAAGTCGCCCCTAATCGTTCCCGGCTCGGCAGCAGAACTCTTGGTGACGCCACTCATCTTTCGCAGCACTTCGACTGCGTCAAATCCCTCAATTGCCATCGCGATTACGGGCGCGCTTGACATGAACTCCGCGATTCTGGGAAAGAAGGGCTTGGCCGCCAGGTGAGCGTAGTGCTCTTTTAGCGTCTTTTGGTCAAGAAGGGCCATCTTGACGCCAACTATCTTGAAGCCGCGCCTCTCGATGCGGGAAATGACTTGCCCGACCAGCTCGCGCTGGAGGGCGTCGGGCTTCACAAGCACCAGAGTGCGTTCAATTGCCATACTACTAGCTAGTGCTGCACAAACAATTAAAAGTGTTCTTTACCCTATTTTTCCTAGGAACTCTACTTCTGTTTCCCGTTAATTTGCTTTCAGGGGTTAACTGGTTTGAAGCTCGTAATGTTTGGCCCGCCGGGAGTGGGCAAAGGCACGTACGCCAAGCTACTTTCCTCTAAATTCCATATACCCCACATCTCGACCGGCGAGATTGCACGCGACGAGATTTCCTCCGGAACTCCCCTTGGCCTCGCCGTCAAGGACTTAATCGCAAGCGGCCAGCTTCTTAGCGACGACGTGGTCACGGCGCTCGTCAAGGAGCGCTTCAAGCGCGGAGACGTCCTGCGGGGCTTCATCATGGACGGCTACCCCCGAACTGCACCGCAGGCCAAGTCCTTCGACTCCTACTTGGGAGAGCGCGGCTGGAAGCTTGACGCCGTTGTCAACATCAAGGTAGACGAGGAGGAAATCATCAACCGCATCGTCAAGCGCTTCACTTGCCCCAAGTGCCACGCAATCTACAACATCGAGTACTGGCCGCCAAAACACTCAGGCAAGTGCGACGTGTGCGGCGGCGACTTAATCAAACGCAGTGACGAAAGCGACACTGCCATCCGAAAGCGGCTAGAAGTCTACCACGACGTCACCGAGCCCGTCCTGGCATACTACAAGGCTGCCGGCGTGGTCAAGGACATGAGCGGCACTGGCGGCGGAGTCGAAGAAAACTTCGGCAAGCTCCTCCAACTGCTGGAAAAGTAGGCTTTTTTTAAATCACATCCGGCAAAACTCTTCATGGCTAAAATACTGCTTTCAATAGGAGAGGACGCCAACGAGCACCTTTCTACCGCCCTTCATGCGCAAATAGCGTCCGAGTTAAGCCGACTGGGCCACGCCGTTTCGATTGTGAAGTGGCCAGCAAAGGATGACCTTAACAAGCGGGCCAAGAAACTATCGGACGAGCGCAAAGGCGAGCCCCTTTCAATCGAGGAGCTGGAAAAATTTATGGCAGGTCACGAGTCTAGAAAGAAGGCGTTTTGGAAAAAGCTCGTCAAAGCGCATCCCGACACCCTGGTCTTCAGCATGCATGACGGAACATTGTCGATTCCCGGCGAGTTCTTATCAGACCTGATGGACCGGGTGAGGGGCGAATCAACGGGCCCAATGATAACGCCTGGTCGCCACTTCATTCTTTCTTTGCCCAATCTGCCGGCAAACCACCACCTCGTCGAAGTTGCCTCGCCCAAAGGCTCAACCCACCCAGACGCGAGAGAGCAAATTCCAAGCTTCGTCAATGCAGTAGACCCACTTTACCTTGAGGCTGAGGAGAAGGAGGACGTTTTTGAAAAGCTCCGGGAGCTCTACGCGGGTAAAAAGCCAGACTTGACTCGGATAGCGCCCCAGCTGAACGTTTTCAGTTACCTTTTGTCCGAGTCCAACCTTCACGCTGCCAAGCACTTCGGTCTCGTGAGCGCAGAGGCCGCGAAAAAAATCGCCCAAGGAATCCACGAGGTTGCGGTGGGAATGAAGAAGCCGCTGCCTTATCAGAAAGAATTACGCCGTCGTGGCTAGACTACTTTAGCCGTGCCGTAGAAGTGCCATCGGCTATTCGTGCGCCGCAGAATGGCGAACGTGTCGCCCGCCTTTGCGCAAACTGGCTTTTTGAGCTTGACTTCAACTGCTTTTCGATTGCCCTTGACTTTCCCAAGCACAAAGCCGACCGTAGTTGCAGTGCCGATGCCCAGGACGAGCGGCTCGTTCTCGACAAACCCTTCGGAAAACTTCGCCATCTGCCTCTTCATCGGCGTAATTTCAAGGTTGCAGGAGTTGACTACCGGGGGAAGCGTGCCCGGCCTGCCGATGACATTGCCGACAAGGGCATCCGCGCGCGTGAGTGCGGGGTCGAGGCTCGTGCCAACGCCCACTAAACCGCCTGGCCTCGCCTGCTTTGCAGCGCCGCCAGCGTTGAGTGAAGTGATTTTTGTCCTGATGGGCTTGTAAGTCTCGCGTTCCTTTCTCACTTCCAAGTAGCCTGGGAGGATTTCAATGTCATCGCCTTCGGACAGGATGCCGCGGACGATGCTTCCGCCAAGCACGCCCCCGCCAATCTTGGTCGGCTTGGTGCCGGGCACGTTGATGTCGAAGCTTCTTGCGATGTACATGAGCGGCTGCGCCGCCTCGTCGCGCACTGGCGTCAGGATAAGCGTCTGAATTGCGTAAAGGAGGACGTCAAGGTTGGTGCCGTTGATTGCGCTTACCGGAATGATTGGCGAGCCCTCAAACGCGCTGCCTTTTAGCAGGTCGATGATTTGCTTGTGGTTTTTTGCCGCCTGTGGCTTCTCAACGAGGTCGACTTTGGTCTGAACTACGATGATTTTTTTGACACCAGCCGCCTCGAGCACCATTAAGTGTTCCATCGTCTGCGGCTGGGGGCACTCCTCGTTGGCGGCGACGATGAAGAGGGCGCCGTCGACAACGCTGCTTGCGGCAACAACTGTTGCCATGAGCGTCTCGTGGCCGGGCGCGTCAAGCAGGCTGATTCGCCGTGCCGGTTTTGTCTCGCTTGTGCACGCGGGGCACTTTTCCTTTGCAGTGAAGTTGTTTGGGGCAGCGCACTTGGGGCACTCGCGGATGAGCAGGTCGGCATAACCTAACTTGATGGTAATGCCTCTCTTGATTTCCTCGCTGTGCGTGTCGGGGAAAATGCCGGTGAGTGACCAGACTAGCGTGCTCTTTCCGTGGTCGACATGGCCTGAAGTCATTATGTTGAGTTCTGCTTGTGTCATGTCATCCGACTCCGCGCAGCCTCTGGGCGACGAAAGGCCGTTCCAAAGCGTTTAGAAACGGCAGCAAGCGCGGGCCCTTGGGCTTTCCTAGGAATATGTTGTAAGCAGCTTCGTAAAAAGCCTGTTGTTTGACCCCGTGCCTCTCGCACATGCGCTTTAGGTACTCAGTCTGGGCGTTTTCGCTCGTTGTTTCCTCGAAAAACTCGCCAAAGTCAGCCAAGGCCTTCTGCAGCTCGGGAGCCAGTTGCGAGTGCAACTTGAGGGCGCTTGGGTGGTCAAGCACTTTTAGGATGTACTCTTCGCCCGCGTACTTCTCAAGCCAATTGCGCGCAAAGCGGCTGCGCCGCTCGAGCTCGCCAGCTTCGTCCTGCGTTAGCATGCGCTCGATGCGCTTCTCAATCACTTCCCGCAACTTGAGGTGCGGAACCTGCAAAAGGTATGCGATGAAGGAGAACTGCGGCCGGTAGTAGTCTTTTGGCACGCCGTTGACTTGCGAGAACTCGTAAATGCGGGGTTCGTCTGGGTCGCGGCTATGCCTTCTTCCGAAAAAGTTCTCTCCATATGTGTCGTAATCGTCGTAAAGCCTTGGGAGCGTCTCCCCTTCTGGCGAAAAGTTGATTGCAGTGCGCGGCTTGTATCGCACGAGCAGGAATCGAAGGAGCTCGGGCGGGAGCGCTTCGGAAACTTCTTTCGCCGTGCTGCCGAGGCCCTTTGAGGAGCTCATTTTTTTCCCGCCGATTAAGAAGAACTCATAAGGTAAATCGTAGGGCGGCTTGTAGCCGAACACTTTAGTCGCGATTTCGTTTGACACTTGCCTTGAGCCGCCGATGACCGCGTGGTCCTTGCCTTCGCCTTCGACTGTGACGTTGTAGACTTGCCACTGCGCCGCCCAATGGGCCTTCCAAGTGAGCTTGCTTCCGCCATTGAAGGGACTTTTCCTGCCCGCGTGACCGCATCCTGGCGAGTATTTTGCGCCCGCGCAAGTGTAGGCGACAGTTTCGCCGTCAAAATCGGTTGCCTGCGTCGTGCCGATGCGTCCGCACTCGTCGCACACGACTTGTACCGGCAGCCAATCGCCTTGCTTTTTCCCGCCGCTGATTCTCTCGTTAATCTCTCTGATGTCGGCCGCCTTCCCAATCGCGGTTTTGATCGCGTCGTCGAAGAGCCCCGCCTTGTAGTCCTTTGACATCCAAACAATTCGCGGGTGGCAGTCAAGCGCCTCAAAGACTGTCTCGAATTCCACTGCGTAGTATTGCGCGAAGCTGTCGAAACCGGGCTCTGGCGACGGGATGTTGCAAAGCGGCTTGCCCATGTATTCCTTGAATTTCTCAGGCAAGTAAGCCGGAAACGAGTCCATCGGGTCAAAGTCGTCAAAGCGGTAGACGAACTCAGCCTTCTTTCCCGCATCAAGGAGCCCCTTGTGCAGCACGTCGTGGACAATCACGCCCCGAAGGCTTCCGACGTGCACGCGGCCGCTTGGAGTCTTTGCATCGCTGACTACGTGCATTCCTGACGGGGCGTCCGCGACTTCTCGCGCCGCCTGGTCAGCCCAGAACATTCCCTGCTTTTCAGTATCGGCCATTGAGATGATTAAGCTCGCTAAAGGTTAAAAACCGCTTGCGGGACCAGAGTTCGCGTGCGCAGGCGAACCAAGCCTACTGTTGCTTACGCTCGAGCCAGCTGACGATTTCTTGTTCTTCAGTTGTTGGAATCTCCTTGGGGCTTCCGCTCATCTTCTTGCTCCAGCCGCCCAAGCTAAGCAGGATTCCCTTAAAGCCAAGCTTTTTGGCAAGATTGAGCATGGGCGTGTTTGTCGCATCAAGGAGGTCCATGCGATGGATTACGG
This sequence comes from archaeon, assembly GCA_020057405.1. Lineage (GTDB taxonomy): Archaea > Micrarchaeota > Micrarchaeia > Norongarragalinales > UBA97 > JAGVFW01. The sequence goes on along the minus strand of JAGVFW010000003.1, from coordinate 130,345 downwards.
TCAGGCCTGTTTTTTGAGATAGGGCCGGAAACACGACCTCGTGCAATCTCCTTATCAGTTCTTCAGCGTTCCCCCGCCTTTGCATGCCGTCAGGAGTAGAAAGGTACCCGTGGCCAACCTCAATAACCCTTCCCGGCGTTAAAGTCCAAAACGGCCGCCGAGCAGGAGAAAGCTCGTACTCTGTACCTGCGCCCGGTTTTTCCCCCTTAAAGCACACGACTAGCTTTTTTCCAGTTTTGTCGGGAAAGGAGGAAAGTGTGCGAGTTTCGCTCAAGGTTGAATCCACTCTATCTCGTAGTACTCGTAGCCGCTTCCCGGCAGCTCGATTCTCTTGATGCGGTAGTGCGTGACGCTCGTTTCCCTGTCGCAGATGCTCAGGATGAGGTCGAGGCCCATTGCCTTTGCCTGCTCGATGGCACTCGCCAGTTCCGCCCCGCCGATTTCCTCCTCTTCGCTGAAGGCGAGCATGACGTATTTGGGCTTGTCGTTCTTCGGCGTCTCGATGATGCCCTTCTTTCTGTGGTAAAGCAGGAAGTCGAGGGCGACTTTCTCCTCGCCCGGCTGCTTCTTGCCTGGGATTGCGAGAATGAACGTCTTTCGAACGCCGTGCGCCACGCGGATGGCGCGCGCCCACTCGGAAATTAAGAGCTTGCTGTCGCGGGGAAAGACCTGGATGACGTGCTTTGAGTGCATCCACTCGGCGTCCTCCAGTGTCGGCTTGGCGCCCGGGAAGTAGAGCCGAAAGTGCGTGCCGAACTTGAAGCCCGTCTTTAGCACAAAGCCCCGCATTCTCCAGTCCTCGTAAACTTCGTAGAGTGCGAGGAAGTCCGGCCGGCGATTAATCGCCGCCTCGACAATCTGCTTTTCCTTCTCGTTTAGCTTTAGCCGCGAGTGCTGCATTAGAAATAGCGTCTCGTAAGCGTCAAGTTTTAGGAACTGGCCGTGCTTTTTCGCCTTATACGTGCCAAACTGGCCAAACCACTCTTCTTCGTAGAGCCGCCGGCCCACCTCGTTGTCGTCAATGACTGCCATCAGGTCGTCCTTGAAGAAAAGCGCTTTTCCGTTCACTTTGGGCGGCTGATACTCCTGGGAAGGGTACTTGCCCATTGGCGAGCGGCCGTAATTGCCCTTGGCTTCAGACATCGGCCGCGCCACGATGCCCCTGTCGCGCCAGTCGCGGTAGCAAAAGTAGCGGGCGAGGAACTTCTTGCCGTCAAAGCGCTCTGCGAGGTCATTAAACCCGACTAAGTTGCCTTCGCCGTCCCGGCAGACTGCCCCGCGCACGTCAATTAGGTAGAGTGCCTCCTCCGGGGTTAGCTGGAGTTCTATTCTGCTGCCGCGGAACGGGGAGCCGAAGAACCCGCGGTCGATTGCCTGGACTGCGATTAGGTCGCGAACGATTAGGTTGTTGCCTTCAAGCTCAAATTCAACTGCCACGAAAATCTCCTCCGGCGTTTGCGCGGAAAAAAGGCGCGAACGAGTCGTTTGAAGTTTCTATTACTTAGTTATTGTCGTCGTCCGTCTTAATAATTGCCCACGGGCGGATGTTTTCAAGGCAAGCGAAACGAGTTTTCAGCTCGAAAAAACGCGTTTTTCCCTCGCAAACGGGGTAAGCTATTTAAGCATCCTATCCGCAACATACTATTACCCCACTTTGGTTGTATCGTCGAGGAAAAAATTGAATGTCGCTGCGTGTACAAACATTCAAACAGGCCTCGTTCGATTATGAGGACTTTGAACCCAAGCTGCAGCAACGAATTTTCAAGGAACTTTCAAAAACCGACTACCTGCACACCATGCAAGTCGTCAAGAACATGAAGCGATACGTTTCAATGCAGGGCGGCAAGTACGACGTCCTCGTCACAGCCGCTTACTTGCACGAACTCGGCAAGGGCGACAACACTCTAATCCTAAGCCACGAGCTAAACGACATTTCCCCCCTCCTGCAAAAGTGCGCTGTAAACGCCAAGAAGGCAAAGGAACTCCTCGACTCTCTAGAGTTCCCTGCAGACAAGTCAGAAGCGGTCTTCGTCTACTTGTGCAAGGGCGAGTGCTTCGAACTCAAGCGCGCCCACCACAGCCAATTCTAGGTTTTTGGGATTACATGCCAATCAAGGCACTCTTAGGACATTTCCTTAGCCGCGGCGCTGCACTCATTGAACTGACGCGGTTGGAAACCGCCGGGGCCCTCAAGCGGTCTTCGTTCACGGTAGTGCTGCAACTGCCTCCGGGCTTTCGCATCACTGACGAGCAGAGGGGCTTTGAGCTTAAAGCTGCGGCCATCGCCGACATTTCAATATCGCTTCGGGACGGGAAGTACATCATTAATTTAATCGCCCGCAGCAATCCCGAACCGGTTACTGCCGCGTACAAATTCCTTCAAGGCATCCTAAAGGCGCCCAACAACTAGTTCGCTGTTTTTACCAGCATCTGGCGGCCATGCGCTTTCCTGAACGCTTTAACTTCCTTAGCCGTGCCAGTAAAGTGCGCGCCCAAGTGCGCAAGTTTGAGTCCGGCGACAGCAGTTGCGGTTTGCAACGCATTTCTCACGCTACCGTGGCTATAGAATTCGTGCACAAACGCGCCCGTAAATGAATCGCCTGCGCCCGTAGTGTCGACAACCTTAACCGGCGGGGCAGCAATTCTCAAAATCTTGCCTTCCGCAAAAGCAATCGCGCCCTTTTGCGCCATCGTCACCACGCGCACCTTGCCCGGCAGCTTTCTTACTGCCGCCTCGGCCGTTTTTTCGCCAGTGTAGTAGGCCGCCTCGGCCTCGTTGCAAATTGCCAGGTCAAAGTGCGGGTGCAGCTTGGCGAACTTCTTTCCCTGCGCCTTAAGCATCGTCATGCTTGGGGCGAAAACGATTTTCTTGCGGTCCTTGTGCGCCAACTTCACGGCTTTTAGAAAGAGCGCGAAGTTGTCGTTAGAGGATAGGGAAGTGGTGATGATGACCTCGTTCTTTCTCACGAGCTCTTCGCCCAAGTGCTTGGGCCCGAGGTGGGCAAACGCGCCCCGGCTTGAGAGAACCGCCTTGTTGCCGTCGCTAAGCAAAATGACGCTCGTGCTCGTCTTTTGTCCCGCCATCACCGCAACGCCGTTAACTGCAATGCCGTGGCCCTTCATGTTGGCAACCAAGTGCCTGCCGAACAAGTCGCCACCAACTGCGCTTACGAGGCTGCAGTTGCTTCCAAGCGCGTGGGCGGCGATGGCCGCGTTTGCGGCACTCCCGCCGGGCCGCACCTCCAGCCGGTCAAGCTCGACTTTGTCGGCAAATGCTTTGGCCATGAAATCAGCTGCAGTCAATTTCCCGACAACCGTGTTGCCCGGCTTATCCAGCTTGGCGATGACATCAAGGGCGAGCGTTCCAATGAACAAGAGTTTTGCCATTATTTGCGCCTCTCGTAAGCCGCGATTTTCCTCAAACGCCGCTTGTGCCTCGCCTCGCCGCTAAAGGCGGTTGTCAAAAACGCGAGCACAATTTTCGTCGCGAGCTTTTTGTCCTTCGTCACCGTCCGGCTCCCTAGGCTAAGCACGTTGGCGTCATTGTGCTCCCGCGCAAGCACTGTAGTCTGCAAGTCATAGCAAAGCGCGGCTCGGATGCCCCTGACTTTGTTGGCGGCCATTTGCTCGCCGTTGCCGCTTCCCCCGAAGACGATTCCCGCGGCCGCGCCCTTGCTCTTGGCAACCGCCGCTGCGCAGGGAATGATAAAGTCAGGATAGTCGCAGCTTTCGTTTGAGTGCGTGCCGAAGTCCTTGACGGAATAGCCCTTGCGCTTGAGCAAGTGCTTGACGAATTCCTTTAGCTCAAAACCGGCGTGGTCGGCTGCCAGAAAAACCGTTTTCACAAAGTTCTTAACCAAAGCGGCCATAAAAAGCGTATGGACAATCGATCCAAGGCGCTAGCAATTCGAATTGTGCAGTTTCTAATCCTTTTTGGCGCAGTTCTTGGCGGTGTCTCCCTACTAGTGTCTGGCGCCGGCAGCGGCAACCTGTTTGGCGTGTCCAACCGCCTGGTGTTCGGAGTTGCGGGCCTAGTGCTCGTTGTCGCAGTCGCCTTTGCCGGCCAGAAAGTTCTTTTCTCCAACCTGCCGTCCGCCTACGGCAACGATAAGGACACCGCGCCTGACGCGGGTTCGTCATTCGCCCTTGGAAAATACTATTCGCTCAAATATTCCGACAAGCCGGCCAAAAAGTCAAAGGCGGACGACTTGGGATCTCGGTTCGGCCTGAAAAAAGATTAGGCAAACGACTGGCCGCAGCCGCATGAGGTCTTGGCGTTCGGGTTCTGCATCACAAAGCCCGCGCCCTGCAGCGCCTCGCGGTAGTCAATAGTAGTTCCGTGGATGAGGCTGTCAAGCTCGCTTGAGTAGAAAACTTTTATGCCGTGCGCCTCAATGACGACGTCGTCCTTATCGGGCTGCTCCTCGAAGTCCATTTGGTAGCTGTGGCCGGCGCAGCCTCCCGCCTGCACGCTGATGCGCAAGCCAAAGCCGGCCTTGCCCTCGCCCTCTGCAATCTTTCGAATCTGTACCGCGGCCTTCTCGGTGACCCAGACGGGCTTGCTTTCCCCGCCGCTTGCGACTTTTTCGGCCTTTGAGTTGGTAACGAGTTCATTTGCCTCGACAATCATCTTCTCAAAAACGTCTTTCGGCATGCCGTGGCCCATGCTGCCCTCTTCAATAGTCTCAAAAGGCGAGACGCGGCAGCCAACGCAATGGAGGCCGTACTTTAGGAAAACCGGCACCACCTGCGGGTAGCGCGCAACAATTTCACCAACGAGCATGTCGCCCTTGACGTGTTCCATTGAAATCACTATAACACACTTATACTCTTCGGGGTTTAAAGCGTTTGCGTTTAGGCTTTGCCCTTCAAAAACTCGTTCGCACTGTAAGCCGCCAGGACGCCTTCGGCAACGCCAGTAATCGCCTGCTTGAACTCGGTGTCAACAACATCGCCTGCAGCGAAAACTCCCGGCGCGTTGGTTCTTGCAAGCCTGTCAATCTCAATCTCGCCCTTCTTGTTCACTTTCACGCCCAGCTTGACTGCAAGCTGCGATAGCGGCAGGTGGCCAATCTCGACAAAGACGGCGTCACAGGGAAATTCCGTGCTGCCGTTGTAGGGCTTGTCGAAGACTACGCCTTCCACTTTCTTCTCGCCCTTGATTTGAACTACCTTGGTGGTGCTGATTATCTCAAGCTTGGGGTTGGCGATGCACCTATCATAGTTGATTGGCTCGGGCCGGATTTTCTCGCCACGGTAGACCATGTAGACTTTCTTTGCCCACTGCGTTAGCAAGAGGGCTTCCTTTGCCGCGCTGTCCCCGCCTCCGACGACGACTAAAGTCTTGTCCTTGTATAGGGGGCCATCGCAGAGAGCGCAGTAGTGCACGCCGCGGTTCATCAGTTCCTTCTCGCCGGGCACGCCGAGCTTCTTCCACTCGGTGCCGGTTGCGAAAAGCAGGGTCTTGGACTTGAAGACCTTTCCCTCAAGCGTGGTGATTGCGAAGAGCTCGCCTTCCTTCTTGACGTCCGTCACGCGGTCGTTCTCCACTTTCACGCTTGGGTAATCCATTGCGTGCTCCTGGATTTTCTCGGCCAATTCCATGCCAGTCAGCTTCTTGAAGCCAGGGTAGTTTTCTACCACGTCAGTCAAAATGATGGTGCCCCCTAGCGTCTCGCCGATGACTATAGTCTTTAGCTGGAACCTTCCGGCATACATCGCTGCCGCAAAGCCAGTTCCGCCGGCCCCGATGACTGCAAAGTCGTAAATCTCGTCCACTAAATCCACCACTAGGAGTTGATACCCCCAAGGGCTAAAAAGCGTGGGGTTTAACCCCTCCGTGCCGGTCCCCTTCGTCTTTTGCCGTTGGCTTTACCTCCAGCATCGTTTTTAAATTGCTTGCAGCGCCAATTCTCTGTGCTATGATTCCGCTGCGCGTAGAGCCTGCCGGGGAACCGCAGGAAGAAGGCATTTCAGCCCACCAGCTTGCGCCGCACTACGCTACTCTAAGCTTCTCGCAAGTTGCAGACCCCGCAAAACCCGACTGGCTGCGCATCAAGACACCAACCGGCCAGTTTGCCGACGTCAAGGCGACAGTCAAGTCACTCGGCTTGCATACAGTGTGCGAAAGCGCCCACTGCCCCAACATCACCGAGTGCTGGAGCGGAGGCACAGCGACTTTCATGGTGCTTGGCAACACTTGCACTCGCGGCTGCCGCTTTTGCGCAGTTCCCCACGGGCCCAAAGGCGATGTTCTTGACGCGGACGAGCCGCGAAAAGTCGGCGAGGCAGTTGCAAAGTGGGGCCTTGAGTACGTCGTCATCACAAGCGTGGACCGCGACGACTTGCCTGACCAGGGCGCCGGCCACTATGCCGAAGTCATCCGCGAAATCAGGCGCCAGGCGCCAAAGACTCTAGTCGAAGTGCTAATCCCTGACTTCCGCGCTGACGAGCAGTGCATCCGCACCATAGTCGCTGCCAAGCCGCACGTCATCGCACACAATGTGGAAACAACTGCCGGCCTGCAGAAGTTCGTGCGCGACCCGCGCGCAAACTACGATCAGTCGCTCAAAGTCCTGCAAACAGTAAAGGCACTCGACCCATCGATTTTCACGAAATCGTCCATCATGCTCGGCCTGGGGGAGTCGGAAGAGCAGCTGCTGCAGGCGTTTTCAGACTTGCGCGCAATTGGCTGTGATTTTCTTACTCTCGGCCAGTACCTGCGGCCGTCCTCAAGGCACCTGCCGGTAGCCGAGTTCATCCCGCCTTCGCGCTTCAAGCAATTTGAGAGGCACGCTCTTGACGCCGGTTTTCTCTACTGCGCCGCCGGTCCATTCGTGCGAAGCTCTTATCGCGCCGGCGAGTTCTTCATCGCAAGCGTTATTAAAAACAAGGAAACAGTGAGTACTGTATCAGAAGGGGTGTGTTGAAATGCCGGAGACAATAGCGTTTAGTGGCCATGTAAAGCACGTTTCAGTGCTTGATGAGGAAGGCAATGCGGATGCGAGCCTCGAGCCCACTCTTTCCCAAGAAGAGCTGGTCCGCCGTTACGTCATCATGTCAACCACCCGTGCCTTTGACCGAAAGGCCGTCTCACTCCAGAGGCAGGGCAGGTCATTCACCTACACGCCCTTTGAGGGCCAGGAAGCCATCCAAGTCACTGCAGCTCGTCTGCTTGATCCCAAGGACTGGGCATTCCCTTCCTACCGCGAAAGCGCATTCTACCTCGCCCGCGGCGCTCCCATGTCAATGCTCTTTACCTACCTCAAGGGCCACGAGGACGGAATGGCAATTCCGGACAAGACTAACGACTTCCCGCTCTCCATCCCGGTTGGCTCCCAAATCGCGCACGCCCCGGGTGCCGCCTACGCCAACAAGCTCCTCAAAAACGGCAAAATTGCCATCGCTTTTTTCGGCGACGGTGCAAGCAGCCAAGGCGACTTCCACGAGGCGCTCAACTTTAGCGGCATCTACAAGCTGCCCGTCGTGTTCATCTGCACGAACAACCAGTACGCAATCAGCACTCCCCGCATGATGCAAACGGCGTCGGAGACAATCGCCCAGCGCGCAATGGGGTACGGCATCCACGGCGTGCAAGCTGATGGCATGGATCCGCTTGCAATGGAGCACGTCCTCTCCGAAGCATTTGACCGCGCGCGCAAGGGCGAAGGCCCGACTCTCGTTGAGGCAATTGCCTACCGGTTCGGGCCGCATAGCACCGCGGATGACCCCAAGAAGTACCGGGAAGACGCCGAAGCCGATCCTTGGCGCAAGCTCGACTGGGCCGTCCGCTACCGCAAGTACCTAGAGCGCAAGGGCCTTTGGAACAACGACGTGCAGGCCAAGCTCGACGCGGCGATTGTAACGGAAGTCGAGGCTGCGGTCGCCAAGGCCGAGGAATTCAAGGACTCGCCCTCCCAAATGTTCGACTTCGTCTACCCCCAGATGACGGCGGAACTCCAGCGCCAGAAGGCCGAGTTTAGCGAGGTGTACGGGCTATGAATTCAAGAGGCATAAGGACAGAAAAACTAAATCGAATTCAGGCCGCTACGCCTTTCATGGCAAGCGCGGAGGCCTATTTGCGACGCGCAGGCTTTGACACCGTTGCCAGCCAGTCTGACAATCACCACCTGGTGCTCGGAGTGGCGACTAAGCTCACGCCCGAAGCAGCCAAAGCGCTCGCAAAACCGGTTATCTCGAGTGTTACTAGCACGGACGACCTAATTCGGCATCACGCTCCGGGCAATTTCGTCGCGGTGCTCTTGATGAAGGGTTCAGTCGCCTCGGTAAGGTATTCGGGACCGGAGAAGACGTTCATCCACCACGCAAGAGCGCTGGAGGACGTCGTAAAGCTCCTGCAACCCGGCAAGCCTGTAAATGTGGTACGCGTTAACGTGAAGGAGTGAGTGAAATGACTTTGATGACAACGATTCAGGCAATCAACGCAGGGCTGCACCAGGAAATGGGCCGCGACGGCACCGTAATCGCCCTAGGCGAGGACATCGGCCACGAGGGCGGAGTCTTTCGCGCAACCGACGGCCTGCAGGCGAAATTCGGCAAAGAACGCGTGATTGACACGCCCCTTGCTGAAGAGAACATCATCGCAACGTCAATCGGCATGGCCGCAGCGGGCCTGCGGCCGGTTCCAGAAATCCAATTCAGCGGCTTTGTCGGCGTCGCCCACAATCACATCGTCAACCACTGCGCGCGCCTCTACTACCGAAGCCGCGGCAAGACGAAAATGCCGATTACAATCCGCACGCCAAGCGGCGGCGGCATCCGAGCCCTCGAGCACCACTGCGAGTGCATCGAAGCGACTTACGCCCACGTTCCCGGCCTCAAAGTCGTCTGCCCAAGCAACCCTTATGATGCAAAAGGCCTTCTCGCCAGCGCCATCCGCGGCGACTGCACCACGCTGTTCGAGGAGCCCACCCGCCTCTACCGCTCGATTAAGGCCGAAGTGCCGGACGAAGAGTACACCGTGCCAATCGGCGTTGCCAACGTCGTGCAGCAGGGCGACAAGGTCACTCTCGTTAGTTGGGGCCCGCAAATGAAGCAAACTCTCGACGCCGCCGAAAAGGCGAAAGAGCACGGCATCCTCTGCGAGGTAATCGACTTGCGCACGATTTCCCCCCTCGACGAGACTGACGAAGTGGTCAAGAGCGTGCGCAAGACGGGGCGGCTCGTCGTCGTGCAGGAAGCGCCGAAAAGCTTCGGCGTTGCAGCCGAAGTCATCGCCCGCGTCAACGAACGCGCCTTCGATTCCCTGCAGGCAGCGCCAATGCGCGTGTGCGGTTGGGATACCCAGCTTCCGCTCGGCACGAATGAGGACTTCTTCATCCCCGACATCAAGCGCATCCTAACGGCGGTGCAGAAGAGTGCGGGATACTGAAGAGCGGGGCGAAAGTTATTGGATAGGCTGAGTCCGGCGCAAAAGAAGACGCTGTTGTTCGACCGCATTCCGACGCGGCACGTTCCGGAAGTCGAAGCGGGCTTAGTCGAGGCCTTCAACCACGCGCTTTTGTTAAGACAAATAAACCCGAAGCTTAGTGACGAGCGCAAAGCGCACGTCGCGGCCTTCGCGTTCATGAACAATTTTTTCCACAGACTTCCCGAAGGAGATTTGCGGGAGAGGGTCGAGCGGTTGCGGAAAGGGCTTAACCTGGATGACAAAGTGCGCGCGAAGCTTGATTTGGAGCACGACGTGGTGTTTCCGGCAATTGACAAGGCGGTTGAAGAGACTGACTTTGACCTGGGGAAATGGCAGCGAAACAAGGCAAAGGTAATCGAGTCAAAGAAAACCGTTCCGCTCGTGGCGACGCACTTTTCGCTTTGGCCCGTGTTTGTGGCGGCCCTAAACTACGTCGATTCGCCTGCGCACTTGCATAATTAAATTCGCTTAAGTTGTTAAACAATCAGAGTTGGTGGGAAAAATGGCATTTGTTTTCAAGTTTCCGGATCTTGGTGAAGGCGTCCACGAAGGCAAGATTGTCAAGTGGCTAGTCAAGGACGGCGACGTTGTCAAGGCCGACGCCATAATCGGCGAAGTCGAGACCGACAAGGCAATTGTCGAACTCCCGTGCCCGTCTACCGGCACCATGCTCAAGCTCTATTTCAAGGAAGGTGAAATGGTCAAGGTCGGCCAAATACTCTTAGTCATCGGCAACCCAGGCGAGACAGTGCCCCCACAGCTTGGAGGCGAGAGCCACGCTGGCGTGTCGCTAGCCAACGTCGTTCCAATGCCCGCCACGAGCCAGCACGTCATAGGCGTCGCAGGCGAAAAAGACCACTACACCATAAGCGGTTCTCGGCCCGCACAACCCGCAGTGGCACCACTACCGTCTGCATCCGCATCATCGCCGCCTTCCTCTGGCTCCGCTCTTGCCACTCCCGCAGTGCGAAACCTGGCACGGCAGCTAAACGTTGACATTTCCCGCGTCGTAGGCACAGGCCACGGCGGCCGCATCAGCGCAGAGGACGTGCAGAAGGCAATCCAGTCCGGTTCAAGTGCCGCTCCTTCAGCTGCCTCCCCGGCAATGCAGGCTGCAATGCCCTCCGCCCCTGCACCAACCCCGCTTAGGCTTGACGGCCCAGTCGAGCGCGTTTCAATGTCCTCGCTTAGAAAAGCAGTTGCGAGAAAAATGCTTGAGAGCATTTCAAAGGCACCGCAAGTGACGCACTTTGAGGAAGCCGACGTTACCGACCTCTGGGCCCTCCGCGAGTCGCTAAAGGCCGACGCGGCGGCAAAAGGCATCCACCTCACGCTCCTTCCGTTTGCGGCAAAAGCCGTGCTTGTTGGCCTCAAGCAATTACCCGTCTTCAACGCCTCTCTCGACGAAATGACGAACGAGATTGTCTACAAAAAGTACTACAACCTGGGCATCGCGGTTGACACTCCCGACGGTCTCATCGTAGTAAACGTCAAGGATGCCGACAAGCTCGGCGTATTTGAGCTCGCCCGCCGCATCAACGACCTTGCCGCCAGGGGCCGCGAGAGAAAAGCCTCAATGGATGAAATGCGCGGCAGCACTTTTACCATCACGAATATCGGGAGCGTCGGCGGCAATGGCGCAACGCCAATCATCAACCACCCCGAAACCGCAATCCTCGGCCTCTACCGCAGCAAGGAACTGCCGCGCGTGGTAAACGGCGCAATCGTCGCCAGAAAAATCATGCCCCTGACCGTCACCTACGACCACCGCATCATCGACGGTGGGGATGGGGCGCGCTTTGCGGCCATCGTGGCCAGCGAACTGCAAAAGCCCTCTGACTACTGGCGCAGCCAACTCTAGGCGCAGGGGCCGCAAAGAAAGCTTAAAAGCTTTCCCCGACTACCAACTTATCTCTAGTATGAATTAGTATGAACTTTCGGGGGTGCGGTTGTCGTGGTAATGGGCGAGCTTGCTGAAGGCGCTGACATCATCGTAATCGGCGGCGGTCCCGCTGGCTATACTTGTGCTTTGCGCTTGGCGCAGCTTGGCAAGCAAGTCACTCTCGTTGACAAGGACGGCCCCGGCGGCTTAGGCGGCCTCTGCCTCCTGCACGGCTGCATTCCCTCAAAGGCCCTCATCCATGCCGCCTCGGCTTTCGACGAGGTCAAGCACCTAGGCGACCTGGGCATCACGGTGGGCGAGGTCAAGCTTGACTGGGTCAAGACGCAAGAGTGGAAGAACCGCGTCATACGCCAACTCAATTCCGGCCTCGAAGCGCTCTTCAAGCAATACAACATCGAAATCGTCAAAGGCACGGCGGTATTCCAGTCGCAAAAGCGGCTTGCAGTCACCACCGACAACGGCGTGCGCGCATTCGAGTTTAGAAAGGCGGTCATCGCAACAGGCAGCACGCCCCGCAAGCTTGCCGAAGCCGCCTTCGACGGAGTCAACATCCTCTCCTCGCGCGAGGCACTCGCCCTTGACAAGATTCCCGCCACGATGGCGGTCTTTGGCGGCGGCTACGTCGGCATCGAGCTCGGTACGGTCTTCGCCAAGCTTGGCACGAAAGTCAGCGTAATCGAGCACGGCGACCACATCCTAAGCGTTTGCGACCCCGAGGCGTCAAGCATGGTGCTTGAGAAGCTAAAGGGCCTAGGCGTGCAGTTCTTCTTCAACTCAAAGGCTGAAAAGTGCGACATTGACGCAAGCGGTGTGACAATCCACTTTTCCTCAAACGGGGCCAGTGGAACTAGCGAACTGCACGTGGAAAAAGTGCTTGTGGCGGTTGGCCACAACCCGACAACGCAGGGCCTTGGCATTGAGCACGCCGGCGTCTCGCTTGACGAGCGCGGCTTCATCAAGGTTGACGCCAAGCTACGTTCCTCCAACGAGGACATTTACGCCATCGGCGACGTCACCGGCCACCCCATGCTCGCGCACCGCGGCTACCGGCAAGGCAGGGTCGCTGCCGAAGTCATCGCCGGCCACGACGTTGTTTACGACGTCAAAGTCGTGCCAGCCGTAGTATTTTCCGACCCCGAAATCGCCTCAGTCGGCTTACAAGAACACGAGGCAAAAGCAAAAGGCACTAGCGTCATTGTCGGCAAGTTCCCGTTCCGCGCCCTCGGCAGGGCTCTTGCGAGCAACGCGCCAAGCGGTTATGTCAAAATCGTCGCCGACCCGGCGACTCACACCGTCCTTGGCGGCACCATCGTCGGCCACTCGGCTGCAGACCTCATCGGCGAAGTTGCAGTCGCAGTAGAGGCGGGGCTGATGCTTGAAGACATAGCGAACACGATTCACACGCACCCCACCTTCCCAGAGGCACTCTCGGAGGCCTGCGAAGTGGCGCTAGGAAGCTCGACTCACCTGCCGAAAAAGAAGTAGGCGTTCACTTGCTGAAGTTCCACTCGCGGCTGGAGTACTTTTCCTTCGCAAGCTCTGCTGCGCGCTCAAGCTCAGTTGGGGTAAAGTCGCCTTGAGACCACTCTTTTCCGGCAGTGAAGCCGGCCATCATGGCCGCGTAGCACTGCTCGCGGGAGGCTCCGCACACTTTATGCAGCGAAGTGACGCGCTCCTCGACTGAAGCAATAAGCTTGTCGCTGATTTTCTCCTTGCTCACCCGCAGGACGGTAAACATCGTCGTAACGTCTAGGTCGTAGATTACTGTCCCGTGCTGGTGCAGCACGCCGCCCCGCCTCGTTTGTGCGTTGCCGCTGATTTTCTTGCCGTCCGCGATAATGTCGTTGATGGGCTTGAATTCCGCCTGCACTCCAAGCTCGGCTAAGCCCCCAATAATCCAGCCGCAAATGACTTTGTAGCTGTCGATGATGCCTGTCGGAAACATTTCTTGCGGCGCGATGACTGAGTAAGTGATTTCGCCCGCGCGGTCGTGGTAGACCGCCCCACCTCCGGTAATCCTGCGGACGACATCAATGCCGCGGGCCTCGCACTCGGGGAGGTTGACCTCCTCCTCAATTGACTGAAAGTACCCGATGCTGACGCACGATGGGTTCCACGAGTAGAATCGTATTGTCGGCTGAGTCGTGCCGGCCTTGACTCCCTCGCTTACCGCCTCGTCTAGGGCCATATTGAGCGCGCCCGGCCGTTCGCTTACCGGAATTACCCGCCATTTCATGATGAACTCACCGCCATTTCGACAACCGCCTGCACGTCTTTTGCGCTAAAGCCAACTAGCTCGGCGTTTAGTGCCTTGGCAGTCTCATTCACTCTGTCGGCAACCTGCTCGACTGTGGCGCCCTGCAGGTCGAGTTCAATCGCCTCAAGCGCCTCCTCGGGGTAGAGGAAGAAGTCGCCGCTGAGCTTGACTCGCTTGATGATGCCTTCCTCGTGCTCTACCTCGGCGCGCAAGAGCTTGCCTCCCACCACCTTGAGCACGGCCTTTCCAACAGCCATGTTTTAATTTGTTTGCGGCCAAAGCTATTAAACGGCTTTTTGAGGGTTAAACTAGATGCCACTAAACATTCTTCGACTGCAGGCAAAGGCGGACCAAGTTAGGCTTGAGGGAGTGGAGAACATCCACTGGCGGCTTCAGCTGCCCCAGTCCCTCGAGTTTGCCCCCGGCCAGTTCGTCATGGTTGCCTTCGAAGGCGTTGGGGCAAAGGCGTTCTCAATCGCCTCCTCGCCCCTAAAGGCAGTCGGCCCGGCGCCCTACATCGACTTGCTTGCGGAAATGACTGCCTCTCCCTACAAGGCCAAGTGGAAGGAAGTCAAGGACGGTGACGGCGTCAACATCATAGGTCCCTACGGTGCATTCACTCTCGACCCTACCGCGCCGAAAGTCGGCTTCATTGCCGGCGGGGTAGGCATCACGCCCTTCAAGTCGATGATGGATCACATCAACGACGAGCGTTTGCCTACTGACGCGGTTCTACTCTATAGCAACAAGCTGCCGGAATTCATCGCCTACGGCCGCGAGCTAGAGGAAGCGTGCGCAGCAAATCCTAACCTCAAGATGGTGCACACGATAACGCGTCCCCAGGAAAGCACCGTTCCGTGGGATGGCAACAAGGGCCGCATTGACTTGGCGTTTGTTGAAAAGCACGTTCCCGACTTCCGCCAGCGCCTCTGGTACGTCTGCGCCGGGCCGACAATGGTCGCCGCAATGTGCACTATGCTTGAAGGTGCCGGCATTGAGAAGAAGCGCGTGCGGCGCGAAGCGTTTACCGGCCTGCACTAGTCCAGTTGCTCGCTTCCAAACTATTTTCCCTTCAGCCGCTCGAGCAGCTTTCGGGCGGCAGCGTCACGCCCTCCGGCAATGGGCAGGTTTCGTCGTACCAGCACGAGTGGTTGGCAACCTGGCTTTCCGCCTGCGCTATTGCCGCCGCGTCGTCGGGCCCGTACCACAAAAGCAGCTTGTCCTCGTTTGTCGTGGTGTGCATGTCGCGGGCGACGTAGTTAGCCAAGTCTTGCACGCGGCCGCCGTTTACGAACAATTCCAGCACGTGGGTTGAGTCGCTGCAGTAGGTATTGTCATCTACTTGCAGGCACGAGGAGGTTAGCGACATTCCGCTGATGTGGAAGAAGTACCAAAGTGGAACGTTGGGCGCGTGGTAGTGGATGACACTGCCTTCCCCGTCGTGAACGTGCACGAACATGCTCTTGGGCGAGGAAAGCGTGCTCATGTACTTGTCCTGCGAGAGGTTCAGCTGCTTTCCGTTAATCATCACGAGGAGGTTGGCGTGGTAGTGCACGCTTCCGGCCTTGCCGAAAGAATCGAAAAGGGAGTTGTAGCCTGGAGTTGCGAGGAAGTAGTAGCCCACGCTGCCGATGCAAAGCAGCATTGCCGCCGCTACGGCGGTTGTCTTGTATTTCGCAAGCGGCTTGAAGTTTAACGCTGCGGCAGCAAGCGCCGCAAGGCCAATGACAAACGCGACCGCCAGGCCGCCAGCCTGCAAACCGCTCAGCGTGTATTCTGTCGGCACCGGAGCGCCGCAAAGTGCCCCGCCGCTGGTTTCATTCTCGTACGCACTGGCAAAGACGGCAAGCGACAGGACGGCAAGCAGTAAAATGGCGTTTCTCATCTCAACCAAATTGTTTTTAAGAGCTCTGGGAGTTAAAGCTATTTACAATGAACAAGCTGCTAATCGTAATCGGCGCAATCGTCGTAGTCGTACTCGCCTTTGCCCTCACTTCGACGGGTGCCAAGACTCCTTACGCCGACGACAAGTCGCCCGTGATGTACTTCTACTCGGAAACGTGCTCGCACTGCATTGCAATGAAGCCCATCCTCGCCGAGCTTGCGGCCGAGGGCTACCGCGTGAAAATGATGAACGCAGGTGCCGACGCTTCGCTTTGGCAAACTTATAGCATCACGGGTACGCCAACATGGCTTGCCGCAAACAACGAGCGCATCGTAGGCGAGCAGTCAAAAGAAGCCTTGCGCGCGTGGTTTGATGCACACGGCGCAAAGATTGCCTAAATTATTTTCTCGCCAGTGTCGAGGTTGGTCACGTGGATGACTAGCACGGGGCAGGATTTGGCGGCCTCGATGTGCTTTTTCACTTCCGCCTCGTTCTCTACAATTAGTTCCTGCTTGTCTGCTCCCTCAACAGCGCCCACCATGTCGGGCTTGCCGTCGTCCTTCATCACCCACTTCTCAGGGTAGACTGCGGCGCAGGCAGCAGCCCCGATGCATCCGGCGCGGTCAAATTCAATCTTGTAGCGTGCCATGTAAACTCGCCTAATTAATCGTTAAAGCAATTATTGCCTCAAGAGGATTAAAAACGGTTTTGGCGTTGGCGCTTTAGGCATTAAGGCGCTTGGCCAGTTCCTCAAGAAGCGCGTCCCCATCGTGCCCGGACGACGATATTTTGAAGAATTTTGTGCGCATGAGTGGTTTCCAGGCCGGGTCGGTTTGCAGCAGTCGGCTGTGGTTTGTTTCAATGATGCCCGTTTCGCGGATTGACACTGAGATTTTTCGCTCGTGTTTTTCTTTGATGTGGCCGGCAATCAGGTCGTGAAGTTGTGCGTTAGTGAGTTCCGAGCCTTCAGCTGGTGCCACGTAAATTACGTTGTCCCTGATCTGGTCAATCTTTACGCCGGGCTTTCCGCGCATGTGGTCGGGCATGTAGGCGAAAACTACTTTTCCGCGAAGTTGTTTTGCAAGCTGTTCCATTTGTATCCCTCCAAAAAAGAGTCGCTTGAGGATTTAAAAGCGTGTGCCCCTTGGTTTTGTGCCGGAGCGGCAGGTAGAGTAATTGTCTAAACGCCGAGGTAGGTGGCAATGAAGTAAATCGCGGCCGCACCCGCGGTGATGAGGGCCAGCTGCTGGGCTGCACTGCCGGCTCCGTGCTCCTTGTGCAGCTCTGGCACCAGGTCGGCAAGCGCGATGTAGATGAACATTCCTGCTGTAAACGAGAGGCCGAAAGCCTGCAGGCCCGACACTGCCCCAGAAGCGTAGTAGAACGCAAGCGCCCCGGCAACTGCCGCAAGGGCGCTAAGCAGGTTATACGCAAGGGCTTTCTTTACCGTAAAGCCGCTGTAGAGCAAAAGCGAGAAGTCGCCGATTTCCTGCGGGATTTCGTGGAGAATGACTGCGATTGTGGTGACGATTCCAAGCGGAGTGCTCGTAAGAAACGCGGCTGCAATTACCATGCCGTCAAAAAAGTTGTGCAGCCCGTCGCCGATTAGGTTAAGATAGCCAGCCGGCTTCTCGGTTGCGTGCGACCCCGAGTGGTGGTGGTGCCACAGGATGAGCTTTTCTAAAGCGAAGAAGACGAGGAGGCCCGCAAGCGCCATGCCGAGTGCCTCGCGCGTGCCGGTTGCCTCAAGCGCCTCCGGCAAGAGGTCGAGGAACGCAGCGCCAAGTAGTGTGCCCGCGGAGAAGCTGACGAGCGGAAGGATGAGGCCCTCGTAGTCTTTTCTGAAAATCAGCACGATGCCTACTAATGACACTAGGCTGACGACGATTGTTGCCGCAATTATGTACTCGAGGACCATTGCTTGCATTCTTTTACGTTCTTAAAATTAATAAAGCGGGCCCGATGGGATTTGAACCCACAACCTACTGGTTGCTCCTGCGGGCGGCTTTTTCCCTAAAGTCGAAGTCGGCCTTGGGGGCATTCGAAGCCAGTCGCTCTGTCCGGGTTAAGCTACGGGCCCAGCAATAGGATAGTGGCGCCGCGGAAATAAAAAGGGGTAAAGAGGCGGGCCCGGCGCGATTCGAACGCGCGGCCTGCTGCTGTCTCCCTCATCCGGAAAGTCAGAGACCCCGAAGGAATTCGGAAGCAGCCGCTCTATCCAGGCTGAGCTACGGGCCCGTTAACCAAATTTGGTCGGCTAGGGAATTAAAACCCCCTTTGTGCGCTAACTGATTTTGTAGACGACGTAGCCGCCAGCAGAGTAGACGCGCGTGTAGTGCGAGTTGAAGAACGGCTTGTCGGCGCTATAGTCGCGCAGTTCACTCGGCCCGATTACCGCATAGCTGACGTGGTATTTCCCAAGCAGTTCGATTGCGTTTAGCCCGCCCGTCAGCATGAGCCTCACGTCTTTTTCGCGCTGCCCGTAATCATAGCCGTGGCTCCAGAGCCAACCCCGATAGCCCATCACAAGAGGCCTGCCCGCAATCGTCGCCGCAGGCTGGGCGTGCCAGTCGCTAGTCAAAATTATCGCGTCCTTTGGCGTGTTGGCAGCAATCCACTCGCCAATTGCAATGTCGTTTGCAGAGTGGAACTGGTAGTGGAGGGACGACTCGCGCAACACTGCCAAGGCCCCTGAGGCAATCAAGGCGATGACGATGACTGCAACGGTTGCCGCGCCCACCAGTTTTCCAAGCCCGCCCTTGCCAATAGCCCCGCTAACCCGTTCGCCAATCCTAAACGCCGCAAGAGATGCGACTATCGCCGCAGCAAAGACCCACTGGTAGAACAGCTTGGTGTTGTCCTGTGGCCAGGGCTGGAATGACAAGAGGCTGGCTGCGAGGAACACGGCAAGGAAACCGGCGTAAAAAACGCCTTGCTTGCGGTTGAGAAACGCGATTCCGGCAAGGGAAAGAACGGCAAAGAGGCCGAGGTTGGCAAACCAAAACGAGAACGGCTCGGCGTTCTGCCACACGGGCGAAAAGCGCGCGAAGCCCCAGGCGCTTGCCTGGCCGGCAAACCAAAGCATTTGGGGACCCCCCAAGACCGCTGCCGGCGCGAAGAAGTAAAGCCAGTCGCTGAATTGCTTTTGGAACGGCTTTTTGGCAGTTAACAGCGCTGCCGCAACACTCACGATGCCAACCGCGATAAACGCGTGGCCCTGCAAAAACGGAAGCAGCCCGGCGCAAACGCCTGCGAGTGCAAAAGCGTTTCGCTTGTCAGGGGAGTTTGCATCAAGGCCGGTCCAGAGCAAGAGAAACACGGCAATGCTTAGCGGGAACGCGAAGAGCGCCGATCGCTGGGGCAAGATGATGTCGTTTACCAAGCTAAGCCAGTAGTAGTCGTGGCCCGTGCCCGAAGAGTGGACGTAGTCGTGCGAAAGATGCACCAAAAACTCCGGCAGGCCATAGCTTGACGACGCCAGGTCGGCAGGAAACTGCAGAAAACCAATGCCGCCGGCAAATATGGCGACCGCGACCGCGACGAGCGCAACTTCTTTTTTGCCGCTAAAGCGGAGCGCGAGGAAGTAAAGGAGCGCGATGAGTGCGAGGAAGAGGAGGAGGCTTGGCGCGATTATTGCCGCCCGCAAGCTTGCTCCCGACGCAATCAATGCGGCCGCGTTGTAATCCGGCAAAAACGGGTACGAGAGCCTGGCGCCCGAATAAGTCGGGTCAGAAGGGAAGTTCGCGGATGGCAATGCGTTTTGCCCGCGCACAAAAGAGTTGATGAAGGAAAGGTGGATTGCCAAGTCGCCCCAAGTGCTGCCGGCAGAGTAGGTTGCCCCGTCTTTTTCCTCAAGCACGTGCGTTGAGAGCAGCAGGCCGAACCCGACTGCGCCAATTGCAAGCAGCACAATGAGGCCGCGGTGTTCGTTGGCCGTTTCCTTTAGCGACTTGATGCTCGGGATTTTTTGGCCAGCAAGGAGAAGCGCGGTGGCAATGGTGAGTAACGCAGATGCAACGGAGGTCGAAATCCAGCTCGTCTGCTGCAAAACTAGCGAAGCGGCAAGGGCCACCCACGTGCCGATGGCGAGGCCGAGCGGCACTGCAATCGCTACGCGCTCAAGGAACTCGAGGCGGCTTGACTTGCATGCAATGGCGTAGGCAAGAGCGACTGACGCGGCTAAAAGCCACGAGGAGAAAAGCATTTCCAGTATTGAAGACTCCGCAGGAATTAAAATACCTGCGGCACGTAACTCGCTAGTGAAATTCCGTCGGCTGTCTTTAGAGGAACGCAGGATGTTCGGGAGCGCCCTTGCCCTTGCCTCCGGCGTGCGCCTCGCGCTCATTGCAGTTGCCCTCATCGCCGGCTTTGCCGTGCTAGACTCAAGCGCGCCCGCGTGGAAAGTCGTTTCCGACTCTGTCAACCGCTGGGACGCCCCGCACTTCATCAGCATCGCCCAAAACGGCTACCTGCCTTCGGACGAAGCGCGCCTCTTCATCGTCTTCTTCCCGCTCTTCCCCCTTGCAGTAAGCCTCGTTCACTATTTCGTGCCCGACTACGTTGCCGCCGGCCTGTTCGTCTCGCTTGCGGCTTCCGTTGCAGCGGGTTTTTTCCTCCAAGCGCTTGTGCGCATCGACTATGACTTCCCGACTGCAAAGCGCGCGCTTTGGGCGTTCTTCCTCTTTCCAACAGCCTATTTCCTTGCCCTCCCTTACACCGAGGCAATCTTCCTCGCTTGTGCAATAGCGTCAGTCTACTTCGCCCGCAAAGGAAACTGGATGCACGCGGGCATTGCAGGATTCCTCGCATCGCTTGCACGCATCCACGGCCTCGCGCTCTTTCCCGCACTCGCGCTTGAAGCGTGGATGCAGCTAAACGGGGGCAAGCTCCTGCCTTCTTTCCTGCAAAAGCGCACTAAAGCAAACAGCCGGCAACGCTTGAGCCTCCAAACTTCAACCCTCTCCAAATCTTCCAGTCACCTTACTCTTTCGAGCCTCGCGCCGTTTGCGTGGATTTTGCTCGTGCCCATAGGCTTTGCAGCCTACTTGGCCCTAAACGCGTCAGTGCTCGGCAGCCCGCTTGCGTTTATGGAAATACAGCGCAACCACTGGCACCACGCCATCACTTTTTCTCTCGGGTTCTTCGCAGAGGCGGCTCGGACCGTGTCGTCCCAGCCCCCATCCTACTTCAACGCGCTAGTGTTCCTCGCCCCGCTGGCAGCGCTTGCGTTTGCAGTCCTCGTTCTTCTTGCTTCGGCAAAGTGGATGCGCCCTTCCTATCAGGTCTTTGCCTGGGCGCTTCTTCTCCCGTCGCTTGCCGACTCTTGGCCAATAAGCCTGCCGCGCTACCTCCTCGCCGCGTTCCCGCTCTTTATCGCAATTGCGGTCTGGACGAAAGACAGCCGCGCCCGCACGCTAGTCCTCACCGCTTCGGCAGTCCTCATGGCCGCACTCTTCTTCCTCTTCGCACTCGGCAGGTGGGCGTTTTAATGAGTGAGGCAAGAGCGCTGCACGGTTCTCTCAAGAACGTAGGGCGCGGTCTGCGTTCCACCGGCGGTGACGGCGTCCTTGCCTTTGCCAAAGCCAATCCCCTCGCTTCATTTCTCCTCGCCAGCGCGGTGCTCGGGTTTGCAAACCCCCTCCTCGCCTTGCCCGCGGCCTTTGCAGTCTTCTTTTTCACAACAGGATACGCACTCATTTCGTTTGCCCGCCTGGAGCTGCCGTTGCCCGCAAAAGTGGGCGCCTCGATAGTTGCAAGCGTGCTCGCCTCAACCCACTTCGCCAACGCAGCTGCGACCGTATTCGGCTATTCGCCCGCTTTAGTTTCCGCCTGCACCGTCGTCCTTGCCTTGCTTGCCTACGCAATTGACTTTAGCAAGCTAAAGGGCGAGCTGAACTCGCTTTTTGCAGACCGTCTCGTTCTCTCGCTTGGCGCTGCAGCATTTCTTTTCGTCGCAGGCGTTCTCTACCAAAGCACTTGGCGCCACGTGACCGGCGGCATTGTCAACGGCGGCTGGAACTGGAGCGACTTTCTCTTCCACTACTCCGTTGCCGCAACTATCGCCGCCGGCAACTTCCCTCCCCAGACGCCTTACTTTGCCGGCACGCCGTTTGCCTACCACTATTTTGCCGACCTGCACTCCGCCCTCGTCGCAGTCTCCTCAGGCGCATGGCTTGCGCACGTCATGATTTTCGCCCAAGCCTTCCTCGCCCTCTCGCTTGCACTCCTGGCTTTCTCAACAGCCGAGCATTTCCTCCGCTCGCGAAAGGCCGCCGCCCTCGCGGTCGTCTTGATTGTCTTTGGGGGCGGCATGGGATACCTGGAGTTTTTCGACGGCCTCTCGCACGGAAAAGACGCACTCGACATGATTAGCCACCGCTCGTTTGACAACGACTGGAACTCGCGCGTGTTCAAAGTCCCTTCAGTAATGGGCGTCGGACTCCTCACCCACCGCGCGACAACCGTCGCCCTGCCCGCCTTCACCGCCGTGCTTCTCCTAATCGCGCTCGCGTTTGAGCAGCGCTCGGCCAAAAAGGCGCTTGTCGCAGGATTGCTCACCGCGCTGTTGCCTCCCTTCCAGTTCTTCGCCCTGCCTGTCTCCGCCATCGCCGTCGGCCTCCTCTTGCTAAACCAACTTTTCAAGAGCAGGCAGAATGCAAAAGACGTTTTCAAGCTCGGCTTGTGTTTTGCAATCCCCCTTGTCCTCGCCATTCCATTCGTTCTGCTGCCACTCCAGAAAGCCGGCTCGTCGGGGGCAGTGCGGTTCAATTGGGGCTGGGAGTCAGGCAGCCACGACCCGACTTCATTCGCAACATTTTATGGCCTCAACTTTGGCGTGCCCCTCTTCCTTGCCATCGCCGGCCTGGCATTCGCCTGGCTTGGCAGTAGGGCTTTTGCAACCAAGGGCAAGACCGCGCTCGCTTCGTTGGGTGCCAGGGCCACGGCCGTCTGTTCCCGCCTGTCGCCGCAGGTTGCCGACAGCAAGTTTTTGTGGCTCCTGGCGGCCGCGCTCTTTGTAGTGCCTAACGCGGTTGCGCTCACCGCAATCTCCTGGGACACGGGCAAGTTCTTCCAGTTCATGTGGCTTCCCCTCTGCATCATGGCCGCCGCCGTGCTCGCGAGGCTGCCGAAGCCGGTAATCGCAATCGCCATAGCCGCGAGCGTGCTCTCGCCGCTCCTCGTAGCGGGGTGGTTTGTGCTCGGCTCGCCTTTCGCCCTCTCGGATACTGACTTGCAGGCCGCCTCGTGGATGGAAGGCCACACGACCATCAAGGACGTTTTTGTCACCGACATTTTCATCAACCAGCCGACCGACGTTGCCGGCCGCCTGAGGCTCCTAACCTTCACGCCCTACGTCAGCAACACTGGCTACGACCCGTCGTCGCGCGAACATGACGTCAAGGCGATTTACTGTGGCGGCGACGCGGCAAAGTCCGCCTCGCTGATGAGTAACTACGGCGCGCGCTACATCCTCGTCCGGCCCGGCGGGGAGTGCAACGCCATGGCCACCTTCTCGTCGTCGCCGTTCTTCGAGCTCGCCTATTCCAATTCGGGCATAGCGATTTTCCGCACGCGCAGCTGACCCGTTTAAAATGGTTTTCGGGCTAATGACTGCACACATGGCAATCAAGTATTCCGTCATCCTGCCCGCCTACAACGAGGCAGAGTCGATTGGCAGGGCAATCGGTAAAGTCGCAGGCGCGCTTAAGGGCCTGCCTGCCGAAGTAATTGTCGCCGAGGACGGAAGCAGGGACGGGACTTTTCAGGCTGCAAAGAAAGCAGCCCGAGGTTTCTCAAACGTTCGCGTCTTTCACTTCGAGGGCCGCTTGGGCCGCGGGGGCGCCCTCATCAACGCCTTTAGCAAAGCAAAAGGCGAGTTTGTCGCCTACATTGACACCGACTTGTCACCAGACCCGAAAGCGCTTCGGGAGTTGTTTACCGCCCTTGAGGGCTGCGATGTTGTCACGGGCTCGCGCTACGCACCCGGCGCGAAAGCAAAGCGCGAGCTCTCGCGCCTCACTGCAAGCAGCGTGTTCAACTTTCTCGTGCAGATAGTGCTCGGCTCGGGTTTGCGCGACCACCAGTGCGGCCTCAAGGCCTTCAAAAAGCCGGTCATCCTCGAGATTTGCAAGCGCGTGAAGAGCCGTGGCTGGTTTTGGGACACTGAAGTTCTCGTCCTGGCGCAAAAGATGGGCTACCGCACTGCCGAAGTGCCCATTGCCTGGAGTGAAGAGCGCTTTGCGGGGCAGTCGAAAGTCAATTTCCTGCGCGACTCGCTTAGGATGTTTGCAGACATCGTCGCAATGCGCCTGAGGCTTTGGAAGCGCGGGATTCTTTACTAATTTTAGGCCTTTGATTTCATCCTGCCGCTGATTTGTTCGAGTGCCTCGCTTGCCAAGGCGTACGCCCAGCCAGCCAAGAGGCCGGCGAAGACGGCCAACGCCTCGTCAAAGAAAGTTAGGAAGCGCTCGGTGAATACACCTATGCCAAGCATGTCGTTCTTGACGAGGATTAGGAGTGCCGCGAGCCAGGAAAAGAGCAACAGCTTGTGCTCGAACTTGAAGCGGTTTGAAATCGCGACCAGCGCCACGCCGCCAACGGCGAGAACACGGGGCAATAGCTGCAGGTATTTCGCCAAGTCAACTGAAGTGCCGTACTCGTGTGAGGCCAGGTGGGGCAGGCACTTGAAGTCCAGGCACGAGAAGCCAGTCTGGCGCAAGTGCCACAATAGGTATACTCCGAGGGTGAGGCTGCCGACGGCAAACAGCGGCCATGCAGACTGCGCGAGCCTGACGTAATCCCGCTTCTTTTCCTCCCTTGCCTGTAGTATAGTCCTTAGTCCAAAGAAGATGAATAGCCCGAGGCCGAATGCCAAAAGCGACGGCTGGTGCGTGAAGGCGACTGCCAGGCCGGCTAGGCCCGCGAGCCAGTAGTCTTCTTTTGCCAAAAAGTAAATGCCGAAGGCGACTAGCACGACGCCTAAGCTAATCGGGCTTGTGCGCGTTCCCCAAGTGATTATCGAAGGCAGGCTGGGCGTGACTAATGCGGCGATGACTCCCGCTTGCCAACTGCCGCTAACTTGCTTTGCAAGCAAGTAGATTGAAAGCGGCAACAAAAGGCCGGTAATCAATAGGCCGGCCAGGCGAACTGCCCACCAGACGTTTAATCCGGTGAGGGCCGAGAGGCCCGCGACGATGTCAGGGTAAAGCGGCAGGTGGTAGCTTTTCGTGATGCCGCCGAAAACCAGTTCCATTTCCGCCCAGTGGCCAGTGTCTACGACGACGCGCGCCCTGCCGGCGTGAAGCATCGAGTTGTCGAAAGTCGGCAGGAAGTAGCCTGCCTTGTTGAATAGCCCGTCGTAGACTATGTAAGTCGACATGAGGATTACTGCGAGGAGCGCGATTGCGTGGATTTTTTTCTCCATCATTTCACCTTGAAAATCTCCACTCCCCTATCGGAGTAGATTCGCTCGAAGTACCGCGCGTCCTCAAACTTGCTGATGTTCCCCTTCTTCCACCCGTACGCGTAGAAAGACGTCCGGGGGTGCGTGAAGACGTACTGCACCCCATACTTGACGAAAAGCGAGTGGGCCTGTTCGGAGCTGTTGCTCATGAATGCCTGCTCGTTTTCGTAAAAGCGAGTGTTGGCCCTATCGGCAAGCTCCCATGCTCCGCCAATGGTGCAAAACTGGTTGCCAGCAGAGACGAGCATCTCGCAGGCGAACAAGTCTGCCGCAAACAAGCTCTTTGCGGGAATGTTCTTGTCAACCCAAAGAGCAGCGTCGACCTCCTCCTTAGTCACGACTGGGTCGTACCACGGGCCTAAAGTCGTTCTCGCTCCCGGCAAAATTAGCCAAGCGGACGCTAGCACTATTGCCAGGAACAGTGCGGGTGCAATCACGTTCGCTTGCTTGTCTTTGTCCAATAAAACCACGTGCCGCCAAGTACGGCCATTTCGACAATGACTATCGCTAGTGTGCTAAATCCGATTGAAAAGCTGAGTGCCATTGACGCAAACCCGAGTAAGAGCGCCGAGACAAGCACGCTTTCGCCAACCGCCTCTGCCGGCGACTCAAAAAGCAATGACTTAAAGTCGGTCCGCTTTTGGCGCGCGAGGGCGATGAAGTAGCCCGGAAGGAAGAGGAAAACGACTAGCGCAAAAAGCGTTTGCAGCAGGGTAAGGGCCGAAGGCCACTCCGTGAAAACCGTCAAACTAAACCCACCGCAATCATTAGCGCGGCAAGCGTTAAAAGCCGTTGCGCCGGGGGCCAGCGGCTAGAGTTAGGGCGTTACGGTGAAGTAGTATACTGCGTAAGCTTGCGTCCTGGCGTGGTTGATGCTTATTTGGCCCGGCCGGTCGCTAGAGAGGACTGACCCGAGCGGTGAAACCCAGCCTTCCTTGACTTGCGCACCCGAATTGAGCTGCCTGACCTTGTCGATTCCGGGCGTGTCAAAGTAGTACCTCACTTCCGGAGTGTCGTTGGACTCAAGCTTCGGCAGCCCGATTGCAAAGTGGCCATTGTAGTAAGAGTGGTTGGCGAACCCGTATAGCTCCTCTACCTGCAGCGTGCCGTCGTTAGAGTGGTAAATCAACGGATTTCTTGACACGTTTGAGTCAAAGTCGCCAGTGTACTTGACAAAATCAGTTTGCACTTTCAAAATGCTCGAGTTTCCGTAAATCGACTGGTTTTCGTCCGCAGCGTAGTAGAACGCGCCGTTTTCGGAAGCGTCGATGAGGACCTGCGAAGCGTTCGCTCCGTTCCCGACATCCAAAAACTTGTCGCCAACAGTCAAAAGCACCGCGTCGAATTCAACGGGACTGCCGTTGATGAAGAACCTGCGCTGGCCCAATGCCTCCAAGTTGAAAGTGTCGAAAGGCACCTGCGTTCGGCCGTTGAATGTAAGCCGTGCGAATACGGGCCATGAAATCATGTTAATCGAACCGCCTTCAGAAACGAAGTCCGAAGGCGCTTGCCTCAACTCGATGCTTTTTAGCGCCGGCATAAAGCTAAGGTTCTCCGGGAAATCTTCCGCCCGCACGCGCACCGACCAACCATTATCGTAGTTGGCCTGGTTGACTGACTTTGAACCATCGCCCACAGTGAAATCGACATAGGAGGAATCCCCTCCGCCGACAAACACATCGTGAACCGTAAGCTGCAATCCGTACTTTGAATAGGTTTGGCTAGATTTGCTCATGCTAAAGAAGTCAAGCCGCGCACCGTTTTGAGTAATTTCAAAGCTTGCGAATGGTGAGTTATAATCGGAGTATGGTGAAATCGAAACTAGGATCAACCGCAGGTTTCCGGGCGCGTCGATAACCTCGCCCGCTTTCTTCCGTTGGGTGAATAGAATCTGACTTTTATTTGCATCTTGAGTTATTGTTATCGGTTCGAGGTCAGCGAGTTTCAATCGGGTTTTGGCTGAGGCGTCAACATCAATTATTGAATTGTTCTCATTAATGTCTTTTACTGCGATTCTGACATCGTTTTTTTCATAGAATCCTTGTGACACGTTAACGCTAGTGGAATCAAGCGTTAGGTTATTTTCTAAAATTTCAAATGTAGCGTAGGGCACGCCATTACTGCTGTGAGGAGTGGTTTTTTGTAGTCGTATTTGCTTTCCATTATCTAGCTCAAACTTTTCTCCGATTGTAATCGTAAGGCTTCTTATTGATTGTATTGTGCTGTTTCTCGATAAAGTCACTTCGGGCCCTAGGCTCGAGTTGCCGGGCCAGAAGTTGTCAATTTGGTACTCTTGCCCGAAGATGTATATCGTCGGGTGTGTGTTTGCGATGACGGTCGAGGTGATTGCGGGCGTGAAGTTGATGACTTGCCAGGCTTGTAGGTAGCGGGCGACGTAAGCGGTTTGGTTGTCGTCGTAGTACGATCTGCCTGCAAGGAAGTAGTAGTCCTGCTGGGTGGAGACGGTTCCCGCGATGCCGCGCTTGTAGCCGATGATTTTGTACCCTCCCATGCTGGCGATGTTCCCAGTTATCGGACTCCAGAAAATGTCGTTGACGCGGCCGTAGTCGCCGACAGTGTTCTGGCTCTCGTCAAGAAAATCGTAAAGTTGCGTTTGGATGGAAAAGCCAGTGCCGTTCTCAACCGACGGGAATGGCAGGAACGTCTTTGGCATTGGAGTCGGCAACGGCGTTGGCGACGGAGTGGGGCTTGGCGTAGGCGATGGCGTCGGCTCGGCAGTTGGAGTCGGCGTTTCAATGGCTGGCGTGGGGGTCGGAGTCGCTTCGGGCGCCTCTTGCTGCAAGCAACCGGTTAGAACGAGACACGCGGTGATTAACAACAAGGCTACTTTGATTTCCACACCATTTCCCAATAACCTAGGGGGGACGCCGAGCTTAAAGGTATATCTTCTTTTCCGCCACAAACTATTTTCATGCAATCCATTCTTTGCGCGGGCTCGATAGCCCTTGACACGACTCGCACGCCTTTCGCGACTGCAGAGCGCGTACTCGGCGGGGCGGCCAGCTACTTTAGCTACAGCGCGAGCTTCTTTTCACCAGTAAGCTTGGTGAGCATTGTGGGCAACGACTTTCCTAAAGAGCACTGGGATTTCCTCGCAAAACGCACCGGCCTTGACTTGGCTGGCGTGCAGCGTTCGGCAAGCGAAAAGACGTTCTTCTACGACTCTTCCTTCGGCTACGACTTGGGCGGCCGGACGACGAACGAGACGCAGCTAAACAGCCTGGCGACCTTCAATCCTGTAGTGCCTAACTCGGCTGCAGAGAACTCGCGCTTCGTCTACCTCGCGACAATGCCGCCGCAAAAGCAGCTCGCCGTGCTAAAGAGCGTGAAAAACTGCGGCTTCTCCGCAATGGACACTATTGAGTTCTACATCAACACCGAGCGCGAGGCGCTCCTAAAGACAATCGCCGCTGTTGACTGCCTCGTGCTTAACGACGCAGAAGTTCGCCTTCTCACAAAAGAAAGCAATCTCCTAAAGGCCGGCAAAAAGATTTGGGACATGGGCCCCAAGGTAGTTGTCATCAAGAAAGGCGAGCACGGCTGCCTCCTCTTCTATCACGGCGCAGTCTATCCCTTCCCCGCATTTCCGCTAGAGGAACTAAAGGACCCGACGGGCGCAGGCGACTCATTCGCCGGCGGTTTCATCGGCTACCTCGCAAAGCACGGCGTCGAGCGCGACGGCCTCACTCCAGCGCAATTGCGAAAGGCAATTGCTTACGGCAGCGTGATGGGCAGCTTCGCTGTGGAGGACTTCTCCCTAAAGCGCCTCGCGGCAATAGACGCCGAGGACATTGCCGAGCGCTTCGAGCAGTACCGCTCGCTAGTGCAGTTCTAGGCAGCTTATCCCAAAGACTTTTCTCTAGCTATTTTGGCTCTGGCAAAACCAGCCGCGACAATGCTTTCGTGGGTTTCTGTGACGCACACGTTGTGGACTTCGCCCGAAAGTGGGGGTGTGCAATCACCGCAACAAGCGGTACTAATTCGGTCATACGTGTTCGCATTACTATTTTTTAAATTGATTTTGTCCTGTCGATTACCGCGTTTCTAAAGCCGGCATCCTTCAGGCTTTGATGCGCTTCGTCGACGCACTCGCCTAAGCATTCGCCAAAGACGCTGATTTCAGCTTTCGGGTGAAGGTCGTGCCCATTGCGTCGAAGGTATCCCTTTAGCACGCGGCCGGCGGAAGCTGGCGTGGCCCTTGAAACCCAAATGCGGTCTGCCATCTTTTCCTTCGCGTAGGAAGCGAGCTTCGCCTGCATGTCGTGCGCAAAGTCAAAGACGTTTTTCGCAACTTCGGAAGACAGCCCTGCCCTGGACAGTTCCTCCATTTCATTGCCTATGTAGTCCGGGTCGCTGTGGAAAATGTCGGCGAGGAAAATCAAGTGGGTGCCGGATTCTTTCGCAATCGCGTCAACCTGAGTGCGGTAATGGTTTTGCAGCGAGGCGAGGTAAAGCAGTTTTTTACGGGCCACCTCGTTTCCCTGCGCTAGCTCCTCGACTTTCGGATGCAGCTTTTCCAGCATGGCGCTTGAGGCCGGTAGCCTGGCGTTCAGGCTATAGTTTACCATGAAGTGGGGGTGGGTCAGAACAACCACTCTTGAGACTACTGCCATGGAAAGAAATGTGCCCGTGGATTTAATTAGCTTCCGCGGTCACAATACTTTCAGGCCGGGATGGCAGAGTGGTTATCGCGCTGGTCTCGAAATAGCCTAACGCCCTACTTATGGGCCTTCGGCTTTCAACACGGGCCAACCAGTTCCCTCACGGGTGCGGGAGTTCGAATCTCCCTCCCGGCGCTTTTTTTAACACCCTCGCGCTAAGCAATTTGTGAAGCGGTTCTTCGACGCAGCGCGCAGCCTCGTGCTTTTCAAAAGCGAAGCCCAGCGCGCAGCGGCCGAGCAGTTTTTGCGCATGGGAGTCGAGCGCAAGGAAGGTGCCAACCCCCTTTGGAAGGACTCCGGCGAGTGGGAGCGCGAGAGCCGACGGCTGCTTAACGAGTCAGTCGGCAGGGGCTGGTTATTCGGGCTCTTCAAGTCAAAACAACAGCGCGCAAGCGAGGAGTACCTGCGCTTGCTTCGAAACGAGCTGCAGAAGAGCAGCCGGGGCCGCGACATGGAGGCAATGCAGGCGATAAACTCGCGTTCGCCTGCCGTTCCAAAGCCGGTAATAGTCGATTGGGGAAGCGGCGCGGCCAAAAAGATGGTCGACGGGCTAGTCAAAAGCGGCGGGAAGCTAAACCGCGTTGACGACGCGGGCAACGCAATTCGCGTTCATTGGTTCGATAGCAAAGGCTACGGCCGCGTAACCGAACTAAACTTGGCCGACGCCGACAAGAGCAAGCGCTTTACCGCCGAAGAGTTCAAAAAAGTGCTTGACGGCGCTAGTTCATTGACGGGCAGGCAGTTGGGACTCGAGGCAGTGCCCGCAAAGGAAGTGCTTTCAGGCATCTTCGGCCGGGGTGGTTCTGTCGAGAAAATAGTGCGGGTCAAGGACGAGATTCAAGTGCAGTACCGTGACGAGGACGGCACTCCCGCAGTCGAGTCTTATAGCTTGTCTGGCAACGACTATTCCGAGCGGGTTACTGCAGAGGAGTTCAAGCGCCTCTTGGGTACCAATAGCGCGATGGCGGGAGAGCAACTGGGCCTCTACGACGTGCCCGCCCAACTGGCTGCCTACATCGAGCGCAGCCACGGCGTGAGGCTCTTTGTCAACGGAGCTGACTATGCCCGCAACGCAGCGGCAATCAACCGGCTTGCGCCCCAGAATCCCTAACTAAAAGCCAAAAGCAGGCCCGCGACCATCAAAGCCGCCCCAATGATGCTGTAGTCCGGAACTCCAACCGCGGCCACGAGGCCGACTAGGAGGATAACATAGCCCGCATTCTTCCGGTCCATTTGCTCTTCACTTCGTTTAGCAGCCTAAGCCGATGAATCGGCAGGCCATTGCGCGGAAGAACGGCGTTATAGCATCGCGGTTAAGCGAGAAGCCCGTCGCCTGGTTGCCTCCCTGGGCCGCGTCAATGCCTCCAGCGGGCGTTGCAGTCGGTACGGGCGTCGGGGTGATAACTGGAACCGAGCCGCCAATCGGGACCGCAGTAACGATTACCTCAGTTGGCAGGGGTGTCGGAGTTGCAGTAGGCGCCGGAGTCACGCACACTCCGCAGTCAGCCGGGCAGCTCGAACACGTTTCACCAACGCTGACCTTGGAACTGCTGATTCCGCCTACTGCGCCGTCGATTGCGATTGTCGCCGAGCAGATGCCGTCACCGCAGCCGATTGCTATTGGCGTTGCAGTTGGCACCGGCGTTGGAGTGGGCGTCGTACCGCCTCCTCCGATTGGCGTTGCCGTAGGCGCTGGAGTGATGAATATTGGAGTAGGCGCGGGCGTTGCGCTTGGTCCCGGCGTTATTGTCGGTCCCGCGCAGTCGGCCGGGCAGGTCTTCTGGTCTTCAGTAAGGCCGCAAATTCCGTCGCCGCAAATGTCTTTTTGCGAGCACCTTCCGCAGTCAGTAGCGCAGCTGGCGCAGCTTTCGCCCGCAGAGCAGATTGCGTCACCGCAGAATGGCTCTACTGAAGGAGTTGGGGCTATAGTGGGAGTAGGCTTGGGCCTAGGAGTTGGTGAAGGCACTGGCGTTGCAGTTGGCACGGGGCTTGGAGTCGGGGCGGGGGGCACGCAAACTCTGCCTGTAGGGCAGCGGTTCTGCAGGCCGACCGGGCACTGGACGCTGTAGATTTGCAGGCACTCCCAGCCGGGCAGGCAGTCGGAGTTAAACTTGCACTCTATTGGCACGCAAACTCCGCCGCCGCAGTAGCCCGGGCACGGCAGGCCGTATCCTTGCGTTTGGCAAAGCACGCAAATGTCGGGAGTCGGGCTAGGTGTCGGGAAGGGCGTGCCGGTTGGCGTTGGAGTGGGACTGCCCGAAGGCGTCGGGCTTATGGTTGGCGAGGGAGTGGGCGTTGCAGTAGGCGTGGGGCTGGGGCACAACACTGGGTTGCAGTCGCCAGGGCACGCGCCGCACTCTCCGGGGTCGCAGAAGAGGTCTCCGCACACTGCCGGCTTGGCCGTTGCCTGCTGTGGCGCGACCACGACGAGAAGCACTAGCGCAATTGCAGCGATTCCGATGAATTTGTTGTTCATTTTTTACATCTCCTAAGCAGGAAGGGGCGTGATGTCAGCTGTTGCAGTAGGTGTTCCCGTAGGGTAGGGCGTTGGCGTCGGATAGCCACACCCGTCTGGGGGCGCAACGTAGCAGTAACCGGGCAAGGCCGCGTTGCCTTGGATAGCCTCGCACGCGCCGCAGTTTATTGGCGTGGGGCTTGGCGTTGGGAATGGCGTGATGGTTGGCGTCGGAGTCGGCGAGGGTTCGATGCAGACGTAGCCGTCCCTGCAAGTCCCGTCGCACGGCGGTTCGCAAACGCCGTAGCACACGATGACATTGCCTTGCCTCACGCAGATTGGCGTGCACTTGTCAGGCGGCTGGCATTGGCTGTCATCGTTGCACTGTGGCGGTGGCGTCGGGGTGATTGTCGGTGTGGGAGTCGGGGTTGGCGTGATGCTTGGAGTGGGAGTCGGCGTCGGGCCACCGCAGTTTGACGGGCCGATTGGTTCAAACGGCAGGCCCGAAGTGCAGGTGCCTTCGGGCGGCTTGGCCTGCCATTCGAGCTTGACTCCAACGTGGCCATTGCCGCCGCTTGAAGCTTCATCAACAACATCAACATTCACGCGGTAGACATTAGCGTCAAGGAAGCGGGAGACGACAACAGCCGGCGGGCAGTTTAGCGCGCCTCGGCATTGCTTCTTCTCAAAGACAAGCCTGCCGTTGATGAAGAACTTCGCGTGCTCCTGCGAAGACAACTTGAACGCGACCACGCGCGGCTGGATAACCTTAAGATAGCCCGTTGCGCTGTAATCGCTTGCTTTCCCATCAAACTCGAGGCGAGGCGAAGTGCCAGTGTGTGTTATCGTGCCCTGGCCGTAAGTGTCGAGGTAGGGCTCGTGGTAAGTAAATTCA
Source organism: archaeon (assembly GCA_020057405.1). Taxonomy (GTDB): domain Archaea; phylum Micrarchaeota; class Micrarchaeia; order Norongarragalinales; family UBA97; genus JAGVFW01. The sequence continues at coordinate 97,375 of JAGVFW010000003.1, read as the reverse complement.
ATAAGGCCCGTTTGCGTGCCCGTCTTGTCAGTCCAGCCTTCGGTGCAGGTCCCGCCGCCAACAGCGCAGCGGTCATCCTGCTTGAGGGTGACGCTACCGCCGCCGACTAGGTTGTTGTTAGAACCAGTAAATGCGCAAATGAGTCCACGCGAGTCAAGGCTGCACTCGCTTGCGGGAGTCCCGTCGCTGCACTCGCAGCCGATTAAAGAGCCGCCAACGCGCGCGCAAGTCTCGCGGCGGCACTGAAGCTCCCAGTTCCAAGAGTAACTGCCCGCGGGGCATATTGATTTTTCAACCCAAGTGCAGCCGTTAGGCGGCATTGGCAAGAGCCTCGGGACATCATGGCAGTCGCTGCCGGTCCCGCCATTGCACTCTAGAAAGACCGCGGGCGAAATTTCCTGCTCCGGGAACGACTCGCCCTTCCAGTAAATGAATCCGCCGACATCAGGGGGTTCGATGTTAGTTGTGCTAAATTGGATCGAGTGGAGGCCGGCGGTGACAAAACGCGTTGCAGTTGCCGTCTTTCTCCTAGGCGTTCCGTCTCCCTGCACTTCATAGTGGGCGGCCAAGAAAGCCTCGCCGTCAAAGTAAAGCACGCCGTCGTCGTCGGGCTCGATGGTAAATGTGATGTCCTCGCCATTAAACACGCGCACGAGGCCCGAGTAGGTTGCGGTGCCCGAAAGCGCGTTTTTCGCGCCGCCGAAGCACTTTTGAGTTGTCGGAGAACTCAAGCCCGCGCACGAAGTGCCAGAATAATCGTCATTGACCGTGCCAGGCGCCTTGCCGTCGGCGGACACCCAGCCGGGCGTGCTTCCCTGGGGCGTCAGGAGTGGCGCGAGGGCACAATACTTGTCCGGCGTTTGGCTACTGCAGCTGCCGACTACGGTGCCGTCATCGCACTTGACAATCGGCCTTCCTTCAGTATCCGCCACGGGGTCGGTGGCGACGGTGACTGTTTCAGTAAGCTTATTGTTGTAAAGCGTAACTTCGCTAAACCCGCAGCCCGTAGTTCCCTGCAGGTCGCCGGCCTCGACCGCAACCTGCTGCTGTCCGAACTTGTTGGACGTGAGTGGAATTTCATAAGCAAAAGACTCGCGGGGCGCCAGAGTGCGCTCGATTGTGGCGGAATACACTTGCACCCCGTCAACGTAGGCGTGCAGGCTAAACGCGGGGCCCAATGACTCGGTGCCGCGGTTAACCAGCAGCACACGCGCGACAAAAGGCACGCCAATGCCCGGCTCCTTTAGCGCATCGCCGTTGCCAACGAGGAACGGGTCGGCAATCTCAACAGACAAGTCTCCCAGTGACGCCGGTTTCTTGGCAGCCAAGTTTGCGGGCACTGCAGCAGCCGCAAAACTGATTGTCTTGCCGTCCTTGGTCGCAAAGTAAGTCGAGCCGTCGCTTGAAGCGTATAACAGCAAGTCGCTCGGCTCAATGCCGACCGAGACTCCGCGGTTAAACTCTGGCGTGCGCCACTCGAATGCCTTGCCGTCGCCGCACCACGCCTTTACGACAAGTGGCGGCACCAGTTCGTCCGTGCCGGTTGTAATGTCAAGCGCCAGCGTGCCTCCTTTTGCAGTTGCCGAAGTGCGCCCGCGGTTTCGCGTAAGCGTTTGAATGCGCAAGCCGGAGTTTAAGTCCGACACGCCATCAAAAACAGATACCTTGCCGCCAAGCGGCAAACCGGTGGCGTCGCAGACGCGAACAGTCAGGTCAGACTGGCAGGATGATGGCGAGGGGCCAGAAATGTCGCCCAACTGAAGCTTGCAGGCGGTGAAGTCAACGAGCTGCGGTCGAACAGCGCAGGCGTTGCTCTGCGGCCCAGGCGTTGGAGTCGGGTTTGGAACGCAGAAGCAGTTGCACGGAACGGTTGTTGGAGTGGGCGAGGGAGTCGGGCACGCACCGCAGTCGCGGGTGCACTGCATGCAGTTTTCAGTTGCTCCGCAAATGCCGTCGCCGCAGAAGCCGTATGGCGTTGGTGAAGGCGTCGGGCACACGCCGCAGTCAACTGCACACGAGGAACACGTTTCAGAGTAACCGCCGCTCCCGCCGTTGCCTAGGCCAATGTCCTTGACTGGAAGAAATGACATGAATCCGCCCTTTGCGGTAATGACGTCAATCACCCCGATGGGCGTAGGCGAGCCAAACCCTCCGCCACCGCCTTGGCAAATGCCGTCACCGCACCAGCCCGGAGTTGGAGTGGGCGTGCCAAGCGGCGTCGGGGTGGGCGTGCCTGAAGGCGTTGGAGTCGGCAATCCACACCCGTCTGGTGGGGTCAAGTAACAGTAATAGGGCAACGCTACGTTGCCTTGGATGGTCTCGCACAATAAGCAGTCAATTGGCGTGGGGCTTGGGCCCGGCGATCCGCCCGGACAGTCTGTAGGGCAGGGGCCGCCTTCGATTTGGCACAATTCGCAGGCTGTCGGGGTGACCGTAGGCTGGCCGGTTGGGGTTGGCGTGGCCGCGTTGATGCCTCCAGCTGTCAAAATCAGCAACATTGCCGCGATTACTACAATTGCCTGTATTTTAGTCTTCATTTTGCCACACTGCATTGGCCTGGGAGCGTGCCGTCGGTGCACTTGTCAGGCACGCTTGGCGCACCGATGTTTGCTCCTGCCGAACCGGATGGGTAGGAAGTGAATGCACTTGCCTTGTTTGCGCAAGTGTTTTGCACAACTTCTGGTGCCATTGGCCTGCCAAACCTGCACACTTGCCAGTCGTTAACCCGGCAGCCTGCTGGAACAAAAGCACCACTTGCGCTGACGTAACCAAACGCGTTTGCAGGATACTTGTCCGAGCCGCTTGTCGTCGAGTAACCCCAGCCCAGGTAGAGCACGGGGCTTTGCGTCGAGCCCGACAAGTCGCCGCGCGTGGTCTCAACCTCATAGGCAAACTGGGACGTCAATGGCACGGCCTTCCCGCCGCCTCCAACAGAGCCCATGACTGCAGTCGCCTGTTCGAAAGTCAGCCTCGCGCCAGTGCCGTCGTGCTTGGAGTCGGCAAAATACGCTTTTCCTTGAGAGTCAATGTAGAACGCAATCGGACGCTCGGCGCTTGCGGGCGAGAAAGCGGGCAATGCAATTGCCACTACGCCTGACTCGGTCTCAACACCAAGAGTCTGCGCAACAGGCTGCGGGGCGTAAGAATACACCATCAAGCCAGGCGAGCTGCAGTCGCCAGCAAGAAGAGTGCTGCCGCCGCCAGTTTCTTCGAGGCAGGCGCGGGCCGAAGCCACTTGGTTCGAAAACACAGTTACTTGTCCTTTGTAAGCTTTGTAACTATTGGCAAAAGCGTCGAAGGGCTGCGTTCCGACTGGCACGCGCGCTAAAAGCACGCTTCCACTAGAGTCAGTTTCTCCTCCGATTCCTCCAGCAAACACTCTTGCAAGCGGGATTGGCTGCTGCGTTTTGCAGGATGTGATTGTAGCCTGCACGCTTCCAGTCAACGGGGTGGGCGCAGTGTTCGCCCTAAGGCACAAGTTCGCATGCGCAATGCCTCCAAGGGGCACATCAACGCTGCCCTGGTAAGCCAAGTAAGTGTCCTTGAACGAGTCAACGGGCTTGCCGATGCCTGCGGGCACTTGGGTAAGCAGCACGCGGCCCACCGAGTCCGTCACGCCGCGCACTCCGCCGGCAACAACAACCGCGTTGGGAATAGCAATAGGCTGGCCGCTTCCGCACTCGCTAACCCGCGCCTCGACGTCGCCAGTGTTGTCTTCAGGCGGGCAAACGCCGCAGTCCATCGGGCAAAGCAAGCAAGTTTCAGCATACGTGCCCTGCGCGTCGTTGGCGGGAGCTTGGCAAATGCCGTCACCGCAGTAAGGCCCGCCTGGAGTGGGCGTAGGCGTCGGGGTTGACGTGGGTGTCGGAGTGATGCCTCCCGGAGTGGGCGTTGGGGTGCCTCCACCGCCGCCTCCACATTGGCTTCCCGACCTGACTGAACAAGAGTTGTCAGTGCAGGCCTGCAAAACAAATTTGTTGAACCGGTCAAGGTAGCCAAAGTGGTTGCCGGGCAGTTCGCGCGAGCCGCTCTTGGCGTTAATTCCCCAGGCTGCGTAAATCTCGCCCTGGCGCAAGTCGCTTGAGACATCGCCGCGAGTTGAGACCATGCCTGTTACAGCAGTTAGCACGAAAGCAGCGCTGTTGATTGCCTTGCTTGGGTCAACCCTATGCGCGATAGATGCGGCCTGCTCGAAGTTCAATCGGTTGCCGGTGCCATCGTGTGCGTCATCGCCGTAGTAAAGCGTGCCGTCTTGGGCCACGTAAAGAATCACCGGCCACTCGGTCGGCTTGCCGGGATTTACTGGCGGCATTGTGACGACGAGGGTGCCCCTGTCGGTCTTTATTGTCAGAGTCTGCCACGCGAAAGTCGGGTGCCACGACAATATCGCCAGGTTTGGCGTGCAACTACAACTGGTCGGAGCGTACTTTAGAGTGCAGGTCGCATCGCAAACGAACAGCTTGTCTGCGGAGCACTTCGTCGACTGCGTGCCATCCGTGCAGAAGTATGTCCCTTCGCGCCGCTTGCAGCTGTCGTCGGCGGAATTCAAGTCAAAACCGTCAGGGCATCCGCAGCTGCTCGCCGCGTTCTCAAGCACGCCCGTCTCTGAACACCTAAACGGCTTGTTGCGCGAGCAGGTGCCAAAAGCCGTGCCATCACTGCAGGCGGTCGGCCGCTGCTGGGGTTCGCACACGCCATTGGCGTAACGATAGTTGGGGCCGCACCCGCAGCTTTCCCTTGAAACCAATTCAAGGGCGTCATTGCAGTAGAACGGCCGCGTAGTGCTGCACTGGCCCTTGGCGGTGTTGTCTGCGCATTCAGTTGCGCCCCCGCCCGTGTCAGCCTTGCAGTTTGTGCCATCAAGCGTAAACCCTTCGGGGCATCCGCACAAGTCTCCGCGAGTCTCGACCTTGCCGTCGCGGTTGCAGTAAAATGGCTGGCTGGGACTGCACGCAAGGCGGGGAACGCCGCCAGGGCAGTCGGTGGTCGTGCGTTCGGGCTTACAGACGTTGCCTTGGGCAAAGAATCCGGGCGGGCAGCCGCACTTTTGCGCATTAGTCGTTAGGGTCAGGTCTGAATTGCATTCAAGCGGCTTGCTTGCCGAGCACGAGCCGATGAGCGTGCCGTCGGGGCAGAAGTACCCGCATCCGTTGTCGGGAACGCACGTGCCGTCCTTGAATGTAAAGCCAGCGTCGCACCCGCAGCTTGCATCGGGAACCATCACGCCATTCTTGCACCTAAGGGGCCGCCGCGTCACGCTGCACTCGCCGATTGGCGTCCCGTCAGCGCAGACATTCAAGTTCGAGAAAAGAAGTGCGGGCGCCTTTGTGCCGCAGTCGCCGCTCACACACCGCATTACTATAGTAATCAGCCGCTCGCTACCGCCAATGGACGCGCTCTTTCTCTCGTATCCGGGCTTGTAAGCCGCATACGTCAGCGCTTTTCCTGCAGGCACTTGATTGAACAAGAGCTTGCCGCCTGAAATAGTGTAAGAGTAAGTCTCGACTTTCTTTGAGAACGCGTCGTTAATCTGCACGAGCGCCCCGTCAATGGGATGGTTTTGCGTGTCAACCACGCGGAACTCGACAACCGTAGTGTTGGGCGAAACCAAAAGAGAGTAGAGGAACAGGCCCACCATCACCATGACGATGCCGGAAACGCCAGTAGTAAACGGGAAGCTCGGCACGCCGCGCTTCTCTAGGGGGTTGATGTATTTTTCGTAGACGGGAACGTCGCGGCCCTCGAAGTCGTCCGCCAGGCCGAAGAAGCCCTCCTCTCCGGCCTCGTAAATTTCCTTAAGAGCTTTTTTTACCCCGCGCACGTAAGTGCGTGCAAGCCCTCCCCTATCCATGCACAAAGTTCGAAGCCGTAATATTTAAAACAAGCGGTGGGTTAGCGCTTGCGGTTCTTGCGCGTATCCTTGGTCAGCCTGCCAAGGGCGCTTGGAAGTTCGATGTCTATTACCTTCGAGCGCTTGGTGTTCGGCTGCCATTGTGGCTCTGGCCGGTAGTCGTGGAGGTCGATGTCGGTGAAGTGGTCGCGCATTTTCTTAAGCGCGCTAGCGACGTGTTTTTGCCTTTCGTCGTCAGTGAATTGCGCTTTAGGCAAGTCAATCCCAAGCTCGAACTCCTCGTTGACCGCGTGACGCTCTTGCGGCTCAAGGGCGGCTAATGCTTTGATGAGTTCTTCCGCCATGAGTTTTGTCATCAAATGGCTTTCTGGGGTGTTGGCATCTACGGGAGTTTGCTCGAAATCCGAGGAAGTGCTGTCTTGCCCTTCCAAAAACCCTCTTATCGCTGCAGCCTTGGTTTTTTTAGTTTTCGCTGCCCTGAGCGCGTTAAGCCACCTCCTCCCGAAAGCCGGGTTCTCTTTTCGCCGCTTGTTTACGCCCTCAATCTTGGCGTCCCTCTTTGCAGCGAAAGACGGCTCCTGGTTAAGTTGAGTGAAAAAAGCGCTTGACTTTTTGGAAGCCAGTGCCCGAAAGTCGTCGTTGTCCCAAAGCGCGTTAAGGACCGCAGAACCGTTTTGAGAAAGCCTCTGCGCAAATTCGGGGTCTTCAGCAATTTTTTTGCGCAGGCCTATCGATATTTGCCTTCCCATATCCGGACTGTTCGTAACTTCCGCAAGCGCCACTTTCTGCGCCTTCTTGCGTTTTTCAGTCAGTTCGAGGTCGGCATTCACTGCCGCGATGCGCGCGTTTCTCATTGTCGCGAAGTCCGGGTCGTCGTTCAGTGCCTTCATCCGCTCACTCACTTTGCGCCTTATCTCGCCAATTCTTTTCATTTCCGCAAGAATTTCCTCGCGCGAAGCGCCCTCAAGATTAGGTGACTTGAGCGAACCGCCTGTGGGAAAATAAGCGCGATGAACTTCTTCAAGTGAATTCCAGGGATGATGCTCTTGCTGGAGAACTTGGACGGCTGCGTCCCTAGAGTGGCCCATGGCTAGGAGTTCGAAGGCAAGACCCCACTTAATGTTCTTGGAAGCTATCTTCGGCATAATGAGAATTCGTGCAAAGGGGGCTTATTTGCCTTTACCTTCGCTCAAAATACTTTTGCGCTGACTGCAGCGCCTGGGCCTTGCCGACATCAAACCACGGGCCGGAATAGACGTAGCCGAAGAGCTTGCCCTTCTTGGCCATCGCGGGAAGCAAGTCGTGCTCAAAACTGCAAGGCGTTTTTTTCGGAATGAATGCAAAGACGCTTGGCTCGCAAATCGCAACCCCCGCGTTAATCAAGTGCGACTGCGCACTGACTGGCTTTTCTGCAAAGTCGAGAATGCGCGACCCCTCCATCTGCGCAACGCCAAAGTGGCTCGCCCGCTCGGCATTTGCAAGCGCGAGTGTGCACGCGCCTCCGTTTACCTTGTGGAACCGGTGCATGTCGGCCAAGTCAAGCGAGTCGTAGAGCACGTCGGCATAACTTAAGACGAACGTCTCGTTTAGCGCAGGCTGGGCGGATCGCAGGCTCCCCGCGCTTCCCAAGGGCGAGTCGGCGTTCTCCCAGACGTACTTGACCCTGATGCCAAAGCGCTCGCCGTTTTGCAGCCTGGATACGATGCGCTCGCCATGGTAGCCGACACTCACCGTGACTTCCTCTACGCCAAAACGCTTTAGCTGCAAGAGGATGCGCTCAATAACCGGGACGCCGCCCACTTCGACTAAGGGCTTGATTTCCTTCCCATCAGGTGCCATGAGCTTATCGCGGCTGCCGCCAGCCAAAAGAATGGCCTTCCTCATCTGAGTCCGTGCAAGCGCTTTTCTCAAAAGAAGGTCAATCGCGTGGCTCCTTGACTTTGCCTCGCCGGAGCCCACCGTAGCGTCCACGCTTGCAAGCAGGTTCCTGTCTATGGTGACCGTAACGCGCTCTAACTCTGCCAAATCCCCACCGAATAAGAGGAAGTATGATAAAGTAGGATTTAAATGCGGCGGTTGTGCCTGCTCCCCCCGGCATTTCGGCCACTTTGCCGGTACGTTTGGCCGGCCCTAGCCAAAACTTTTAAATATGATGTCTTCATACTTTATCATACTCCCGTTGGGGGCGCTCACCCGCGCCTTCGGGAGCCGTCAGGACAAGGACCAAATGAGGGCGCTTCGCCAGGCAACCCCAAGGAGGCAATCCCAAAAGTGCTCTGCGCCGTCGCGCCCTCCCTCCTTATATTATTGATTTGCTAAGAAGAAAGAGTTGGTGGAAATGGATAAGAATCTCGCTCTAGAATTCGTTCGCGTTACCGAAGCCGCAGCCATCTCCGCATCAAAGTGGGCAGGCAAGGGCGACAGCAACTCGGCAGACCAGGCAGCAGTCACCGCGATGCGCGAGCGGCTCAACTTCATCGACATTGCGGGTACCGTAGTCATCGGCGAGGGCGAGCGGGACGAGGCGCCAATGCTTTTCATCGGCGAGAAAGTCGGCACGGGCAAGGGCATGAAAATCGACATCGCTGTTGACCCCCTTGAGGGCACCGGCGTCACCGCAAGGGGCGGGGAAAACGCACTAGCCGTTCTTGCAGCAGCACCCCACGGCAAGCTGCTTAATGCTCCCGACACTTACATGGAGAAAATCGCCGTCGGCCCCATCGTCGGCAATGCCGTCTCGCTTGAAAGGTCCGTTGGCGAGAACCTGAAAAGCATTGCCAAGAAGACGGGGAAGGAAGTTAACGAGCTTTCAATCGTCATCCTCGACCGCGAGAGGCACAAAAAACTCATAGACGACGTGCGAGCAGCCGGTGCGCGCATAAAACTAATCGGCGACGGCGACGTCTCCGGTGCAATCGCCTCGGCAATGCCGGGCTCAAACGTCGACGCCCTCTTTGGCATCGGCGGGGCACCAGAGGGCGTGCTTGCCGCGGCGGCAATGAAGTGCTTGGGCGGTTACATGGAGGGCAGGCTTGCCTTCCGCAATCCAGAGGAACGCAAGCGCGCAATCGACTACGGCTTGGCCGACCCCGACAAGATTCTCAAGCTCGAGGACTTGGCCGGCGGGAAAGAAACAATGTTTGTGGCAACTGGTGTCACCGACGGCACTTTTCTTAAGGGCGTAGCGTTTGAGCCGCATGGTGTAATCCGCACGCATTCCGTCGTCATGCGCGCAAAAAGCGGCACAGTTCGCTACGTCGAGGCAATTCACAGGCACTCGCATTAATAATTTGAATTCAATTTTGGGGGATGGTTTAGATGGCATTGGAGAAGGACTTTACTAAGCGGCAGCTGCTCATTCTCGCGTTTGACCACCGCGGGTCGTTCATGGAGAAGCTATTCGGCATCAAGGGACGCCCGCCTACCGTGGCAGAGACTTCCCGCATTTGCGACTTCAAGAAAGTCGTCTACGAGGGCTTCTCAAAGGCGATTGCCGATGGCGTGCCAAAGCCCATCGCAGGCATTCTCGTTGACGAGCAGTTCGGCGCGGCAATCGCGGTCGACGCGAGAGCAAATGGCGTAAACTTCGCCATGCCCGTTGAGAAAAGCGGTCAGGACGAGTTTGACTTCGAGTACGGCGGGGCATTCGGCCACCACCTAGAAGACTTTGCACCCGCATTCGCAAAAGTGCTCGTGCGCTACAACCACGAAGCTGATGCCGTGATGAACAAGCGCCAGCTCGCCCGCCTCAAGACCCTCGGCGAATACCTCGAGCGCACCAATCGGGGTTACCTCTTCGAGCTCCTCGTCCCCGCGACCGCCGACCAGTTGGCGAAACTCAATGGGGACAAGGCCGCTTACGATTCCCAACTTCGCCCCAAGCTCATGGTCCGCGCAATGGCCGACATCCAGGCCGCAGGCGTCGAGCCCGACGTCTGGAAGATGGAGGGCGTTGATTCGCCAAAGGACGCGCGTGCAATAGTCGCCCAAGCGCAGGCAAACGGCAGGAAAGCCGGCGTCATCACGCTCGGCCGCGGCGAAAGCAAGGAAAAAGTCAAGGAATGGCTTTCCGTTGGCGCCAAAATTCCCGGTATCATCGGTTTTGCAGTCGGCCGCACCATCTTCTGGGACGCCCTGGCGGGCCTGAAGGACGGCAAGCACTCGCGCGAGGAAGCAGTCGAGATGGTTGCCCGAAACTACAAGGAATTCGTCTCGCTTTGGCAGGGCGAAAAGCGCTAAACTCAACGGCGTTCAAGAGTTCAAATCGCTCCCCCTGCACTTAGACAACATCTAGAAGTGTACTGCCTCGTTTTTCGTTCATCAACGAATTTCCACTCCTCCAATCTTGGCTTTTGCCTTTTTATCCAAAATAAATTTGAGTGCTTTAGAGTCAGTTTCGAAATGCTCTACCGTGATTCCTTCCCCGCGATCTACGGCAAACCTACTTCGATGATGGCCGTCGATGATAAAAATCTCACCCAAGACGCGAACGATTTTTGGATTTCCTTTTGGAATTCCTCGAGTAGCATCTTCGTACTTTTTGCGAGTTATGAATGTCCTCAGCGATTTCGCTTCTCTCAGTTCGTTGGCAGAAAGCATGCTCGTCCCATAGGTGCCAGGATAACGGTGTTCAAAAGCCCGAAAGGATATTCGCATACTATCACTTGTGAAACAAGACTACTTATAGATTGAGACACAATTGTGTCTCGAAAAGTCCACTTCTAGACCGCGTCTAAGCGCACTCCCCCTGCACTTAGTCCAGGTCTAGAAGCAGACCTTGTCGCCAACGACTTGTTTTCATATCCAGAGACACAATTTCAGCGAATATAGTCTCTTTTTCCAAGCCTTGCTTTTAGACCGGTTTTTGATAGGTGTTCAATCAGTTCTTCTATTTTCGGAGTCACGTCCTTGTGAAGGCGCTCAAGTGAACCGCGGTTGATAACGATGCCGCGCAAGTATCTTTTTGCAATATAACTCGGAGAATTGTTAACTGCGAGTCTCGAATGCGGATCCAAACCTACCGCATATTCTAGAGATTTAGTATTTCTTTTAGATCCGCCATAATATATTTCTATCAAAATTTCGTTAGGATGTTCAATATTACCATAGTGATGGCGAATGAGTTTGTGCTCGAAAATTCTCGTTTTATTACCTGTGGTTATGCTTGTTGTCGGAGTCCGTTCAGTCTCGATTTTTTCCCTATTCTCGGCAGTTTCCGCAGAAGAATTAGTTATATCGCGCGCCTCGTGTCCAGCGCCGTGGATATTTAGAACCGGAATTCGAAATCCTCTTTTGAAGAGAAAGTCTAAAATAGCCTCATCTGAAGGAATAGCTTTCGCTTCATTCTCTACTTCTTCAGCAGTGAGATTTCGTTGCATCGCACTATGCCAAAAACCTTCTGGAGTCCAGTCCACTGGAAGTTGGATGGTGACCGCGCCTTTTTTTCCCCAAGATTCATGACACCTGTTTGCTAAGTTTACTGACCCTTCATTTAGGTGTCTACCGACTAAAACCACTACTTTCCGTCTTTGAGGGGGCAATTGGGCTAGTTGTTCAGCCATTGACTTTAAAGTTCTTGGACGCAAAATCAAGTTGATTCCCTCTGTCAAGAATAATTGATTTTAGGACTATATTAATCAACGAATCAATTGTGTCTCGCAAAGTCCGCTTCTAGACGACGTCTCAGCGTACTCCCCCTGCACTTAGACCAGCACGATGCCTTCGAGTTCCACCGTTAGCTATGCGCTTTTTTTCTTTTCCATTAGTGTTTCGACAGCAGAGAGCCGTTCTGTTCTTAAATTCCCTTGGCGTTAGCCTAGCGTGGATTTTTGGGAAGAGCTGGAGGCGCTGCGCGGTAGGTTAGGCGAAAGTGCGGCGTCGGCCTTTACAATCGTTTTTCTAATCGCGGTTTTGGCTTACATTACACTCGCAGGTTCTTTCTTCATCGTTTCTTCCCCGCCTACGCAATCGGAGTATCATCCTATTGTTTCTGTTGCGCAGCAGATGGTGGATGCGCAGATGAAAATCGTCACCAAAATTCGCGAGCTAGGCAAAAACCTGTTCGGCTTGCGGGGACTCGACTTATTTTCAACGCCAATCGTGACGCCCAGCCCAACGCCCACGCCAATGCCTTCAGTCCAGCCGATTCCGGTGCCGACGGCAACACCTACGCCCGACCCATGCGCTTGCCCAAGCGTTTACACGCCGGTCTGCGGCTCTGACGGCAGGACTTACTTTAACGTGTGTGTCGCCAGCTGCGAAGGAATATCAATCGCGCCTGCCGAGCACTGCGTGAACTCTACTCTCCCTATAGTCACCCCCCGGCCAACATCATCGCCGACCCCAACTCCGGGCCCGCAAGGAAGCCCAACGCCAACTCCAAACAGCAGCCCAACGCCGAGCCCCACGCCAAGCGGCTCGCCTACACCCACGCCAACACCGTGCCCCTCCTGCGTTCCCACTCCCACGCCGACTCCGACGCCCCCGCCCGACTCAGACGACGACGGCGTGCTCGATTCAGTTGACAATTGTCCGTCAGTGGCGAACGCCAACCAATGGGATGCGGACGAGAATGGCGTGGGCGACGCCTGCGACTCGACAGTCTTCTTCTACGTTGCAACAAACGGCAATGACAACAACCCCGGCACACTAACCGCACCATTCCTAACACTCTCAAAAGCCCAGACTACAATCCGCACCAACATCACTTCCGGAATGACCTCTAATGCGGTTGTCTTTCTTCGAGGTGGGAAGTACTACCTTACGAGCGGGCTTTTGCTCCAGCCCCCGGATTCCGGAAAGAACGGCTATCGCGTTATTTGGCGCAACTACTACGGCGAGAAGCCAAGGTTGATTGCATCCAAGGCCGCGACCGGCTGGACGCTTTATTCAGGCAACATCTACGTTGCAAACATAGGCCCCAATATTTACTCGCTTTACGAAAATGGCGTCGAGGCGGTGCCCGCGCGCACGCCCAATTCAGGTTACCTGAAAGTTGCCGGCTATGGCGACAACAACTTCACGAGCTTCGTCTACCCGTCCGGCGCGCTTCCCGACACGTTTTCCTACTCCAGTGCCAAGGCCTACATCTTCCCCGGCGGAAGCGGCTCTTACGTTTACGACTGGGCCGTTGACATAACTCCCATCACTTACGTCAACTTCTCCACCCGCACAATCAACCTGTCAGCCAACACGAGCTACGTCATAAGACTCAACAACCGGTTTGCCCTCATCAATTCACTCGACTTTCTTGACTCTCCCGGAGAATTTTTCTACGACGAGACGACCGGCCTGACTTACTACTGGCCGCGAAACGCGCCGATTGACTCGCAGGAAATCCTGGCGCCCACAATCGAGCGGATAATCCAGGTCTCCGGCTCTTCGCCCTCGGTAAAAACGTCGAACATCGAACTGCGCGGCCTGACTCTCGAAATGGGCAACGGCTTTAAGACAGCCAATTCCAACGGGCCGCTAAGCACGCCCACGGGATTGCATGTGGCCTACGCCGACAACATCCGCGTGCGCTTCAATGAATTCAAGCAACTGACTCATGGAATTACGGGCGGCTTCTACGTTACTGGCCTTGACATTTACGGCAATTACCTAAACGAGCTTGGCGCTGATGCAATCAAATTGGGCGGCCCTTATCCGGGCAATGGCGACGTGAGTGGCTTTAACCGCATTGTCAACAACCGCTTTTACGACTTCGGCCGGCGCTATTCGAGGGCCGCGGGAATGCTTCTCGCGCGCATCAGCTCGACCAACGTGTCCTTCAACAAAATCCACCGCGGAAATTACGCTGGAATCCTCTACCTCGGCTTTACTCTCAACTACACTAAACTTTTCATTCCGGACGCAACTCAGGAAAACTACCGCGATTACGTCTACGCCAGAAACGGCACCATCGCCTTTAACGACGTTTCGGACGTGATGCGGGACACGCATGACGGCGGCGGAATCTATTTGTGGGGTTCCGGCAAGGACAATCTCATCACCAACAATGTCATTCACGACATTACCGCGACCACTCAAGTCAACAATCCATTCGCCGTTGGCATGTACCTTGACGATGGGTCCGGATACAATATGGTCAGCAACAACCTCGTTTACAACATCCGCACCAATCCCTATACTTTCTTAATCAAAGGCGATTACAACACGCTCACCAACAACATTGTAGCAACCGACGAGCCGCGAGAGCTTGCTTTCTTCCAAGCGTATCTGGGCATGCCCAACCACCACCTGAACATTACTCGCAATATTTTCTATGCCTCCACCTCGAACGCGCTCGATCCCACCATGTTCAAGTTTGCAGACTGGCAATCCGACAAAGTAAGCGCTTCGGATTACAACTCGTTTTACCGGCCTGATGGGAGGTATACGATTCAAGTAGGAACGCCAAAAATCCCTCTCGCCCAATGGCAGTCGCAATACGGCTTTGACGTCAATTCAGTCACCGCCGACCCCCAGTTCAGGAATCCCGCCGCAGGCGACTACTTCGTCCAAAACGGGGCAGTCCTGGCAACCGGCTTCACCAACTTCAACACCACTCCCGTAGGCCTCATGGCCGACTTCCCCTTCCCCCGCGGGTAGCCCTATTCCGTGGGTTCAAAGCACTCCCCCTGCACTTAGACCTGGTCTAAAGGTATACCGAAGTTTTTCGCCCTCATGTTACACAGAAATGTAGAATTTGGCCGTTAATTAATTCAGCATTTTTTAGGTGATCAACGAAAGGGCATTAGGCACTATTTAAACAAACTGAGCGATAATGTAAATTGGCAGAGTTGAATTACCTTGTTTGAAGTTTCTATCCCGATTGTTTTTGCGTTTGCAATAATCCTCCTGGCTGCTTTGACTTATGGTTTGACGGGATTTGGTTTTGCCCTTGTATCGGTTCCACTCCTCGTACTTTTCTTGTCTCCAAAGACGGCAATACCAATAGTTCTCCTCCTTAACACTGCGATAAATTTCATCGTGTTAGTGCAGGTCTGGCGTAACGTCAGCTTCAAACGCATACTTCCATTGCTGGTTGCCGGGTTGGCGGGCATTCCGATAGGAACTTGGATTCTCTTGTATTTGGACGTTGCAACGCTAAAAATTTTCGCAGGAACAATAGTCGCCTTAACCGCCCTGGCGTTGATCGTTGGCTTCAGGCGTGAAATAAAGAATAAGCTGACGGGATTTGCGATAACGGGCTTTGCAAGTGGAGTCCTTAACGGCAGCACCACCATGAGCGGTCCGCCAGTAGTGCTCTTTCTAGCAAACCAAGGGACAAAAAAAGATGATTTTCGCGCCGATTTAGTCGCCTATTTTTCAGTTCTCTTTCTTCTCACGATTCCGTTCTATTTTGTGAACGGCCTGCTTACGAACGAGGTGATTAATTATACGATTATGCTTTTTCCGGCAATGGTCGTAGGTTCTCTTGCAGGCATGGCAATCGTCCACAAGGTCGATGACGAATTATTTAGGAAAATTTCATTGGTTTTGGTCTTGCTTTCGGGGTTAGTTGCTTTGGCTTCGGGTCTTCACTTGATTTAACCAAAAGCAGAGACACTTTTTATTCGACTTTGCCACATTCGGCATTTCTGTGCTTTCGTTTCGGTATAAATTCCCCTCGAGATTAATCCGTATGGCTACAATTTATATTAGGCGCGTAAAAGTAGGCATTATGACCACAATATTTAAATAGTTTGAAGATGTAGCCATATTATGGCGTTTATCGAGAAGCAGAGGCACGGGAAGCACGACTATTTCTACCTCGTCAAGAGCGTGCGCCTTTCTCCCACCAAGGTTAGCAAAGTTCGGGTGTTTTTGGGGAGGAAAGTGCCAGGCCACGATGAGTTGCAAAAGTATTTTTCAGAGCTTGAACGAAAGGCGCCGAAGCCTTACGAGGCGAAGTGGCTGTCGCAGGAAGCGGAAGATCGGCTCGAGGACTTGCATTCAGCCGTAGTCGCGTTCAAGGGTTTTCCGGAGGGCATGGTGCCGAGCGATTTTCTCGTGCGCTTTACGTACAACACGAACGCGATCGAAGGCAATCCGCTCACCTTGCGGCAAACCGCGCTCATTCTTTCCGAAGGAATCGCGCCGCAAGGCGTAAAGACGAACGACGTCATCGAGGTGTTGAACGGCAAGGATGCGTGGGAATTCGTCAAGTCGTACAAGGGACAGGTGAACAAGGAATTCGCGTGCAAAATACAGTTTGAGATCACGAAAAACACGACGTGCAGGATTCAAGGCGATTACCGCGACAGTGAAGTCGGAATCGGCGGTTCGGACTGGAAGCCTCCGGCAGCAAAGGACGTACCGCGGTTGATGGGCGAACTCTTCAAGGAATATCAAAAAAATAAGCGCGCGCTTCATCCTGTAGAATTGGCATCATGGTTGCACAATGGGTTCGTTCAAATCCATCCCTTCACCGATGGCAACGGTCGCACGTCAAGGCTGTTGATGAACTGGATCCTCATGCGGAATCGATTCCCGCCGGCAATCATTGAAACGAGAAACAAGGAACAATACTACAACGCGATCGAAGAAGCGGACAAGGGAAACCAAAAGCCTTTCGCGAGCTTTCTTTCCCAGCAATTGCTTGAGCAGTACACGATCCTGAAACCCGAAGAACAAGCCGAAAACGGGCACGACAAGCGCGCATAGCCCAAGTCCGCTCAAACTCGAGACACTTTTTATTTGGCTTTGCCACATTCGGCATTATCGTGCTTTCGTTTCGGTATGCACTTAGTCCAGGTCTAAGCTTACTCCCCCTGCACTTAGACTAGGGCTAGAAGCACGCTGTTTTGGGTGACTACAAAATTGTGCGGTGTAGTCACCTCTTGAGGAGTTTCTTGAGAGCACGGTATTCCTTGAGCATGAGCTGGATTGTGGGCCGGATGTCATGCTTGTGCTCGTACGCCTGCAACGCCGCGTAGTATTCGTGCCTGTTGCGCAGTTCGATGTTGAGCGGCGGCAGCCCGTGTTTGAGCAGGATATTATTGAGCAAGAGCCTGCCGACCCGCCCGTTGCCGTCCTGAAACGGGTGGATGTTCTCGAACTGGTTGTGCACTACGGCGGCGAGGACTAGTGGCGGGTAGCGCTTTTTGTTCTTCCCGTACCATTCCACCAGCCGCTTTAGGAGCTTTCGCACTTGCGTCGAAGGGGCGCCGCGATGCAGGATATTCCCGTATGCGTCCGCCACGACTACTTCCACTCCGCGCGCCCTGAACTTTCCCGCGTACGGCTTAGAGTTCAGGAAAACTATGCGGTGCAATTCTAAAAGCAGCGGCAGCGAGATGTGCTCCTTGGTTTTTCTTACGTGTTCGATGGCTTTCGCCACGCCATACGTTTCGGATATGTCTCCCTTCGGCTTGTCCGGCCACTTCCCGCGCTCGAGGATGTCCCCTACTTCTTCCCGGAGTATGGTGGAGCCTTCGATGGCATTCGTGTCGTAAGTGAACGCTTCGGTAAAGTTGCGCCAGTCCTCCTCGGACAAGTGCTTGATGGCGAGCTCTCCCTTGGCCTCAAGCGTCTTAAGCTCCTCGAGCTCACCCTTGGAAAGCGCGGTTTCAAACGGGTCGCTCATGGCAGCGCTGGCATCGACACGATAGCGAAGCGTGCTTTCGGCAAGGTGTTTTTTCTCCACTATTTCATCGGGGGAAAGGTTCGCGCCAAGGTAGATGCGGAGCTTGACTATTTTCTTGCCTCTCCGGTATGAGTGTGCCAAGTAGAACTTACGACCCTCGCCAGCCTTGCGGAGTTCAACGTGCATAGTAGTAATAGGTGACTACGCCTATTTAAATTAATCGTTCTAAGTGACTACGCCTAGAGGGGCGCGATTGTTTGGCATGCATAAAAAACAACGTTTTGTGGGGTTAACTGCCCGGTGCTTCAGACTCTAGTAAGAAGCTAGAGTCGCTCCCCCTGCACTTAGACCAGCACGACGCCTTCGAGTCCGGTAAAACCCTTGTCGCCTGTAACGAATTCTAGTTTGTGGAGCCGGGCGACAGCATAAGCGTTGCAGTCAACTGCGCTTAGCTGCTTTTGCTGCAGCTTTACTTCCGCTGCCGCAAGCGCGGCTTCTTCGGTGATTGGGAGGATTTGGGTTGTTGCCCTGACTTCATCGAGCATTTTGTCGATTCTGGCCTCGCCGTACCGGCCGGTAAGCTTGTATTTCGCTTCGTAGAGATTTAGGGAAGTGGTGCAGGCAAGCGTGCTATCGCGCACGATTTCTTCCACTTTTGCGCCCTTGTCGCTGCCCTTGATGAGTTCAAGGATGGCCCAAGCGTCAAGAAGAATTCTCACGTTCTACTTCCTCCCTCTTCCATTTCTCGAATTCCTTCATGTCGAGGTCCGGAAACGTGCCAAAAAGTCCCCTAAGGCCCTTCTTCGGCCGCAAGACAATGGCGTCTTTCTCCACCTCTACTGAAAACACGTTGGTGTCAAACTCGGCTCGCA
Source organism: archaeon (assembly GCA_020057405.1). Lineage (GTDB taxonomy): Archaea > Micrarchaeota > Micrarchaeia > Norongarragalinales > UBA97 > JAGVFW01. Next base: position 79,080 of record JAGVFW010000003.1, on the reverse strand, counting down.
CCTTCTTTGGAATAACGAAGCGGCCCGACTTGTCAACACTCACATTCTCCACAAAACCACCTACCATTTATAAAAAATACCATTAATAAACTTTACCATTGCTTGCGCCCGTACCTTGTCCGAGTGAGCATCGGCGCCTAACCGCCAAACTTCTCGTACGCACCAAAGCACTACGCGTTTTTCCCTAAAACGGCGGGATATTCTTGAAGAAAGCCGAAACTTATTTAAACTAGAATAGCGTTGAGAATGACGCAAAACCACAAAAGCTTGTGTTTCATTAAGTTGTATGGCACAACTGGTGGTTTTGGGGCACTTGTTTGGCGTGTGCCATGTTGGTGGGGAATTTACATGAAATGTCCGTTTTGTTTGCACGTTGAAACGCGGGTTCTCGACAAAAGAGAGGCCGAGGGAGAGGTAACAAACCGCCGCAGACGGGAGTGCCTAAACGAGGCTTGCGGCAAGCGTTTTACCACTTACGAGCGTGTCGAGGCGCCCGACTTAGTCGTCATCAAAAAAGACGGCCGGCGCGAGACGTTTTCACCCCTAAAGCTGCGAAAGGGCCTGGTTGAGGCCTGTCACAAGCGTCCAGTCAGCATGGAGCAAGTTGACCAGACTGTTGCAGAAATCGAGGCCGAACTCCGCTTTGGCAGCGAGTCCGAGGAAGTCGCAAGCGCCCAGGTTGGGGAAAAGGTGATGGCGCACCTAAAGGCGCTTGATAAGGTCGCCTACATCCGCTTTGCATCCGTTTACCGCGAGTTTGCCGACGTGAGCGAGTTTGAGAAGGCCTTGCGCGAGCTCAAGCGGGAAGAGAAGGAAATTGCAATCGTAAAATCGCAGTAATTTGTTTATAGGTCTGGGGTGGGGGATTATGAACGGCGGAATGATGGTCGTCAGGAGAACTGGCGAAGTAGTTGATTTTGACGCTAACCGAATCAAGAGCGCAATCTCGAAAGCAGTTTCAGCAACCCAGACCGACCTGCCCCCGGGCGCGGTTGACGAAATCACTTCCGAAATAACAACCGAAGTCCAGCGGCGCTTCACCGACTTTTACCCCAACGTCGAGAACATCCAGGATTTAGTCGAAAAACACTTGGTCCAAAAGGGCCTCTACGAAGTCGCAAAAGGCTACATCCTCTACCGCGCCAAGCGCCACGACCAGCGCGAGGAAGAAAAGCAGCAGAACGTCCGCAAATCGCTTCTCGGCAAGCTGCGCGTGCGAAAGCGCGACGGTGCGACCGTCATCTTCGACATCATGAAGCTCAACGCATCAATCGCCCGCTCCAGCCGCACGCTTGGCGATGCCGTTTCAGTCGAGCTCGTCTCAAAAGAGGCGCTGAAAAACGTCTACGACGGCATTTCAACCGACGAGCTAGAGAAGACCCTCATCCTCTCAAGCATTTCCTTCATCGAGCGCGACCCGGCCTATAGCTACCTGTCCGCCAACCTATTTCTCCAAAAGCTCTACAAGGAAGTCATCGGCCGCTCAATCAAGGACGAGGAAATGGAAGCGGCATACCGCACGGCGTTCGCAAAAGGCATCCTCGCCGGCGTCGACGAGGGCACACTCGACAAGCGCATGCTCGATTTCGACCTCGACAAGATGGCCGGCGGGCTAGTTCCCGGCCGCGACGCGCTCTTCCAATACATCGGCATCCAGACTCTCTACGAGCGGTACTTCTTCAGCGTCGCCGGCAAGCGCGCCGAACTCCCGCAGTCATTCTGGATGCGCGTAGCAATGGGCCTGTCCCTAAACGAGAAGCACAAGGAAGCAAAGGCACTCGAGTTCTACGACGCAATTTCTCTCATGCGTTTCGTCCCCTCGACCCCGACGCTCTTCCACTCGGGAACCGCGCGGCCGCAGCTCTCCTCTTGTTATCTCACCACCGTGAGCGACGACTTGACCGACATTTTCAAGAGCTTCGGCGACAACGCGCAGCTCTCGAAGTGGAGCGGAGGGCTTGGCAACGACTGGAGCAACATCCGAGCGACCGGCTCGTGGATAAAAAGCACCAAAGTCGAGAGCCAGGGCGTAATCCCATTCCTCAAAATCGCCAACGACGTGACTGTCGCCATCAACCGAAGCGGCAAGAGACGCGGAGCGACATGCGCCTACCTCGAGACGTGGCACCTTGACATAGAGGACTTCCTCGACCTGCGCCGCAACACTGGCGACGAGCGCCGCCGAACGCACGACATGAACACGGCCAACTGGATTCCCGACCTCTTCATGAAGCGCGTTGCCGCAGACGAGACCTGGACGCTCTTTTCCCCAGAGGAAGTGCCCGACCTGCACCACATTTACGGAAGCAAGTTCGAAAGCCAGTACCTAGGCTACGAGGAAAAAGCCCGCAACGGCCAAATCAAGAAGCACAAAGTCCTCTCAGCCCGCCAGCTCTGGCGGAAAATGCTAACGCGCCTCTTCGAGACCGGCCACCCGTGGGTAACTTTCAAGGACCCGTGCAACATCCGTTCGCCGCAGGACCACGCCGGCGTGGTGCACTCCAGCAACTTGTGCACTGAAATCACGCTCAACACCTCGGCCGAAGAGACTGCAGTGTGCAACCTGGGTTCAATCAACCTCTCCCGCCACCTGGATGGCAGCAAGCTCGACCGCGAGCTTCTCGCGGCGACCACCAAGACCGGCATGCGCATGCTGGACAACGTCATTGACGTAAACTACTACCCAACTCCGGAGGCTAAAGTCTCAAACATGCGCCACCGGCCAGTCGGCTTAGGCATCATGGGCTTCCAAGACAGCCTCTATGCAATGGATTTGTCCTTTGACTCGCCCGCGGCAATCGAGTTTTCCGACAACATGATGGAATTCATCGCCTACCACGCCATCCTCGCTTCAAGCGAGCTTGCCAAAGAGCGCGGCACCTACGAATCCTATCAGGGCAGCAAGTGGGACCGGGGGCTATTCCCCCTTGACACCCTTCAATTGCTTGAGGAAGAGCGCGGCATGAAAGTCGAAGTCAACCGAAACGAGTCGCTTGACTGGACTCCCGTCCGCGAGAGCGTGCGAAAGCACGGCATGCGCAACTCGAACACCATGGCAATCGCCCCGACTGCGACAATCTCCAACATCGCCGGCTGCCTTCCCTCAATCGAGCCCATCTACAAAAACATCTATGTGAAGGCCAACATCAGCGGCGAGTTCACCATAGTGAACTCCGGCCTCGTCGAGGACCTAAAAGGCATGGGCCTGTGGAACACCGAAATGCTTGAGCAACTCAAGTACTACGACGGCAGCATCCAACTCATCCCCGGCGTTCCAAAAGAGCTCAAAGAAAAGTACAAGGAAGCGTTTGAAGTAGAGTCCGAGTGCCTCATCAAGCACGCGGCCGTTAGGGGCAAGTGGATTGACCAGAGCCAGTCGCTCAACATATTCATGGGCGGGGCAACAGGCAAGGCGCTTGACGACACTTACTTTGCAGCATGGCACGCGGGCCTGAAGACGACTTACTACCTGCGCACCCTCGCCGCATCGCAAATCGAGAAGTCAACGCTAGACACGAAATACGGTTTCACGCAAAAGCGCGAGTACGCGACAGTTGCGCAAGACGCGGGCGCAACGGCACTCGCCTCTGCGCAAGTTGCAGTCGACGTCGCCGCCTCCCGCCGCGCGCCAATGATGGCAATGGAGGGCGCCGGCAGGACCACCGTGATGGAAGGCGCAGTGTCAAGGCCCGTAGTCCAGCCCGCAGTCGAGCAAGGCCAAGCCGCACCCGAGTTCCGCGCTCCTAACGCACTTGAGATGGCAGCCAAGAAGCTGGCCGCAGAAGGCAAGTTTGACCCGGCCGCAAAGAATGCAGGCCTCGTGTGCGTGGGCGACCCCGAATGCGAAGCCTGCCAGTAGTTTTACCCAAAATATTAACTCAATCAAAAGGTGTGAAAAATGCCCATAATCAACAACAGCAAGACCGACCCGAACAAGATTCTCCCGATGTCCTACCTTTGGGCGCGCAAGTACTACAAGGACGGCATCGCAAACAACTGGACCCCGGAAGAAGTGTCAATGCAAAAGGACGTCGAGCAGTGGAAGTCGCCTAAAGTCCTTTCGCCGGAGGAACGCAAGCTCATCCTGTGGAACCTGGGCTTCTTCTCAACCGCCGAGTCGCTTACCGCAAACAACATCGTGCTCGCCGTCTACCGCCACGTGACAAATCCGGAATGCAGGCAATACATGCTGCGCCAGGCTTATGAGGAGGCAGTCCACACTGACACTTTCATCTATTGTTGTGACACGCTTGGCCTTGACCCGGACACGATTTACAACATGTACAACACCATCCCCTGCATCAAGGCGAAAGACGATTACGTCGTCGAGTTGACCAAGAGCATTTTCGACCCGACCTTCTTGACAGACAGCGACGAGAACATCCGGCTCTTCCTCCACGACCTCGTCGGCTACTACGTCATCATGGAAGGCATTTTCTTCTACGCGGGCTTCGCCATGATGCTTGCACTAAAGCGCCAGAACAAGATGATCGGCATAGGCGAGCAGTTCGAGTACATCATGCGCGACGAGAGCCTGCACCTGGCCTACGGCTGCGACCTCATCAACACGATCAAGGCCGAGAACCCAAGAGTGTGGACTCCGGCTTTCGAGAAGAACATCATTGAGCTAATCAAGAAGGCCGTCGAGCTTGAGAAGAAGTACGCCTACGAAGCCTGCCCCGACGGCATCGTCGGCATCCGCTCAGACCAGTTCGCCGCCTACGTCGAGTACATCGCCGACCGCCGCTTCGAGCGCATCGGCCTGCCAAAGGCCTACAACACTGAAAACCCGTTTCCATGGATGAGCCAGTCCGCCGACCTCCCGAAAGAAAAGAACTTCTTCGAGACGCGCGTCACCGAATACCAGACTGCCGGCTCGCTCAAGTGGGATTAACGGGCCCCGAGTTTTTGAGCAGTTTACCTGAAGCAACGGCTCGCGTGGGGCATATCCGATACTTCGCGCATTCCGATACTTTAATTATCGGATAGGCTTAAATATCGGTATCGTCTAATTGTTGTTATGATTCCAGCAGTTCTTGCCGGGCGGATTTTGGAGAAGCGGCGGAGGCTTGACGCGCTGAGGCCGATTCCTCCGGCGTCGCTCGAAAAGCTTCGCGAGAGGTTCGAGCTAGAGTGGACTTACCATTCCAACGCGATTGAAGGCAATTCGCTTACTTTGCGCGAGACGATGCTGGTACTTAGGGATGGCATTACGGTGGGGGGCAAGAGCATGCGCGAGCACTTGGAAGTGACGAACCATAAGGCCGCGATAGACTTCGTCAATGGCCTGCTCAAGAAAAAGAGCATTTCCGAGGCTGACGTGCTTGAGATTCACGCGCTCGTGCTTGACCGCATCGACCCGCACGGAGCCGGATTTTACCGCCGCGAGCGCGTACGCATCACGGGCTCGGAGTTTACTCCGCCCTCGCCCGAAAAAGTGCCGCACTTGATGACGGAGTTCGTCAAGTTTTTGAAGGCCGAGCCCCGCGGCTTGCTTGAATCAGTTGAATTCGCGGCCCTCGCGCACTTCAAGCTAGTTGACATCCACCCGTTCGTTGACGGCAACGGCCGAACGGCCCGGTTGCTGACGAACCTCTTTCTAATGCGTCACGGCTTTCCCCCCGCGGTTATCCTAAAGGGCGATCGGCCCCGCTACTACTCTTCGCTTGACGCCGCCCGCACGGGAACCTTCGGATCATTTGTTGAACTGGTTGCAAGGAGTGTGGAACGCTCGCTTGACCTCTACCTTGAAGTCCTGGAAAAGCCATCCGAAAAAACCGGCCTCATTTCACTCTCAGATGCCGCAAAGCTCACTCCCTACAGCCAGGAATACCTAAGCCTCCTTGCAAGGAAAGGCCGGCTCAACGCACTCAAGCGCGGCAGGGCGTGGGTGACTACGCGAAAGAACATCGAGGAATACCTGGCCTCAGTAAGCAAGGATTTCGCCAAGCCTCTTGCGGCGCGTTAATGCTGGCCATTCATTTCTTAAATTCCGCTTGCGTTACTCCTAGGTGAACTTGGGGGAAGAGCTGGCTGCAATCAAAGGCAAGCTCGGCGAAGGCGTTTCATCCGCGTTTACAATCGTTTTCCTAATCGCCGTTCTCGCTTACGTTGTAATGGCTGGCTCGTTTTTCGTCGTCTCGTCCCCGCCAACGCAAGCCGAATACACTCCCGTCGTCACCGCTGCTGAGCACGTGGTCGGCGCGCAAGAGAAAGTTGCGGCCAAAATTCGCGAGCTGGGCGAAAGCTTATTCGGCTTGCGTGGAGTCGATATGTTCTCAACGCCAATCGTCACGCCCAGCCCATCGCCCACGCCAATGCCTTCAGTCCAGCCGACTCCGGTGCCGACGGCAACGCCTACGCCCGACCCCTGCGCTTGCCCAAGCGTCTACACGCCGGTCTGCGGCAATGACGGTCGGACTTACTTTAACGAGTGCGTCGCAGCGTGCAGCGGTGCGCAAATTGTCGATGCAACCAATTGCGTTAACTCAACCGAACCCATAGTCACGCCAAGGCCCTCGCCGACTCCTCTACCGACGGCAACGCCGACTCCAGGACCGCAGGGTTCGCCCACCCCGACACCAAGCGGCACTCCCACGCCATCGCCAACTCCAAACGGTTCTCCGACACCAACCCCGAATGGTTCCCCAACGCCAACTCCAACGCCCTTGCCCGATTCCGATGGCGACGGCATCCCCGACTCACTCGACAACTGCCCCACAACCTCCAACGCAAACCAATGGGACGCCGACGGCAATGGCGTTGGGGATGCCTGCGACTCAACCGTATTCTTCTACGTTGCAACAAACGGCAGCGACACCAACCCCGGCACCCTAACCGCACCCTTCCTAACACTCTCAAAAGCCCAAACTACCGTCCGCACCAACATCACCTCAGGAATGACGAAAAACGTCGTCATATTTCTGCGAGGCGGCGCCTACAATCTCGCAAGCCAACTGAGCCTCTACGCCGCAACTGACTCGGGCAAGAGCGGCTACCGCATAATTTGGCGCAACTACTACGGCGAAACGCCAATCCTTCGCGGAAGCAATTCAATCACTGCATTCAGTCCGTCCTCTCAATCGAACGTTTACGAGGCTACAGTCGCACCGTCAGTTTTCACCAACGGCCAGCTAGTTCTCTTCTGGAACGGAAAACTTCTCGAACCCGCGCGCTATCCAAACGCCGTTACTCCAAACTTCGGTCAAACAGACCCGTGGGCAGGCTCTTTCGTGCTAGCAAGCGCCTCAACCAACATCAGCGACAAGCTCGTGCTGTTCCAGCCAAACGCTTTTGACTCCAGCTCGTGGCAAATGCAGAACAGCCAGCTTGTGATTTACACTGGCCCCAACTACTGGAACGGCATTGGCAAGCTAGAGCGCGTTGACTCTTCAAACGGCTCGCTTAGGTTGCTTGAGTGGGGCACCGGCGCATCTTACACGATCCTCAAAGGCAACCGCTTCTACATCCAGCACGTGCGAGCAGCGCTTGACGTTCCAGGTGAGTGGTTCTACGACAGCACTGTACAAAAGCTCTACGTCTATCCGCCGTCGGCTTATTCAACAAACGACCGCGCCTCAGTGCCGTCAACAACGCTGGGTATTTTCGTCGACACCGGCACGCACCACCTCGAATTCAACGGCCTCACCCTAGAAGAATTCCGCGCCCAGGGCTTCACAATCAAGAACGCCCACGACATCACAATCCGCAACAGCGAAATTCGCAACATTGCCAACAACGAAAACTCGCGGCCAAACGGCGGGCCCTTCCTGACCGGCAAGGGCATCGAAGCCTATTCCGACCCGAGCCAGGACACTAACTTCTACAACCTTGAGTTTACCGACAACACTATTCACGACACTGGCGGTTCAGCCATAGACTTGCAAAGCGGTTGGGGCACATGGCTGCCTGGCCAGGACCGTTCGCAAGAGGCGTACCACTTCAAGACCCTCACCCCCGGCAACTACCGTATATTGAGAAACTCGATTTACAACACCGGCACGCTGAACAAGGCAACTGCCGCCATCAGTTACCGCGCAGTCGGCATCGTGATTGCCAACAACACCATACGCGACACGCCTAGAATTGCAATAGGCGGCCAGGGCAACGACAACGTAATCGAGTGGAACCACGTCTACAACCTCAACCGCGAGACGCAGGACACCGGCGGCATCGGATTTCTCTCCCGCAGCTGGCTCTACCGCAACACCACCGTCCGCCACAATTTCATCCACGACCTGGGCGGCTACGAGTACAAGAGCCAAACCAACACCTATCAATACCCGGGCTTCAGCTGGGGCATCTACCCGGATGACTTTTCAAGCGAATTTGAAATCAACGACAACGTCGTCGCAAGGACGGGCTCAGGGTTCGCGCAAATCCACGCCGGCCGCGACAACTACATCCACGACAACATCGGTGTCGAGGGAATCTACGACGGCATGTACGCACAAGGCGAGTGGGGCCCGCCGAGCATTTTCGTTTACTACATTGGCATGTGGAATGAACTGCAAAACATGACCGGCTGGGGATTCGACACCGCAAAATACTATTCGCATTACCCGCTTTTGGTAAACGCGCCCAACCCCGCGACAATGGCGAACAATACGGTCTACGAAAACAACCGCTTTGAGCGCAACATCGTCTACTACCCGGGACACCCGACTGCCAACCTCTATTGGGTGCGCCACATTGTCGGCACTGCAAACACGCGCTTTAGCAAGAACCTGATTTGGAACGGCGGCGGCACTGTGTCGGTTCTCGATCCCGAAGCATCATGGCACGGCGGAGCCAACGGCCATTACACCTGGGCCCAGTGGAACGCGTTTGGCTATGACGCCGACTCGGTAATCGCCGACCCGCTCTTCACCAACCCGAGTGCCGACGACTACACCCTGCAACCCGGCTCGCCCGCCTGGGCGCTTGGAATGCACAACGTCATCGTCCCACGCTAAGCCGTTAACTCCCTTTCCCGCAGCCAATAAAACCTTTTCCCCCAATCTACTTGCGGTGGGATTTAAGTGATTCTTCAAAAGTCAGAGCTCTTGCGCCGCATCAAGGAACAGAAGCTCTTTACCGACTACGTCGACCTCGAGCAGCAACTCCAGCCCGCCAGCTTCGATCTGACGCTGCAGAAAGTCTTTGCCTTCAAGGACGGCGGCACAATCGACTTTGACAATGCGGAGCGCAAGCTCTCTGAAGTAGAGGAACTCCCGTTTGACGCATCCGACAAGGTATTCCTCAAGCCGGGCGCCTATAAAGTGCGCTACAATGAAATCGTCTCCCTGCCGTCTGACCTCTGCGCCTTCAACTCCTCGCGCTCCTCACTCACCCGCTGCGGCGCAGCCGTGCAAATAGGTTTTTGGGACCCGGGGTATTCGGGCAGGAGCGAGAATATGCTGGCCGTGATGAACCCTGCGGGCCTGACTCTAAAGAAAAACGCTAAAATCACTCAACTCATGTTCGTCACCCTCGACGACCACGCCGCGGAACTCTACAAGGGCATCCACCACAAGGAAAACGTGTGAAAAACATGACCGAGTTCACCCCCGAAGAAGAAAAAATCCTAGCGCCCTTCTTCACCAACCTCGACAAGCCCATCTTCGCCCTCAAGAACCTCCCCGAAGTCGTCAAGGGCGCCCTCTTCTCCCGCTACTCGCGCACCGCAAAGAGCCTCCGCCGTGTCCTTCTAGACGAATTCATCAACGCGCCCGAAATGGGCTTTGAGGCAATCGTCGGCCACCAGCAAGAGCGGGGCGTCTCCGACGTCGTTGCCATCAAGAAAGCAGAGGAATTCTACGATAGAGTCCTCGTCGGCTACGGCGATGATAGTGTCGCTGAACTCGCGGGAGTCCACATTGCCTGCGAGCAAGTAAGCAACATTGCAACGAAAGCACTCCAGGACAGCCGCATCGGACTAAGCCCGCTTGAGAAGTCAACGCGCTACGTCTACTTCGACGAGAAAGTCAACGGCGAGTACCTTTACCTGCGCGAGCCAACGCTAATGGCGTCACACCAGGCCGACCTCTACGTCGCAACTTGCGAAAAACTCTTCAGCACCTACGCAAAACTCATTCCAAAAGTCAGCGCCTACGTCATCGAGCGCTTCCCGCAAGAAACTGAAGTCAGCGACAGGGCGTACAAGTCTACCGTCCGCGCGAAGACCTGCGACTTGCTTCGCGGCCTGCTGCCGGCCTCGACAATCACGAATACCGGCATTTACGGCAACGGCAGGTCATTTGAGTACCTGCTCACTAAAATGTATTCAAGCGACCTGGCGGAAATCAGAAACATTTCAGGCGCAATGAACGAGGAACTCGCAAAAGTAATCCCGTCTTTCGTCAAGCGCGCGAACAACGCCTACGGCGTCCAGCAGCAGGCGTACTGGAAGGCAATCCGGCGGAACCTGCGCCACGCGGCAAAGCAAAACAAGGCGGCGGCGTCATTCTCAAAGGAAGTCACCCTCATCGACTACGATGCCAACGCCGAAGAGCGCATTATCGCAGCAGCCCTCTACCCCCACTCGCATGATTCAATGGCAGACTTGCGGCAAAAGGCTGCTGCAATGCCGGCCCACGAGCGCGCAACCGTAATCAAGACTTACGTTGGCGAGCGCGCCAACCGCCGCAACAAACCCGGCCGAGCCTTCGAGCTCCCGCGCTACACTTTCGACCTCTGCTGCAACTACGGCGCCTACCGCGACCTCCAGCGCCATCGCATGCTCACCCAAGAGCGTCAGGAGCTAACCACTCGCCTTGGCTACGACCTGCCGTCAGAACTCGTCGACGCAGGCTTCGACGCGGAATTCAACGATTGCATGGCCGTTGCCGCAAACGCTTACGACGAGATTGTCAAGTCACATGCATCAGAAGCCCAGTACGCCGTGCCAATGGCCTACCGCGTGCGCTGGTACGCCGACCTGAACCTCCGCGAGGCATTCCACCTGCTTGAACTGCGCTCGACTCCGCAGGGCCATCCCGATTACCGTCGCATGGCCCAGAAAATGCACGCCGAAATCGGAAAAGTTCACCCCGCCTTTGCCAATTACATGACTTTCGTCGACCACTCGGCCTCGCCGACCCTCGAGCGCCTCGAGTCGGAAAAGAAAATCGACAAAAAGCTTGCGGAAATGGACAAGAAATACGGTGGCCACTAAGCTTGACTGAACTATTGTGCCTCAAGGACTCCTACCAGAAAGAATGCACCGCCAAAGTCGTTGCAGTTTTCGGCAACCGCGTGGAGCTCGACAAGACTGTCTTTTACCCAACCGGAGGGGGCGTCCCCTGCGACTTCGGGGTGATTGAAAAGGCGAACGAGAAGTTCGCCGTCACCGAAGTGCGAAAGGACAGCGGCCGTGTGCTGCACACCGTCGACCGCGAGGGTCTGACAACCGGCGACGAAGTCCGCTGCGAAATCGACTGGCCCCGCCGCTACGCCCTCATCTGCATGCACACTTCTCTCCACGTACTCGGCTCAATCGCGTTTGGCAAAGGCTACAAAATCACAGGCAACCAAGTAGGGCCTGACGAGACGCGCGTTGACTTGTCAATGGAAGAATTTGACCGGTCGGTCTTGGACGCGATAATCGGAGAGGCCAACGCCGCCCTTGCCCAAGATGTTGAACTCAAAATCTCCGAAATGCCACGAGAACAGGCACTAGCCATTCCAGAAATGGTGAAGCTCGCCAACGTCCTGCCCCCGAACATCCCAATTCTGCGCATTGTCGAGATTCCGGGCGTCGACATCCAGGCCGACGGCGGGCCGCACGTGCACAATTTGAACGAAATCGGCCGAATCGTTGTCATCAAGCTTGACAACAAGGGCGCAAAAAACAAGCGGCTCTACTACAAGTTGGGGGTATGATTTTAGATGCCAAAACTCGAGCGTTTGACGTGGAGAAAATTCGATAACGATTGTCTGAAAATAGCTGACCATGTGAGAGGCAGTGGCAAGAAAATCGACGGCATTTACGGATTTCCTCGTGGTGGCCTCGTGCTTGCCGTCAAACTTTCGCACATACTTGAGCAGCCGCTAGTGCTTGACGAAAAAAAAGTTGGCGCAACAACTCTAGTGGTCGATGACATCGCCGACTCGGGAAAAACGTTGTCCAATAGCAAGGCCGCAAAGAAAGCTGCACTCGTCTGCACAATCTACAAGCATGAAAACACCACCTTCATTCCCGACTTTCACGTCCGCGTGAAAAAAAAGCAGTGGATCCTTTTCCCGTGGGAAACTGAGCGTACTACCGAATAAAGCTACTTCTTCGCCTTTGCCCAGTCTTCTGCAAACTTCTTTAGTCCAGCATCAGTGAGCGGATGCTTGAAGAGTTCCTTCATCACGCTAAACGGCATGGTGCAGTAGTCTGCGCCGGCCAGGGCCGCCTGCCTCACGTGCTCGGGGTGGCGAATGCTCGCGGCAAGCACTTTAGTCTCAATCTCGTAGATGCAAAAAATCTCGACGATTTCGCGCACGACCTGCATGCCGTCCTCTTTTATGTCATCTAGCCTGCCTACAAAAGGCGAGACCATCGTCGCGCCGGCACGCGCGGCAACCAAGGCCTGGTTTGGCGTGAAGACGAGTGTGACGTTGCTCTTGATTCCTTCTTTGCTCGCCTGGCTGACTGCCTTCATGCCTTCTTCAGTCATCGGGAATTTCACGACGATGTTCTCGTGCCAGGTGACGAACTCGCGTGCCTCTTTCATCATGTCCTCAGCCTTCTCGCTAGTCACTTCCGCGCTTACTGGCCCGTCAACGAGGTTGCAAATCTCGATTACGACTTCCTTGAATTTCCTGCCGCTCTTCATCACGAGCGTCGGGTTCGTCGTCACGCCTCCAAGGATGCCCCAGCTTGCGGCTTCTCGCACTTCGTCGACAATCGCGGTGTCCAAAAAGAGCTTCATTTTTTTACCTACTTTCTTGCCTTAACCGATTCCTTCGCCGCCTTGACAATAAACTCGCTTGTTAATCCGAACTTATGCAGCAATTCGGCGCCCTTGCCGCTCTCGCCGAACCTGTTCTGGACGCCGACAAATCTCATTGGCACGGGCTGGCGTTGGCCCAAGACTTCGGCAACCGCTCCGCCTAGCCCGCCTGTCACCTGGTGCTCTTCTGCAGTGACCACGCAGCCGCACTCTTTGGCCGCCTTGACAATCGTCTCTTCGTCAATGGGCTTAATCGTGTGCATGTTGATTATTCGGGCGCTAATTTTTTCCTTGGCAAGCGCGCGAGCCGCAATCATCGCCTCATTCACTTCGAGGCCAGTTGCGATAATGGCTACGTCGTCACCATCGTGGAACACTTCGGCCTTGCCAAGCGAAAACGGCGTCTCTGCTGAAGTGATAATCGGGACTTTCTCGCGCCCAAGGCGCAGGTAAACCGGCGATTGTAAACCAGCCGCGACTTCGGTTGCCTTCTCTGCCTCAAGCGAATCGCAGGGGGAAATGACTGTGAAGTTCGGGAGCGAGCGGAAGAAGGCGATGTCCTCAAGCACCTGCGCGTTGCCCCCGTCTTCTCCCGTCGTCACGCCGCAGTGGGTGGCGACTATCTTGACGTTCAGGTTGCTAAATGCGATTGAGACGCGAATGTGGTCGGCGGCCCTGAAGGTGAATGCCCCGAAAGTCGCTGCAAAGGGCACGAAGCCCGCAAGTGACAGGCCCGCCGCCATGCCAACCATGTTCTGCTCCGCAATGCCAGCCTGAACGAACTGCTTTGGCCGCTTCTCCTTCAGCCAATCAATTCGCGTGCTGTCGTTAAGGTCGCCGCTAAGGCCGATGATGCGGCTGTCCTTCTCGCCAAGCGCAGCAAGCATCCTGCCAAAACCATCGCGAGTTGCCTCAAGAAGAGGCTTTTCAACAGTCGAGAGTTTTACTGCCATGTTTTCACTTAAGTGAATTGTTTGACCAACATCATTCCGGCAAAGACTGCGATTACGGCAATGACTCCTTCAATCTTGTCTGGCGTTGGCAACGGGAGCTTGAGAACGCCGAATACAATCCCAATTACGAGCCCGACAACCGAGGACAAAATCATTTCGTTCATTCCCATTTTCTTCACCCTAGTTCCTTTAGTGCTGCTTCCGCCTTGTCTTGCGGCAGGGCCTTTCCGTGCCACTGGTGATCGTTTTCCATGAACTTGACGCCCTTGCCCATAACCGTCTTGAACAGAATCATCGTAGGCTTCTGCGATGGTGCGAGTGCCTTCTTGAACGCGTCGAGGACTTTCGCCATGTCGTTGCCTTCTGCCTCTACCACTCGCCAGCCGAACGCCGTGTACTTGCCGGCAAGCGGCTCAAGGCCAATCAAGTCTTCAGTTGAGCCGTTCTGCTGCAGGCCGTTTCGGTCGCACACTGCGATGAGATTGCCTAGCTTGTAGTGGCTGCCAGCCATTGCCGCTTCCCAGGTCGCGCCTTCCTCAAGCTCGCCGTCGCCAACACTAACGAACACCTTGTTCGGCTTGCCCGCCAACTGGAGGCCAAGTGCGTAGCCGACTGCGGCGGAGAAGCCCTGGCCAAGCGAGCCCGTAGAGATTTCAATTGTGGGAAGCGTGCCGCGCGTGGGGTGGCCCTGCAAGCGACTGCCAAACTGGCGGAAAGTCATTAACTCTTCAACGGGAAAGTAGCCCGCGAGCGCCTGCACTGAATACCAAGCTGGGCAAATGTGGCCGTTTGAGAGGATGAACCTGTCGCGGCCATCCCAATCGGGCTTGGCCGGGTCATGCTTCATGACTGAGAAGTAGAGGGCAGTGAAAAAGTCTGCTGATGACAGTGAGCCGCCCGGATGCCCGCTGTTGGCGGCAGTAGTCATCTTGATTGACCACTTGCGGACGTCGTTTGCAATGCGCTCGAGTTCCTTGACGTCGGTTGTTTGCTTGTGCACGTTCTTCCCTACTGAGTTATTCTTCCTAAACCGTTTTAATTGCCTTATTTACTCGAGCACTTCGACCGCGTCCACAATCCCGTCGCCGTCCTCGTCGAATCCCTGCACGACCTTCGCCTTGACACTGGCGTCAAAGAGGTTGCCTTCCTCTAGTTTCTTCCGCTCCTTTAGGAGCGCAAGCACCGCAACGCGCGTGCTAAGGTGGTTCATGCCGGCCAAAATAATGATTTTCTTCCCGCGGTGGAACGGATTTTCCGTGATTTCGATGACCCCGACGTTCTCCTCGTAGGTCTTGCCGCTAACTTGCGAGCGGATGGCGAAGGAGCGCTCGTCAAACTGCACTCGCAGGTGCGGGTTAAGTTCTGCGGCAAGCGTGTTGACTTTGGGCCCGCCGATGACGATTAAGTTGCCGCGTTTGGCTTTTTCCGTAATCTCGGTGTCGAGGTAGTAGAGTGGATAAGAGAATGTCGCGTAGTTGCCCAAAAACATTGCCAACTCGGCAGCGCACAGTTCGCTCCCGCGTGCGCGGTATTTTCCGTGAGCGTCGGGCGAACCGAGCACCATCTTGGCGTCTAGGTGACCACCCGAGACGAAGTGTTCAAGGAACGCGGGCGGCTTTGCGAGCTTTCCCGCCGAGTACGGCTTCCAGTTGCGTTCGTTTACGACGACGGCAAGCGCGTCACCAGCTGCGGCGAACTTCTTTGCAGTAGCGCCCCCCTTTTCCTCGTGCTCGACAAACTGAACCAGTTCATTTTCCTCAAGCAGGCGCATGTGGTAGTAGACCGTCTGCACCTGCATCCGCAACTCGCGCGCCACCTGGGTGGGATACTTGGGCTCCTCGGCGAGTGCCCGCAGGATGCGCAGGCGGTCCTCGCTTAGAACGGCGAGCGCCTTTTCGCCGACTATTGATGCAGAGAGCGCTTTCCCGTCACGGAGGAGGAGTCCCTGCGAACCAGCCATGTTGACCAACTTGATAATGCAATGAATAATTTGATAACTATACTATCAATTTTGTTAAAAAAGGTTGCGGTTGTGGGAAAAAAGCTTTAGCGGGCTTTAATACCGCCCGGAGGCAAAAAGAATAGTGCAAACGGATCACCCCGTGCGCACAGGTGGGTGTGGGAAGGCCTTGCTGGCTCGTAAGGCTCCCGCCCCTTTGGCATCAAACTAGGTGTTTTGTTATGTGCGGAATCATCGGCATCGTCGGCGACTTTCCCAAGGGAACGATGGGAAGCCACCTGCGCGAGGGCCTCGCAAAACTCGAATACCGCGGCTACGACTCGTGCGGCATAGCCGTCGCCAACGACGGAAAACTTGAACTCCGAAAGGAAGTCGGCATGGTCGGTGACGTCAGCGCCGCGCAGGACTGGGGCGAGCTTGACGGCGAGTTCGGCATGGCGCACTGCCGCTGGGCAACAACCGGCGCAGTGACGCAGGAGAACGCGCATCCGCATTCTGATTGCGACAATGACCTCGTAGTTGTTCACAACGGCATCATCGAAAACTACTTGGAACTAAAGCGCGGCCTAGCCGTGACCCACGAGTTTCGCTCGGATACCGACAGCGAAGTGGCCGCGCACTTAATTGAGGACGAGCTTGCAAAAGGGGTGACGCTTGAGGAGGCAGTTCGCCTTGCAGTAAAAAGGATGCACGGCAGCTATGCCCTCCTCGTAGGCCGCTCAAGCGAGAAAAAACTCATCGCAGTCCGCAACGAAAGCCCCCTTATTGCAGCAATTGGCGAAGGATTTGCAATTGCCGCAAGCGACGCCACCCCGGTCCTCTCACACACCCGCGACCTCATATTTCTTGACGACGGGGAAATCGCCGTCCTGACTGCAGGCGCGGTGCAGGTGCTCAAGGTTTCCGACGGCACTGCCGTTGACAAGAAGCCCACTACCGTTGACTGGAGCGCCGAGCAGGCGCAAAAGGGCGGCTACGCGGACTTTATGCTAAAGGAAATCATGGAACAGCCCCTAGCAGTCGCCGACGCGCTACGCCAGGACGACGCTGCAGTCCAGGATTTCGCAGACGACCTGATGCTTGCGCGAAACGTCATCATCATAGCAATGGGCACCGCCCGCCACGCCGGCCTGATTACCCGCTACGCCCTTGACTCGGTTGCAGGCAAGCACGCCGAAGTGATGATGGCAAGTGAGTACACTTACTTTGCCGACCGGGCGGGGAAGGACACCATAATTTTCGCAATCAGCCAAAGCGGCGAGACGGCTGATGTCGTCGTGCCAGCGAAGAAGGCGAAAGCGAAGGGCGCGAAAATCTATTCCCTCGTGAATGTCGTGGGCAGCACACTTGACCGCATGAGCGACAAACGCCTCTACATCAACGCGGGGCCAGAAATCGCGGTCGCCTCGACAAAGGCATTTGTCAACCAGGTCGTCGTGGGCATGCTCCTCTCGTTTGCAGCGGCCGGCAGGCTTGCAGAAGGCAAGCAACTGCTTTCCCAAATGCCTCTCCTCGTAAAGAAGTGCATTGACGAGAACGACGAGAAAGCGCGGGAACTCTCGAAGTGGCTCGCGAAAAAGCACGACGCCTACTACATCGCCCGCGGCATCAACTTTGCAACCGCACTAGAAGGCGCCCTCAAAATCAAGGAAGTTTCCTACCTTCACGCCGAGGGCATGCCTGCAGGCGAGCTCAAGCACGGCACAATCGCACTAATCGAAAAGGAGACGCCAGTAATCGTCATCAACCCGAGCGACATCACGCGCTCAGAGACGCTAGCAAACGCGGTTGAGACAAAGGCGCGCGGGGCTTTTGTCATCGGCGTCAGCGACGAGCCGGACCCCGCCTACGACGCCTTCCTGCGCGTGCCAAAGGCAAGCGAACTCTTCTACCCCCTCCTAAGCGTCGTGCCGCTGCAGCTTCTTGCCTACTACACCGCAAAAGAGCGTGGCATCTCCCCCGACAAGCCGCGGAACCTCGCCAAAAGCGTCACCGTGCTTTAAGGTAGCGTGCCAAGCAGGCAACGCGGATATTTAAACCAGTTTCCGGCTAATGCTCTTAGGTGGGCTTAACGGCAGCTTCAGAACTAAAACTACTTGCTGGAACGGCGAATCTTCCATTAGCCAACGAGATTGCAGCACAGCTTGGCGCCAAACTCACTACCGTTGAAGTCAAGAAGTTTTCCGACGGCGAGTACAATGTCCTCATCGGCGAGAGCGTGCGCGGCAAGGACGTTTTCGTCATCCAACCCACGTCAGCTCCAGTCAACGACAACTTCATGGAACTGGCGCTTCTCATCGACGCGGCAAGGCGGGCAAGCGCCCACCGCGTCATCGCAGTCATCCCCTATTACGGATACGCAAGGCAAGATAGGCTCATTGGCCGCAGCCCAATCAGTGCGGCGCTCGTCGCCAGCATCATCGAGAACGCGGGCGCCGATGCTGTAGTGTGCGTTGATTTGCACTCAAGCGGCATCGAGGGCTTCTTCCGCGTGCCAATCGACGACTTAAGCGCGATTTGGATGTTCGCGGAGCACTTCAAGAAGAAACTCGGCAAGGAACTGAAAAACGCCGTCATCGTCAGCCCTGACGTGGGCGGCGTCAAGCGCGCGCGAAACCTCGCCCGCCTCCTCGACGTTCCCCTAACCGTCCTTGACAAGCGGCGGCCGGAGCCCAACGCGAGCGAAATCATCCACGTCATCGGCGAAGTGAGCGGCAAGACCTGCATCATCGCCGACGACATGGTCGACACCGCAAGCACGCTTCTGCCCGCAGTCAAGTCGCTTCACGCAAAGGGCGCAAAGCAAGTGTTCGCCTGCGCAAGCCACGCGGTCTTTAGCGGCAAGGCATTTGAGAACATCGCCGCAAGCGGCGTAAAGGAGCTCATCGTCACCAACAGCATCCTCCTACGGCCCGGTGCGCCCAAAAACGTCACGCAAGTATCACTCGCCCCGCTTCTAAGCGAGGCGATTATCCGCATCCACGAGAACCGCAGCGTGAGCGAGCTCTTCTTCAAACGCAACAGCCAAGGCCAAAAGACCCTCTGATTGAAATGGAACTATCGCCCGACTTCGCAGCGGCCAAAAAAGAGTTTCTAGAACTCCTCCTTACAAAAAAAGCCCTCAAAATCGCGTCCGATGAAAAAAGCTTCTTCACATTCAAAAGCGGTCGCAAGAGCCCCAACTTCATCAACATCGGCGCCCTCTGTGACGGCGAGTCGCAGTCGGCCCTCAAGCGCGCCTACGCAACCGCAATCGCCCAGGGCGTGCGCGCCGGAGTACTCAAGGACTTCACATTCATCTTCGGCCCGGCCTACAAGGGCATAACGCTTGCGGCACTCTCCTGCGAAGGACTATTCGAGCTTTACGGCAAGAACACCTCGCTCCTCTACGACCGCAAGGAGGCGAAAAACTACGGCGACCTAGCCGCCGACCAGGTAATCACTGGTGCAGGTTCGTGGACTGCGGGCTCAAGCATCCTCCTAGTCGACGACGTAATCACCACCGGCAAGGCCAAGTACGACGCGCTCGAACGGCTTAAAGCCCTGCCCGACTTCAAGCTCGCCGGCCTTGTCTTAGCGGTTGACCGGCAAGAGCTCATGGGCGACGCAACCATTGTGGGCGACAAGAGCGCAGTGCAGGCGTTTGAATCCGAGCTCGGCATCAAATCCGTTTCAGTCCTTACCATGCAGGACATCTTCTCAGCCGTCAAGGACGACCTAGAGCCGCAAATCAAGCGCGCGTGGATTGAATACTATGTTAAGTACGGCGCAGTGAGGCTATCGGAATGAAACGCATCATCGCCGCAGACAAAAGCATCGTGCCCGCCTGTGACGTGGCGACCCTCGACCACCTGCGCGCCCTAGTAAAGGCGACTGCCGACCTGGAAGGAATCGGCGCCTACAAGCTGGGCTTCACACTCGCGCTCCGCTATGGCCTGCCTTCGGTCGTCAAGGAAATCCGCGCACTTTGCGACAAGCCAATCATCTACGACCACCAAAAAGCCGGCACCGACATTCCCGACACGGGCGCGCCTTTTGTTGCCGCCTGCGCTGAGGCCGGCGTCGACTCAATCATCCTCGTCCCAATGTCCGGACCGGCAACGCAAGTCGCCTGGACGCAGGCAGTGCAGGACGCCGGCCTTTCAGTCATCGTCGCCGGCGAAATGACTCACGAGCGATTCCTCCAGTCTGACGGCGGCTACCTCTCAAACGATTCTCCCTCACGCATCCTGTCGCTTGCAGCGCGCATGGGCGTTCGCGACTTCGTCGTCCCGGGTACCAAGCCGGAAAAGATTACCCAATACCGGCAGGAGCTTGAGAAATCCCTTGGCGCCGACTTCGCATTCTACTCACCCGGCTTTGTCGCACAAGGCGGCGACATAAGCGAGGGTGCCAAGGCGGCAGGCAAACGCTTCCACCCGATTGTCGGCCGAGCCATCTACAACGCCGGCGGGGAAGAGCTGATGCGCGAAGCCGCAAAATCGTTGTGCGAAAAACTGCTTGCGGCAACACCATAAAAAGCTTGCACTCCCCTACATGCATTTACTTATGAAACACTGCATTGGCGTCATCGGCTCGGCCGCAAGCCGCTTTTCAGCCGACGAGGTCAGAAAGGCAAGGGCCGTTGGCCGTGAGATTGCCAAGACCGGTTGCGTGCTCGTCAACGGCGCGTGCCCCGGATTGCCTGAAGAAGCCGCAAAGGCCGCCAAGCAGGCGGGCGGCACCGTAGTGGGATTCTCTCCCGTTAGCAGCATCACCGAACACAGGCGCAAAAAGTATCCATACAAGAACCACGACTTCATCTCAACGACCGGCTTTGGCTTCAAGGGCAGAAACCTTCTCCTCGTGCGCGCAAGCGACGCGGTCATTTCCCTCCACGGTGGCATGGGCACGCTAAACGAGCTGACAATCGCCTTTGACGAAAACAAGGTCATCGGCCTCCTCGCCGGCCTTGGAGGCGTCACCGAGCTCTTTCCCGCAGTTTCCAGACGGGCAGACCGGCCGACTAAAGCACTCGTGCTTCACGACTCGTCACCCGAGGTGCTTGTCGAGAAAGTTTTCAAGGCAGTCAAAAAACGCCACGAGGCAGGCGAGGACTCTCGCCGCGAGCCCCACTAAGGTGAACCCGGCATGACGCGCGTCATCATTGCACCAAGCATCCTGGCAGCCGACCAAACTCGGCTCGCCGCAGAAGCCAAGCGCGCCCAAAAAGCCGGCGCCGACATTCTCCACGTTGACGTCATGGACGGAAAGTTTGTCCCCCGAGTAAACTACGGCGTCCCAACCGTCAAACTACTTGCAAAAGCAGTCCAGTTGCCCCTTGACGTTCACCTCATGATCCGCACTCCGTGGCTCGTCATCAAAGACTACGCAAAAGCCGGTGCCGCAAGCATTTGCATCCACGTCGAAGCCGGCACCGAAAAGCAAATCGTGCAGACCCTCAAGCTCATCAAAAAGCACGGTTGCGGAGCCGGCCTCGCCCTCGTTCCCGCCACTCCCGCCTCAAAAATCACACCTGCCCTCTTGGCCGAGTGCGACTACATCCTGCCGATGACGGTAGCGCCCGGCTACAGCGGACAAGCGTTCATGCCAAAAGTCATGCCCAAGTTCCGCCAAATCGCAAAAGCCGCAACCGCCCTAAAACTCAAAGCCCTTTTCATGGCCGACGGCGGAGTTAACGACAAGACCGCACCGATACTTGCAAAAGCAGGCGTCACGGCTTTTGTCGCAGGCGCCGCAGTCTTCTGCGCACCAAATGCCGCAGCGGCAATCAAGGAACTTCGGAAGGCGGCGTCGCGATGATAGTGCGAAACTGCCGCATCGTCTCGCCACAAGGAATTTTTGATTCAAGCGTGCGCTTTGGAGAAGAGTCCGGCATCATCGAGGAAATCGGCCCGTCCATGCCGGCAAACGGCGAGGAGGAATACGACGCCGGCGGCGCATTTCTCTTGCCCGGCCTCATTGACGTGCACTGCCATCTTCGCGACCCAGGCTTTACTGCCAAGGAAGACTTTCTCACCGGCACAACAGCCGCGCTTGCGGGCGGCGTGACAACCGTTTTTGACATGCCGAACACTTCACCGCCTACCACCTCACTAGAGGCACTCAACCAGAAGGCGGCAATTGCAGCTGAAAAAGCAGTGTGCGACTACGGCCTCGTCTTTGGCGCCGCCATCGGCAACGAGGAAGAGTCGCTTAAGGCCGTCCCGCAAGTGGCGGCAAAAAAGATTTTCATCGGCGGCACGACCTCGGCCGAAGCGCTTGCCTCAAGCGACGTGCCCGCGCACTTTTCCTACCCCAAGCCAGTGATGATTCACGCCGAAGACGCAATCGTCATAGGCGAAGCCGAGAAGAAGTACCGCGAGTCGCTTGGCTCGTCGGCAACGGCAGCTGAGCACAACAGCGTGCGTCCGCCCGAAGCTGCGGTAAAGGCGGTTGAGCTTGGCCTCTCGCTTGCAGAAAAGGCACGCTGCCACCTGCACGTCTGCCATGTCAGCACGGCTTCTGAACTTGAGCTCATCCGCGCGGCAAAAGCCCGAGGGGTAAACGTCAGCTGCGAGGCGACCCCGCACCACCTATTTCTTGACGAGTCGGCCTGCAAGCGAATGGGCAGCTTCGCAAAAGTCAATCCGCCCCTGCGCTCCGCCGCAGACTCGCGTTCACTATGGGAAGGCATTGCCGATGGCACTATAGACCTCATCGCAAGCGACCACGCCCCGCACCTGCCCGCCGAAAAAGAGCGCGGGTACTGGGAGGCGCCAAGCGGCGTGCCCGGCTTGGAAACAACGCTGCCGCTTTTGCTTGACGCAGTTTTATCGGGTCGGCTGACGCTAGAGAAAGTAGTTGAGCTATGCTGCTACAACCCCGCCAGAAAGTTTGGCCTGCGCCACAAGGGCGCAGTCGAGACGGGATTTGACGCCGACTTCGTCCTCGTTGACATGGCTGGCACTACGCTAATCGAAAACTCCGGCCTCTACACCAAGTGCGGCTGGAGCCCGTTTGACGGTGCCCGTTTAAACGGCAAAATCAACGCCGTGTTCCTCCGCGGCAAGCTTGTGAAGGAAGGCGAGCACTTAGTCGCCAAGCCGGGCACAGGAAAGAACCAGTTCGCCTTACTCGCTTAAGAGTAATTACGCGTTTTCGCGTAACCGCTTATATTCTTTGCAGGGCTTCACTTACCCATGAGCGTTAGGATTGGCGTAGTGGACACGACGTTTTCACGCGTTGACATGGCTTCGCCCGCAATTGCTGTCCTTCGCAAACTTGGCGCGCGCGTTGAGCACAAGACCGTGCCAGGCATCAAGGACTTGGCAGTTGAGTGCAAGCGCCTGCTTGACGGCGGATGCGACGCAGCACTCGCCCTAGGCTGGGTTGGCGGGGCGCCAATCGACGAAGTGTGCGCCAACCAGGCGTCAATGGGCATACAATGGGCCAAGCTTTTGACCAACAAACACATTGTTGAGGCCACAATCCACGAAATCGAGTCCGACGACCCAAAGGAACTTGCCGAAATGGCAGTCGACCGTGCGGCCAAGCACGCAAAGAACGCATATATTCTCGCAAAGGACGGCGATGATTTGTCAAAACATGCCGGCCAGGGCTTGCGCCAGGGCAAGGACCACGTCGGTTCCATCAAGGTGAAGCGAAAATGAAAATAGCAATAGTCTGCAGCAAGTTCAATGGAGAAATCACTTCCAAAATGCTTAAGGCCGCGCTTTTGCGGGCCAAGACGCGGGGAGTGGGCGTCGTCTCGGTTCTTTTCGTGCCCGGAGCTTTTGACTCTCCCCTGGCAGTCAAGAAGCTTCTCAAGCGAAAAGACGTCTCCGCTGTCGCAGTCCTCGGCGCCATAGTAACCGGCGGGACAAAGCACGACGAAGTAATCGGGTTTGCAATCGCGAACTCGCTTTCTCTTTTGTCCATGGAGTTTGAAAAGCCCGTCGCCCTCGGCGTAATCGGCCCAGGCGTGAGCGAGTCGCAGGCAAAAGCCCGCGCCGTCGAGTACGCCGGGCGGGCAGTTGACGCTGCAATTGATTTGGTCGGGGTGCTAAAGTGAAGTCCGTCGAACCCGTTTTCGCCAAGCTGCCCACCCTTTACGGCGACTTCCGCATCTTTGTCTTCTCCGAGGACGGCAAGGACCACGCTGCCCTCGTCATAGGCGACGTTAGCGGCAAGGACGTGCTTTGCCGCGTGCATTCCGAGTGCGTGACCGGCGAGGTGTTCGGCAGCCTCAAGTGCGACTGCCGCGAACAATTGCAGTCAGCGCTATTGCGCATAGGAAAAGAAGGCCGCGGAGTTCTCGTTTACTTGAGGCAGGAAGGCCGCGGAATCGGCTTGCGAAAGAAAATTGAGGCCTACCGTGTCCAGGACGAGTGCGGCCTCGACACTGTCGATGCCAACACCGCAATCGGCGAGGAAGTGGACACGCGGGATTTTGCCGTTGGCGCCCGCATTCTAAAACGCCTCGGCGTCAAAAGCGTCCGCCTGCTCACGAATAATCCCGCCAAGGTTTCCGGACTTGAGAAAAACGGAATCAAAGTTGACGTCGCGCTTCCTACCGCAATAAAGCCCGGCGTCCACAACGCGCGTTATCTTAGGACCAAGAAGACGAAGTTGGGCCACGGCTACATATGACCACCGAAGAACACGCTATGCGCCGCGCGATAAGCCTTGCCTCCAAGGGCGCCGGACGGACGAAGACAAACCCCCTAGTCGGCAGCGTAATCGTCAACGCCGGTCGCGTGGTTGGCGAAGGCTTTCACTCTCAGTTCGGCGGCCCTCACGCGGAAACAGTCGCCCTTGCAAAGGCCGGCCCGAAGGCCCGCGGCTCCACTCTCTTTGTAACCCTTGAGCCATGCGTGCGCTTTGCAGGCAAGAAAACACCATCGTGCGCCGAGGCAATAGTTGCCGCCGGAGTAAAGCGAGTTGTCATCGCAATGCGGGACGTGAATCCCAAAGTGGCGGGAAAGGGAATTACGCTACTGCGAAAGGCCGGCATCAAAGTTGAGTCGGGCCTCCTTGAGCTTGAGGCAGCCGCCATCAACGCGCCCTTCATCAAGCTCGTCTCAACAGGCCTGCCGTTCGTGCACTTGAAGATGGCCGTAGCTGCAGACGGCTTCATTTGGTCGCCTCAAACTAGTCAAATCTCAAACGCTCAATCGAGCCTGCGCGTCCAGCACTTGCGCAACACTCGCGACGCGATAATGGTGGGAGTTGGCACTGTTCTCGCCGACAACCCGCGCCTTACCTGCAGGCTGCAAGGCGGCCGCGACCCGCTTCGCGTGATTGTCGACTCGCGCCTGCGCTCGCCCTTGAGCGCAAAAGTCTTCAATGACGCCAATTGCGTGGTCTTCACCGCAAGCGGCTGCGACAAGCGAAAGAAAGCTGCACTTGAGAAAAAAGGCATACCTGTTTTCAGCACTGCCGGCAAACGCGTGAACCTAAAACAACTACTCAAGCAGCTGGCCGGCCTCAAAGTTTCAAGCATCCTGCTTGAAGGCGGAAGGGAATTGGCGCAGTCATTCATTGACGCGGGGTTGGTTGACGCCTTTACGCTAATCTTTTCGAAAAAGAGGCTCCACGAGGGAGTCAAGGCACCCCGATTTGGTCCCCTTGAAGTGATGTCGGCAAAGAAGAGCGGCGGCGACCTGGTTGTGAGGGCTAAGCCTTTACTTCAAGCACCACGGCCTCGCCGGTCTTGAGCCTTAGCTTGTCGCGCAGTTTCATTGGCGCAATTACTTCGACAATCTTGATGTCGTGGTGGGTACGAAGGGGAATGATTATCGCGCCGTCAACTTTCCCGTTTACCTTGCAGGGGAAGCACTTGGCGCCTCCGAAGAACCGTTCGCCCATCTTGAAGCTCTCAATTGGAATTCCTGACCTCGAGTCAAGTGCCGTCCTTGCGGCAATGTCCTTGGCGTCGTCAAGGCGCAAGTTGAGCGTTCCGGCAAACGGCTCGTACCCTAGGTGGTGCTTGAATTGCTTCTTGTAGCCCTCAAGTGCCATGTAGTAGGCGCCGTCCTTCATTCCCTCGACAACAACGCCCTCAAAAGTGACTGCTGGTTTCCGGTCAAAGACTGCCTTTAGACGCTCGAGGCGCTTTATCGCACCTGCAGTCAACCGCAGGCCCGCGTGCGTCTTCTCAAGCATGCCCTCAGTTGCCAGTTCGCGCACCCACCTTGAGGCAGTTTGCTGGCTGACGCCAAGCCGCGCTGCAGCTGCAACCGTAGTCAATGCAGCGCCTCCGCCAGTGCCGCCTTCTTCAGCAACGAGCAAAAGCAGATCAAGCTGGGTAGGTTTCATGAATAACCTTACTCGAAAAAGAGTAATAAATGAAGGGGGTGAGAGCAAGTTCCCCTCCACTTAGGTCGCGTTAGGTTTTCTAGCCTACGTAGACTACGCCCTGGGCCTGTCGGGTGGTGTCGTCGTAGTAGGGGTAGGTTCCGGGGCCGCTAAAGGTGTAGCTCCAGGTCTGCCTGCCTCCGATTATGCCCGAGGTGAAGTTATATGTCGATCCTGGCATTGAGGTAATGCTGTGGATGACGCCGTCCTGGTTCTCCCAAGTGACTGTAGAACCCACGGTAACCCTGATGGCCTGCGGGTTGAACGAGCCGTACAATATCTTCACGTCGGTCGTTGAAATCGCGTCAGTGGGGTTGGGAAGCGGGCTTGTGAAGATTGGCGGTGCCTCACCTATCTTTGGCGTCGGCGTAGCGCCATTTTGCGACAGCAGGCCAGGCTGGCCCATGTAGTAGACTCCAAAAGCGACAATAGCGACTAAGACAACTGCCAAAACAACTTTCACATTATTTTCCATCTTCTTCACACTCCATTCGATAAATTGAAAACCGTAGGGCCTAAAGGGGCCCACGGAAATTACGTTTTCATGATGTTGCGGCCGACTGCCCGGTGCTTAACCTTGCCTTTTCCGCCCTTGGTCTTGGCTGCGCGCTTGACTGCTGCGGCCATTCTCGTTCCCCTTGTTTTCTTCATTGTTTCATGCACCCCCGTACGATTTTTTCCCGATTTGCTCCCGCCGGACTCAGAAGCCCAAGCCCGTTGCGTGGAGCAAAAATACTAAGATAACTCCCAAAATTCCGCCTATGGCTACGACTCCAACCGAGAGGAACGTTATCGGTATTCCTACGCCGAAAAACGAGTTCATCAGGAAGAACACCACTATGCCGAAAATCGAGTTGGCGATGATGTGCAGCGGGTTGAACAGGAATCTTACAAGCAAGTAAAGGAAGAACAACGTAACTAGGACTGCTCCAACTTCAAAATAAATTGCCATGAACACATCTCCTCCTCAAAAATCAACCTGTCAAATAAACGTAAACATCAGCGTACGGGCGCCCTCTGGCCGGATTATCGCCTCGCCCTTTTCCGAAAGCTCGTAATACTTCCACTTGCGGCCCTGCGAATCGACTTGTCTAACGAGTGAAACTTCGGCCAAGTTGTGCAGGTGCGCGTTAACTGCGGGCGGCGAAATCTTAAGCTCGGCTGCAAGCTCGGTCTGCGTCATGGGCTTGCCCGAAAGCTGCTTGAGTATGCTTACGCGCGTGTCAGCGCCAAGGGACCGAAGTGTTTTTTGATCGACTGTGATGCAGTTTGCTTCCATATTACCAATCCTCGAAATGATGCTAAAGTGGCAAAAGTGCGGAGTTTTTCTCCGCCACTTCACCTGCTTAGATGATTTCGTCCAGGGCCATCTTCGCGGTATCGATTACCGAACTGAAAGTCATGCCTAATAGTTCCATTATCATATTCACTTCACCTCAAATTTTTGGTCGTGCTTCAGTCAGGCATTTACTTCTTGGGCTTCCCAATGAAGCCGCCGACAGCCTTTCCGACGTCACTGCCTACTGTTCCTGCTCCTTCGGCAATGTAGTCGCTAGTGTTGCCGACTGCCTTGGCCGTCCCGTTGACAACGGTACCAACGACGGCGCCTGCCTTCTCACCGACTGCGCCCGCTCCGTGCGAGATGGCGTGGCTTGCAGTGCCTACTGCGTGACCGCCTGCGCTTCCAGCGTCTCCAGCCTTTTCGGCAATGTAGTCGCTAGTGTCGCCGACTGCCTTGGTTGACGCGTGGACTACGGTGCCGACAACAGCGCCGCCCTTCTCGCCAATGGCTTCAACAGCCTTTCCGGATACTTTTGCAACGTCGCCTACAACTTCAGCAGTTACCCTAACTGCCTGGGCGCCTGCGCCGCCAATGCCATTAACTGTCTTTTTTACTTCCATTTTTACCAACTCTTTTTTTCTAACTTGATTTCCATCGCGCGCGCTTTGAGTGAAAAAGAAGGGAATTAGCTTCCCTCACTCCTGGTTGACCTCTGCGTCCGAATCTTCTCGACGCGCCTGCCGGGCGCGTACCTTCCGCTATTGCGGCTCCTGTTCGGCGTACTCGTCGTGGTTGTCGTCTCACTGCTGCTGTGTCCTGCCTTGTCGCTTCCAAAGTAGAATCCGGCGATGAACATCAGTATCGCTAGGACTATCATCAGGCCCGGAAAGCCTACGTAGATTGCCGGAAGCAAGAGGCCAGGGACGTCTGCCTTGAGCTTGAAGAGCTCGTCCGGAATGGCTACTCCGCAAGCCTCAAGCTTTGCAATCTGGTCAGTTGACGCAAACGCCACCGCTGCGGTAAGGACTCCCGTGGTGTAAGTTACCACCATGAATGTTGATAGTGCGATCATCAAAATGACGACCAAAACAAGGCTGCCTGACAATATGTTGTGTTTACCCATTCAAACCACGTCTCCATTTTTCAAACTTTTTATATCGACTGG
The DNA here is from genome assembly GCA_020057405.1 of archaeon. Taxonomy (GTDB): domain Archaea; phylum Micrarchaeota; class Micrarchaeia; order Norongarragalinales; family UBA97; genus JAGVFW01. Next base: position 50,462 of record JAGVFW010000003.1, on the reverse strand, counting down.
CCCCTGATGAGCCTGACTACAATGACAATGACTGCAATCACCAAAAGCAGGTGAAGGATGCTTCCGACTGACGAAGCAAACGAAATGCCCAGCACCCAGAGAACCAGTAAAATTACCACTAAAGTCGTCAACAAATCCATTTTCACCAATCCTCCAAACAAAATCTACTTGCCGCGCTGCGAATACATCGACCGTTCCTTGACCTGTCTTACGCTGCCGGAACTGCCCTGAATTACGCGCTCACTCGGAATAACCTGAAACTTGACCATGTAAAGGATGCTTCCAACCGCCAGAGCACCCGTAATCAAGCTTACGATAACCACCAAATCCACGTCAACCACGCCCACCACAAAACTCGATCCGTACTCTTGCGGACTTTCTTCAAACACTACTGCCTGCTTTTAAGTCGGCCGTTACTTGCCGCCAAAAAACTTGGTTATTGAACTAAAGAAATTTGAAAAGAAATCCGTGACGCCTCCAAAAAAGCTTTTTTGCGCAATTGGGGTGGCAACGGGCTTCGGCGATGAGGCCGGCTTGGGCGTGGGAGCAAGCGTTGCAGACGGCCTTGGCGTCGGGGCCGGAGTCATATAAGGTGCCGGTGTTGCAGTCGGCTTGGTCGTAGGGAAAATAGTTGCAGTCGGCCTTGGCGTTATGGCCGGAGTCACTGCCGGTCGCGGAGTGGCAGTCGTACTCGATACTGTTGGCGTTGGAGTGTCGGATGGCTTCGGAGTCGGCGACGCTATTGGCGTGGGCGTTGCTGAACCAGATGCCGTTGGCGCTACCACTGCGCTGGCGTCCAACGTTACCGCGGTCTGTGCCAGTGCCCTGCCGTTTAGGCGTGACCCAGTATTCAAGACAATGGCGGTTTTGGACAGGATGATTCCCTTGACGTCGGAAGTGGTTCCAAAAGTCGTTTGCCCGGCAACCTGCCAGAAGATGTTTTTGGCCTGTGCGCCGCCTGCGAGGGTGATAATGGCGCCGTTGCCCACGTCGAGATTTTGCGCGATTTGGAAGATCCAAACGTCATTCGGACCACCCGAGAGGGTGACGGCGATTGGGATTGTAACTCCCGTTCCCCACTTGTAGAGGCCAGGTGCAATCGTCATTCCGTCAATGTTTCCTGCGCCCAATTCGGTAGCTGTCGGATTTGTCCGTCCAGCTGCGTCAGTGTACGCCGTTTCCATGTCGCTTACGGCAGTAGTCATCTTAGCTGGCGTAGGAGGCGAATAATCAGCAGCATACGCTTTTCCAGTGACAAGGGACGACGTAGCAAATTGAGTTGAAGAATCGAGTATCAGGCCAAATCCGGTGATGGCCGTGCTGTCAATCGGGCTGACGCCGATATCTCCGACAATAGCCGTAGTGCCCGTGGTCGAGATGCCCGCTTTGGACAAAACCGCAAAACTGCCTGCCGAACCAAGGTTCACGGCCGCGGGGCCAGCGGCGTAAACCGCTTGCGAAAGGAAAAGAACTACTAGCATCAAACCAAACAGAGTTTTACCAAAAATATTGTTCATTTATACCAACTCCATTAACCAAAAATTTAGCTCATGCGAATCTTACCGTTGTCTTCAACAAACAGCCGTGCATTCTCATCTACTCGGATGCCTTCCTCGAAGTTTCCTTCAACATCCATTCCGAACATCTTGTTCGTGTGCATGCGGCCGCCGTTGATCTGAACGCGCTCGTTGTCGTCAATTTCGACTTCGGCTTCCTCGCGGGATTCCATCTTGACTACTGGCGTCAATATGTAGAGGCCATTGCCAGTCTTGTGCAAGGATTTGTCGGCAATGAAGTCAAATGTCGCAGTCGTGGTCGTACCGTTGCGAACAATCACTTCGCCCTTTAGCTTTAGCTCGTTTGAAGGCAGCTTGGCGTCGTGAGCGCCGCTTGCGTCTGTGACTACGACGCGGGAGATTTCAAGCGTTACTAAGTTATAGGTTCCATTTGGCACTTGAACGTCAGCAAGCAAAGACGCGCTTCCCTGAGACTTAAGCACCAACAGATCGTAGGTTTTGGGCGTTGACGATACGGTTATCCAGCCCTTTTCTTCACTGTGAAGCTTGATCTGGTTGACTGTGACATTAACGCTGGTTACCCCGCTCATGTCAGAAGCCGCGTCTGTGATAGCAAAAACTACGCGACCGCTGCCTGTTTGCTGTGAGATGCAGCCTGCCAAGAATGCCGCAAGAAGAACGCCCAGAACTAAAAATAACTTATTCATTTGAAACCCACCCACCAAAACTCAAATCACTCTATTACGAATGTTCTGCCTTATTACAATTGTTCTTTGTTATTACAACTGTTCTGTCTTATTACAAATATAACATCTATGTAGTTGTATATAGAGTTATGTATTGAATAATCGGGCTAGGAATAGTGCTTTGGGGGGCGTAGGGCTTGCGCTAAAACGGGCTAAAAAAAGGCGGAAGGAAACTGGTTTCTAGAGGTAGTACTTGAAGTTCTTCTCGAATAGCGTTGTGAACCGCTTGTAGTCAGCAGGGTGCGTTTTGATCTCCGCTTCATAAATCGAAGTTATGACTTTGTACGTCTTTCTTTGTTGTGATGTTAACGTCTCCATAAGGACGGGCTTTCTCCGGTAGGCTTCGGTCTTCCAGCCAATCGAGAGTACGGCATCCATGACTTTCCAAGTTTTTGCCTTGTTTCCGTTGCTTAACGACTCGATGCTCTCCGAAGACTTGGTAGGGTTCGCTTCGTTCTTGGCACAAAGGAATTGGTAGTTGAACTTCGAACCTACGAGCTTGGAGAAATCTGCCGAGCTGGTTATGTTCCAGATTCCGGCTGAAAACGGCGTGAGGAACGGGTCATTGACCAGGCCGTGGCGCTCGTCGTAATTGATGAAATATTTGTCCCAAATCGTTTCTAGGTTCGCTTCAGAGAGGTAATACTTGAGGATAGGCGACCCGTGGAACAGGTCTCCTGCATCCAGCTTCTCGATTGAAAGCAGGCCCTTTTCACCCAGCTTCTCAAACCGTTCGCGCCAGTGCTTCTGGCCCGCCGACTTGATTCTCAAAAGGCGGCCAATCTGGCCCTTAGTCAGTTTTTTAGGCATGGTCCAGATTAACGCAAGTAAAATTTCCTCATCGGTATAATTGACAGCTTTTGGCATTTGTGTTCACTTCCCCGGTGTAATTGACAGCTTTTGGCAGTCAAGTTCACTCCCTATGTAGTTTCTTACACGCTATTACTTAATTAAGGTATAGGCGGTTCACGCTTGACGGCTTCATATGACTTGGCCTAAGCCCGCAATCAGGTGAGGCCCATTACAAACCCTTTTTAACTTGAACTTGGGAAGTATATTTTTCGATAGCTTATGTTGGTCCATGCCGGTAGGGGGAAAACGGCCCTCCTTGTTCTTTCGGACGGCTCTATTTTTGAAGGACACTCCATTGGCGCCAAAGTCGACGCTGTTGGCGAGCTTGTATTCAACACTTCGATGACCGGCTACCAGGAAGCGCTCACTGACCCGAGCTACGCGGGCCAGCTTTTGACCTTCTGCTACCCCCTAATCGGCAATTACGGCATAAGCGAGGAAGCCTTCGAGAGCTCCAAAGTCCAGCCCTCAGCAGCAATCGTGCGGGAAGCCTGCAACCTGCCAACTCACTACCAAAGCAGGCGTTCGCTAGACGAATTCCTAGAGCAATCCGGCGTTCCCGGCATTTCAGGCGTTGACACGCGTGCCATTGTACGCAAAGTCCGCTCAGCTGGCGTCATGCCAAGCGCGCTAGTCCAGCTAAACGACGAATCCGAGCGCGAGGCCGTCATCGCTTCCGCCCTAAAGAAAGCCAAGGCGTTTGACTATGGCGCAAACGACTATGTCCTGGCAGTTGCCACCAAGACTAACCAAGTGTTTAACGAAGCGGGTGCCAAGACCGTCGTCCTCATCGACGTCGGCGCCAAGGGCAGCATCGCCCGCGAGCTAGTCAAGCGCGGCTTCCGCGTGGTTGTCGTTCCGCCAAAGACTACTGCAAAGGAGATTATGGCCCTTGAGCCCGCTGGTCTGATGGTAAGCAACGGACCAGGCGATCCCGCAACGGCTACTTACACAATCGATACGCTCAAGAATCTTGCAGGCAAGCTGCCCATTTTCGGCATTTGCTTGGGTCACCAGCTTCTCGCACACACCCTTGGTGCAAAAACGTTCAAGCTAAAGTTCGGCCACAGGGGCTCAAACCAGCCAGTTCTCAACGTTGAGTCTGGAAAAGCGTTCATCACTTCGCAAAACCACGGTTACGCAGTCAAGGACTTGCCAAAAACAGTCTCAGAATTGTTCGTCAATGCCAATGATGGCACTAACGAGGGCTTGCGCCACAAGGAACTCCCCATTTTCAGCGTCCAGTACCACCCCGAGGCGAACCCCGGGCCGTACGATAACCGTTACCTGTTCGATGAATTTGCAAAAATGCTAGATTAAGTTATTTGATTACTCTGGTGGGTTTGAAGAAATTGCCAAAGAAACAAGGTCTATCGAAAGTGCTGCTAATCGGCAGCGGTCCTATAGTTATTGGACAAGCGGCCGAGTTTGATTATAGCGGCACGCAAGCTTGCCTCGCCCTGAGGGAGGAAGGCATCAAGGTAGTGCTAGTGAACAGCAACCCTGCCACAATCCAGACTGACCTTGACACTGCAGACATCGTTTACGTCGAGCCACTTCACGCTAAAGTCCTTGAGCGCATCATCGAGCGCGAGAAGCCCGATGGCGTGCTTGCGACAATGGCGGGCCAGACGGGCCTAAACCTGGCAGTGCAGTTGCGTGAAGTCTTCAAGAAGCACGGCGTTGCAGTGCTCGGCACCAGCATCGAATCAATCGAGCTTGCAGAGGACCGCGAACAGTTCAAGGAACTCATCCAGAAAATCGACGAGCCAATCCCGGCATCCAAGCGCGTTCGCACAGTCGAGGAAGCACTAGGGGCCGCAAAAGGCATTGGCTACCCCGTCATCGTGCGCGCAGACTACTGCCTTGGCGGCACAGGAAGCGGCATTGTCGCCAATGAAGCGGAAATGATCGGCCTCATCCAAGTCAGCCTCACCGCAAGCGCCACCAATAGCGCGCTAGTCGAGCGCAGCGTCAAGGGAATGGCTGAAATCGAGTACGAAGTCATCCGCGATTCGGCAGACAACTGCATCACCATCTGCAACATGGAAAACATTGACCCAATTGGCGTGCACACTGGCGAAAGCATTGTCGTGGCACCTGCGCAAACTCTCTCCGACGACGACCACCAGAAGCTCCGAACTTCGGCAATCAAGATTATCCGCGCACTCAAGGTCGAGGGCGCCTGCAACATCCAGTTCGCACTCGACCAGTCAAACGGCAACTACTACATCATCGAAGTCAACCCCCGCGCTTCCCGCTCAAGCGCCCTGGCAAGCAAGGCAACTGGCTACCCAATCGCCCGCGTTGCCGCAAAAATCGCCGCAGGCTACACGCTTCCAGAAATCGAGAACCGAGTAACCGGCAAGACCGCGTGCTTTGAGCCAGCAATCGATTACGTTGTGCTCAAAATCCCGCGCTGGCCGTTCGATAAGCTGCGGCTCAAGGAAAACCTGGGCACTGGCATGAAGAGCACTGGCGAGACTATGGCAATTGGCCGCACTTTCGAAGAGTCCCTCATGAAAGCCATCCGTTCCCTCGAGTTGCGCCCGGGCTACGAGGAACAGGCCAAGCGACTGGAATCCCTTGAGCCAACTGAACTGCGCCTCTTCAAGCTCAAGCAGCTCTTGCGCGATGGCGCGACTGTCGCAGAGCTCGCCTCAGCCACTTCAATCAACGCGTGGTTTTTAGAAAAAATCCGCAACATCGCAATGGCGGAAAAGGCAATGATTTCAGGCAGCCTTGACTTCAACAACCCCGCGGATTTGCTGCACCTCAAGCGCCTGGGCTTCAGCGACAAGAAAATCGGAGCCTACAGCGGAGGCCGGCACCCCGAACAAGTGCGTGCAGCGCGGGAAAAGGCAGGCCTAAGGCCCGTCTTCAAGATGGTTGACACCTGCGCGGGCGAATACGAGGCAGTCACGCCCTACTTTTACAGCACTTACGAGCCAGAGGACGAGTCGCCCTCCGCCCCAGTCTCCAAGGGCGGCAAGAAGGTCATCATTCTCGGCGGCGGCCCCATCCGCATGGGCCAGGGAATCGAGTTCGACTACTGCACGGTGCACGCCGTCCAGGCGCTGCGCGAGGCGGGCTTTGAGACTGTCGTCATCAACAACAACCCCGAGACAGTGAGCACTGACTTTGACGTTAGCGACAAGCTTTACTTCGAGCCCCTCACGCCCGACGACGTGCTCGCAGTAGTTCGCGTCGAAGAGGAGGCTTGCAAGCGGCAAGGAAAAGAGTTTGCGGGAGTTATTGTGCAGTTCGGCGGTCAGACTGCAGTCAACCTCGCTGGTCCACTTGAGGCAGCAGGTGTGAAGATACTGGGCACCACCGTCAATTCAATTGACTTGTCACAGGACAGAAAGAAGTTCAACTCCATCATGCGCAAGTTAGGCATTCCCCTAGTGCAGAGCGGCGTTGCCTACACTCGCGAGGAAGCAGTCGAGGTTGCAGGCTACGTTGGCTACCCGCTTCTCCTGCGCCCCTCCTACGTTTTGGGCGGCCGTGCAATGGAAGTGGTTGCCAACGAAAAAGAGCTCCTCGCAAGAATTGACGAGGCAATCGAAGTTTCCCGAGGCAAGCCCGTTGCAATTGACCACTTTGTGCAGGATGGCATCGAGCTTGACATTGACTTTATCGCTGATGGCAAGCGCGCGTGCATCGTCGGCATCATGGAACAAATCGAGGAGGCCGGCATCCACAGCGGCGATTCAGCCTGTTGCCTGCCAACGCGCCGCCTGACGCAAAAGGCGCTCGCGACAGTGCGCGATTATTCCCAGAAGCTTGCATCGACTCTGAACATTGTCGGCCTCGCAAACATTCAGATGGTAGTCAAGGGCGATGAAGTTACTGTCCTTGAGCTCAATCCCCGTGCCTCGCGCACGGTTCCCTTCGTAAGCAAGGCAACCGGCGTGCAGGTGGCCAAGCTCGCAGCGCGCATCCAGGCGCAAGGAATGACGCTTGACGCGCTTGGCCTGCCTGCTGAACTCAAGACGGGTATGCCTGCAGTCAAGGTTCCCGTCTTCCCATTCAGCCGCTTTTCCGCCCTTGACCCCAAACTAGGTGCCGAAATGAAGAGCACTGGCGAGACCATGGGCGTTGCCGCCACTTTCGAGGAAGCGTACCTAAAGGCGCTTCTTGCCTCTGGCGTTTCCCTTGGGGGAACGGTCGTGCTTTGCGACTGCGGCAAGTGGACTAAAGTCATTGCAGAAAAGTTCAAGTCCGCCGGAGTTGCGGTCAAGTCGTTTGCAACAACCAAAGAGGCAGCCGAATTCCTCGCGGCAGGCAACCCCGCCTCCCTGCTTGTCAGCGGGGTTGACTCGCGGAGTGGCGCTTCTGCCCGCCTGGCAGCTGTTGCCAAGGGCGTGCACTGCGTCACTAGCGCCTTTGCCGCAATTGCCATGGCAGAGAGCGTCTCCGTTCTCTCGGGCCGAAAGGCTGAAGAACTTCCTCTCCATTCACTTAATGATATTGCGGGGGTGGGTAAGGCTTGACTTGGTTCGGACGCGACTTGGTGACTGCAAGGGGCCTAGGCCGCGACGACATCGAGGAAATCCTGCGAGAGGCAGACTCCTTTTCCTCAATTGCGCGCGAAAAGCGCTCGACCGATACTTTGAAGGGGAAAGTCGTTGCAACGCTCTTTTTCGAGCCAAGCACGCGCACGCGGTTTTCTTTCCAGACTGCGGCCATGCGCTTAGGCGCGCGCCGCATCGGCTTTGGCGATGATTCTGTAACGAGTACGGTAAAGGGCGAGACACTAAGCGACACAATAAAAGTGATTGACGCTTGCGCGGATTGCATCGTCATCCGCCATCCCTTGGAGGGCGCTGCCCAGGCTGCGGCAAATGTCTCCGAAGCGCCGGTAATCAACGCGGGCGACGGTGCCAACCAGCATCCGACTCAAGCGCTCCTTGACCTCTACACAATCCGAAAAGAGAAAGGCACTATCGATGGCCTGAAAATCCTGATGTTGGGTGACCTCAAGTACGGCCGGACGGTACACAGCCTTGCTTATGCGCTTTCCCAATTCGATGACGTCGAACTCCTCTTCCACAGCCCCCCCGCGCTTCGAATGCCCGAACAGATTACGAATGAATTGCGCGGGCAAATCAAGATGCGCGAACTCTCGTCATTCGACCTCTCACAGGCCGACGTGGTTTACGCCACGCGCATCCAAAAAGAGCGCTTTGCCGATCCGGAAGAATACCGCAAGTATTCTTACCACATTGGCACTGATGAACTGGCGACAATGAAGACCGACGCAATTCTCATGCACCCGTTCCCCCGCGTTGGCGAAATCGCTGAGGAAGTCGACGCCGACCCGCGCGCCGCCTACTTCAGGCAGGAGGCAAACGGCATTTGCGTTCGCATGGCAGTTCTCAACAAGATTCTTTCAAGAAAAGGGTGAATTAAGTGACTGAAAAGCACGATGACAAGCACCAACCGCAAGCCGAAGGCAAGACCAAGCCCCAAACTGAAGGCAAGGCCGTCCACGGTGCGGACGACGAGCAGTTGCGCGTCAACAAAATCGAGAATGGCATTGTGCTTGACCACCTGCCCCCCGGCAGCGCACTAAAAGTGCTTGACGCTCTTGGAGTCACTGCCGAATTTCCCGGCACCGTAAGCATTTTGATGAAGTCACCAAGCTCGAGGCACGGTCTTAAAGACCTAGTCAAGATTGAAGGGAAAGCTCTTGGCAAGACCGAACTCGATCGCGCTGCTCTTCTGGCACCACACTCGACTGTCAACGTCATCAAGGGCTTCAAGGTAGTTGAGAAATACCGCGTCAGCGTGGCCGACGAGGTAAAAGACGTCGTCCGCTGCCCGAACAACAAGTGCGTCACCAACGCCGAAGGCAAGAGCATCTTTAGAGTCGAAGAAAGAAACCCGCTCAAACTAAGGTGCGCCTACTGCGAGCGCCTCTACCACGCGGCCGAACTCGCCTCGCCTGCCCACGCTCAGGGCTAAGCAATTGCTAAAGTTAGGCACTACAATTACCTAGCTCTCCCGAGGGCCGCTAAACGCCCGCAATGAACGCCGCGAGCTCTTGGCTGCTTGCCCTGCCGGTCCATTCCCTTCCAGCAACCGCGAGGGCAGACATCTTCAGCTTCTCATTTAGCGCACGGTCTTCCATTGCACTTGCAATGAGGTAGGCGCGTTGCGCACTAGTCTGGGAGCGGCTTAGCAGGACATTTTCCGAAAGCGAGTGGACGGGATTGTCACCCAACAGAAGCACTGGTCCTGCCAACCCCGCCATTTGCGCCATGCGACAGGCGCGAAGCGCGCTTGAGAGCACGGATGGCGTAGGGCTTGGAAGCGCGAGGGCCTCGCAAGCCAGCATTTCAAGTTCGCCTGCCTGCTCAATGCGCGCCGCCCGCTCCTCAACCCCCAAGCGTTTGGCATTGCCTGCAAAATCCCACGCCGAGTCCGAGTGGATTGCCATCGCGACGTCTGACGGTAAAGCCGCAAGCGTCTCAAGCATTTTTATGCCGTCAACAGCGTCACGCGCGTGCGCGTAAATCAGCCGCTTGCCTGAGAGTTTCCTGCCGCTTGCTGCACTAAGCGACTCCATTTTCTTTCGCGCAAAAGCAAAGTCGCCAGGTCCCGCCGAGGGTATGTAGTTGTGCGTGAGGCCGTGGGGCAAAAGCGCTATGGTCGGCGTGCGCAAGTGGAACACGCCGCGGTTGGCCCCCAATAGTTCGAGCGCGTGGCCGGCCTGCTTGACAAGCGCTATCGCACTGCGTTTTTCCTCAACGGAGGCGCCGAGGCTTGAGACGACCCGCTCGAGGACAGCCTTCTCGCTTGAAAGATTGAGCGCGAGGGTCATTTGCGCAAGCGCCCCGGCGTGCCTTGAAATTGAAGTCGTTTTGCCCGAACTCCGGTGCCTCTCTAACACCGACTCAAGGGCTCCTGTTTGCGAGAAAAGCAGCGCGTCGCCTGCCTCGACTGCAGCGCGCTCCTGCCCCTGCACTGACCTGTCGGCTGAGGCGCCGTGGAAAGAGAAGATTGCTTTTATCCCAAGTTCTTTTTTCAGCCGCAGGCCCGCCTCAAAAGACGGCCACCCCTCGCACACTACTGTTTGAAAGCCTGCAGACTTGACTAGCGCCCTTGCGGCAGAGTAAAGCGCGTGGCTTTCCCGGCCGGACAGTTCAGCCCGTTCGCCAGTTGATTGAGGCTCACCTGTTGTCGTCCCTTGCGCCAGGTATTGCGCCACTTCCCCGGCATCGGCTGCGCCGATTGACGCAAGGAGCACGCCATTGTGGTTGGCGTAGACTGGCAGGCCGGCTAGCGCGCTTAGCAGCTTGTTTTGGGAAGTCCCGCCGGCCCACTGCGGCACGAGGCCGCTAAATCCAGTCAGGAACCTTGCGTTGACTTGCGTGCCGCCGCTTGCGGAAAGGGCGTGCAGTGCATCAAAGCGGGCCTTTGCCCCGGCAAAGTCAGGGCTTGCCGAGTGCGCGATGAAAAGCGCGCTTGCAGGTTTTTTTGAGTAGTCAAAGAGAAGCGCCATGGGTTATCTGGTCTAAGTATAGCACAGCTTACTAGCAAATAAAAGCTTTGGGCAACCTAGGGTAGTCCGGTGGCATTGATGACCGTTGACCTAAAAGTGCAGCTTGCTGGCATGCAACTTTCCAACCCTACTGTCCTGGCAAGCGGCATCCTTGGCACGACCGCACAACTTATGGCGAAAGTCGCTAACGAGGGCGGGGCTGGCGCAATCACGAGCAAGAGCGCAAGCGTCAAGGAAAGAAAGGGCCACGCGAATCCCATTGTCGTCGACGCTCTCTCAAAAGGCTGGTTTCTCAACGCGGTTGGGCTAAGCAACCCCGGAGTCGAGGAAAAGGCCGCCGAGATTGCAGAGTACAAGCGCCTCACCAAAACCCCGATTATCGCAAGCGTGTTTGCCTCAACAGCCGAGGAGTTCGGCCTCGCCGCCGAGCTTATTTCAAAAGCCGCACCCGACGCAATCGAGCTTGACATGAGCTGCCCGAACGTAGAGGACGAGTTCGGCGGACTCTTTTGCCTAAGCGAGAAGGCCTCCGCGAAGGCAGTTGAGGAAGCTGCAAGCCGCGTGCCCAAATCGATTCCCATTTTTGCAAAACTCTCTCCCGACGTGCCCGCAATCGAGCTCATCGCAAGGGCGTGCGTCGAGTCGGGCGCTGGTGGCATCACTGCAGTGAACACCGCCGGTCCAGGAATGGCGATTGACATTAACCGCGCCAAGCCAATTCTTGCCAACAAGTACGGCGGCCTCTCGGGCCCTGCCCTAAAGCCGCTTGCAATCAAGTGCGTCTACCGCATCCGCGCGGCACTTCCTGACACCGCAATCATCGGCACCGGCGGCGTTTTCTCCGGCGAGGATGCCATTGAAATGATGATGGCTGGCGCCAGTGCAGTTGGCATCGGCACTGCGGCCTTCTACCGTGAGCTGACTGTATTCAATCAAGTGTGCAGCGAAATGACCGCCTGGATGGACGCAAACGGCTACAATTCGGCCAAGCAGCTGATTTCAAAGGCGCACGAGTGAGCCGCTATGTCCTACTACACTACCGCCCCGATTACTTCAGTGCGCAAGGAAAATTACCGCGTCAACACTCTTGAGCTTGACTGCTCCATGCCGGGTGCAAAGCCAGGGCAGTTTGTGATGGTGTGGCTTCCCGGAATGGACGAAAAGCCGTTTTGCATTGTTAATGCCGTTCCGCTGCGTCTTAGCATTGCAGCAGTCGGGTCATTCTCGAAAAAGCTCGCTGCATTCAAGGCGGGCGACAAGCTAAGCATTCGCGGGCCGTTCGGCAAGGGGTTCTGGCTCGAGCCATCATACAAATCTGTTCTGCTAGTCGGCGGGGGCTACGGAGTTGCGGCACTAAACTTCCTTGCAGAACAATGCCTTGCGGCCGGCATCACGCCCGTCATGGTAATTGGCGCGCGCACTAAAGACGACGCGATTTTCGAAAACGAGTTTACGCGCATGGGCATCGAGGCGTTCGTCTCAACCGACGACGGAAGCGCAGGGTTCAAGGGCCGGCCGCACGAGTTGGCTGAAAAACTAATTTCAGACGGCAGTAAGTTTGACTGCATCTACGCCTGCGGGCCGGAGAAAATGATGGAAGCAGTTGCAAAAGTCGCCCTTGCGCACGACCTGCCATCGCAGCTCGCCCTCGAGCGCTACATGGGGTGCGGCATCGGCGTTTGCGGCAAGTGCGACGCAGGGGGCGGCCTCGTGTGCAAGCAGGGTCCGGTATTTACGGGCGTCGAGTCGCTAAAGCTAGCCGAATTCGGGAAGTGCCACCGCGACACGATGGGACACAAGAAAGAGTGGTAGGCTTTTTATTTCAGGGGGCGGCAACTAATCTGCATGGCGATCGAGCGTCCAGCCAAGGCTTTCAGGAAGGCATTTTCCGAAGCGGTCCTGCGGGCCGAGGTGGAGGCCCACGGCTTTGACGACAATTTTTCCACTCTTCGTGTAATGAAGGCGCTGGTTGAAGACTTGAACGCCAGCGGACTCAAGCCATCAAGGCCCCAACTGCGCCAGGCCATAAAGAAATCGCTCCGGGTGGGCCGAATAATCCGGGCGGTAAAGGCGCTTGTGAGGGCCGATGAGCAGGGAATCCCGGTTTTTGCAGACGTACCCGGCGTAAAATCCTTTAAAGTCAGGGAAACCGAGTTTACGCCTTACGGCCAGAATATGGTCATAGACCAGCGAGTCATAGACCGTGAGTTTGGCGATGATTTGAGGGGCGGAGAGTTAAACTATGCCCGCGAGACGCTGGAACGGGTTTTCCACCCGGCCTTCAAGCGCCTGATTGCCGACCACGGCCTCAACCTGGAGGACTTTTCCCGCGTATTCCTTTTCAGCGGGGTCGCGAAAATCTCGCGCAGGCACGAGTTCGAGCACGCGTGGTCAAACGCGATAAGCGAGAAACAACCGCCTGGCGAGGAGCTTGCAGCGCATTACGTAAACCGCTGGTCAGCTTACAACGTTTTCCTCAACCTCCTTTCATTTCCGGCTAGAAGACCGGCGTATCGCGGCACCGTCGCCGTATTGCCGAAAGATGTCTCTGAAAAATTCGCCGTCGGCATCGCAGCGCTAAAAACGCTTAAGGACGGTACCGCCAACGGACAGGAACCCCCGATCGAATCGCTTGCAAAAGAGATTGACGGCCAGCTTTCAGAGCTTTATTCAGAACACGAGCACGTGTTTGCACTCAACCCCGGGTTTGTGCGACGCAAGGACGAACCCGTGGCAGCGTGGTACGAACGCATTTCGGCGTTCTCCGGAAAACAGCTTATCAAGGAAAAAGTCCGGCAGTTCAAGCGGGTCCAATCGCTTGAGAGAAAGCATTCGATCCCCACGAGCATAATCACCGCCCTGCTTAGGACGACGCCCCTAGAACAAGTTCCGGTGATTCTTGAGACCGGCGTAAAACTAGGGAAAATTGGCGCCAGGAATTAGGTTGCTAGCCGTCCCAATACCCGGCTGCTATTTTGCCTTGTCGAAAAGACTGTTTGAAGCAGCTAGCAAGTTCCCGACTTGAACACCGTGAAGTTTCGGTCGGGTGTTTGCGCGGTCCAGTTGAACTCGTCGGTAGTGTTGAATTGGAAGTAGTTGAGCCCGACGTCCTTGCAAGCCATCTTATATTATTCGGAGAGCTTCTTTGCAATGTCCCGCTCGACTTCTTCCTCGAGTTCCTTCTTTTCGGGAAGCTTCTCGACGCGGGCTTTTACGTGTTCAGTTAGTTCAAGCAGCGCTCCGAGGGTCTCGCCAAGCACTTCGTTCTGGATGTTCTGGCTCTCGACGAGCTTGACTAGCGCCTCGTTGTTGCGCCGCGTCTGCTCAAGCGTCTCGGCGCCAAGCGTGGCAAGCGGAATAAGTTTTTCTTCGAGTTCGGCTCCGTTCCGCCGCGCCTGCTCAAGAGTTTCCGCGTCGATTTTGGCAAGCATCACGAGCTTCTCGTCAAGGGCCGCCCCGACAAGCTCCTTTACCGCCCCGCCTTTTTCGCTCTTCGTTGCGCTTGCCTCGACCTGGAGCGACAACTGCTCGAGGCCGTGCCGCATTTCATCAAGTGTGTTGACGAGCCTCGCCTGCGAGGCCATCGTCGCGTCTACTTTTAGCGGCAGTGAGAGGAGCGAGTCCGGCAGCTCGGTTGCCTTGTGCGACGCCATTTCCCGCTGCATCTTGCGCATCTCGCTTGAGAGTTCCTGCAGTTCACTGCTTGCGGTCTCAAGCCCGCGCATGCTAATCGCCAGCCTGTCGGTAAGGGCGAGGACCGCCGCCCGCACGTCATCGAGGCCTGCTTTTAATTGCGAGTCATCCATTTGCATCACTACTAGGGCTTGGCCTGTTTAAGAAGATAGCGGCGCATGTGCTCGCCCTTCTTCTCCGAAATGCCGGCCAGGATGCGGCCCTCGCTGCGCTTGAGGTGGATAAGCAGGTTTCGCACGCGCGCCATGTCGTTTTGTCTAAGGGCCTCGCGCACGAGTTCAGTTACGCGCTCGCGCTCGGCGTGAATCATCCTAAAGCGCCTTGAGTGCTCCTCGAACTCGCGGCCCATCGCCTTGACGCGGGCGTCAGCCGGCGCGTCACCACCCGAAAGAAAGTTGAGCGTTTCATAGTGCTCAACGAGGGAATAGAACGAGCGGGAAAGCTGCATGAGCGCGAGCATGGTGTAGGCAACCGGCGCGATTAGGAAGTACGGCTGTTTGGGGAACGTCGAGTAGATAATTGCCGCCCCGACGATGCCGATGAGCGTGAGTAAAATGCCGGTGAAGACATCGGCAATCTCGTCCTCGATGTAAAGCTCGCTTCTTTTCACTGCCGGAAACGCCGAGTGGATGAAGTGGCGCGTAACCCCCTCGACAAGGGCGCGCAGCTCGACGACGAGGCGGTACAGCGGCCATGTGACGAGCAATAGCACGAGGAAGCCTACTGACAACTCGCGCGGGAGAATCTCGGTGCCAAGCTGCGGCAACTGTTCATTGATTGCAATGCTCAAGTACACGATGCTGAAGGCGACGAGCAGGTGCTTGCCAATCTGCTCCATCGAAACGACGTAATGGTCGTGAAGAATCGGGTTGTGCGAAGCAGATTCAAGCCGCGCTACGCCGCCGTGGGCGCGGTCTAATACCTTCCTTATGGGCTTTGGCAAGAGCGAGAAGAACCAGTCGGTGATTTTCTTGTTGTTGTCATAGAGTACGGGGGTCAGGGGTGAAGTGAAGATGATGAGCATGAACCCTATTGTCACAAGAGCGTCAAACCCCGCCTTATCGACGAGCGGCCTGGAAGCGTTTGCGATGATGATGACGAATTCCCCGAGCGTCGTCATCAGCATGGCGATGGTGCCCGTAGAATACTTGTCAAGACCCATCAGCGTGCCGGTTAGGTAGAGTGCCAGTGACGAGCCGATTAGGTAAACGACTACGAGTGTGATGGCGATTGCAACGAGCGGCAGGAGCGCCGGGAGGGCTGGCACCACGGCCGCGCCTAATTCAAAATCGTAGAACAGAGTCGAGCCGAAGCTCACGAAGAAAAACAGCACGAAGAACTCCCTGATGAAGCCAAGCTCGCGCTTGATGCGCTCGCCATACTGGCTCTCTGCAAGGGCAAAGCCCGCGAAGAACGCTCCCAATGCCGAGCTTAGGCCGAGGAGCACTCCGGCATAGCTTGCGACAACCCCCACGCCGATTGCGTAGAACACCATCTTGTCGCCGTGGCCAAGTGAGTGCAAGAAATTCAGGATATGGCGGCTTGCCTTACTCACGATGAAGAACATGCCAATCATGAAGAGAAGCGCGTTTAGCACAACCGTGTTGAGCGACTTTTCGGCCCCCAGGCTGGTTAGCAAAACGAGGATGAAGATTGCAAAAAAGTCCTGGAACATGAGAATGCCGAGCGCAATGTGCGAGTCCACGCGTTCGATAACCCCGCGTTCGATCAGGAACCTGGATATGATGACCGTGCTCGTTGCGACAATCATCGCCCCAAGGACCATGCTCTCGATGTTGCCAAAGCCAAAGAGTTTTCCGACCATGAATCCAAGTGCGAAAGTTACCGTCATCTGGGCAACGGCAAGCACGGCTGAAATGGCGCCCGTTTGCTTAAGCTTGTGCATGTTAAGCTCAAGGCCCAGGTAGAACAGAATCATTATTACGCCAAGCTCGCCGAAAAGCGGTGCGAGCCCAGTGCCCGGCACTAAGTACTTTAGCGCAAGGGGCCCGAGGATGACGCCAGCCAGGATGTAGCCAAGGGCGCTGTTCTGGCGTAGCCTGCTAAAGACGATGCCACACACTAGCGCAACAAGAACGATGATTCCTAGGTCAACTAGGACAATTTGCTCCGCCATAAACCGCCCCTTCCAAAGCGGTATTCATTACGGAGCGAGCAATAAAAACCGTGAGTTTCGGACTCAAGGGGAGGAAAAAAGGTTTAGCGGGCCCGCCGCGATTTGAACGCGGGACCTACTACTTTCTCCCAGCTCGGAGATAGGAGGTTTGCGAGAGGCAGAAGCTTGGCTTTTGTCTCCAGTCGCTCTATCCGGGCTGAGCTACGGGCCCAATAAAAGCAATCGTTCTTGCTTGTCTTTCCATTTTCTTCGGGTGAATGAATCCAATCTCGTGGAGAAATTCTGAAATTTCTCCCTTCCGGCGTATTCGTAATTCCCAAGTTACGCAGCTTTTTCCGGTTGCAGGTGATAGCGATTTTCTAGGGTAAGGCTCAAGCGTTTTCACGCCAAATGTCTCCAAAGCCTCCCTTATTTCTATTATGAAATTCAAGTCTTTTAAAGCAATGTCAATGAAAAGCTGTTTCGCTTTTTCCGGATTTTTTGGCAAGGTCCCGTCAGCATCAAAAACGCCCCTCGGGAACCACCGCAGCAGCTCCCGGTTGCCCTTGACGAGTGGGGGTATGCCTAAATTGATTTTTGTTCCAGGCTGTATTCCCAGGACTAGGTTTAGGAACGAGTGAATAGCTATCCGGCTAAGCGTGAGCAGGAATATGTTGTTAGTTGAAGGCGGGTTGGGGCGCGCACGCAGAATTCCCGGAAAGCCAAACAAGTTCTCGGCCAAACTGCTTATTTGTTCGAGTTGGCACTGATCTTCATCTATGAATTCTATTCGCTTGCCGTCGGTGCACAGATAACCGTCTCCGAGCAAGTATCCGACGAAATAGGCAAGGGACGGCGTCACGCTTTTCGGAAGTATTACCCTTTCCTTTTTGGCAGTAAAGGCGAGGCCGTTTTCGTGATAGATTTCGTCCAATAAGTGCGCGGCGTCGGATTGTTCGCAAAAGTCTATCAAGAACTTAACCGAGTATGGCACTTCTCCAACAACGTACCGTCGGTATACGCTTTCCGGATATCCCATCTTCCTAGCTCCGCGCGCGTATGTTGTGAATTTCTTTGCGTGAATTTCCAGCAAGCGGTTCCGAGCAGTAGCTATCCGAATTTTCTTGCAGATAATGGGTATGAAGTTAGCTATGGGCACGGCCGGTTGTTGAGGAAAGATGGTCACGAGTCAAAAAAGTCTTTGGTTATTCATAATGCGGTCAGGCAGTAGGTTGCCGGCCTTTCCGGCTTGCTTTTCTTGTTCGCGTCACGCGGAAAAGGCTTTTAAGTCGGGACTAGGCCGAATTATAGTCAGGGTGGGTTGAAATGAAGTTCGCTTTCCTTGTCTTTGCGCTGTCAATCGCCGCTTTCGCGTCGGCATACGGCTATTCCTTCGGTTACTACGACTCAAACGGTTACGCCTACTATTCCTCGGGCAATAACGGCAACTACTATTCGGGTTGCTACAACTGCTACGGCGGCTATCCCGTCGGCTACACTCCAAGCGTCTACGGTTCAGGTTACGCTTACGGCTCAAACTATGGCTACGGCTATTACGGTGGTTCCAACTACGGCGCCAACTCCTACTACGCCTCTTACTACAACCCGTCCTACAACGGCAACTACCAGCCCGTCGCAGCCTACGATGACTACTACTACGGCCGCGGGGGCTACGGCGGCTACTACTCTTACGGCCCGCGCTACTCAACCGGCGTGTGCTATGGCTACTGGTGCTAAAGGGAGGGGAGAAAAATGAAACTAGGAAAAATCGCGTTTGCTTTCGTTCTCTTCGCAACACTTGCCCCGCAGGCATCCGCCTACCTCTGGACCGTTTCAGGAGACTCGCCGGTCTATCCCGCGATGCCAAAAGCGCTTCCCTCAATCGCGGCCTTAGACTACGGCCACTGCAGCGGCGGCTTTCACCGCGACAATTGCGTCTACTATGAAACCGCGCCCTTTAGCACTTACGGCAACAACAATCGCTTCTTCAGAAACTCCTACCAACAGTCCCTGCCGCCCGGCCTAGGGCTAGTTGGCTGGCGTTATGAAAACGGCAGGTACGTTCGCGACGTCTACGAGGGCTACGGCAACTCTTTTTGCCGCGGCAGATATTGCTGAAATCAGACTGGTCTGAGTTTCTTGCACATTGCAAGCAGTTCAGTCAAACCATTACTTACTTTGTGTTGGTGCACATAATCTTTAACGATTTCTGGATACGCGTGGTGCAACTTAAGGAGACTAATCACTTTTTCCCAGTCCCTGGGCTTTGATTTGAGAATTACGTCGTGCAATTTTGCAGCAGTTCCGCCCGGATGGTCAAAATAAGCTTCACGAACGACTTGAGTGTACAGGTTGATAGCCTCCTTTCCTTGCTCAACATCCGGTGCGTGATTCAATATGGCTGCTACCTGATCGACAAAAGTCTTTCTTGCAATCCACGGATTATTTCCGGATCCTATGGTGCGTATGTACTCGATGAACTTGAGTGCGTGAAGGCTTTCGGGAAGACTGGCTCTAATTACTGCTGCTTCTTGCTCGGGAGTCAGAGCCTTTTTCGTAGTGGTCGTTTTTTGCTCAGTTTTTTCTGTATCAGCATTTGGTGGGGCCGGCTTTGCAACTTTAGCTGGCTTAGCCCCAATTTCCGCTGGCTTGTCTGGTGATTTTCCGCTATCATGAGTAAGGTCCGGTATGGGCTTTGTTTGCTTAACCGGCGTGACTCGGGCAAGCACAATTGCCCTTGGAATTTCGTATTTTTCTGTATGGCTGAGTATTGTCCCGACGTGCATTTTTTGGCCGGCTTCCTCAATTTCCTTCATATTCCAGTTGTGTTTTGCCATTATTTCGGCTGCACTAGAGGCGATGTATTCACTTGAGCCGGGTGCAATGCCACTAGCTGTTGCAAGCAAGATGCTCCGGACGAGCACATTGGGAACCCTGATGTCTTCAATATCCCGAATCATCCTTCCATTTTCATCGTGCTTGTAGAGTGGGATAACCGGTATTTTCTCTACTGTGTTTCGAACGACTTTTTTGGCTTTTTTGTTTGCCTTTTCAATAACGAAACCCAACAGTTCAGCATCTGCACCAATGTGCCGTGCAATCTCTCCCAAGCTAGTGGAGTGACGGTGAAAAGCGGGTCGGTTTGGCATCTAAATCAATCAAGCTAAAGCTAAGTCAGGTTAATAATCCGTTCGCTAGATTTACGCTGGCTTGATTTCGCGCATTGTAATCTTGAAAATAAGCGTTTTTCCTGCAAGCTCGTGGTTGAAGTCGACAACCGCGCTAGTGGCGTTTGCCGAAACGATTTTGCCAATACTTCCGTCCGGGAGCCTCTCCGACATGCCGACTTTCAGGCTAAAGTCGATTACGACGTGGGTGGCGTTGACTGAAACGACTTTACCCGGCGCCCCAGTTGCGGTTGAGACGTCAGCACCCGGATTGAGCGTGGGTGCGTCAGCGCCGAACTGCGAGAGTTCGACGGTAACAATTGGCTGCGGTGGCTGTGTGACTGTGGTCATGAGGTTTTGCTGCACCGGCCCGTAAGCGTCTTCTGGAGGTATCGTAATCGTCTTTTCCTCGCCGACCTTCATGCCGACAACTGCCTTGTCAAAACCTGCAATCATCTGCCCCGCGCCAACAGTAAACGGCAATGGGGCGTAAGCCGGCCTCAAAACCAAGCCCGCTTTCTTGGCTTCCGACTCGACACTCGTGTCAAAGACAGTGCCGTTGGCAAGCGAGCCCACGTAATCGACTTTGACTAAGCTGCCGGCCTTTGCGCCGCCTTCAATGTTTAGCCCGCCAGGGCTGATTGTCGATTCGAGGTTGCTAGTGTCTTTAGGGGCTTGCGTGCAGCCCGCTAGCAAGAGCGAAAAGAGTGCGATTAAAACTAGGGCCTTCAAATCGTTTCGACCCTTGGGGCCAGGTAGTAGGCCAGCTTAGCCTTGCCAATCTCGTAGCTGACGCGCACAGGGGCGTCGCTTTTTAGCTCAATCGTTATCGTGGAGTCCTCTTGCGCGGCCCGCGTGATGTCATCGAGGTACTCGAAGGGATACATCGCGCGCGCCTTTGCCGACGTCTTGAATTCGGAAACGCTCCCGGCGCCCTTCTTCGTGTCAATGACGAGGTCACCTGAATCGCCGTGCGCCTCAATCAAAAGCGAGTCGCCGTCGGCCTGAAGCACGACGTGGCTCGAAAGTAAGCCCGCGTCTTTGAGCATTTCCTTAAACGCCCCAGCCCTCATCTTGACGTGAGCGTCGAAAGTAATTTTCGGCTCCTTGGGCGGCACGCCGCCAAGGTCAAGGAGAGGCATCTTGAAGTTGCGCTTGCTGTCGCCGACAAACTCAAGGAGCAGCTTGTTGTCTTTCTCGTCCATCGAAATAGTGAGCTTCTCATCCGAGCGCGCCCGCGCCAAAACCTTGCCCAAGTCAAGCAAGTTAATCCCGAGGCCAGCCCCATCTTCTGCCGAGAACTTCTCAAAAGCCTCCTTCGGCAGGTTGAAGTCAACCATCGCAATCTGCGAGGGGTCCATGTTTCGAAGGTGCATGCCGTTGGCATTTACTTCGAAAGTGCCCTCGTCAACGAGGTTGCCAACCGCGTCGATGCAGGATTTGAAAAACTTAGCGTCGCTTACGACCAGTTGCATAGCCATACTTCCACCGCATAGAGTTGGCGGGACAAGATTATTAAAGGGTATTCCAGCCTCGGCTGAGTTCAAGCGCAAGAAAAATCATTCTGGGTTCGAATGGCGTTTTAGTATCATCCCGGAGTGCTTGACAAAGCCGTGTTCCTGGTAGAACTTGACTGCGCCAGGGTTTTTCTCCCAAGGGAACAGGAAGACTTCGGCGAATCCCTTTCCCTCCACTTTTTTCTCAAGCGCCTTCATTATTTGCGAGCCCAAGCCCCGCCCCTGGTATTTCGGGCGTACGGAGATGTCGAAGTAGCCGCACATCGCCCCGTCGTAAAACAGCCTGCCGAATCCTACGAGCTTGCTCCCGTCCCAAAGCGAGTAGGCGTGGTTGGTGCGGCGTAAGACCGTCCGCCACTTGGATTGGCCCCTTCCCCGCCAGCCCACCGCTTTGAAAAGCGCGTCAAGCTGCCGGTATGGAATTTTCCTGCTCCAAGAGTGGGTAATCGCCATATTACCAAGAATTGAATTGGACGGCTAATAAGATTGCGGTACCCGCCAAAATGCACGGGGGTGGTGCTAGCCGCTCTTCTTTAGCGCCGCGCCAAGGGCGCGCTCGTAAAGCGGCAAGTCAAACGCTTCAAGCTTGCGCGCCATCTCGACTCTTAGCTCGCTTCCTGAAAGCGTTCCAATGATGCGATAAACAAGGCCCGACTCAAGGGCGCCTGCGTTTTCTAGAGAATACGTCTTGCCGTGCGATTCTATGGTCTTGCCGTCGCCTTCCCCGACGACTTTGCCAATCACGCGCAAGTTACTCGCCACCCGCAAGCAGTTGCTTGCATCCTTGTGGTTCGTCAAACTGCATGAAGAGGAAGAGCTTGAGGAAGCCGACGTACGGCACTCTGCTTACGACAGTTCCCTTAACCGCGCGCGCCGACACCGGGGAAAAGCCCGCCTCCTGGTCGATGCCGAGGTTGTTGTCACCCTTAGTCAGGTAAAACGAGTCAGTGCCGTTTGACAAACGCGCGAAAGCCCGGTGCACAATCAGGCCATAAAAGCGGGGCTCGGCGTCAAAGACTATGACGTCGTTAGATGGATTCATCGGGTATTGCCTGCCCTTGTAGACAACCGCTTGCGTGCACGCCGCCTGGACCGGCACGCCGCTCTCGCGAAGTATGCACGGCTCTTTAACCACGCGCAGCTGGGTTTCAAGGTCGGCTAGCGTGCCGGTAAAATTAATTTGCGTGGTCTTCGGCTCCTTTCCCTGCACGATAATCATGTCGCCGCGCTCTAGGTTGGGAAGCATGCTGCAGCTAGTCACGACGTCAACCGGCGTGCTGTTGTTAAGCACTAACTGCAGGCCCATCCACACGCCAATGGCGAGGGCCAAGGCGATTACGAGCTCGACTGCCGTCCTCTTCAATTCCTTGGCGTTCCATTTAGAGGGCGTAATGTCGTGCAGCACTAGTGCGAGTAGAATCACGAATCCCGCAACCGCAAAAGCGGGGTTGCGCGTCAGGCTAAAGCCGGCGACGGCGAGTGCGAGGAGCGCGGCCAAGACATAGGCCTTGTTCGTGGTAAGAAAGTCAGCTTGCATCAAAGTAAAGTTCCCCTGCTAGTCACTAGGCTGTCAATGATTAAAAGGCTGGGCCACCGGCCTAGATTTTTTCAGCCGACTTTGAGGTGGCCTTCAAGCCGTCCTCGACTTCCTCAATCGCGGCGATGAGCTCTTTTTTCGCGTCAGCCGCGCGCACGCGGATGACTGGAACAGGGATGAGCGGGTGGACAAGCGAGCAGGCCGCGTACTTCACAGTCTTTCGGCCCAAGAGCTTCTCAACAACCATGTTCGCGAGGCCCTCGTCGGCGCCCTCGAGCTTCGCTTCGATGAAATCCTTTTCCTTTGAGATGAATTCAACGTTCATGGAAATTACCTCCTTTTACGCGTGCGGCAGCTTGCGCTGCTCAATCGAGCCGCACCGGCTGCACACGAAATCCTTTCCTTTAAGGTCCATTCCGCCTCGGCAGTAGCTGCAAATCGCCTTGACTACGCCCAGGTCAGGAGCCTTCATGGTAAGGTAAATGCCAAGGGACTTGACTTCTAGCACTTGCGCGCGCACGTAATCGCCGATGCGCATGTAATCCTCGAGCTTCTCGACGTATCCCGAAGTGATTTCGCTAATTCGAAGAAACGCGTTGCGGCTCTCTGCTGCCGGAAAAGTGCTGGGCGCGTTAAGCGGCTGAAACTCGATTAGCGCGACCGTGTCGTAGAGGTCCTGAATCTTGCCGTAGACGATGTCGCCCTTCGCAAGCGGCCGCACGAACTTGGCGGCCTTGATTGAGACGCGCCTGCCCGAGTCATCGACTTGCTTTTCGCCCAAGGCAACTGCGAATATGCTGCCGTCTTGCTCTACGGTGCCTTCGCCCGCAACGAACTCTTCACTATAGCCGAGAAAATCGCCCGGAAACGCTAGTGCCAAACTATAATTCACCACAAAAGTAGCTTACGCAATAACTATGCCGTCAAGGCATTAAAAACCCTTTTATTGCCTGCCCAACACTAGACAAGCGTGGTGTTGGAGTCTCTGGTGGGGCCCCTCGAGGCGCAGCGTAGTCCATGGAAGATAGTGCTGCTTGCATTCGCTTTCGCTAGCATTGCCGTCTGGGCAGCCACAATGTGGAACCAGCCGAACTCCGGCCTCATCGTAGTCGCCCTGGCAAGCCTCGCCGCCATCCCGTTTGTCTACAACCTGTTTAACAGCGACGCCAGCGCCTATGAGGAGGATACGTTCTTCGGCAGTTCCACCCTGGCAAGACACCTGCCCGTAATCGTCGTTCTCATGGCGTTATTCGTCGGCATGGTAGCCGGCTTTACTGCATGGTACCTCTACTTGCCGCCTGCTGACGCGGCAAGAGTCTTCGACGTGCAGGTAAACGAAATCAAGGCAGTCCAGCAGTCATTCCAAGGCAAGGCAATTGCCTTTAACGACGCGGCCCAGCGGGCGTTTGAAACGATTTTCCTGCACAACCTGCAGGTGCTCTTTTTGATTATCGTGCTCTCGCTCCTCTACGGCAGCGGGGCCGTGCTCATCCTGGCCTGGAACGCTGCAGTAATCGGCGTTTTTCTTGGCACGCTTGCAATCAACTTGGCCGGAACCGGGGGCGGCGACCCGTCCATCTTTACTGGCTTAAGCGTTGGCGTGCTTGGCATCCTCCCGCACGGCACTTTCGAGCTTCTTTCCTACGTTACTGCAGCCCTGGCCGGCGGCATCCTCTCAAGCGCCTTCATCCGCTCTGCGCACCTGCGCTCGGGCTTCGTCATCGTAGTCTACGACGTGGCAAAACTCTTGGCAGTTGCAACGCTCTTCCTCGCCATCGGTGCCGGTATAGAGAGCCAGGCCTTCGCCTAAACCAGTTTTTCAAGCAGCCGCGAGAAGCTCTCGTGAATGATTTCGCCCCTGCGGGCAAGCGCCTCTTGGGCAAAAAGCCACCGGGGTTCGCTAAGGTTTTCAGTAGTGTCATTATTGTCGCTCAAGTCGAGAGTTGAAAAATCGTCGCAAGTGCACTCAAATACCGTGAGGGTGATTTGGTCGCCGTCGCTTCTGATGAAGTAATACCTGCCGACAGGCTTGCCAACTTTAACCCGCAGCTTAGTTTCCTCAAACACTTCGCGCGAGAGGGCATCGTAAGGGTCCTCGCCCTTGTTGAGCCTGCCGCCCGGCAGGTCAAGGTAATTGAACGGCGCGTTTGGGGAAACGTCCTTGAAAAAAAGTATTTTCCCGTCGTCCCGCCGGATTGCAGCCTTGACGCTTGCGTACATTAGTTCCGCCATGGAAAAATTTGGCGCGGCGGATTTAATTAGTTGCCCTTGCCGCCAATCTTGCTCGCAAGCAGGCTCGCAAGGGACGAGAGTTCCATCGGCAGGATAAACTTAGTCGACTTGCCGTGGCCCATGCTCTTTAGCGTCTCCAGGTAAAGGTAAGTCATCGTCGTGTCACTGACTTTGCTTGCGGCCGCGTTGATGGCCTCGATTGCGATTGCCCTCGCTTCGTACTCGATTTGCATGCGCTTCTTGGCTTCCTGGGCCGCCTGTCTCTTTGTCATTGCCTCGACGAGTTCGGGGGGCAGCGTGATGTGCTCAATTTCAACTCTAGTTGCAGTGACGCCCCACTTGTCTGAAATTTCCAGCAAACGCTGGTGAAGAAGCGTGTTGAGGTCATCTGCCTTCTCGATGATGCCCTCCATTTCCATCTTGCTTGAAACGTTTCTAAGTTCGGCAATCAAAAAACCCTCGATGGCCTTCTTATAGTCCTTTATTTCGATTATCGCCTTCTTCGGGTCGGTCACGCGTATAAAGCAAATGGCGTCAATGGTCAGCTTCACGTTGTCGCGGCTGATTACTGACTGGGGTGGAATGTCTAGGGTCTGCGTGCGCATGTCCACGCGTTCGATTTTCTCAAAGGTGGGGAAGACGATGTGCCAGCCGGGTTCCATCAGACTGTAGAGCTTGCCGAGCCGAAAGCGCACGCCGCGTTCGTACTGCCGTATTTCTACGCGCTGGGGCGCAAGCATCAAAAGCCCTGCGCCGATGATGAGAAAGACTGCCAAAAGCAGGGGGTTGGCGCGAAGCACCTGCACGCCAAGAATGACCAGGATGATTGCGGAGGCGATTATTGCGACAAAGAGCGCCGCCCTACGGTTGACATCGGAATCCCCGCCGTGGCTTGAGCTAGAGTGCCCAGAACCACGCCCACCACCTTCAGACATTGTAAACACCAACCAGTAGTAATAAAGCCCGAGGGTGTATTTAAGTGTTGCGCGGGACCCGGCCAGTAGCCGTTAAAAGCCCCGCCGTCCTAAATGCTTTAGGTGGATTAAAAGTTGTCAGATCATAAGCGCCTGCTGGTTCTCGTCGTCGACATTGACGCAGACTTGCAGGAGAAGGCGAAAGTCAAGGGTCCCGTAGTCGGCCGAAAGGCCGTTAGCGAGGCGGCGACAAAGCTAGCCATCGCCGACCCAGCAGAGGTTGACGCCAACGCCATGTTCCAGGGCATCAAGCTATACGACGAGCTTGGAGCCGACCACGACGTTGAAATCGCGACCCTGACGGGCTCGCCCCGGCTGGGCTACACTGCAAACAGCGAAATCGTCAAGCAGCTTGAAGCCGTCCTCAAGCAATTCAAGCCAGAGGCGTGCGTTTTCGTTACCGACGGGGCAAGCGACGAGCAGGTTCTCCCCCTCGTGCAGAGCCGCATCCGCATCAACAGCGTGCACACGGTTGTCGTCAAGCAGACTAAAGAGCTTGAGAAGACTTACTTCGTGCTCCTCGACAAGCTAAAGGAGCCGGCCTTCGCCAGAATCGTCTTTGGCATCCCGGGCTTGGCACTGGCGCTCTTCTACCTCTTCGGCGTCACCGGCCTGCGCGCCTTTGTCGGCATGCTGGGCGGTTACCTCATACTAAAGGCAATCGGCATCGAGGACTGGATTGTCCGCATCTTCACTGAAACGAAGATTTCTTTTGACCGCATTTCAAGCGTGTTCTACTTCGCCGCAGTACCCCTCGCCATCGTCGCCATTGGGGTCGGCATAAACAAGGTCGTCTCAAGCGGCGAGACCGAGCTTCTCAAGCAAGCTGCAATCTTCATCAAGGAACTCGTGCTCCTAGTCGTCGCCCTCCTCCTCACAATCATTGGCAACGCGCTTGAGGCCTACTACGAGCGGCGCAACTACCTCTACCCCAGCTTTTTGATAAACGCGTCCGCGCTCATCCTCTTCTGGGTCCTCTTCACAAGCGCAGCCGACTGGATTTTGGGCACGACTGGCTTTGGCGAGTTCTTCGGCCTCCTCCTCCTAGTCGTTGCAGTGATGTTCCTCATCATCTTTCTTGCCCGCGAGTTTAGAAAAGACATTCTCGCAGGCTTAAGGCTTGAAGGCAAGGAAGTCTACACCGAGCTAGGCAGCCTGCTTGGCAAAATCGTCGGCATCAACAAGAGAAAGGAAACGTTCATCATCGAAACCGAGTCGGGCCAAAAAATCGACCTCGACTTGAACCACATCGCGCACATCGGCGAGAAAGTCGTCGTGAGGTACTAACATGGAACTTAATGCAGGATACCTAAAGCACATTGGCGCCAACGCCCTAGTCTGGACCGGCATCCTTGCAGTTGCCCTCACCCTATACTCGGGCGACTACACCCTAGCAATCTTCCTAGTCGCAATCATCGCTTTTAACATCATGGTCTCCTTCGGCCTGCATCTGCTTTCCATCACCCCGCCCCAAATGGGCAGCGTCGTTAAAAGCCCCGGCCGCGAGGAAGTCGCATTCACCTTCTCGCCTGTGGCCTACCCCAAGTCATTTGACAACGAGACGCGGGACTTCCATTCCGAATTCATCCAGTTCGACATCAACAAGGCCGGCGACCTCATCTTCCGCGCCCACATGGACCGGCCCTCGCTAAAGGGCCTGCGCGACGCACTCCAGTCCGCCCTCGACGGCAAGATTGCGCTTCACGCCCACGCGCCGGCAACAGCGCCCACGCCCGCAAAGCAAGGCCGCAAGAAAAAGAACTGACTGCACCCATAGGAAGTTTTTTTAGTTTGCCCGGGGCAAACTTTGTCATGGTTAAGCTAATTGCGCAGAACATTTCTATTTTTGATGGCGACGGGAGAGATTCTTTTGCCAGAACCGGCGGCACGAGTTGTTTTGAGGTAAAAAAAGCCGGGGCTACTGGAATTATTATCGGCCATTCCGAAGTTGGTGATGATTCGGATACGGTAAATAAAAAACTCAAAAGCGCAATAGCGAACGAATTATTTGACAACATATTGCTGGTCGGGGAGAGCTGGGCCGAACTGGGGAAAGACTGGCAAGACCTTTCAGCCGAGGAAAAACAAAAAATCCAAGGCCTTGTTTGCCGGAAATTCCTTGAAGAAATAGCCGGCGTATCGCGGCAAGACTTCCAAAAAATAGTCGTCGGTTATGAGCCCGCGTGGGGCACTAGGGGAAGTGGGAAAGCCGGAGTGACGCCTCCGCAAGCCGCCCAAGTCCAGTTTTTTTGTTCCCTGCTGCGAAAAGCCATAGCCGAGCGGTTTGACGAAGACACGGCTGGGAAAACGCGAGTCATATACGGCGGGAGCATGACGCCAGAACGGGCGGCGGAATTGATGGGTTTAGAAGACTGCGATGGATTCATTCTGGGTTCTGCCGGAAAAACCGTCGAGTGGACGAAGAAAATAGCGGACGCAGTTACCGGCGGGGCAAAGGCTGGCAGAAAGCCTGTTTTATGCCTGAACTGGAAAGCCTACCGGCTCCAAGAACCATACGCGCAATTCATTCAAGAACTCGCAGAACAAAGAGGAATAGACGCGTTTGCATCCCCAAACTACTGCGACCTTGCTTTGCTGAAGGAATTGATTTAATCCGTTTGCCTCGCCAACCAACTCTGCCCGGTAACAATAGTTTTTTAAGCAACGCCGGGGATTAAGTTTTTACAATGCAGGACTTGCGAAACTTGTGGCTCCTTATTACGGGCGTCATCAGCTTTAGCCCTGCCCCTTTCATGTCTTCTGCGAATTACAAGCGCATGAAGGCATTAAGGGAATGACGCTTTTTTTGATTGCTTTTCAAAAGTAGACCCTTTCACTGGCCAAAGCATAGTGAGTAGCCGGAAACTAAAACCCGACTTGGCGGTGGGCGGTCCTTCATGCATCCACCGGGATTTCCCCAAGAGTCCCGTGCGGTAGGGTGGAGGAAAAAACCGGCGCAGCTGTTTAGTTGCGTTTGTAATCGTGCTTTCCCCTTTGAGGCAATCCGGAAAGCAGCGCCCCCGCTAAGGGTTTTAAGATAGGGTGGTCGGAGAGTCCAAGGCAACCCCAAGGAGGCAATCCGTAGAAAGCGAACGGCCCTGAAGTCTCTCGCAACCACTCGAATTCCAAAAATTCGAGGAAACAATATATTGCATTCCAGCTATTTAACTCTTACCCCTAGGTTTGTCCATTTTCTGACAAAACGGGGTGGGTGTATATTAGGGCCGTCCAAAGCGCAGTCTCCCGGCGCTCTAGGCTTACGGCGCCGAAGCGTTTTGTCGGTAATTCCCGTTGGCGGCCGGCTTCGAATTTCGAAGTGTTCAAAAATTGTAAAAACAAAGTATCGCAACTAAAAAGCAAAGCAATTTATTCTGAAGCACTACTAATGAGTAGTTATGTTCTCTTGGGATGGCGTTGACACCTGGGTGGTGGTTGCGCTCTTCGTGCTCGCTCTGCTTACTTTCGCGCAGAACCCGGATGTGGGTTTTGCATCCCAGCCGCTCTTCGTCGCAGCAGCCAGCCTGATTACCGTGCCAATCGCAATCGCCGGTGCCCTGATGGGAACCTGGTGGGGCGTCCTTCTCCTGCCGATTTTTTTCATCCTCTTCGTCTACTACATCGCAACCGTCTATCGGTGGGTAGGCAGCGGCGCATTC
This sequence comes from archaeon, assembly GCA_020057405.1. Classification (GTDB taxonomy): domain Archaea; phylum Micrarchaeota; class Micrarchaeia; order Norongarragalinales; family UBA97; genus JAGVFW01. Next base: position 20,945 of record JAGVFW010000003.1, on the reverse strand, counting down.
TACTTCATTCTCGCTGCCGCTGCAGTTGTAGTGCTCACTTCAATTGCCTAGGCGCGTGTACTCCCCCCCCGGCCTCCAACAGCAAAGCTCGCGCTAACTCTTGTAAAAAACGAGCCCGCCAAAACGGCGGGGGGAGGGTTAAAACGATTTTAGCCGATTACTTCGATGCCGCCAAACTCATCCTTGGGAGCCGCCTTCTTGGCCGACTTGCCGATGATTTGAGGCGAGTTGACACCCGTGACGATGGCAGTAATCTCGAGCTTGCCGTCGTACTCTGGCACCAAACGCGCGCCCCACTTCACAGCAGCGTGCGCGTCCATCTCTTCCGTAATCATCTCGCCTGCCCTAATGGCATCGCCGAGGGTGAGGTCGTGGCCGCCTGCGATGTGGATGAGGGCGCCCTTTGCGCCGTTGAAGTCCACATCGAGCAATCGGTTCTGCTTGACTCCGCGAACGGCGTCTTCAACCTTGTTCGTGCCCTTACCCGTGCCAACCGCAATCATGCCGACATCGCCTTGGGTCATAATCGCCTTGACATCAGCAAAGTCGATGTTGACCAGCGAGGGCTGCGTGATGGTAAAGACGAGACCGTCGATGGCTTTGGCGAGAATCTCGTCAGCGACGAGGAACGCCTGGTTCATCGGCAGGTTCGGCACGAGCTCGACAAGCCTGTTGTTGTCAAGAATGATGACGCTGTCGGCAATCTCGCGGAGGGCGTGGATGCCTTCCTCGGCCTTGACCGTCCTAGCGCGCTCGAGGGCGAACGGGTAGGTGACGATGGCAACCGTAATGGCGCCCATGTCGCGTGCAATCTGCGCAACTACCGGGGCCGCACCGGTGCCGGTGCCTCCGCCCATGCCGGCGCAGATGAATACGAGGTGGCTGCCCGTGAGCACGTCTTCAATGCTCTTGCGGTCTACTTCAGCGCACTTTTTGCCAACATCGGGGAAGCCGCCGCAGCCGAGGCCGCGGGTGACGCTCTTGCCGATTAGGAGTTTTGTGATGCCTTCGTCGATTGAGGCCAAGTGCTGCTTGTCTGCGTTGAGCGCAATTAGCTGCGCGCCCCGAACGCCCAAGCGCTTGATGCGGTTAAGCGTGTTGTTGCCGCCACCGCCTACTCCAACTACTGAAATCTTGATTTCCTCGTCGCCACCGGCATGCTGCACGGGCATTGACGCGGGCTTGGACAAAACGTTTCTCACTATGTCTTCCATTGCAAATCTCCCTCCCAACTACAAATATAACTTAACGGTGTTTCTTTGTGCTCTTGACTATCTTCATTCTTGAAGGCGTCAAAAGAATCTTGTCCTCGCTTATGCGCGCGATGTCGCCGTCTAGGGCTGAAGCCGAGGCTGTCAGCTTGGACAGGCTGTCCTTTAGCCTCGCGGGATTGCGAACGAGTGGTGCGATGTTGAGGAGGACGACATTCTTCGCCTTGAGCTCGGCCTCGACGATGGCAACGTCGCCGTCGTTCTCCAGTGAGAGGGGCTTGACGTAGTAGTCTGCGGGCTCGTGGAGCACGTCGACGCTCTCGTCTTCTAGCGCGTTCATGGCATCGTCAACGCTCACAGCCTTACCTGTTGCGCCGCCAAATAGTTTGTTGAAAAGTCCCATCTAAACTCACCTCTTCATTCCATAGCCGCCCGAAGGGGCCCTGCCGGGGACGTAACCGTATCGCGGCCGCTGGGGCGCTGCCGGGGCTTCTTGCACTGGCTCGTCCTCACGCGGCTTGGATGAGACAACGACAATGTCGCCGACGCTAACGATGTTCTTGTAGGCGACGGTGTTGTCCTTAATCCACTGCGGGCTCGTTCCCATTAGGGATTCGATTGGCTGGAGCGTGATTCTGGCGACCTCGCCTTTCTGCAGGTCAACAATCATGTCATTAATCTTGCCCAGGAACTTGGCGTTGTCCGTATAGACATCCAGACCCGGCAAATCGCTTAACTTCTTCATCGAAAACCTACCTCCAAAAAATGGTGTTGCAAGCGTGATTGGCGCCGGCAAAATATGGCCGCGCAGGTTTTTAAATGATTGGCTTCTCCTAACCCGCTCGATACCCTTCCAGCGAGCGCAAAACCCGCACTGGAAGTCCCCGTAAGGGGCTTATAAAAACCGGGCTTCCGGTAATCAGCCCCGCTCTCTTTTGGACATTCGTTTGTTTACGTGTGCTTGGAGCGCCTCAATGAGCGTTTCCCGAAAATCGTTTTCCGAAAGAAGTATCCGAAGATAGGCGTTTATCGCCTTTTTCCGTTGCATTGGCGCCATTGCCCGCAAGTCGCTATCCAAAGCCACTTCGGCGTGCAAGTGTTCGTGCCCGCGCTGCACGGGGTTGGAACCGTAAGATCTTAGCAATCCCGCTATTCCCAAGCCCATAACTGCGGGGACTATCGCCCTGCCTGATTCGCCCATTGTCAAGCTCATTGGAACTCCTGCGACTGCAAGCGCAGACATAAACTGGCGCGTTTTTCGCGTGTCTTTGCTTTTTTGGGCTTCCGCACTCAGCGTTCCATACGCAAGCGTTTCTCTACGCGATTCGATGTATTCGTGTAGGCGGGTATTGGTTTCAATGGCCCGCTCGTGTGCCCCGATTAACCTCTTCGCTCCGCTGACTGTCAGTGTGCTTGTACGCGTACTTATGCCCGGACGTCTCACGGTAATCGAAAGAAATGCAGTGCCGTTCCAGTATAAAAAGATAATTAGTCTAAAACTCGCTCTTTATCTCGCGCAAAAGCTTGGCTTTCTTGGGGCCATCTTTTAGCGCGTAGCGCAGCACGTCGTGGATGTTGTTTACTGGAATGACTTCGATTTTCTTTCTCGCATCGGCAGACAAGATGAGGTCGCCGAAGTTGCTTGCGGGGACAAGCACTTTTTTCGCGCCCGCCTCAATGGCGGCTTCAATCTTTTGCGTCACGCCACCGACGGGTAAGACTGCGCCCCTCACTGAGAGCGAGCCGGTAAGGGCGAGTGACTGGTCGATTGGCACGTCCTCAAGGGCGCTGATGACTGCAGTTGCAACCGAGACGCTTGCGGAATCGCCTTCAACGCCTTCGTAAGTTTGGAGGAACTGCACGTGCACGTCAAAGTTGCTCGTGTCTTTGCCAGTGTGCTTCTTGATGATGGCACTCACGTTCTCGACCGCCTCTTTTGCAATCGAGCCGAGCTTGCCTGTTGCAATAATCCTGCCTTCCTGCTTGCTTGCGGCGGGTGCCACTTCGGCGACAATGGGCATGATGATGCCGGAATCACCCATCACAGCAAGGCCGTTGACCCTGCCGACTTCGTAGCCGGTTGTAAGAAAGACCTTGTAATCGCGGCGGTAGTCAATCATCTGCCTTGCCATCTGGTGCTCGACAGTAACCGCAATCTTCTTGGCGTCCCGCACGTCTTGCCTGTCGACGAGCTTGTGGTCGCGCTCCTTGGCAACGTCCCCGGCCGCCCGCACGAGGCCACCGAGTTCGCGGAGCTTGAGCGTCAGGCGGTTTCTCCTGCCGGCCCGCTTTCTTGCCTCCTCGATGATTTCCTCAACTGCTTCTGGAGCGAAGTGAGGGATCTTGCCGTCTTTAGTGACTTCTTGTGCGACGAATTGGACGAACTTGTTGATATTCTCCTGCGAATCGGGGATGTTGTCGTCCATGTACACTTCATAACCATAGCCGCGTATGCGGCTTCGAAGGGCAGGGTGCATCCTACGCATGTCATTGTAGTTGCCGCTGGCGACGAGGACGAAGTCGCATGGCACCGGCTCGGTGTGAACGAGGGCGCCCGAGCTCATTTCGCTCTGTCCGCTGATTGCGTATTTCTTTTCCTGTAGTGCCGTCAGGAGTTCCTGCTGGCTTCGGGCGTGCAGCGTCGCAATCTCGTCAATGAATAGAACGCCGCCGTTGCTTCGGTGGATTGCGCCAGGCTCGACGCGCAAGTGAGCTGGCGTGCCCAGGCCGCCCGACTGCAGGGGATCGTGCTTGACATCACCCAATAGAGCTCCAGCGCGTGCGCCGGTAGCGTCGACAAAAGGCGCTTTCTTTCTATCGGCGTTGTCGATGAGCAGCTTGACTCCCTCGAAAGCGGTGCTGAAGAGACCCCGCTTGCCGACTTGGCTGGCGAGCATGAACATTGCGCCCATTGCAAAGAGGCCGATGAGCATGGCGGCGGTGATGATGTCGCCAAGACTTTGCCTGCCGTAAGTCAAGAGAAAGAACGACGAGAGGAAGATGACCAGGATTGCCATGATGTTGGTGTAGCCCCCGCCTGGGACAACCGCCTTGCTTCGCTCGCCTTGGATGATGCGGCGGCCCTCGCCTGCCTTCACCACCTTGATGCGTGGCGTGTTCTCATCATTCGGGTTCCCGACAACTAGGATGTCCTCAAGTTCTGCAGTGTCAAGGAGTTCGGCCATGGCCTGCGCCATGAGCGACTTGCCGGTTCCGGGCTCGCCGATTAACAAAACGTTCCGCTTCTGTTTAGCCGCCTTCTTGACTATCGCGACCGCCTTTTCCTGGCCAATTACCTGGTCGACCATGAGTTTTGGCACTTCGACCTCGGCCGTGCTCTTGATTCCCTTAAGCAAGTTTAGCGTCATTCCCTTCTTTGACTTGCCCGTCTCATCTGCGGATTTTGCAAGTGCCTTTAACGGCATTGCCTGCACCCGCCCAAGGCGGCCGCTAGAGGACTTCAAACTATGGCTTCTAGACTTAGCCATCTACCATTCCCACTAGAACAATAACGCCGTGCAATCTATTAAATGCTTTTTTTGGGTTACAATTATCTATGATAAAGCTCGTGGTGCTTGGGACTAGCGCGGCATTGCCGACGCCTACCCACAATTGCACTTCATTTGCAGTCAAATACGGCGGCGCCTACCTCTTTGACGCCTGCGAGGGAGTCCAGCAGCAGATGATGCGCTTTGGCGTCAGCATGATGAAGGTCAACGCCGTCTTCCTCTCCCACCTCCACGCCGACCACTTCCTCGGCCTCCTTGGCTTGCTCCAGTCCCTTAACCTCCAAAAGCGCACCGACCCTCTCCTCATCGTCGGCCCCACAGGCACGAAAAAATTCCTAGAAGCCCTCTTTGCCACCCGCATCCTCGCCCCCCAGTTTCCCGTGCAAATCAAGGAAGTCGCCCGTTCCGGCAAAGTCTTTGAAAACGAGCTCTTCACCGTCAAGGCGTTCTCCGTCAAGCACGCGGGCCACGCCCTCGGCTACTCGCTTGAAACCCCGTCGTACCGCCGGTTTGACAAGGCAAAGTGCGACGCGGCCGGCGTCAAGGGCCACCTATTCACGTTCCTGCAGGAAAAAGGCGTGTGCGAAGTGATTGACAAGAAGTCAGGCAAGCGCAAGCGCGTCAAGCTCGCCGACGTGACTTACGTTCAACAAGGCAAGAAAATCGTTTACTCGGGCGACACCGAGCCCTGCGCCGCCGTTGCCAAGGCCGCAAAAGGCGCGGAGCTTCTCATCCACGAGGCGACTTTCGCCGACGACGCAAAAGCAATTGCAAAAGAAAAGAAGCACTCGACAGCCGGCCAGGCCGCGGCAATCGCGAAAAAGGCGGGTGCCAAGAAGCTATTGCTAATCCACTTTTCCAACCGCTACGAAAACAGGGGCGGCCTGCTTTTGGAAGCGAAGAAAACATTCGAGCAGACCGAGCTTGCGCAAGAAGGTCTTGAACTAAGCATTTGATTGAGGGGGAGGCGTTATTCATGAAAACTGAACACAAAACTGAACCGAAAAAGGAAACTCCCCAAGCGCCAAGGCGTGACAAGGGCCTGCTGATTGCGGTTGGCATCGGCATCCTCGTCTTCGGCGGAGTCTTCTTCTTCCTGCGCTCGGCTTTACAGCCAACCGAGCACATCGTCAACGGCATCCTCATCCAGGCGACAAGCCCCCAGGCCGACATCGCCGCCGTGCTGGAGCCGCAAAACGTCGTCGAGCAAATCGGCACCGCAAGTGAAAAAGAGTTCCTTCCCGGCAGGGCAGCGGCGGCAACCGAAATCGCTTCAGCCTTGGCAACAAACCGCAAGAACGTCACTGTCCAGGGCATAATCGCGGGGCAATACTGCGTAAACGCCAACAAGGATCGCATCCCGTGCCTGCACCCGCAGGTGCTAGTCAACTACAGCACGTGCAACTGCATTCGCGTCGAGGACGGCACGGTCAAAGTGCTTGGCACTGACGCGTGGATGTTCGAGAACGGCCCCAAAATCCGCGGTATCATCAACTGGGCGATTGGAAAGCAGTGACGGCAATGACGAAGGGCTGTGTTCTAGTAACGGGCGGCGGCAAGGGCATCGGCAAGGCCATTGCACTAGAGTTTGCGCAAAACGGCTTTGACGTGTGCATCAACTACTTCCGTAGCGAGCCGCAGGCGCTAAAAACGCTTGCCGAAATCAAGGCACTCGGCGTCAAGGCAATTGCGGTTCAGGCCGACATTTCAAAAGAAGCGCAAGTGCGTCAAATGGTTGGCGAAGTTCGCAAGCAGCTTGGGCCCATCACCGTCATCGTCAACAACTCCGGCATCTACGCTTTTACTCCCGGCAAGCCGTTTACCGAGCTTGAGGAAAGCGAGTGGGACGAAGTGATGAACACCAACGCAAAAGGCGCGTGGCTCGTCTGCAAGCACGCCGTGCCCCTAATGGTCAAAGACGGAATCAAAGGCAGCATCGTCAACATTTCCTCAATCGCCGGCATCGACGCCGCCCGCGCGGGCGTGCATTACGGGGCGAGCAAGGCCGCAGTCGTCAGCCTCACGAAATCGTTGTGCATGGAGGCAGGCAAGTTTGGCATCCGCGTCAACTCAATTGCTCCCGGAGCGGTTAAAACCGACCTTCTTGCAAAAGTTCCTGCCGAAAAGAACGAGAAAATGCGTCTTGAGACGCCCCTCGGCCGCCTCTCGACGGTCGAGGACATCGCAAAGGCAGTCTACGCCCTCGCAATGCTGCAAAACGTGAGCGGCCAGACTCTAGTCGTCGACGGCGGGCGGCTCAAGCACTAAGGGCTGCTTTAAATTATTTCAGAGCGAACTAATTTGCGGTGGAATTTGATTGAACGACTCCGAGCTTGCAGTGCTAAAGGTCCTAAGCGCAAGCAAGGCCAAGCTCTCTGCACCCGAGCTTTGCGAAAAGTCGGGCGTCAGCTACTCCGCTTTAATGAGCGGCCTTGAGAGCCTCTCGCAAAAGAACTTCGTGACTATCGAGCGGCAGGTCAAAAAACGCCTCGAGCTAACTGCCGAAGGCACCACTTACGCAAGCGCGGGACTCCCCGAAGTGCGCCTTGCCAAAGCCGTGAGAAAGCCGCTTGAAATGTCGGCCGCCATTGCAGCAGCCGGACTCTCGGAACAAGAATCGCGCATTGCACTCCAGTGGGCAATGCGCAACAAGCTTCTCGTCACCGAAAAGAAGGACAACAAGACACTGCTCGCACCCGTTGCCAAAGAGATTGAAAGCGGCGAGCAGGAACTTCTCCAAGCTCTAGTGCGCGGCAAGCGCATTGCCGGCGCCGCCGAGGAAAAGCTTCTCGCAACGCTCGTCCAGCGCGGACTCGTGAAGGAATCTGAAGAGAAAAGCGTTTTTGCAAAAATCACCGCAAAGGGCGCAAAAGCCGCCGCCGAAGAGGCAGGCAAGGTCTCGCAGCTAACCCCCCAAATGCTGAAGACCGGCGAGTGGAAGGGCAAGCGTTTCAGAGAGTACGACCTGGCAACAGTTGCCGCGCCCATGCTTATCGCGCGCAAGCACGTTTACAAGGAATTCCTCAACCGCATCAAACTCAACCTCGTCGGCCTCGGATTCAAGGAAATGCACGGGCCGTTAGTCGAGCTAGAATTCTGGAACATGGACGCCCTCTTCATGCCCCAAGACCACCCCGCGCGCGAAGTGCACGACATCTTCAGCGTCAAGCGGGGCTACGCGCCCGCAGAAGTTACCGACGCAAAAACGCTTGCGAAAGTGCAGGAAGCGCACGAGCGAGGTCTCGACGGCAGCATGGGCTGGCGGTACTCCTGGAATCCAGCGACTGCCGCGCAACTCGTCCTCCGCTCGCACACAACTGCCGTAAGCGCAAGGCATTTGGCAAAAGGCCTCCCCTCGCCCTCAAAGCTCTTCTGCATCGGCCGCGTCTTTAGGCCTGACGAAATTGACTGGAAGCACTTCATCGAGTTCAACCAGTGCGACGGCATCGTGCTTGACGAGAGCATAAACTTCCGTGAGCTGCTTGGCTACCTCAAGGCATTTGCCCAAGAAGTCTTTGGCGCGCAAAAAGTCAGGTTCAATCCCACTTACTTCCCTTTCACCGAGCCAAGCGTCGAGCTTTCTGTCGAGATTCCCGGCCGCGGCTGGGCCGAAGTTGGCGGTGCCGGAATGTTCCGCCCCGAAATGCTGCGCGCACTAGGTGTCGAGCAGCCCGTAATCGCGTGGGGCCTCGGCATCGACCGGCTCGCCATGCTTTCCCTGGGCATTACTGACATCCGCGAGCTAAACTCGCACAAGCTAGACTTTTTGAGGAGCCGCTAAAATGGTAAACATCACCGCGAAGAAACAATTGCTGCTAAAGCTCGCCGGCTGGATGCCTAAGTCCGACGAAGAGTTCGAACGCGGGCTCGAGTCAGTCAAGTGCGTAGTCGGCGGATACGACAAGGCGACCGACGAGCTCACTCTCGAAACAACGCCCGATAGGCCCGACCTGCTTAGCGTCTATGGCGTTGCCCGCGCGCTAAAAGGCGCGCTTGGAACCGAAACCGGCGTCCCCAAGCACGATTTCCCGACATCGCAAGTCGAGTACTTTGCCGAGGCCGAGGCACTTGCTGTTCGGCCCTTCGTTGCCGGCGCCGTCATCGAAGGCGTCTTCTTTGACGACGACTCGATTGCCGAACTCTTCCAGCGGCAGGAGAAGCTCGACTTCACAATCGGCCGGCGGCGAAAGCGCGTGAGCATCGGCCTCTACGACCTCGACAAGCTTTCCCCGCCATTTTACTTCAAGGCCTTCGACGCCTCATTCAAGTACACGCCGCTAAAATCAACCTCGCCCATGTCGCTTTCGGAAATCCTGACGCGCCACGAGACTGGCGTCAAGTACGGCCACCTGGCCGGCAAGGGCCCCAAGTATCCTGTCCTCGTCGACTCGCGCGAGCAAGTCCTAGCGCTGATTCCAGTTGTCAACAACCTCGACAACGCAGTGACTACTGCAACAACGAGCCTTTTCATCGACATGACCGGCACCGACGGCCACGCCCTTAATGCCGCGATGAACATTTTGTGTCACGACTTTGCCGACGCTGGGGCAAAAGTCTCGCGCATCAAGGTGCACTACCCTAACGGCAAGACGCAATTGACGCCTGACCCGACGCCAAGTGAAATGACGCTCTCTGTAGACTACGCCAACAATACGTTAGGCACTACACTATCGCCAACCGCCCTGGCCCAATCTCTCTTGCGCCAGCGCATAACTGCGCGAGTGCAAGGCAATTCCGTCATCGCCTCCATTCCCGCCTACCGAAGCGACTTTCTGCATCCAATAGATCTCGTCGAAGAAGTTGCCATGGGCATCGGCTACAATGTTTTTGAGCCAATTGCCACCCGCGTTTTCACCAACGGCGGCATCAGCCCCAAGACTGAAAAAGAAAACTTCGCGCGAGACTTTCTAGCCGGCGCGGGCTTCCTTGAGGTCTCAACGCACGTGCTTTCAAATGAGGAGAAAATCCGGCGCGCAAAAAGCGCCGAGGAGTTCGTTGAAATCGCAAACCCAGTCAGCAGCGAGTACCACGTGATGCGCGCGACGCTCTTGCCTAACCTGCTTGAGGTCCTTTGCCAGAACACGCACATCGAATATCCGCAAAAGATTTTTGAGGCTGGCGAAGTTGTCGTGCACAACGCCAAGCTTCCTGAGCGAATGCAGACTAAACTGCACTTGGCCGCGGCAAGCTGCCACGCGAGTGCCAATTTATCCGAAGTTGCAAGCGTGCTTTGCGAATTCGCCAAGCGGTTGGGCAAGAAAGTCGTTTTCGAGAAGCTTTCCTCGCCGCAATTCATCGAAGGCCGTGCGGCAAAAGTGCTTATTGATTCCAAGCCGGTCGGGCAAATGGGCGAAGTTAACCCGGGCGTCCTGACTGCCTTTGGCGTCTCAGTCCCCTGCGCTGTTTTTGAAATCGAGCTGCCTTAGGCAACGTCGGTGTTGCAAGCCTTTCCGTATTGCTCTACGCAGCGCTTTTGCACGGCCTCATAATAGTATGCGCCGTAGCCGCTCTTTTCGCACAAGCTTGCCCTGAAGTTCTGCAGGCAGGCCTGGTTTAGCGCGGCAGTGAATTCAGTTCCCGCAGCGTAGAGCTTGAGTGCCTTTTGTGCAGTTCCCACGCCGCGGTTGTAGTAGAGGCCCATGAACTGCAGGAGCTTCTTTCCCGAAAGCCCGTTCTTGCGGCCCATTACATAACCTGGCACGATGTGCTGGCCCACTCCGCGGCGTATGTTTTCCGTAAGCGAGCAGCGGTCTGCAGCGCAGGCGACTACCTGCATTGGGCCCTGGCCGTTACTTGGATTAATGCGGCAGGAGCTTTCTTGTGTTATCATGGCCATGACGTACTCCGTAGTCAAGCCTCGCGCGTGCAATCCCGTCTTTGCAAGCTCGGCGTGCACTAGGGGCACGAGGCTCGCGCAAGCGGAGGACTTTGGTGCAAGCGCCGCTCCCGTGTTTGCAGGGAGTGTGCCCAATGGAAGGGGTGCAATTGCGTTCAAAGCGGTTCCATAATCCTGCACGCAACCGTTCGCGTTATAGGCTAATGATATTGGCTCTTGCGGAAGAGGAGTTTCAGGATCCGCCTGACTGCCGCCAGATTCCGATGGAGTGACTTTTCCTTGTGTACATCCCTCGTAAAATGCTTCGAAGGGCACGAAACGGCCGTTGAGCCTCGCTTGGATGTGCAGGTGCGGTCCGCAGTTGTTGGGACAGCCAGTAGAGCCTACTAAGCCGATGACATCGCCGGCCTTGACTTGCTGTCCCACTGTAACAAATCGCTTGCTTGAGTGGCACGATGTCACAGTCAGGCGCGCGTTCGCCGTTTCTCCAGCTGAAAGTTGCTTGCCGTAATTCGTTTTTGCCATGATTGCATTCATTCTTGCAACTGTTTCGGCCGGAAGGGTAATTGTGCCATAGTCCATCGTGATGCCCTGGCCGCAATAGCCCGCCGGTAAGCTAGCAACTACTCCGTTTGCCATAGCGCGTATTGGCGTGCCTTTTGGCACGCCCACGTCAATGCCATTGTGCGTGCCTCCGCGATAAGCTCGCGAGTCACCCCACTTTCCGCCGAATGCCGGCCTGCCGTCAAGCGGGCAAGAAACTATTCCCGGGGCAGAACCTGCAAATGTTTGCGGAGTCATGCCTTGGCTAGCTCCAAATGGATTGCACTGTTGTGCCTGTCCAATTGCCGAAAGCGCTTCATCAACAGTTGGCGGTTCTTCAGGCCACTCGAGGCCGTAGTAGTCAAGCAATGGCTTGAGGCTCTCGTGCTTGACGTTGACTTCGACGGTGACGTTGCCGTACTTTTCCGGCAGTGCGAAGAACCGCGTGATGAGGCTGGCCTTAGCATGGCTAAAGTCAACCGTGCCGTCCTCGTTTAGAATCGCGTTGCCAATGTCGGCGGAAATACTGATGTTGAGGTTCTTGCCAAGCGACACCACGCCAAAGCCCGCGTAATCAGCTGCAGGCCCCTCAAATCGCGCGAGCGGTTGTCCGACCTCGACGCTGCTGTTGAGTATCGTAAAGTTGAAGCCCTTGGGGTCCATCTCGCTGACGTCGACGGACACCCTGAGCGGATGCGTTGGGAAAAATTGGTAGGGATCAAATGTCTTGTTTCCACCCGAGGCGTTAAGCAGTGCGGCTTCGGGCTTGACTCCCTTTTCTTTCTCCATCTCGAGGAGCTTGTTGCTTGCACTCTCCAGTTCGCCTGCGTTGATAAGTGGGCCAAGTGCGTTTAGCACGCTCGCATAGGTTCCGCCGCTTGCATCGGCGTAGGCAATTTCCCGCTTTAGCAAATCGCGGTAGAGGAAAGCATTCCGCAGCCTCTCGTCGAGGGGCTTCTCAGCAGCCAAAAGCGCAGCCATTTGCTTTTCCGCAATGGGTGCGTCAAGGCCAAGGAACCGCAGTTCGCCAAACGCGCTTACTAACGAGAGCGCGCGGTTGAACTTGAGTTCGGGCGAGAAGCTACTCGAGAGAATTTGCGAGAGCGTCCGGCTCAATAGCGCGTGCGTTTGCTCCCCGAGACCGTATTCCGAAAGCGCTTCAAGAAGCGGCTTTAGTTTTTCTTCATCGCCGTTTTTGGGTGCGGTGAAGAAGAACGGAATCGCGATTCTGCTTAGCGGCTCGTTGTAGGAAAAGCCGGTTCTTGACTGTCCCCCGGGTGCGAGTTGCGTGTCGCTTGCGTGCACAATCGGGTACTGCGAGATGAACCGCGAGTTGAAAGAATTGTTTTGCACGAAGTCGGATTTTGACGCATCAGCTCCGAACGCCTTGGGCACGACGTAGAACGAAGTAATGTCGACCGTGGAATTGCCGTTATTTTGCAAAACGGCAGAGTCAACGTACCCTCCGTCAAGGAAAGTGTACGACCGGCTCACCATCGTTCCGTCCTGCATTTGCTGCACATAGCCGGTCGCCTGCGGTGTGGGCGAAGGAGTTGGCGTTGCTTTTGCCGCAGGCTTTTGTCCGCTCTGGAGTAAAAGCAGGAGTATCGCAAGGAGCACGAGCGCCATAAACCACCGAAACTCGCGTTTTTTGGTAAATGCGGGTGCCGGGAAGGCCATACTGTGGATAACGGCCCTACCCAATAAATTATTAAGCATTGGCCGACCTACTCTAATTCGTCACTCATTCTCAGGGTGGTTTTTACTATGGCTACGATGACTATTCCGGCTGTTATTGAAGGCGGCAAGGCAAGCGCTGCACCGCCCCTAGGCCCGGCTATCGGCCCAAGCGGTGCCAACATCGGCCAAATCATTGCCGCAATCAACGAGAAGACGAAAGACTTCGCAGGAATGTCGGTCCCCATCAAGGTCACAATCGACAAGACCACCAAGGAGTTCTCAATCGAAGTCGGCACTCCCCCCGTAAGCTCCCTAGTCAAGAAGGAACTCGGCCTCACCGCACCAGTAAAGGAAGAAGCGGGTGTTAAGGGCAAGAAGAGCATCGGCAACCTCACCATGGTCCAAGTCGCCAAGATTGTTCGCATGAAGCGCGACGCCATACTAGGAAAGAGCTTCAAGTCAGCAGCCAAGGAAGTCATCGGCACGTGCCTGACCCTAGGTGCGTCTGTCGAAGGAAAAGACCCCCGCGAAGTGCAAAAGGAAATCGACGCGGGCAAGTTCGATTCAGTGCTCAAAGAGTAAGTAATTTAAGCCCTTGCGTTCAGTAGATAGTTACACCTGTTTCTCCCGTTAAACTGCAAGCGTTGCAGGAGGGGAGTTGAATTTAATGGTCGACAAAAAAGTCATCGAGAAGGCAGTGTCGCAAGTCCTAAGCGAGAGCAAGGGCAAGCGCAAGTTCACCCAAAGCGTGGACATGGCCCTCAACTTCAACGTCGATGTCGACTTCAAGAAGGCCGAAAACCGCCTCAACGTCGACGTCCTCCTCCCCAACCCGCCCAAGCAGCAGAAAGTCGCGGTCTTCGCCGACGGCCAACTCGCCCTTGAGGCAAAGAACGCAGGCGCTGACATGGTCATCTCGGGTGCCGACATTCCCAAGATTGCAGGCGACAAGGCCCAAATCAACAAGATTCTGGAGTGCGCCATCCTCTCCGCACCGCAGCTCATCGCGCAAGTCGGAAAAGCATTCGGCCAGGCACTAGCCGGCAAGGGCAAGTCGCCCAAGCCAATCGTGCCCAACGCTGACGTCAAGGACACAGTCAAGCGCGCCCGCACAACCATTTCAATCCGCTCGCGCGGAAAGTACCTGCCCACCGTCCACTGCATCATCGGCCGCGAGGACATGGATTCGGCACTCATTGCCGACAACGTGCTCGCCGTCCTTGAAGCAATTGAGAAGAAGATTCCGGAACAGAAGATGGCGAGCATGTTCATCAAAACCACGATGGGCAAGCCCGTTCGCATCACCCTAGGTGTCTAAAAATGCCGACCAAGCTACAGAAAGCGGAATTCGTCAAGCGCATCAAAGAAGCGCTCGGCAAGTACCCCGTAGTGGCAGTGGCAACTCTCCAGTCGCTGCCCTCAAGGCAGTACAACGCAATCAAGAAGAAGTTGCGCGGCAAGGCCGAGATTATCGTCGCCCGAAGCACGCTCTTCAAGCGCGCCATTGACGAAGGCCGAAAGGAAGTAGCTGACCTCGAAAAGCACTTTACCGGCAGCACCGCGCTGCTCTTCACCAACCAAGACCCGTTCCAACTCGCTAAGACCCTCAAGGGCAGCCGCTCAAAGACTGCGGCAAAGCCCGGCCAAATCGCGCCCGCCGACCTAGTAGTGCCTGCTGGCGAGACCAACCTGCCCCCCGGTCCCGTCCTCACCGAACTCAAGCAAGCCGGCCTGGTAGCCAAGATTGCAGGCGGAAAAGTCGTCATCGACAGGGACGCAACCGTCGCCAAGAAGGGCGAACCCATTTCAGCTAACGCCGCTAAAGTCCTCGCCAAGCTAGGAATCGAGCCAATCGAAGTCGGCCTCAAGCTCATGGCTGCCTTCGACAAGGGCATCATCTACTCCGGCGAGGCACTCGACGTCGACGAAACGGCATTCATCGAGAAACTCACGCTCGCCCACACTTACGCAGTCAACCTGGCGGTCCAGGCCGAAATCTACAACGCCACCAGCATGCCGCTTCTCATCACGAAGGCGGCGCGCGAGGCGCGGGCAGTAGAAGCAGCAACGGGCGCCAAGCCCGAGGAGAAGTCCGCAGAGGCGGCTCCCGCAGGAGAAGCTCCCGCGGCACAAGCACCGGCAGAGGCACCTACGCAAGCATAATTAAGCATGTTTTTGCAATAAACTTTGGAAGAGGGATGTTAGGATGGAATATGTCTACGCGGCTTTGATGCTGCACAACAGCAAGCAGGAAGTAAACGAGGCCAACCTCAAGAAGGTCCTCTCAGCCAGCGGCGTCGCCGTTGACGAAATCAAGTTAAAGCAGCTAGTAAGCGCGCTAACGGGTGTCAACATCGACGAGGCCATCAAGCAGGCCGCAGTCGTTGCCGCAGCCCCCGTAGCCGCAGCGGCTGTCGACAAGAAGGAAGAGAAGAAGGACGAGGCAGCAGCCGAAGAGCAGGCTTCAGCCGGTCTCGCCGCCTTGTTCGGTTGAACGGGAAATCTCTTTTTTTCTACCATTCCGGCCGGGTAAAACCGGCCGACCTTTGTTTTAAACTTCCCAGCGTAAGCTGGCCAAGCGATTCGGCAACCCACTAAACAAAGGCATAAATACCTACTTTTGTATGTCTTTTGTAGGTGATTTGAGTGGAAGCAGTTGTTCGCCTTGACGGCGCCGTTGCCGATGTCCTAGAGCGCCTCGTTGACTTGGGTTACTTCCGCACTCGTTCGGAAGCCATTCGCGTTGGCGTTCTCGAATTGGGGAAAGAGTTCAATGTCCTTCGCAACCCCCAGGAGCTCGAAGACCTGATGGCCGCTCGAAAGATGAAGAAAGTTGATGCGGAAATAAAGTCCGGCAAGCGCAAGGTAATGGGCGAGGACGAGGCGCTGGCAAAATACCGAAAAGAGCTTGGCCTGAAAAAAAGTTAGGCTGGCAAGTCACTGCCAAAACCAACTACTTGTAGCGCCGGCTTAATTTTCTTTCAATGACGTACGAACTGAAGTACGCTTCCGGTTGGGACAAGCACTTCAAGGATTTCGACGCTGCAGTCAAACAACGAATTTTAAAGAAACTCGAGCAACTCAAAACCAAAGAAAAGAGCCGCCACCTGGAGCACGGCATGCCTTACTTCATCGAGGAAGTCGGCGGCTACCGAATTGCCTTTCAAACCGACCTGTCCTCCAGAACCAAGACGATCTATTTCATTGGCAATCACGGTCAGTACAAGCGCTGGTATTCGCCTATCTAGCTCAAAAGCACGAAAACGCGGTTTCAGCCCTTGGCGGCCACGCGTTTTTCGTATTCGGCTTTCCCGTTACACCGGCTTGGTATGGCCCCTGCTGAAAACGCCTCTTTCTGAGCTGCCTTTGGAGGGCTTGGAGGCCCGAATATATCGAAAAACGGTCCGGCCGGCAAAAGCAGAGCCAATTATACTGCTTCGGTATTGATTTTGGGGCTCTAGGGCATCCGCTAGGGGTAAAGAAAAACCGGCTTTGCGGGGCCGGAAGCGGGCGTTTTAGTTGGCCTTGCCTTGGCTGCCTGCCTTGGCGTTGACTTTAGCGCGGGCGACGTTGATTGGCGCGGTGATGCCCAGGCCAAATGCCATGAGCGTGCCGACTGCCGAATTCGTGTAGTTTACTGCGGTGATGACTTCTTCAGCAACCTGATCGGGCAGGCGCTTTGCCTTGTCGTACTCGGTTTGGATTGCCTTTGCCTTGGCGTCATTTTCCTCTTCCCACATCATCGTTCCCTTGACTTCAAGCTCCGCAGCGTCGGGCGAATACCCCGTGCGGCAAGTGTAGTTTATCTTAAGCAGCCTGCCGTCCCGCTGGACCTCGTCAATGAGGATGTTGATGTTTAGTGACTTGATTGCCTCGTCGCTCTTGCGCTTTGCCGAAAAACTGTCAACTCTTCCGCCAATAACTCCCATTAAAACGCACCTCTAGATGTGTGTAAGTTCCTTAGCTCCGTAATGCTATAAAAACAGTTGGGTGAAGCCGAACAAGCTGGGGGCTACTCTACTTGAACGGGTTGACTAATTGGATGCCTTTGCCTTCAAAATCCTTGGTGTTTTCGGTATAGATGGTGGCCACGCCATTCTCTAGCATAGTCTGGACTATCAGCTCGTCCCAGTAACTGCTGCCCGTTTTGGCGCTTGCGAAAGCCGCCTTCCTCGCCGTTTCAGCAGTATAATTGAATTTCATCCATTTAGGCGAGCCGACAATGGCTTGCACGATTTCGCTTGCCTCTAGGGGCGGTATCCTGCTTGCGGTCTTTCGAGTTACGGCGTAAAAAAATTCGGACAGCACTTGGTTTGAAACAGAGGCCACTAGCCTGCCTGCGAACACGTTCTCAACGATTTCCTTGGCTTTCTCTCGCTTGTCCGCACTGTCCAAGTCGGAGGCGTACACTAGCACGTTAGTGTCGATGAAAACCGGCTTTTCAACGGTCATAGATGTCCTCTCGCCTCAACTTCTTTGCGTCGTAACCCAAGTGGTATCCCTTTTCAAGCAATTTTAGCGCCCTCTCCTCCGCACTCCCGCGCTTGTGTAATGAGGCCCAAGAAGAAAGCGCTTCCGCCACCGCCTTGCCGAGGTGGCCCTTGCCTCCCCCGTACACTTTCCCCGCAGCGTCCCTAAACTCGTCAAGGACATCCTTCCTCACGTTTATCGTCATTGTCGTAGTATTGGACATATGCGAACTCACCGTAAACATTTAGAAAAAGCATCAATTTAAATGTATGCTTATAGATTTAGATGTCGAAGCCTTCGCCTAGCTTCAGCACAACCGGGCTCGTTTTCGTCGAGGCCTTTACGCGGGCGGCAAAGTCGCGGGGCTCTTGCTTTAGCTGAGTGAAAGTGTCGTAGCTCATTGGCACGACGTACTTGGCCTTCATCGTCTTAACCGCCTTGAGAGCAGCGATGGGGTCCATGCAAATGGTTCCCCCAATGGGCAAAAGCGCCACGTCAACGTCGTACTCGCTCATGCCGTAGTACTCGTAAGTGTCGCCCGCAAAGTACACGCTCTTGCCTTCGCCGCGGATGATGTACCCGACCGGGTTTACGCTCTGGGGATGGCGTGCCTCGACGACTTCAACGTCAATGCCATGAAAAGTGAACGTCTCGCCCGCATTCGCACTCACCTTGCTCCGCGTAGGAATGTTTAATAGCGCCATGCTCTCCTCAGGCGCCACGACGTGCGCGTAAGTCCGTTGCACTATTGAGTTGACATCAAATGGGGAACAGTGGTCAAAGTGCTCGTGGCTGATGAAAATCAGGTCGCAGGCGCGAATCTTGTCCTCGCTAATCGCGGGCGGGACGAGCCGCGTCATTTGCTTAGGAGTGCCGTCAAACCACGGGTCAAGCAAGATAGTCTTGCCCTCCATGATTAGCTCAAAACTTGAGTGGCCAAGCCACCGTACAAACACCACAATTCCACCAAACCCTCTTTGTCCCCTCCGTATAAATAAGCGTTTTCATTGAAGCTTAACGATGCTGCAGCTCTTTGACACGCTCTCGCGCAAGAAAAAGCCCCTGAAGGCAGCCGACGGCAAGTCCGTGCGCTTCTACGCCTGCGGCCCGACAGTCTACGACTACGCCCACATAGGCAACTTCCGCACTTTCGTCTTCGAGGACGTCCTGCGCCGCACCATCGAACTCTCAGGCACCCCCGTTAACCACGTCATGAACATCACGGATGTCGACGACAAGACAATAGCGGGCGCGCAAAAGGCGGGCGTGCCCCTAAAAGACTTCACCCAAGGCTTTGAGCACGCGTTTTTTGAGGACCTCGCCCGCCTGGGCATCAAAAAGCCGCACCACACTCCGCGGGCAACCGAGCACGTGGGGGCAATGATTGAGCTAATCCGCGCCCTGATTGCTAAAGGCGTTGCCTACAAGACCGCCGATGGCAGCGTCTACTACTCGGTCAAAAGCTTCAAGCACTATGGCAGGCTCTCGGGCCTCAAAATGGACGAGCTAAGGGCTGGGGCACGCGTGGAGAACGACAATTACGATAAAGACAATGCCAGCGACTTTGCCCTCTGGAAGGCGCACGACGCCGGCGACGGGGAAGTCGGCTGGGACTCGCCCTTTGGCAAAGGCCGGCCGGGCTGGCACTTAGAGTGCAGCGCAATGAGCACGCAATACCTGGGCCAACCCTTCGACCTGCACGCTGGCGGTGTTGACCTCATCTTCCCGCACCACGAAAACGAAATCGCGCAGTCAGAGGGAGCAAGCGGCAAGCCTCTTGCACTCCACTGGGCGCACTGCGAGCACTTACTCGTCGACGGCAGGAAAATGAGCAAGAGCCTCGGCAACTTCTTCACCCTGCGCGACGTCCTCGCCCGCGGGCACTCGCCAGCAGCAGTCAGGTGGCTCCTCTTAGCCGGCCACTACCGCACCCAGCTAAACTTCACTTTCGAGTCTCTCGAGGCCGCCGAGGGTTCAGTCAAGCGCCTCGCCCTCTTCCGCACCCAAATGCTCGAGCTAGCCAAACTCAAGCCCGACTACAAGCTAACTAGTGCCAAAATCGAGGTAGGCACCGACGAGAAGGCAGCGCAGACCGCCTGCAGTGCCGCCGAAAAAGCGTTCGACGCAGTCCTTTTTGACGACCTTAACACTCCGCAAGCCATTGCCGTGGTCTTCGAACTCGTCAGCGAGACCAACAAGCTTCTTGCCACTGGTTCCTTGTCTGAGAAGAGCGCAATGCTAGTTCTCTTGGCACTCGAACACTTCGACCATGTCCTGGGCATTTTCCCTCTCATGGAGGAAAAGAAGCTGCCCGCCGACCTGCGCAAGTGGGTTGAAGAAAAGATGGCCCAGCGCGAGGCGGCGCGAAAAGCCAAGGACTTCAAGCTAGCCGACAAAATCCGCGAAGAACTTTTGGAGCACGGCGTCCTCTTGCAGGATACGCCAAGCGGGCCCAAGTGGTCGCCCGCCTAAAAGCCGCGTCCGGCGCCCGCGTCATTTTCTTTGTCGCGCTTCTTTGTAGCAATTAACACTACTGCCACAAGTCCTGCCAAAATAAGCAAGCTAGTTAGCCAATCGCGCGTTACGGCAATGACAAAGCCAGAAAAGGGGTCGCTGGCACGTTCTTTCGTTGTTTGAACTAGGCTCGGCTGAGTTTCCTCGACCAATAAGTTCTCACCGTTACCGCGCCCAACCGGATTTTCCTCGTTCTGATTACTACCAACTCCGGTTTTTTCGCCAATGAATTGCTTTACTTCCTCGAATGCCTTTCCCGGAAGGGAGGCAATTTCGCTGGCAAAACCCTGCACGCCTCCCGCTTGTCCAACGGCATTAGCTGATTGGCTTTCTTGCCCTATCGGTGCTTCGGACTGGCCCGACTCTTGCCAGGACGGCTGTGGAGAGCCAAAGTCAATTGCCGGCGGCTCGGTTTGGAAGTCATCAAGCTGCGCCACCACCGTCACTCCGTCGTCGCCGCCGCTTGCGCCTTTGGCGCCAGGTAGTAGACCGGCACAGTAGCCGAAAGAGTAGAGCGTTCCGGGTCGCAAGCGCCTTGCGCTACTACGCACTCTAGTTCAAAGTCAACCGTGCCAGCAGCCTGTTGAGACTTGCCGTCAAGGCCACGGAAATAGAACCAGGTGTCTCCCTTTACTCCGCTTGCCCGCACATGAATCACTACCTCGGGTACGTTGATGTTGCGCAACGAGGCTGCCGGCACGGCGTAGTCAACGCGCAATGAGCCAGCGTATTCGACCCCAGGCAGCAAAGACTCGAGTGAAAAGTCAGCCTGCACTTCAACGAGCTTCTCTATCGTGCTTGCCTCAGCCGAGAAAGTCCGCGTTTCGCTAATAGCGGCAAGCTGGCCGATTTGCACGAGCAAGAAAATTGCGAAAAGCCGCTTCACCATTGTGATTCGCCAGTGCCAGCATAAAAGCGTTTTGCAGCGAGCAGGCTAAGGAGTTAAAGAAAAAAGAATTTTAGAAAAAGAGAGGTTGGAGCCAAAAGGCCCCCAAAGGGAACTTACTCGAGCTTGCCTGCGACGAAGCCCGTGTCGGTGTGCGCAATTGTCGAGCGGGAGTCCGTGTAGGCGATGGGGATTGACGTTCTCGAGAACGAGGTTCCGGTTGTGCCTGCGGCGGTGAAGGCTGCGATGTTGCAGGTTGCGGCTGCATTCGCGCCAACTGAGGCGGCGCAGGTGAT
>JAGVFW010000002.1 GCA_020057405.1 archaeon | reverse complement strand
GCATTTCTTCGCTGGCGCTTTGGGAAAGTGTAACGTCACGCAATTGAATGAAAAGGTTGCAACTCGGCGGATTGCCTTGCGAGGCAGTCACTTTTACATAGATTGTCACACCGGCCATTGTTACGGTTGCACTGGCCGGGCCGCAGCTCGCGCTGATTTGCGACTTGAGGCACGCGAGGTCGCTGCCGCAATCGTACAGTTTCTCGCCCCCAGACTGTAAGCAGCCAGCTAATGCAAATGCAAGAAAAAGCAACAAAATAAAATGAGGAAAATTACTTTCTTGAATCATGCGCGCCCCAATCCTCAGCATCACTACATCGGCTCGATTCTTAAACTTGCGCATGCTATTTTTGGCCTTGAAAGGGATGGCGTTAGCCCTGGAGGAAATAGCTTGCCGATTTTTAGTACTCCGATTATGCACGGGGGGGTTGCCCTAGCTTAATGTTTAAGGGTAGTAGGGGTAGCGGGCGAGCCGGTCGACGCTGTTTAGGATGACGACGCGGCTTATTGGCGTGCTTCCGATTACGAGGAGCGGGCTTTGGAAGTTGTAGTTGTACGCCTCGTAGGCGAGTGCGCCGGTTGTCCCGCGGCTGCCGGGCCCCGAGGGGGGCAGTGAATAGCCCGTGAAGTTCAGGATAGAGTTTTGGCTCCGCATTGCCACTTGCAGGACCGTGTTGTTGCCAAAAGTGGAGTTGCCAACGGCATAGATCGCGTCTTGGGCAAGCACTAGCTTGACTTTACCGCCGAGCGTGCCGGTAAACGGCACAAATTTGAGAATCGTCGGCGTTTCGCGGTCGCTTATGTCCAAAACGTGTACGCCGTCAGTGCTGGCGAGGTACAGCGTGTCAGAATCGGCAGCGAAGTCCGTAATAATATAGCGCCCAAGCCGTTGGTACGACATTAACGACAGGGTAAAAACAGGTTCAGTCCCGGCTTCAAGGTCAGGCGCGTATACCCTCAGCTCGTCAGGGCGTGCGGCGTACAGGTAGCCGCCGAAATCCAAGATTGCGCTAAAGTCCCCGACAGTCTTCGAGCGGGCGTTATCGTAGTTGGGGTCAGTAAAAACTTGGACGGGCGTCCCGACAGGGCGGTAGCGGTCAGAAGCCAAATACCCGCGGTAGTTAATAGCGTAGTATTCGCCGCCAAACTTCCAATGGAAAATGCCGCCCCGGTCAAGCATAAACGCATTCCAGTCGTCCACTTCGATTTCTCCGTCTCCGATAAACGAGTACGGGCTTGCACTTGAAACAGGATTGCTGAACGCCAAAACCGGCGATACCGTGTTGTTTGATTCAAAATACTGCTGGACCGTAAACCCAAGACGCGAGTTGAAGGCAAAAAGATAGTCGTCCCTTAGTTTTAGGTTACGGATTCCCTGGTAGTTTACGCTGGCCACGCCTTTTACGGGCAGCCACGAGGACCGGCTCTGATTGAGCAGCGTCGCGAGGTAAAGCCCGGATTCGTTGCCGACAAACAACAGGTCCTTGGGCGAGTAAATCTCAAGCGAGTCTACTGCTCTTAGCGCATAGTCGTAGTCCGGGCTGCGGCCCGGCGTCGGTACTGGACCCATAGTTGGCACCGGGGTTAGCGAATAAGTGGGCTGGGGAGTGGGCGTGTAAGTTCCCCAGTCTATGGGCTGCTTGATGGGGCCGGTGCAGAAGGCCGCAAGCTCGTCGCTCCAGAAATAGTCAGCGCTTGAAAACTTTGGCGTCTCATCATGAGGCACCACGCACTCGGTCCTCATGGCAGCGAAGCTTTTATTTGCCCTTGCCCGTGCTAGCGAGTCCTTCACGTCCTGGGGGGCATTGGCGGAGGGCTGCATGTCGCGAATGTCAATGTAGAGCTCGCAGGGGTTGATGTAACCATCCCTTTGCTTGCGGACTTCGGCATAAACCGTAGTGTTGTAAACCACGGCGTTCGGATTAAGGTGGGAAACGAGTACGCGTGCCGGCCCGCAAGTTTGAAAGGAGGCGTAGGCAAAGCAGGTGAGGTTTGTCTTGCAGTCATATGATTGCATGGGCGTCCCAGGCATCACGCAGCCAGCGACAACAACGCCCAACGCTAGGAGAAAGAGGAACCTGAAATCCATACCATCGCCTAGGGCGCTAGCGGTTTTAAAGCTTAGCCCCGCCTGCAAACAAAGCCCGGAAAAAACTCCCGGTCGCGCTCATAAAGAAGCTCATTAGGACGCGAGTAAAAAAGAACGGGGCTTGAAGCGCCCTCGCCTGCCGAATCCCAACTCCGCTAGCTCGCGCTGGGTTTTTGAAAAAATGGATGTACCGGGTTTTTGACGCCCGGAGAAAAAGAGGCCAGCCGGTTTGACCCGGCTTGGGGAATGCAAGAGAATTTAGATTTTCTTGCAGTTCTTGGCGCGAAGTCCGCGCTCGCTCGTCTCGACGTCGTACTCGACGCTGTCTCCGACTGAGAGCGTTGCGCCGCCTGCGATTGCTGAGGTGTGAACGTAAACGTCCTTACCATCGTCGCCCGTAATGAATCCAAAACCCCTCTCGGAGTTAAACATTTTCACTTTTCCTTTCATAGCCGATCACCGTCGCTTCAAATTTGGTTAATATACTTTGGTAGCGCATGGTTTAAAAATTAATCTACAGGGGCTCCAAAATGGCACGTTTGGCTAACTTAACCCTTGGAAGCGAAAATCAGTTCTCCGACCCCCAAAAATCAAGCCGCAGGGGAAAGGGGGGTGCATTCAGGCAATTTGCGCGATTTTGCCTATTGCCTCGACAAACGTCTTGACATCGGCCTCGTTGTTGTAGAAATGAGCACTCGCCCGCGCGCTGCCTTTTGCGCCAAGCAGGGCGTGAAGTGGCATTGCGCAGTGGTGGCCAGAGCGGATGCACACGCGGGAAAGCTCGTCAGCCATCAAAGCAACCTTGTGCGCCTCGATGCCCTTGAGGTTAAAAGAGACGACGCCCGTCTTTTGCGAAACGTCGAGTGGGCCGTAAACTTGCGCGCCGGCATCGCAAAGGCCAGCAAGCATACTGCCGGCGAGTTTGCGCTCGCGCTCCTCGATTCCCGCCACGCCAACTTTAGTCAAGTAGTCTAGGGCCGCGCCCATGCCGATTACGCCCGAAATGTTCGGCGTGCCAGCCTCCTCGCCTGCGGGGGCGGGCATGAGCTCGTAGTTATCTAGGCTGACTGCGCGCACCATGCCACCGCCCAACATTGGAGATTGGAACTTGAATTTCCCGGAGTGGTATAGCACGCCCGTGCCCGTCGGCGCAAGCATCTTGTGGCCCGAGAAGGCCGCGAAGTCAACGCCGAGGCTGGCGAAGTCTGTTGGGAAATGGCCGGCCATCTGGGCGGCGTCAAGAAGCACGAGTGCGCCGCGCTCGTGCGCCAGCTTGGTGATTTGCTGCACAGGCAACCTGTTGCCAAGGACGTTGCTTGCGCCCGTGATTGCAACAAGCTGCGTTTTTGAGTCAATCGTCGACGCAAAGTCGTCAAGCGAAAAGCTGCCGACGGCGCTTATTGGCTTGACCACCCGCAATTCCTCAATCACACTCCGCTCGGCAAGGCGCATCCATGGCAGAAAGTTCGAGTGGTGCTCAATCGCGGTCGTAACTACGTTGGCGCCTTTCTTCCAGTCAAGGCCAAGGGCGACGAGGTTGATTGCTTCGGTTGCGTTTTTGGTGTGGAAATAGTCTTTTGCCGAGCCTCCGAAAAATCGGGCGAGCTTGTCGTAGACTTCTTCGTACTCGTTCGTCGCCCGCTCGGCGAGCCTGTGCGCGCCGCGGTGGATGTTGGCCCGGTACTCGCGGTAGTATTCAAGGGTCTTTGCGAGTACGGGTTCGGGCGTTAGCGAAGTTGCCGCGCTGTCGAGGTAAACTACGCTTTTGAGAATCGGAAAATCGGCGCGCGCTTTTTCAAAATCCATTCAAATCACTCTACGCTACTTCCCTTGGGGGCGGGCACACGTCGCCGCCGCTACCTGGCTCGACTAGGCCAAAATACTCGGCAAGCGGCCTTGGCCCGACTATTGAAGAGTTCGCAGTGAAGAACGTCGGAGTGCCGTAAATCCCGGCCTTGACGCCCTCGTCAAAGTCCCGTTTCACTAGAGCCTCGCCCCGCCCGCTTGCCATGCAGTCGTCAAAACGGCTCGCGTCAAGTCCAAGCTCAACAGCCCACGCGGAAAAGTTTTCGGAACTGAACTGGCCGGTAGTTTTTTCAAAGAGAAGGTCGTGGTACTCCCAGAACTTGTTTTGCTCAAGGCCGCACGCCGCTGCGTCGGCAGCTAACCGCGACTTGTCGTGCGAGGGAAGCGGGAAGAAGCGGAATTCAAGGGTGATGTTCCCGTTCGCAACAAGCGACTTTAGAGTTGATTCCGCTTGCTTGGTGTAGGGACAGCTAAAGCAGCCGAACTCAACTAGCCTCACGCTGCCGTTGCCGATTGTCGGCCCAATGCCGGGGGCGATTATCGAGTTAATCTGGTGGCGGCCGGTGCCAAGCGGGTCGAAGATGCAGAACTCGTTTGAAAGCGGGCCGTTGCAGTTGCCGAACTGAATGTAGTTGTAGAGGCCCTGGACGAAAAACGCCGTGCTTACTAAAGTGATTAAAATCATGAGCCACGCGAGCGCTTCGGCGTTGCGGTTGACAAACTTGGCCGCCGGGGGCGAGTGCACGAGCAGCTTGGCGACAATCCGCGACTTGATTCTCTCCTCAAAATCGCTTTCGCACGGCCTTAGCGTTGCCTTCCTTAAGACGCAGCCGAACGCTTCTTTCGCCATCGGCCGATAGCGGGCGCTAAAGAGGGCCAGGACTCCAAGCACGCCGGCTGCGATAAAACAGACTACCATAAGACAGTATGATGCGTGTGCTAGGATTTTAATTGCCACTAAAAGGGCGCTTATTTCGCCGGTTTGCTTTTTGCGCGTGTTGAGGGCTTTTGGCAGCAGGCTTGGAGGCCTTAAAGTCAAGGGCGCACGAGTTGATGCAGTAGCGCTTGCCCGTGCCGGTCGGCCCGTCGTCAAAAACGTGGCCCAAGTGGCCGCCGCACTTCTTACAGGCGACTTCGGTGCGGGCCATGCCGTGGCTTGAGTCCGCCTTGAGTTCGACGTTCTCTCGGTTGGCTGGCGCCTCAAAACTCGGCCAGCCGGTGCCACTATCGAATTTCGCGTCAGAAGCAAACAGCTTGGTGCCGCAAGCGGCGCACGCGTAGTCGCCCCTTGCTTCGTTGTGCAAAAGCTTGCCTGAGAACGGCGCTTCGGTTCCCTTCTCGACAAGCACGCGGTACTGCGCGGGGGTGAGCGTCTTTCGCCACTTGCCGTCTTTTGGCACCATTATTTTTCCTCAAAGACCTTCCGTCGGCCATGATAGATGACGCTTGCGTTTAGCTCTTTCCCTAGTTCGGCCCAGTGCGTTTGCGTAAACTCGCCCGGATTGTGCACGGCCGGGTGGCTGGGCACTAGCTTGAATTCGCGTTTTTCCTTCCTAAGCAAAACCACCGAACGTGGCAAAAGCCGTTGTTTGAATTCCTCCAGAGCCCGCATTTCCTGCGAACGGGCGGAAGGATCAAAATCTTTCGCAACTAATACCTCATAGTGCCTTGCCCCGGGAGAGGGGGCGAATAGGGCTATAGCCACCGCGGATTTGCGCCTTGCACTCTGCACCCGCTTTGCCGAATCCGAGGATGGGTCGGTAATGTAACCGGTTACCCGCACTTGCCTGAATTTGAAGCTCGCCCAAACCACCCGCACTATTTTTATAGTGTCAGCCTGAAAAGCTTTTCGTGAATAGGCTCACGCCCATTTTGGCAATAATGCTGCTGGCCACGCTTGCGTTTTCAACCGCAGTTGAGGCACCCACTCCCCGCACCCTCACTTTTGACTCAATGCACGTACGTCAAGCGGTTGACGGCATTGCCCCCGCCGGACTCACGCCGGAACAGGCCGGCACCGTGCTTTTGGGTGACGCGGCGATTGAAGGCAGGCACGGCATTGGCGCCTGCTTTGGCGGGCTTTCACGCGACAGCCAGTTGGTGGTGTCCTTTGACCCGCTTTGCGGCGTTTGCGGGGACGGCCGCCTCAAGTACTCGTGGACGGCAGCGTCTTCAAAAGACTACGAAATCCAGGAACGCCTTGTTGCAAGCTGCAGGACCGACGTGCTCGTCGTTGCCGCCGACCCGGCGTTTGAAAAAGCTGCCTCGGAACAGGGCGCGTTTAGGGACGCCCTAAGAAGTTATTTTGACGCCCTTGCTGCAGACGGGATTACCGCAAGGTGGGCGTCCCTCTCAAGCGCCCGCAGTCAGGAGGCAATGTCCTTTGCCGCTGGCGACACGGCTGGTGCGCTAAAGCGCGTCGTGGCGGTCTCCGCACCCGCGATGGTTCTTTTGGTCGGCGAATTCCCTGCAGGGCCGGAAAAGTTGGCGCAGGTTTCAAACCCGCGCGTTGTCTTTTCAAAGCTGCCGCTGTCGGTTGACGGCTCGGTTAGCTACTTGGCGCGCGCTGCTGAGGCCAGAAAGGCGCCAATGTCAAACGCTAAGCCGGTTGTAGTTGAATTCTGCGGCGGCGACGCGGCCTGCAAGGCAACCGCTAATGCGCTCGCCGGGCTTTCGGGCTCCAAGTGCCCGTCGACCTTTTGCTTAAGCTCACCGCCAGCCGAGTCCTTCAACGCGTTTGCTTCAAAGCTTACGGCCGGTTCAAGAATGTTTTTGGTTTCCGCACCGGATTCAATTGCGAACGGGAATTTCAAGAACACAATTCTTTACGCAGACGCGGCTTTCCCAGCGACGATAGCTCTAGAGAACGGCGCCCTGGCGGTCGTTGCCCCAAGCGGGCTTGGGTTTGACTGGTGGAAGCAAGGCACTGGCGACACGGTCGAGTCGGCGGGCTTTAGCGGCGTTGGCGCGGCAATGGTTTTCTCGGCTGCGGGCAAGAGCACAAGCGAGTCAGTGCAGATGGCAGCACAGACAACCGCCCTTTACGCTAACCCGGCTGGTTCCGTCCACGTCGGCAATTCCGTTTTGCGGCCAGAGGAAAGCACGCTCTCGCGCCAACTGGCGTCTGAAATTGAATTCTTCGGGGACCCGACTATTGGTCTTACCGACGCTGCAGCTGTTGCAAGATTGAGGGGAAACTAGCGAACATGGTTGCCACTAATGCACTGATTGCAGTTGCGGCAATGGTGCTTATCGTAGTCGTCGTCGCATCACTTGGAGGGACGGCGGGCCTTGGCGTTACAAAGCCGGTTGCACTCAAACCAGTTTTGACTCCACACCCGACTGTCGCCCCGCTCCCGGGCGAGCAAAATAGCGGTTGGAAGGAAATTGGCGCAAGCGGCGGCGGCCCTGCAGGCTCGCCTGCCGCAACCGCCAAGCCAACAGCAGATGCGGGCACCGGCGGCGCCTCCGCGTCGGGTGCGTTTCTGGCGCCCCGCGTTGAGCTTTCTTCATGCGGCGACGGCACATGCAATGCCGATGAGGCCTGCGGGAACTGCGCTGCCGACTGCGGCTGTGCCGGGGACAAATACTGCACCGCGCAAGGAACCTGTGATGCGGTCGAGCAGTGCGGCGACGCGATTTGCACGTCTCTCGAGTCGGGGGGCAATTGCTGCACCGACTGCGGCTGCACCAAGGGCAACTTCTGCAATTACGCCAAGGATTCCTGCGTTTCAGAGCCAAAAGTAAACAAGACACAGCTTGACGCCAGCATCAAGTCGTTTATTGCGGGCTCAAGCCGTAGCTACACCGACTACTCGGTTTACTCCGAGGTTTTCAAGGGCACGCCGGTTACGGTCGCCAACTTTGTTTGCAACTCGGGCGTGCCGGGCAAGAACTGCCGCACCGTAGTTTATTTTGACACCCGCGGCGAAGTGATGCTGGTTGGCAACAGCAAATAAGCGGCGCCGGCAAGCGCGCGGCGGGGCGGCAGGAGATTACGATGGCTTTAGCCCGAGGCAAAGACGCACGCTCGCAGCCCTGTCGACGCCGGCGAAAATCCAGGACTTTGTTGACGGGCTCGGCTACAACCTTGACGGGGTGGAGACGGGCTATTCTCCAAGGCAAGTGCTTGAGCTCGGCAAGGCCAACTGCCTTGAGGGCGCCGTCTTCGGCGCCTGCGCGCTGCGGTTTAACGGCCTCGCGCCGCTCTTGGTTGATTTGCGTAGCGTGAGGGACGAGGACCACGCCATTTGCGTGTTCCAAACAAAGACGGGCTTGTGGGGAAGCATTGCGAAGTCGAAATTCGTCTGGCTTGGGTGCCGGGAACCCGTTTACGCAAGTTTGCGGGAGCTTGTGATGAGCTACTTTGAGCATTTCTACAACTACGCGGGCGAGCGCACGCTAAAGGAATATTCTGACCCAATTGACTTGCGCGATTTCGACAAGGAAAACTGGATGGCCGGTGACGGGGCGATAGAGTTTTTGCACGACGCGCTCAATGACGCGAAGCACCACAAGCTCGTTGACCCGGGATTGAAGCACCGGCGAGTAAAGGGCTTGCGCTTCCACTCGAACCTGCTAACCGACCCGAACCATTCGATACTGCTCAAAAAATAGTAACGTTCGCCGTCACTTGGGAACTTCGAGGCGCACGCGCTCGGCTGCATCAAGCGCCGGCTTTGCCGCCACGGCGTGGGCAACTGCGGCGGCGAAATTTCCTTCGTCAACGAGCTTGGACTTGCAGTCAAAGTGGTCGAAATGGTCGTTTCTAAACGTGCCAACAACTTCGATGCCGTACGAAAGGCCCTCGCGAGCGGCGTGGACTTTTTTGAAAACCCCTGCGACGTAGAGCACGTGCTCGAGTGAATAGACGTTTCGCGGCACGGCCATGCGCAGAAATTCGCTTGACGCGGGCTTGGTAATCCGGCCCGCACCGTCCTTTTCGGCATACATCATGTTCCCTATTGCAACCGCGCGCACGCCGCCGACTGCGTAGAGGAAGAGCGCGAGGGTGTCGGCCCGGTACTCTGCCTCGGGAACGGCTTTTAAGTACTCGCGGGCGTCGATGTAGACCGCGTGGCCCCCGGAGGGCTTGAGCACAGGTATTCCCTGCTTTTCCAAAAGCGCGTGGAGGAGCTGCACTTGTCCGATGCGGTTTTTCAGGTAAGGGTATTCGGTCGTCTCGTCAATTCCCTGCGCTATCGCTTCCATGTCCCGGCCAGCCATGCCGCCGTAAGTGAAGAGGCCCTCGTTGCGTATGACTGACGGGCGGCAGGCGAAAAAGAGGCCCTCGTGTCGGCTGGAGAAAAGCACTGCACCGCCGATGTTGGCGCGGGCGTCCTTCTTTGCACTAAAAGTGGCACCATCCACGTAAGAGAACATTTCAAGCACTATTTCCTTTATCGGCTTCTCAGCGTACCCGGGCTCGCGGTCCTTGATGAAAAACGCGTTTTCGGCAAAGCGGGCGGCGTCGAAGAAGAACAGGATGCCGTTTTGCCGGCAGTAGCCCGAGAGCTCGCGGATGTTTTGCATGCTTGCCGGCTGGCCGCCCCCGGTGTTGTTCGTAATCGTTAGCATGACGACTTTCACCTTGCCGGGGTTCTCCCCCACAAGCGCCTTTAGCCTGTTGAGGCCGAGGTTGCCCTTGAAGTCCGCTTCAAAAGCGTGGCCCGCGTCGAACGCGTCGCAGTAAAGGTTGACGCAGCGCGCAAAGTGCGTGCCCCAGCCCATCGTAGTGTCAAAAAGCGCGTTCGACGCGATTATCGAGTCCGGCGTCAGCACGCCAAGGGAAGCGAGTCCCTCAAAGAGAGTGCGTTCTGCAGCCCGGCCCTGGTGCGCGGGCAACACAAACTCGAGGCCGGTGATGCGCCGAAAGGCCGCCTCGAATTTCGCGAAGCTTGTCGCACCTGCGTACGACTCGTCGCCAAGCATCATGGCACTCCACTGCTCCTGGCTCATTGCCCCAGTGCCCGAGTCGGTAAGAAAGTCGATTGAGACGTCCGCTGAAGAGAGGCTAAAGACGTTGTAGTTTGCGGACTTGAGAAGCTTGAGCCGCTCGGCAGCGCTTAACCCCGCGGCACGTATGGGCTCAGTCATCTTGGTCTTGAATGACGGCACTTCGTCTGGAAAGGAGAGTAGCCCTTCTGGATTCACGCATCGTAAAGGCAGTAGCTCAATTAAAAAGTTATCTAAAAACGGCCGCACTTTTCCAAAGGTTCGGCAACTCCCGAAGATTGACTTGACGATTTTGGCGTTGCTTTTTTCATGGAATCATCACGCGGCCTCCGTCTACAACGAGGGTCTGGCCGGTAATGTATGACGCCTCCGGGGATGAGAGGAAGGTGACTGCGTCGGCGACTTCCTGCGGCCGACCGAACCGAGAGAGAGAAATGCCATCAAGTAGCTTCTTTTGCTGCGCGGGCGGGTAGTGCTTTTGGAAGTTGGTGGGGATGAAGCCAGGTGCAACCGCGTTTACCCGCACGCTCGGGCCAAGCTGGCGCGCGAAAGACTTTGTGAGAGCCACGACGCCGGCTTTCGAGGCGTTGTAGTGGACTGCCGGGAATTTGCCTTCAAAGAAGGCGGTTGAGGCGAGGTTGACAACGGCGCCCCGCGAAAGTAAAAGCGCGGGGGCAAAAGCTTTTGTTGCTAAAAAGACGCTCTTCAGGTTTGAGTCGACGACGCGGTCCCACATTGCCTCAGTCACCTCGGAGTACGAGCGTACCCAGTCGATGTCGCCGGCGTTGTTTACGAGCACGTCAAGCTTGTTCGTTGTTCGCAAGAGAACCCGTTTTTTGAGGCGCGCGACGTCGGCGGCTTTCGTCAGGTCGGCGCAAACTGCGATTCCGCCAAGCTCGTCGGCCAGAACCTTGGCTTTTTCGGACGACTTGTTGTAGTGGACGAAAACTAGGGCGCCTTCTTGCGCAAAAGCGCGGCAAATGGCGGCACCTATGCCGCTTGCACCGCCGGTTACCAGAACTTGCATCCCGTTAAATCGCACGCCATCACCACCCGCAACCTGTCACGTTTAAATAACTCATTTGATGAAAAGCCTTATTCATAGTTTGCTTAAGTGGGGGAGAGTGGGAAAAATGGATTACCTAAAGGACTCGAAGAGCATTGCATTCCTGGTTCTTTTTGCCGCCGCAGGCCTGCTTGCCATGCACGCGAACTTCTCACAGCTCTTAGGCGCACCAAACCAGTTTTTCACCGGCTTTCAGTTCTTTGCTCCAGTCGCAGGTGCGTTCCTCGGCGGCATGGTCGGCGCAGGAGTGGTAATCGCCGCCCAAGTGGCCGACATGCTGCTGACTGGAAAGGCCTTTACGCTCCTTAACCTTGCCCGGCTCCTCCCGCTTGCGTTTGCGGCATGGTATTTCAGCACTCCGCGCAAGAGCAAATTGACTGCAGTAGTGCCGCTTGCCGCAATTGCGCTATTCCTGCTGCATCCTGTTGGCGGGCAGGTTTGGTACTATCCGCTAATGTTTTGGGGCATTCCGGTTGTTGTCGCGCTTTTCTTTGCGAACAACTTGTTTGCCCGCAGCCTGGGTGCGACAATGACTGCCCACGCGGTTGGTGGGGTCGTGTGGATTTACAGCCTGCCCACGACGCCAGCGTTTTGGGCTGGCCTCGTGCCTGTCGTTGCTTACGAGCGGCTGCTCTTTGCCGCGGGCATTGCCGTGTCCTACGTGGCGTTTAACGCGGTTCTCTCTCGGCTAAAGGCGCCCGGGTTCGTGCGCGTTGACAGGCGCCTGCCGCTGGCCACGCCCTCAGCATGAACAAGCCACTTATTGCACTGGCGCTTGTCGCGATAATCATGGCCGGATGCGTTTCGTACACGGTGGACAATCTGGCCAACGACGTTCAGGGCACGCTTTTTGGCAAAAAAGCTTACCGCACGCCAATGCCACCGACCCCTGAGCCCACGGCCACGCCCGTACCCACCCCAACGCCGGTTTTGACTCCGCTTCCTACACCAGCGCCGCACGAGATTCCGGGAGTCATCGGCACCGACACCGTGTTGATTGTGAATGCGGGCTTCAATCCGCGGGCCATCTGGGTCAAGGCGGGCACTAAAGTGACTTGGCAAAACCAGGACGGCCGGCTGCACGACATCAAGAGCGATGCCGGCAGCAGCGAGGAATTCGATTCGCACAATCTTGGAGGGGGCCAGTCATGGAGCCGCGCGTTTAACACGGCCGGCAAGTTTGAGTACCACGATGGCGTCGGGATTGCAGGGAACGGCATCGTCTACGTCGAGGCGTGAGCCGGCGGGGGCAACACAGCGTTTTTTTAACTTCAACGGAGTTCGTAAAGCGGGGATGATTGGATGGCATCGGCGCGCGACGAGTTAAACCTCAAGCGCGATTCAGTGATTTACTTGCTCCTCGTCGAGCCCAGTGACTACGCTGGTGCCACGGTTGACATCATCCGGCGGCTCTTGCGCGAGGACGCCAACATCATCTATGTTTCAGTCAACAAGCCCGCCCCTGCAATTATTGCGCGGCTAAAGGAGTCCGAAGTCGACTCAAAGGGCATTTACTTCATCGACTGCGCCACCGCTGCCGTAAGCGGGGAAACCGAGCGCAAGGACAAGCTAATTTCTGTCGCGCCGCAAAACCTGACGGGCCTGAGCCTGGCAATCAACGAGTTGCTCGACGAACTAAAGGGAAAGAGGGCGGTCGTGTTTGACTCTATGAACACGCTTTTGGTCTACAACCCGCTTGCCACGATTGAGAAGTTCGCGCACTTTACCACGAACAAGATTCGGCTGAAAAACGCCAGCTGCGTGCTAATCTCAACCGGCGAGCTGTCAAAGGAACTCCTGTCGCTCCTTGAAGGCGTTTGCGACAAGACAATAGAGTACGGGTGATTTGGGGAGTGGCCGCGGACGTTGCTGCAATCTACCTTCTGACGGCAGTCCTCGTCATCTATTCGCTTTACGGCAGCATCCGCCAGCGCCATGACTTGGTCAAAAGCGTCAAAGAGCCGCTCGTAAAACGCCACCTCATGTGGCACTCGCTTGCGCTTTTGTCCGTCACGGCATTCTACGAGCTGCCAATCGCGGCGTTCCTCCTGGCCATTCCTGCAGGCGAGTACGCGCTTTTGCGCAGCTTCGTCTTCTCCTTCTTCATCGTCGCGGCGTTCCTCTCGATAAAGCCCCTGTTCGATTTGAGCCACGCCTACTCGTTTTCAGTCAAGAAGCCCGTCGCTACAGAGCTCGTGCTATTCTTCTTCATGCTGGCCGCGACGATGCTTGCCCTTTCAATGCCGTCACTGGCACCCGCCCAGGCCTATCCGGTGGCGGTGGCGGTTGCCCTCGCAACGGCAACTGGGGCGGTGCTTTACTACTACGCAGGCATGAGGCTTGGCGCGTCATTTAATGAGCCGAACCTAAAAGCGTACCTTCCCGCCCACGCGCTCTTGATGCTCTCGGTGCTGCTCCTAAGCCAGCTTGACATTCTTTTGCGCCTCGGCCTAATTCCTGACTCGATGGTGCAGCTGCTTGGCGTAATCGGCTTGCTCGCGTTTGTTGCCATTGTCGAGATTGACAAGGCAATTTCGTGGAAGCACATCAAGAAGTTCGTCAAGCGCCACTCGTTTGACTCGCCGGTTGCAAAAGAGGGAAGCACAGGCGAAGCCGGCGGGCCCGCTTCGGACGCCCAATAGCCCGGCCTCCCCGCAGGCACTAGTCCTTAAAGACGAGCTCATGAGGATAGATTTCAAGGCCCTTCTTCGTAATCGCGAAGGGATGGAGCAGCGTGTCGTGGTGCGTGTGCCTCATTTTGAGCACTTCGACCGCACGCACGTGGGTATCGCGCACCATGAAATTGTTTAGCAGGATGATGCCGTCGGCGACGAATTCCTCCATGCCGTAGCGTCCTTTTCGCATTTCCGCCTGCGGTACTTCGGAGATGAAGAGGCTAGTCACGCCGACCGCCTTTAGCCGCGTGCTAAGTTCCGCGATTTCCTTTCTTAGCTTGAAGCGGTTCTCTTCTGTGAGCGTAAAGTAGGTGATGCTGTCAAAGGCGATGCGCTTGATGCCGGCGTCTTTGATGAGGTAGTAGAGCTGGCCGCCCATGACTTTTGCGAAGCTCTTCACATCATAAGGGTCGCGCCACACCACGTGGAAAAGCCCTTTTTTCTCCAAATCATCGACGTCCCAGCCGAACATCTCGCCCGTGCGCTTGATGCTCTCTTCCGATTCTTCCATCGAAATGTAGGCGCCTGGCTCTCCGTACTTTAGCGCGCCGTTTAGGAGAAACTGGAGCGAGAAAATGCTCTTGCCGCTGCCGGGTCCCCCGACGACGAGAATGACGCTGCCCTTCGGGATGCCGCCGGGAATGAGCTCGTCGAGCCCCGGAACGCCGGTTGGGATGCGCGGGACATCGCTTATGTCGGCGCCCTTGCGCGTCTTGGCGGTAATCGCCGCAAGGTTGCTCTTAACTTCACGCAGCTTTGCGTCAAGATCGGCGTCGTCTTTTTTGGACGCCTTTGGCGCGGGCTTTGGCTCGGCTACGGCCTCGACTACTGGCTCTTCCTCTTCTGGCTTTTCTTTCACCGAAGCCGGCTTTGAGAAAAGCGAACCTCCCGCCTTGCCGATAAACGGCGCCTTGCGTAGGGCGAGGCGAGACTTTGAGGGGGCCATAATATGGGTTTACGCACGCTGCACTTATAAAAGCTAACCGTGGCGTTTGTCCCTAGCGTGTCTGCGCCACGCTTCCATGCCGCCCGCCAAGACGGCGACGACAAAACCACGGGATGAAAGCTCGCTTGCCGCCCGATTCGCGCGAACCCCGTGCTCACAAATGGTGATGATGAGCTTCTCGCGCGGCAATTGCCGGTCAAGGACGCCGGCCAAGATAGTGCCGATGGGAATGTTGAAGCTGCCGGCAATCTTGCCGTCGGCAAACTCGTCACGCTCGCGCACGTCAAGCAGCATCGGCTTGTCTTGCGAACGGAGAAGCATTGCAACGTCCTCGGGCGTCAGCTGCGGGGCGCTCGTGTGACCGCCGGGAACGCACGCGAGCAGCCGTGCAGGTTTTTCTTGTTTTTGCGCTGGCATTTAGTCACCCGAAGTACTCGGTGATTATCTTCTGCTTTTTCTGCAGGCCGCGGATTTTCGCACTCGGGTTGGCAATTTCGTAGTCGAGCTTGGCAAACTCAAGGCCGCCTGACTCCTCAAGCATTTTGAGGGCGCTTGCGGTTACGTCGGGTGCGCACAAGATGCCGCGGATTTTAGAGCCGCGGCGCTGGGAAAGCTCCTTTACGTACCGTTCGAGCTGCGTGACTGCCTCTAGCCCGGCAATGCGGCGCTTGACCTCAATAACCACCGTATTTCCCGCCGCATCGCGGGCGAGGATGTCGATGGTGCCTTTTCGCACGTCGCTTTCCTGCTTGAGGGGCACCATGCCGGGCTCTATCAGGTGCAGGTCCGACATGAGGAGGTCAGCCAACTCTTTTTCAGTGCCGAAGAGCTTGAGGTGGGAATCGTCTTTTAGCCCGTAGGCGCCGGCGTAAAGAATTTCGGTAAACCTGACGACGATTTGCTCAACTGCGCCGTTGGCCAGCTTTCGCTTTGCCGAGAGGACGATTGCGACCGGCTCGCGCTTCTTTCGGTCGTTGGGGTCGAGAGCCAGTTCACAGCTGACGAATGCACCCGGGCCCTGGTAGTTTATTGCCGACATCTTGGCGCTCTGGTGGACGAGGAAAGTGCCGTCGTGCTTGATGATTAGGAGCCTGTCGCCCTCGGAGAGCTTGCTTGCGGCCCGGCCCTCGTAGCTTACTTTGCAGCGGCCGACGACGAGGACGAGCTCGCGCCTGGCCATGCCGGTTTGGATTGCTTTTGCAGCTTCCCCCAAAGGAACCATGAATATGGCTTGGGGCAGCAATCTATATAATTTGCCCGCGCAAATCATTTCGATGACTCTACTGCTGCTCTCGATAGGCGTGCTTCTGACCGCAGTGGTAACCCTCTACATCACACCCTACTTCCTGCACTTTCTTTGGAACATCGGCATAGTTGGCATTGACCAGCAGAAGGCGGACAAGCGCAAAGTCGCAACAAGCGGCGGGATTGCGGTTGCATTTGGTTTCTTCTTCGGCATGATGGCGCTACTTGCGCTCAACACTTTCTTCTTCAAGTACCCCCTAAGCATGATTGAACTGCTGGCGGCATCGCTAAGCACCCTCGCGATTGCCCTCGTCGGCTTTTTTGACGACTTGTACGTGCGCCGCCAGATGGTTGCGAACAAGTACGGCAGCAAGGAATACCGCGTGGGCCTGGCGCAATGGCAAAAGCCGCTCCTTACCCTCGTCGCGGCCATACCGCTCGTCGCAGTCAGCGCGGGGGTCGAGACAATGAACGTGCCCCTCGTCGGCCCCGTCAGCTTAGGCATCCTCTACCCGCTCATTCTCGTGCCAATCGGCGTGGTCGTCGTGAGCAATGCCGCCAACATGCTTGCCGGCATGAACGGCCTAGAGTCAGGCATGATGGCGGTTGCCTCAGTCGGCGTCGGCATCTGGAGTTACCTAAACGGCTCGATTGAGGGCGCTGCAATCGCCTTTCTCGGCGCAGGCGCTCTGCTCGCGTTTTACTCGTTCAACATGGTGCCGGCGCGAATGCTGCCGGGCGACAGCCTCACCTACTTTGCCGGTGCGATGTACGCAAGCGCGGTAATCGTCGGCAACGTCGAGAAAATCGGCTTCTACATCTTCCTGCCTTGGATTGTCGAGGCGTTTTTGAAGCTGCGCAGCGGCTTTACTGCCCGCTCATATGGAGTGCTGCAGCCCGACGGCACGCTAAAGGCGCCTTACGAAAAGATTTACTCGCTCACGCACGTCGTGCTAAAGGGCCTACCGAAGCTTGGCGTGAGGCCGACTGAGCGAAACGCGGTTGCGACGCTCATTCTCGCTGAAGCCGTAATAGTCGTGGCTTCACTCATCCTAGTAAAGAGCGCAGTTGCCTAGGGAAAACACTATAAGGCAACTACGGGGCCCGCGGGCTGGATTCGCTAAGATTACGTTCCGCGCTTAGCCTATGGCGTGGGCGAGGGAACGGGCGTCGGGCTTGTTGAAGGCGCCGGCGTTGGGCTCGGCGTTACTGACGAGCTAGCCGAAGGAGTGGGGCTTGATGAGGTCAGGTTAGTTCCAGTCTCGTTTGCACTCGGCGTTGGCTCGGGAGTTGCCGAGGGTATCGGAGTCGGGCTTGGCGTCGACGCTAAGTTGCTGCTGCTTGCGATTGTAGAGCCGCTGATGAACTCCGGTAGGATGCGGAATATCTTTACTTCGCCGCTTGGCGAGCGGTGGTCAAGCTGCATTCCAGGCATGTACTCGAAGAAGAAGAGGCGCGTGAAGGCCGAGTCGATGACCGTGTTGTTCAGGCCGACGTAGGTGAGGTCGGGGTTCACGTTGATGAACTGGCCTTGCGTGTAGCCGAAGAGGTAAGCCGTGTCCTTCTCTAGGCGCGCGGCGTCGACAGTGTCGCGGCCGATTATCTTGTACTTGCGCTTGAAGTTCGGGTCGATGCCCTGCGAAGTCAAAAGCAGGTACTCCGTGTCGGTAAAGCAGTAGACGGCGTTCGTCAGGCTGCTCTTGAATGCGGGTAACGCCACGCCGGTCAACTGCGCTGGGCAGGTGCCGGAACTCGTGAGGAACTCGAAGTAGTGCTCGGCCTCGTAAGTGCTTCTGCCGGCGCCGTTCTTGTAGTCAATCTCGGGCTTCTCTGGACAGGTTGCGTACTGCGAGTGCGCGCACGTGCCGCTTAGGAACACGAGTGCGCCCCACTTCTGCACTAGCTGCGCGTCGGCAAGAATGTGCGTCGCCTGGTGGTAGCGAACGGTGTAAAGCAGGTCAGTGATGTTGCCTTGGACAAAAGCCCTTGCCGTGCCTTGGTTGAAGTCAGGATAGCGGTTGCCGGGGTCAAGCACGCTCTTTTGCTCGCCGAAGAACGTAGTCCAGTGGCCGTAATCCCACCATGAGAGCACGCGGCAGTCGTAACCGTAAGTGTTGGTGCAGAATGACTTGTCAAACGAGGGTGCCGTGCGCATCCACTCGTAGCTTGACAGCCAGTCGCTCGAGATGCGGGTGTACTGCAGGCCTGCCATTGAGTTGTCAAGCGTGTTTGACTGCGCGTAAAGCACTAGACCGCCGATGATGACGATGAGGGCAAGGCCGGCCTTCACAGCAATCTTGCGGCCACTCTCGCCCTTAAGCTCGGTCGAGAGCGTCTGGATGATTTTGAGGCCCATAGAGAGGGCGAACGGGAACGCGATTGCCAGGGCAAGTGCCAGGTGCGGCATGAACTTGAGCTTGTTTAAGCCGATGTAGGCGACGGGGAAAATTGCGATGACGAGGTAGAGAAGCTCCGACGGAATCGGGTCTTCCCTGACGAGGAGCATGGCAAGCAATAGCGAGATGATGGAAACAAGCATGTAGACGAACAAGTCGTTGCCGGTGACAAACTGCGTGAAAAGCGAATAGCCGCTCAACAGGTTGTTGGCAACCCACAAAAGCATCGAGTCGGTAAACGAGTTGAACGCCGTGATAAGCAGCACACCCAATACAACAGCGCCAGCCGCAATCCGTCTACCGGCAATCAAGAGCTTGATGAACGCGAAGAGGGAGATTAGAAGCGCGGCGGCAGGAAGGAGGACATCGGGATTGATGTTGCCAAACGCGCCGAAGTACAGGCCGGGCGTGGTCGCGTTTTCCTCTGCAATCGTCATGCCCAGGGCACTCCCCTGTCGGGCAAAGCCGGCGGAACTGTTGAGAAAATCGCCGAGCATGCCGGGAACAGCCGGGACTGCGATGAAGACTATTGCCAGCGCAATCAGCATTGCAGCAACGCTGACGGGCTTCGGGTGAGGCGTGACCTGCCTTAGCCTGGGCAGGACGAACTGCTGAACTGCAAGCAGGAACACGGCGACTGCAACTGCGGCGATAAGCAGGTACTGGAGTGTGCCGAGTTTGAACAACGCACCTGCATTCGACATCAGGTTGCCAATTCCGAGCGTCAGGCCCGAGCGGTAGAAGTTAAACAAGAGCGCGCCGAGGACTCCCGGAAGGGCGATGATGGCGTAAATGGCGACCGCACGGAAATCTAACTCCTCGCGAAGGTAGGAAACGAGCGCGTGAAGCAGGAAGAAAGAGGCGATTGCTGCTGCAGGCCAGAGGCCCTGCGCCGTGCCAAGCATGGCTCCGAAGAGTCCGATGCCGGCCAAGACTGCGAAGCGGTAGCTCTTTTGCGACATTGCAAGGAAGGTGGCTGCGATGACGAAAACGGCGCTGAAGAGGCCCCACGGCTGCAGTTCGTTGACACCTGCACCGAACTTGCTGACTAGCTGCGGCATTGTCGCCAGCGTGCCAGCCGCTATCAGGCCAATCCAGTCATTCGCCTGCCGGCGGAAGAGCAGGTAGACTGCAAATGAAGTGAGTATTGCCATAAGGGGCGGGTAAATCTCGATGACTAAGTGAAAGTCTGACTTGATGAACGGGCCGCCGACAATCGCGTGGTAAATCGCGTAAATATGCGCCCCCAAGTAGGGCACAATAGGGTAAACACGCAGGTCTTTCGTCAGCGGGTAGTAAACTTCGCTTGACTCGGCAGGGATGACGCCGTTCTTCGCCAGTATTTCCGTAACGTGGCTGTAGAAAATAGGGTCGAACTCAAAAAAGTTATCCGCCCAGGCGGGTGCGAACCTGACCCAGAAGGTAATGAGCAGCAGGATTAACAGAACCGCGCCGAAGACTAGATTCTTGTCCTTTTCCCACTCAAACTTTCCGTCAAGGAATGGTATGCGCGGGCGGTGAAACTCTAGCTTTGGCATTCCCTGGTAAGCGTAGGCGACGATGGCGACGAGTACCAGGAGAAGGAAGTTGGCGAAAAGCAGCATGCCGTTGAACTTGATTGCGAAAAAGACGAGCTCGAGGATGGCAAGCACGGGCATTGCCACGCAGCTTAAGACT
Source organism: archaeon (assembly GCA_020057405.1). Classification (GTDB taxonomy): domain Archaea; phylum Micrarchaeota; class Micrarchaeia; order Norongarragalinales; family UBA97; genus JAGVFW01. The sequence continues at coordinate 50,011 of JAGVFW010000002.1, read as the reverse complement.
ACACCAAGTAACCCCTTCTCAAGCCAGTCAAGCGACGTTCGCCGAAATAGCGCTGCCGAGAGGAAAATGCCCGGAATTGCGAAGAGAATGACCGAGATAGCAAGAACTAAAGTATCGACCACTAAACCCACACCACCAATAATCTAAGACGGTAGGAAGTTGTTCTCAAAAGAATATAAATGCAAGAGTTAGAGCTAATGAGAAAGCCGGCTTCTCCACCAGCCCTCGTTCTGCCGGTACCACTTTACAGTCGCCACCAAGCCTTCATCGAACTTCGTCTTCGCCGACCACCCAAGCGCGCGAGCCTTGCCGCAGTCGACACTGTATCGGAAGTCGTGGCCCTTGCGGTCGGCTACGCTCTTGATGAGCGACTCGCTGCCGCCTGCAAGCGTCACAACCAAGCGCGCCACGTCGGCGTTCTTGCGCTCGTTGCCCCCGCCAATGTTGTAAACACTGCCGGCAACGCCTTTCTCAAAAACCGTCCAGATGCCACTGCAATTGTCGCCAACAAACAGCCAATCGCGCACGTTCTCGCCATTGCCATAAAGCGGGCAGTCATGCCCCTGCAGGGCGTTTGTGATGAAAAGCGGAATGAATTTTTCGGGATGCTGGTAGGGGCCGTAGTTGTTCGTGCTCCGCGTGATGACAACGTCAAGCCCGTGGGTGGAATAATAGGAAAGCGCGAGCAAATCGGCGGCCGCCTTGGTTGCCGAATACGGGCTTCGCGGCTCAAGCCGCGATTCCTCTCCAAAAGACCCCTCTTTTCTGCTGCCGTAGACTTCGTCAGTCGAGATTTGCACGAAACGCTTGACGCCGTGGTACAACGCCGCGTCAAGAAGCACGCGCGTGCCCTCGACATTAGTGTGGACAAAAGGCGCTGACGAGCTAATCGACCTGTCGACGTGGCTCTCTGCTGCAAAATTGATTACCGCGTCAAAGCCGTGCTCGGCAAACAACATCTCAACGAGCTTCTCGTCGCAAATGTCGCCCCTGACGAAAACGTGGCGCTCGGAATTCGGCAGGCTCTCAAGGTTGCTCAATGAGCCGGCGTAAGTCAGCGCGTCGAGGTTGACTATGCGCTCGACTTTGCCTTGCGCAAGCACTTGACGCACGAAATTGCAGCCAATGAAGCCGGCACCGCCGGTGACTAGAATTTTCATTTTAGCAGCTCAACCCGTGACCGACGGCTTCCAGAGCGTCGTCCGGTCGTCAATGTCGAACTCCGCGCGGTACTCGTCGGGGTCCTTGTGGTCGTACTCGCGGGTGACGTAGTTGATGATGTAGACAACGTCAGTGCCAGTGTTTTCCACGCTGTGCCAGACCCCCGGCGGAATTTTAACGAGCTTCCATGCGCCCTCGCCGAACACAATCTTCTCTTTTTGCCCCTTCGTCGGGCTTCCCTCGCGGCCGTCCTCCAAATGCAGCACTGCGTGACCCTTGATTGCGGTCATGTGGTCGATTTGGAGCTTGTGGAAGTGCTTGCCCTTGATTACGCCGGGATTGACGGTCATCAGGTAGTACTGGCCGAAGGCTGCCGAGCCGCCTTCCTTTATTTTGTCGCTTCCGCGCAGTATTTCCATTAGGAATCCGCGGTTGTCTGTAAGAGGCTTGAGTTCCTTGACTTCGACGCCGTTAAACATCACTTTTCACCGAAAAAAGTATGCTTCCCAAAGCGTTAATACCTTCGCATTACCTACTTGATATTAGACCAATAAATGAAGGGAATCATTCTTGCTGGCGGTACTGGCTCGCGCCTAGCTCCAATCACTAGAGTCACCAACAAGCACTTGCTGCCAGTCCACGACAAGCCCATGATTTACTACCCCATCCAGACGCTGAAAAAGGCAGGCGTGACTAACGTGCTCATCGTCACTGGCGCAGAGAGCGCTGGCGACTTTCTCAAGCTTCTAGGCAGTGGCAAGGAATTCGGCATGCACTTTACCTACCGCGTGCAGGACGAAGCGGGCGGCATCGCGCAGGCGCTCGGCCTTGGCGCTGACTTCGTCGGCGATGACAATTGCGTCGTCATCCTAGGCGACAACATCGTGCAGGACGACATCGGCCCGGCAATCAAGGCCTTCAAGGGCGGCGCGCTTGTCTTCATCAAGGAAGTTCCGGACCCACATCGCTTCGGCGTGCCCGTAATTGAGGGCGGGAAGATAACCCGCATTGACGAAAAGCCGAAGTCACCGGCGAGCAACTTCGCCGTCACGGGCATCTACGTTTACGACAAGACGGTCTTTCAAATCGTCAAGACGCTCAAGCCCAGCGCCCGCGGCGAGCTCGAGATTACGGATGTCAACAACCACTACATCAAGCAAGGCAAGCTCGCCCACGCCCAACTCAAAGGCTACTGGACCGACGCGGGAACTTTCCCCAGCCTTTTGCGCGCAACCACGCTAGTGGCTGAAAGTGAAGGGCACTAAATGACTATCCTAAGAAAAGTAATTTTAGCGCTACTCTTGATTTTCGTAACCTTTTCTTTAGCACACCAGAATGGCTGCCATAGGTGGCACAGCTGCATTTCTGACAGTGGAAGTTATACGTGTGGAGATTGGGGCTATTGTTCCCAGTGCCCAGATAACGAATATTGTCTGAATGGAAAATCAACTTTACAGCCAGCTTCGCCAACACCGAAACCATCAGCCACTAGTACGCCGGTTCCTTCACCTACATCAAGGCCAACAATGGAACCCGCGCCATCAGTCTCTAATACGCCAACTCCCACGGTTACCTACGAGCCTATTCCAAAATCAGAAACAAAACAACTGCGCCAAGAAGTTGAAGAAATAAAAAAGGAACAACAAAGACAACGCAGCACGTTAGATTCAATACTCGACTTCCTAAAAACATTTTTTGGGTTTGGAATAGCATAACTCAAGTTAGGGAAGTCTAAAGTTCGCGTATCTTTCTAGATTGGACGCTAGTTTCTTCTAAACGACCAGCATTGACTTTCCTGAAGCGACGTTCTTCGTTTGCCACTCTAGGAGGTCGGCGAAGGTCTTTTCGAAGGGAATAGTTGGAGAGTAGCCGAAGGCCTTTTGCGCCTTGGTGCAGTCGCCTTGGAGGACTGGAACGTCGCTGGGGCGCATCTTGGTCGGGTCCTGGCGGACTTTGTTGGCAACGCCGGTGAGCTTGCAGGCGAGTTCGACTAATTGCTTGATGCTGTAGGACTTGCCGCTGCACAAATTGTACACTTCGCCCTTCTCGGCCTTCTCAATCGCCAGCATGTACCCTAGGACGATGTCGCGCACGTCGCTAAAGTCGCGCTGGGCGTCCATGTTGCCAAGCTCGAAAGCGTCGCGCTTGCCGAGCTTCATTTCAGCTGCCTGCCTTGCGACGGTTGCGGTGACGAAAGACTGGCCGCGTCTGGGACCGGTGTGGTTGAAGCCGCGCGTGCGGACTACGGGCACGCCGTAGGACTTGAAGTGGTTGTAGCAGGCAAAGTCGCCGGCAACTTTGGTGACGGCGTAGGGCGAGAGCGGGCGAAGCGGGTTGGTCTCGCGGATGGGCACTTCGTCGGGCAGCACAAGGCCGTATTCCTCGCTTGAGCCGGCAAACTGCATCTTTTCGATGCCATCGTAAAGGCGGACTGCCTCAAGCACGTTTACCGTGCCGATTACGTTAGTCTGGTAAGTGTCAATTGGAGCGCGGAAGCTCTGCGGCACGAAGCTCTGGGCCGCTAGGTGGAAGACAACTTCGGCCTCGCTCTTCTTGAGCGCGTCGTAGAGGCTGCGCATGTCACTTAGGTCCGCACCGACGAGGTTGACCTTGTCGATTACCGCGTCGAGGTTGTCGAAGTTTGGAACTGCATGGCGCCTGACGGTGCCGTAAACTTTAGCGCCGAGTGGCAGGAGCGCTTCTGCTAGCCACGAGCCGGCCATTCCGGTAATGCCGGTGATGAGCACGCGCTTGTCCTTCCAATACGCTTCGTTAGCTTTCATCATTTGATAAACAACTTTTGGCTCAAAAAACTTATATACCGCGCTTTCAGGCCCCTTCTACCATCGAGTCGATTGCGGAAACAAAATAGCTCCAGTCAAACTTTCCGACGTGTTGCCTGCCGTTTGCGCCCATCTTCCTTGCCTTGCTCGGGTTTTTGGCCAAGTCGGCCATTGCGCCTGCGAATGCCGCCGACGTGCCGGGAACAAGAAAGCCAGTCTTGCCGTCAATCACGCTCTCGCGCGGCCCGCCCTCGTTGACTGCGATTACGGGCTTGCCAAACGCCATTGCCTCAAGGGGCACGATGCCCCAATCCTCGTTTAAGGCCGTGAAGAGGACTGCGAAGCTGCCGCCGTAGAGGCTGAAGAGCTCCTTGTCGGAAACGTCGGTGCGGAAGATAATGGATTTGTCGTTGCCTGCGGCGGCTTTGAGTTCCTTGAGGTACGGCAAGTCCTTTTCGCCAACGCCACCGGCGATAACTAGCTTTAATCCCTTGGCCGCCCGGGGTGCCTTGACTCGGAATTGTTTGAACGCCTCGATGGCAAGCAGGTTGTTCTTGAGTTTTGAGATACGGCCTGGCAGGAAGAAATACTTGCCGAACTCCTTTGACGGCTTGAAGCCAGAAACGTGGACGCCCGGGTGGGCGATGATGATGTCTTTTTCATATGCAAGCCCGGCCCTAAGTATGCGGCGGCGGGTCTCGAGGCTATTGCACGCGACTTTTGAAAAGTGCTTCCACGCGCGCTTTTCAAGCGCCCGGTAGGCTGCCTCGAAGGCAAGGTAGGCTGGCAGCGTGTGCATCTTGTGCTTTAGCAGGTCGTGGTGCGCCGCCGGGTCGTGAATCACGCGCAGGGGCGTGTGGCAAAAGCAGGCGATTGGCAGGGAGTGGTTGCGAAGGGTGATGAACTCGCCAAAGCCCGCGGTTGAGACGACGAGAACATCAAAACCGTCAAGCGGCAGCTTCTGGGCTGCGATTATGGCCGTGACTTTGAGCAGGTCTAGTGGAGTCCGGCGAACGGAGACGCGCTTGAGCTCGACGACTTTGCGGTTCTTGAATTCCTCGAAAGTGCCTTTTGGGTCGTAGTGGTTGGTGAATATCGTCCAGTCGTGGCGGCTCTTGGGCGAAGTCATTTCGAGGATGACGCGCTCCATGCCGCCCTTCTGGTAGACCCACGGCTGGTAGAGTGCGATTCGTAACTTGCCCATAAACAGTGTTTTCCCTGCTAACTATTTAAAGTGTGGAGGGACAGTTCTAGTCATGGCAAGCGATTTTTCCTGCCCTGCGTGCGGCTCAAAGCGAAGCAGCAGGTGGGCAACCTCGATTGACTACAACCAGGCGGCCTCCAAAGAGGAGTTCAGCTACCGCAAGTGCGTCGCCTGCGGCACGGTCTACATTGAGAAAGTGCCGGCGGACATCTCAAAGCACTACCCCACCCGCTACTCGCAGTACCGCTTCTTCAGGAAGGGCGTCGGTGAGGCCGAGGTAATGGCGCTTGAACGCGAGAAAATCAGCAAAGTCCTAAAGGCGCTTGGAAATGACGTCAAGGGCAAGAAAATCCTCGACGTCGGCAGCGGCCAGGGGGGTTTCATGGCCGAGTGCAAGAATGCCGGCATGGAGCCGTTTGGCAACGAATTTTCGCCAGATGGTGCGAAAAAGTGCAGGGAGTTCGGCGAAGTCGAGCAAGGCGATTTCCTCAAGTCGCACTTCAATCGCGAATTCTTTGACGCAATAACTTTCTGGCACTCGCTAGAGCATCTTCCAAACGCCTTTGCGGCAACGTCAAAAGCCCACTCTCTCCTAAAGCCCGGCGGACTCTTGTTCATCGCAGTGCCAAACCCCGAGAGCCTCCAGGGCCGGCTCTTCAAGCGGTTCTGGGCGCACCTTGACGCGCCACGCCACTTGATTCTCGTGCCGCCAATGGAATTGTCAAAGCGCTTGGGCGAGCAGGGCTTCCGAACCACGTCAATCGACCAATTCATGAATGACTACAACGCGTGGGGCATCGGCATGAGCGTGCTAAACTTGCTGCACTTGCGTTCTGGAATGTCTGGCGAGGGCAATCCTGCGCTAAAGGCGCTTGGCCGGGTGATTTTCACAATCCCCGCGGTTGCCGAAAGTCTGGTAGGCAAGGGCGGGACGTACCTGCTAGTCGCAAAGAAAGTTTAAGCAAATCGAATTTCTTTTGCCGCTAATTTAGTCTTTTGAAAACCAAGCCTTGAGGGTGAAGTCCATCAAGTCTGCGAAAATCTCGAGAACCGTGCCGGGCTTGACAAAACTGTTGCCCGTTGTGCGCGGGTAATGCCTTACGACTGCGAAGCCGAGCTTGCCACCCTTCTTGCGAACGCGCCAGAGCGTCTCGACGTCGATGATGATGCCGCGGGACTGAAACTCGTAGTTCTTGAAATACTCTGCCTTGAAAATGCGGGGCGCGCCGTTGATGTCGGGCAGCTTGAAACCGTGCAGCAGGCGCACGAGGTTGACGTAGAGAAATGCCGTGACAAGGCGCGGGAACGGGTCGTGCCTGTCTTTTCGCCAGCCGATGATGTGGCCAAGGCCCTCGGCACGCATTTTTGCGAAAACTGGCGGGATGTCGTCAGGGTCTTCCTGAAAGTCGCTTCTAATGATGCAGACGTAATCGCCTTTTGCCGCGCGGATGCCGGTAATCACTCCGTGCGTCAAGCCCTTTGAGGGCGAGGGATTGGTGATGAGGTTGAAGCCGTGTTTTTTCGCCAGCCGCTCGAGGATGGCGTGCGTGCCGTCGGTGCTGCCGTTGTCGACAACGACGAACTCTACCCCCGCGTCGGGAATGCGCACTGCAAGCAGTCGGCCGAGGAACTTCTCTACGATGTCCTCCTCGTTGTAGACTGACGTGACGATGCTAAGGGTTACCATAAAGTTTCTCACTCCCTGCACCTTTAAAATACAGTATTCGACTAACCTGTTTGTAGGGCACTTTTGAATTTGTGAGGGGATAGGCCAATGGTTTCCCGAATCGTTGTCGAAGACTGCGCAGCAATCGCAAAGAGCATCCTGCCCATGGCACGCAAGCTAGACGGCAAGACCGTCCTAGTCACTGGTGCAGTTGGCATGCTCGGCTCCTACATGGTTGACACGCTCGCCGCCCTAAATGACGCTGGCGTAGCAGTCAACATCGTCGCACTAGACAACATGGCAGGGGGCATTCCAAACCGCCTTGACCACTTAAAGGGAAAGCCCTTCTTCACTTTCCTTAGCCACGACGTGCGAAAGCCCCTGCCTGCCGGCGTAAATGCGGATTACATCATCCACGCTGCCGGCATCGCAAGCCCGATTACCTACCGCAAGTACCCGATTGACACTATGGACGTCAACGTCGTTGGAACACGGCATTTGCTTGAGTACTCACGCGAACACGGCGTCAAGAGCCTGCTTTACTTCAGCTCAAGCGAGATTTACGGCGACCCCGACGCGGCAAACATCCCGACGGCAGAAGACTACCGCGGCTTTGTCTCCTGCACTGGGCCCCGCGCGTGCTACGACGAGTCAAAGCGCTACGGCGAGACGCTATGCGTTTACTTCAACCAACAGTACGGCGTGCCGAGCAAAATTGTGCGGCCCTTCAACGTCTACGGCCCTGGCATGCGAAAGGACGACGGCAGGGTGGTGCCCGACTTAATCGCCAACGCGGTTGACGGAAAGCCGCTCGTGCTCCTTAGCACTGGCACCGACACGCGAAGCTTCTGCTACATTGCGGACGCCATTGATGGCTTTTTGCGAGTGTTTCTAAGCGATCACAGCGGAGAGCCGTTCAACGTCGGCAACGACATGCAGGAAATTTCGATGGCTGAGTTTGCAAAAGCAGTTTCCGAAGTTTCCGGCGGCCTGCCTGTTGAGTTCAAGAAGAGTGCTGAAGCGGATTACTTGGCCGACAACCCCAAGCGCCGCGCGCCAAACTTGGCAAAAGTCCGCAAACTCGGCTACGAACCAAAGATTGTACTGAAAGCCGGCCTTGCCCGCATGCTCGAGTGGGCAAAGACGGAGTGGAAGTGAAGAAAATGAAGATTGCAGTCATCGGCACGGGTTATGTCGGCACTGTCACTGGCGCGTGCTTGGCAAAACTTGGCCACGAAGTCGTTTGTGTCGACTCACGGGAAGCAGTTGTCAAGATGACTGCCGAAGGCAAGCCCCACATCAGCGAACCGGGGCTGGCCGAAGTGCTCATGGCGGCAGTCAAGTCAGACAAACTCACTGCAACAACCGACCTGAAGGCAGCCTGCGAGCCAGCCGATGCAGTGCTCGTGTGCGTCGGCACTCCCTCGCGGCAAGACGGCAGCATTGACTTGAGCCAAATCGAGGCGGTCTCGGGCCAAATCGGCGCGGCAATCGCAAAGACGACCGGCTACAAGCTAGTAATCATCCGAAGCACGGTGCTGCCCGGCACTACCCGCAAGCTTGTCTTGCCGGCAATCGAAAAAGCTAGCGGCAAAAAGGCCGGAAAGGACTTCGGCCTGTGCATGACGCCCGAATTCCTGCGCGAGGGAAATGCCGTCGAGGACTTTGCCAACGCCGACCGCGTGGTCATCGGCGAGTTGGACGCCAAGAGCGGCAAGACTGCGGAAGAAATCTACGCGCCCCTCAAAGCACCAATGCTTCACTACGGGCTTGAAACTGCGGAACTCATCAAGTACGCCGCCAACAGCTTGTTTGCGACGCTCATTTCCTACAGCAACGAGATTGCTCGCGTTGCGGAGAAGCATCCGGGCGTGGATGCCATCGAAGTCCTAAAGTCAGTCGAATTTGACAGGCGCATCACAAGCGACGGCAAGCCCACCCTAGGCTGGACCTCTTACTTGCGAACAGGCGCCGGTTTTGGCGGCTCGTGCTTCCCCAAAGACGTTGCGGCACTTGCGGCTTACGCAAAGGAAGCCGGCTTTGGCGCGCCATTGCTTGAGGCGGTTCTTGAGGAAAACGCGCGGGCGCGAAAGGCGGCCGTGGCACTTGCGCAAAAAGCGTGCGGCGGGTCCCTGGCCGGAAAGAAAGTTGCTGTCCTCGGCCTGGCATTCAAGCCGTTTACTGATGACGTGCGCGAGTCGGCGTCGCTCTACATCATTCCAATGCTACTTGCCAAAGAGGCAACCGTAGTTGCAGCCGACCCGCAAGCGCAGGCAAATGGCGCGCGGGAACTGGGCGCGCAAACGAACCTCTCGTTTGCAGCGACGCCGCAGGCGGCCCTAACTGGCGCTGACGTTGCAATGATTTTGACCGCGTGGCCGGAGTTCAAGCTCCCGCAGGATGAGTTCATCAAGCTAATGAAAACGCCGGTCATCGTCGACTGCAGGCGCTTGCTTGACGGTGCGGATTATAGCAAGGCGCAAGTTTTCCCAATTGGCAGGGGCTGAGTTAAGGATGGTTACGTGCCGCATTTGCTCAAGCGACAAGGTTGAGAAATTCCTCGAGCTCGGCCCGACCCCGCTTGCAAACTCTTTTCTTAGCGAAAGCCAGCTAACGGGAAAGGAAGAGGAGTTCCCCCTTGACTTGTGCCTGTGCCCCGTCTGCGGCCTCGTGCAGCTCGGCTACGTCGTACCGCCTGAGAAGATGTTTAGAAATTACCTCTACGTTTCGTCAACTTCAAAAACTCTCTCTGCTCACTTCGTACAGCTTGCCGCCGAAATTGTCGAAATGGTACCCAAGGGCAGCCTCGTAGTCGAGTTTGCAAGCAACGACGGCACGCTTTTGAAGAACTTCGCTGGCACCGGCATCAAAGCGCTTGGCGTTGAGCCAGCCGAGAATGTCGCGAAGATTGCGGTCGAGAACGGCGTTGAGACGATTTGCGAGTTCTTCAACGAGGAGAGCGCCAAAGCGATTGCGGTCGAGCGCGGCCGGGCGGCGGCAATCATTGGCACCAATGTCTTTGCCCACGTGCCCGACCTGCACGGCCTGCTTAACGGCGTCGGCGCCCTCCTTGCGGACGACGGCACACTCGTTTTGGAGTTTCCCTACCTTGCCGACATGGTTGGCAAGCTGGAATTTGACACGACTTACCACGAGCACTTGTCCTACTTTGCCGTCGCGCCACTCGTGCGGCTCTTTGACATGCACGGCATGGTGATTGTCGAGGCACGCCGCACGACAATGCACGGCGGCTCGCTTTTGCTTTTTGTCAAGAAGACTGCAGGTGGGGCGCGGCAGGGACAGTCGGTCGACGCGCTTCTTGAGATGGAACGCGCAAGCGGACTTGCAGACATTTCGGCGATGAACGCTTTTGCCGCCAAGGTTCACAGCCTGAAGGATGGCCTCGTTGGCCTCATGCGGGAAATCAAGTCGCAGGGAAAGACTGTTGCGGCTTATGGCGCTGCTGCCAAGGGGAACACGCTTCTAAACTACTGCGGCCTCGGAAAGGAGACTATTGACTTCATTGCCGACAAGAGCCCGCTAAAGCAGGGGCTCTACGCGCCAGGCAACCACGTGCCTGTCGTGCCTCCTGAAGAGATTATGGCGCGAAAGCCGGACTACGTGCTCATTTTGGCCTGGAACTTGGCTGACGAGATTATGACTCAGCTCTCCACCTACCGCGCTGGGGGCGGGAAGTTCATCATTCCGGTTCCCGAACCACGCATTGTCGCCTGAAGCGCTTTGCTTTTGGCTACGGGAAAAGCTGGTTTTAATAGCCTCAGCCGCTAAGTTATACTAAAGGTTGACGCAAATGAAAAAATTGCTGACAAAGCAAATAGTGTCCGTGCTATCTAGTTACGGCGCGCGAAAAATTTCGTTGTTCGGCTCGCATGCGCGCGGTGATGAAAGGAAGGATAGCGACATTGACCTCATCGTCAAATTTGATGCACCCAAAAGCCTGCTTGAGCTCGTGCGCATAGAGAACGACTTGGCTCAGAAAACTGGCAAGAAAATAGACCTTCTGACAGACAAGTCCATCAGCCCCTACATTGCAAAGAGAATTACTGATGAAGTCAAGGTGCTCTACGCTTGAAAGCCAATTCGGTATACCTGAAGCACATCCTTGACTCCATAGGCAAGATTGAAGACTATACGGCCGACATTTCCGAAAAAGAATTCAAGGGAAATTCGCTCATCCAGGACGCGGTCATCAGGCAAATCGAAATCATTGGCGAGGCCTGCAAGCAAGTCTCACCCGAACTCAAGAAAAAGCACGCGCAAGTGCCTTGGAAGGACATTGCGGGCATGCGCGACAAGCTCATCCACAACTATCTCGGCGTGGACATCGAAAGCGTCTGGGCTACCGTAGAGAAGGACTTGCCGCAACTCAAGCAGCAAGTAGGCGCAGTGCTCAAAATCACGCCTTGAGCCAGCAGACCTTAATCCCAGCCATGCAACCAAGGAGCCACTGGGCTTTCCTGCCGGTTTATTAATTTCGGCCGACTATATCATATCATGCAAGCGGTAATTCTGGCCGGCGGTCTTGGAACTCGTCTCAAGGAAGAGACCATCATCAAGCCAAAGCCCATGGTCGAGGTCGGCGGCAAGCCCATCCTGTGGCACATCATGAAGACGTTCAGCCACTACGGCGTGCGTGATTTCCTCATCCTCCTTGGCTACAAGGGCGAGTCAATCAAGGAATACTTCCTCAACTACGCTTACATCAACAACGACATCGAAGTCGACGTCAAGAAAAACAAGGTCGAACTGCTTGCGGGCAAGGCCGTTGACGACTGGAACGTCAAGCTCGTCGACACGGGCTTAAACACCATGACCGGCGGACGGCTCAAGCGCGCGGCGCCTTACTTGCAGGAAGACTTTTTCCTCACTTACGGAGACGGCGTGGCTGACGTTGACCTTGGCGCACTCCTAAAGTTCCACAAGCAGCACGGCAAGATTGCGACGGTCACTGCTGTGAACCCGCCCTCAAAGTTCGGCAGCCTCAAGCTTGAGGGTAGCCGCGTCAAGTCGTTTTCAGAAAAGCCAGTTGAAGGCGAGGGCAAAATCAATGGCGGTTACTTTGCGATGAAGAAATCCGTCCTTCGCTACATCGGCGGCGATGCGACTATCCTAGAGCGCGAGCCGCTTGAAAAGATTGCGCGCGACGGCCAGCTCATGGCATTTCCCCACTCGGGCTACTGGCGCTGCGTCGACACCGTGCGCGAGCTAGACCTGCTAAACACCGAGTTTGCAAGCGGGCATGCGCCCTGGGTCAAGTGGTAGCGCCCAGTCAAATTTGTTTTAGGTGAATTGACTTGTTTTCAGCTAAAGACTTCGGCATGAGCGGCGAGCAGTTTAACCGCCTAACGCGCTTCTACCTCGTCATCCAGCTTGCGATTTGGGCGAAAGTCGCGATTTTCTATGTGTTGATTGGCGTTGGCGCGACTGAAGGCTACATGAAGTTCTTCAACGCGGTGTTTGCAGCTGACGGCGTTAGCCGCGTGCTCGCAATCGCATCAATCTCACCGTATGCGGCTTTTGATATCGTCTTTCACGGCCTCGCGCACGGCCTCATCACGCTGTGCCTGTTTCTTTTCGTCCGCGACGCGACAAAACTTGACCTCGAGCAGCTGATGCCGCTCTTTCTTGCCGCAGTTGTCCTGCACAACGTCGGCTACTGGTTCACGGGAGTAATGCACTCTTCGATTGACATCTACCTTGATTTCCTAAACGACTTAGTGCTCCTCTTCATTTTCGCCTATGGATTCCGGCTCGCTTTGCGGCTCTTGCCGCGCCTAAAGTCCGTGCGGATTCCTTTCCTTGATTAAAAGCAGCAGTGCCGAAATGCAGGGCTTAAAAAAGACCATTAACGCAAATACTTCTTGCAATGGCCTATCAACTCAATCCAGTGGAACAGGCGAAGTACGCGCTTTACGAGCCCCTAGAGGAGCCCATCATCCTCCACCTTGAGCCGACCAACATTTGCAACCTCGACTGCGTCATGTGCCCGCGAAAGAGCTTCTCAAAGGGCCTCGGCCGCATGCCCCTAGATGACTTCAAGACCATTCTAAGCAAGTTCAACAAGCTAAAGGCAATCAACTTGACCGGCTGGGGCGAGCCGACGCTTCACCCGCAGCTCTTTGACATGGCCAACTACGCCGCAGACATGGGCCTCGAAGTCACATTCACTACAAATGGCACGTTCCTTGACGAAAAGACGATTGGCAGGATAATGGCGAGCAAGGTGCATAACATTGTCATCTCATTCGACTTTCCCGCTAGTGAGGAATTCGAGGCAATCCGGCGCAACTCCCACTTCGGCCCCCTCCTTGAGGGCGTGCTGCGCATATGCGCCGCAAAGGCTGACAAGAAAGTGTTTTTCAGCGTCGTCCTCTCATCGCTTAACTTCAAGCAATTCGAGGGCATACTAAAGATTGCAAAGCAAGCGGGCATCAACGGCATCAACCTCGAACCCATCTACGACTTGCACGGCCATAAAGTGCCGAGCCTGTCGCCCGAAGAGACGCAAACGTTCCTCGACGCGCTCCCGGCATTTGAAGCCAAGTACGGCGTGCCCGTCGAGACGGTCTTCTACAGCCGAAAGCACAGCTGGCGCAACTGGCTCTCAAAGCAGCGCGACATCTGCCCCTACATGAACACCGGCATCCTCTTCGTCAACTGGACTGGCGACGCGGCCCCGTGCTGCCACCACCCCAACAAGTTCTACGGCAACCTCCTTGAGAGCGACGCCAAGCAAGTGTGGAAGAACCTCGAGCCATTCCGCGAAAAAGACTTCAAGGACGACTCCTTCTGCAAGCGCTGCTACGTCTACCGCAGGTGGAACACCGACGCAAGCGCGGTTTACGTTCCCCACGACCCGGCAAAGAAGGGCGGAATTATCTTGAAGGTCGAGGCAATCGACCCGCCGGCAGCACAAAACGCAATTCAACCGATGGCGCAAGCCCAACCGGCTTCTGCATCCGATACTATTTCTGATTCAACACCCTCGATAGGCCAGTGAGCCCGCGGAGCCCGGTGTGGTGAAAGGAAATGAAACCCAAGCACCCCGAAGTAACTGCCGTTGTACTCAATTGGAACGGCAGAAAACTTCTTGAAAAAAGCCTGCCGGCCCTTGGCAAGCAGACTTACAGGCCGCTCCAAGTCCTCCTTGTCGACAACGCGAGCACCGACGACAGTCTCGCGTACGTCAAGAAAAACTTTCCGCAAACGAAAGTCATCCGCAATCCCACTAACTTAGGCTTTGCAGCCGGCATGAACATCGGGCTGCGGGCGGCGAAAGGCAAGTACGTCATTTCAGTCACTAACGACGTGGCGCTTGAACCCAAAGTCATTTCTGAAATGGTTGCGGCTGCCGAGAAGGACAGCCGCGTCGGAATGGCCGTGCCCCTCCTTGTCCGCTCAAGCGAACCCAGCGTAATTGACGCAGCCGGCGTTTCAGTTGACCGCAGCGGCTACGGCGCTAACGTCGGCGGTGGCGAGGAGAACCGCGGACAGTTTGGCAAGAAGCCGGTAGAAATTTTCGGCGGCTACGGCGGGGCGACGCTCTATCGACGCCAGATGCTTGACGAGATTGGCTATTTTGAGGAAGCGTTCGGCGCTTACTTGGAAGACATCGACCTCGCCTGGCGTGCGCGCGCGGCCGGTTGGAAGTGCATGCTCGTGCCCCAAGTGCGGGCGTTTCACGCGGGTTCAGTGTCTTACGGCAAGACTAGCTATCGCGCGACTTACTTGGGCCACAGAAACCGCCTGCTCTTTGCACTCTCGGAGTTTCCGCTCAAGTTGCTTGTGCCAATGTTGGCTTACTACATCATTTTCGAAATCCCAATGAGCGTTTGGTGGCTTGCTACCGCCAACGTTGCGCGCGTGAAGGCAAGGATTGACGCGTTTTTGATGCTGCCGTGGATAATTTCACGGCGGCGGAAACTGGGGGCGGGGCGAAAAGTTCCCGTAGCCGAACTGGAGAAGTGGCTTTTGCCCGCTTACGGCGTGCGCACCATCAAGGGCAAACTCTTTAAGCAGAAACGGAGTTGAATTTGTTATGGCATCTTTTCTCAAGGGAAAGCGCATCATGGTCACAGGGGGCACCGGCAGCTTCGGCCACCAGATTGTGGGCCAGCTCGCGCCCTTTTCCCCGGAGTCAATCGTCATCTTTAGCCGCGACGAGGACAAGCAATACCGCATGGCGCAGGAGTTTGACGGCAACGCTGGACTAGAGTATGTCATCGGCGACGTGCGCGACTTCGAACGCGTTAGCGAGGCGATGGCAGGCGTTGACGTCGTCTTCCACGCTGCTGCACTAAAGCACGTTCCAAGCTGCGAGAGCCACCCGCTTGAGGCAGTCAAGACTAACATCTTGGGCGCGCATAATGTTGCAAAGGCGGCAATCGCGGCTGGCGTCGACCGCGTGGTGGGCGTGAGCACAGACAAGGCAGTCAAGCCAGTCAATGCCATGGGAATGTCAAAGGCCATGCAGGAAAAAGTGTTCATCAGCATGAACTCTCCGCACTGGAAGACGCGGTTCATGTGCGTGCGCTACGGCAACGTCGTAGGCAGCCGCGGAAGCGTGATTCCGTTCTTCAAGAAGTTACTCGACGAGAAAAAGCCCCTGCCCATCACCGACGCTCGCATGACGCGCTTTCTCCTGCCGCTCCCTGACGCCATCAAGCTTGTCTTCAAGGCAATGGAAGAGGGCAAGGGCGGCGAGATTTTCGTCAAGAAGATGAGCGCCTGCCGCATCACGCAACTTGCTGAAGTGATGGGCAAGGCTGTTACCGGGAAGGCCGGCTATCCGACCAAGATGGTGGGCATCAGGCCGGGCGAGAAGATTCACGAAGTGCTTGTCAGCGAGGAGGAAATGTACCGCGCTGTTGAGCAAAAGGAAGAGTTCGTCATCCCCCCGCACAAGGAAGGCAGTGCCTACAAGGGAAATGCAAATGAAATCCGTGAATACGCTTCAAACAACACGCACATGCTAAGCGATAGTGAACTTTTGGCCCTGCTTAAGGCCACGAAATGGGTCTAGTTTTTCGGCGCAAGCGACTCGTAGACTTTAAGAGTGTCAAGCGCAGCTTTGCGCCACGAAAACTTCTTCGCCTGCGCGAAGCCCTTGGCCTTTAGCCGCTTGCGGACTGCGGGTTTAGAGAGGACGCTGACAATGCCTTTGGCAAAGCCGTCGACATCGTTGGGCTTTAGTGAGATTGCCGCGCTTCCGACGACTTCAGGCAACGACGCGGCATTGCTGCACACGACGGGCAGGCCGCAGGCCATTGCCTCAAGTGGAGGAAGGCCGAAACCCTCGTAAGTCGACGGGAAAACGAGCACGCCACAAGAGCGGTAGATTGCTGCAAGCTCCGCTTCGGTTGGGCCTTCGACAAAAGTGATTGCATCCGCAACGCCAAGCGCACGCGCCTTGGCCAAAAACGCCTCGCGGCCGCCACGCCACTGGGGGGAACCGACTTTTAGCAGCTTTAGCCCCGGCAGTTTCTTGCGTGCTTTTGCAAACGCCTCCAAAAGGACGCCAACATTCTTTCGCGGCTGCTCGGAACCGACGTAAAGCACCTTGCGCAGGTCGGGCTTTGCCGTCGCCAGTGGCTTGAAAACTGCGTGGTCAACGCCGGGGTAAGCTATGTGGATGCGGCGTTCGTCAAGACCGGCGTGCTTTGCGAGCTCGCGCTTGCTGAAGTGTGAAATCGTGATTATCGCGTCGGCGCCACGCAGGCCCTGCCTCATCATGGCAAGAAGACCTGACTTGGCCGGAGACTTTCGTTCCTCCTTTAGCGCGAAGGGAATGGCGTCGTAGGCAGTGACGACAAACGGCCGCACTCCAAGCAAGCCTAGGAAAGCCAAGCCTTGGGAGCTTGCGTGGGTAATCGCACCCCGCGAATGCAGAAGCGTCTTTACTGGAGTTGTTGAAAAGTCAAGAAGCATGTTTCGGAATGGAAAGTTTAGGGGGAAATGCGCGCGGATGTCGCGGACGCCAAGGCCTTTGAGGTGCGTCAGCTCGTCAAGCACTGTTAGGGCGTACTTGCCGTAGCCAGACTTTGGCGGCACTGGCGAGCCGAGAACGTAGTTGACGCGCAATTTGCCGCCCTCCGGTTTGTTCATCGCCCGCGTTCCTCCATCAGGCCGTCGAAAAGGTGCTTGTAGCGGATGGCGACTTTCTCCCAGGCGAAGTCTTTTGCAAATTCCTTCGCTCCTGCGCCGAACTTTCGCCGAAGCTTGCTGTCGCTTGAAAGCCGGGATAGGGCAGAGGTGAAAGCGTGCTGGTCTTTGGCAAGAATGCCGTTGTTTGGCACCCTTCCAACGAGTTCCTTGATTGAATAGACTGGAAACCCGACGGTTGGCTTGCCAACCGCGCTTGCCTCAAGCACGCTTAGCCCAAAGCCCTCCCAAAGCGACGGGAAGGCGTGAATGTCCATGGAATTGTAGAGTGCGTTCATGTCCTTTTCTTGGATGAAGCCGGCAAAAACAACACGGTCGGAAACGCCAAGCGAGTGCGCAAGCTGCTTGCACTCCGCCATTGTGTCAAACTTGCCTCCCCCAACGCCGCCCAAGAGCGCGACAGTGTCCTTTGGCAGCTTCGGCAGGGCGCGGATGATTGCAGCGTGGTTTTTGTGGGCGTCAAAGCGCGAGACAAATCCGATTACGGTCTTCTCTGCGCCAATGCCGTGGACGCGCCGGAAAGCTGCGCCGGCCTTCGCGTCGGGCTTGAATTCTTTTAGGTCAACGCCGTCGTAAATGAGCTGCGCGTGGCCGCCGAAGCGCTTGTGGAAGTCGTCGCAGGCGTACTTGCTGATGCCGACAACAGCGTCAATGCCATGCGCGTAGACGAGCTTGTGGAAAAGGAGCGTGAAGTGATACTTGGCATAGATTTCTTTTGGCGCAATCACGCTGTAAGTCGTTACGTGCTTGATACGAGGGTTGACTAGCTTCGCCGCACTTGCTTTGAAGACGCCCGTGCCGATGTGGGAATGCACAATGTCCGCCTCTTTCGCTGCCCGGCGGATTGAGCCGACGAACGTCTCGCGCACCGCAGTGCGCATTGGAGGCACTCCGCGCTCGTGGATGAGGGTGACTTCTACGCCCTTGATGTGTGAGAGGGCAGTAGCTATCGAAACGGCGGCCTTGTTGATGCCGTCGCCGTGGGAATAGCCTTGGATGATTTCGACTACTTTCATTTCACTACACCCGGTTCTGGAAACGGCACGAGGAAAGTCCCACCCGCCTTTGCGAAATCCTTTTGGCGGGCCATGATTTCTGCAAGGTAGCTCCAGGCGAGGACGAGGATTGCGTCCGGAGGGTTGGACGAGAGTTCGGAGGCCGGCTTGACTGGAATGTGCGTGCCCGGCGTGAGGTGGCCCTGGCGCAATGGCGAGTCGTCGACGATGTAGTCGATTGTCTCGGTGCCTATCTGGCAGTAGTTTAGGAGCGTGTTGGCGCGGCCGGAGGCGCCGTAGCCGGCAATGCGCTTGCCTTTTGACTTGAAACTTTGCAAAAGCGTGCGCAACTCGGTCCGATGCGCGGCGACGCGGTCGGCGAATTCAGTGTAAGTCTCGAGTTTGTCCAGACCCTTTGATTCCTCAAGAGCCATGAGCTGCTTGACCGCAGGCTCGTCAGGCCTGGCGCTTTCCTTGCGGCAGGCCATCACGCGGATTGAACCCGAGTGGATTGCCATTGGCGTAGCGTCGAAGATGGCCAAGCCGAATCGGCCGAGGAGGACTGAGAGGGAGTGAAGCGAGTAGTAGCAGAGGTGCTCGTGGTAAAAGAAGTCGTACTGCAGGCCGTCAAGCAGGTTTGGCAGGTAGTGGACCTCGAAGACGAACACTCCGTCGGGCTTTAGCAGGTCAGTCACGCCCATCAGGACTGCGTCAAGGTCGTCGATGTGGGCAAAAACGTTGTTGGCGAGGATTGCGTCCGCGTGGCCGTGCTTTTGGGCAATTTCGCCTGCGACTTTCGGGGTGAAGTAGTCGTTGATTATGTCAAGGCCTTTTGCCCGCGCGATTTCAGAAACGTTTTTGGACGGCTCGACACCGACTGTGCGAACGCCTAGCTCCTTGAGAGGCATGAGGAGGACGCCGTCATTGCAGCCGAACTCAACTGCAAGGGCGTTTTTCTCCGTCAGGAAGCGTTCGTGCACGTCGCCAGCGTATTGCGCAAAGTGGCTTGAGAGCGTCTTTGTGACTGACGAGAGGTAGAAGTAATTCTTGAAGAGCGTGTCTGCGTCGACGACGTCAAGGACCTGCACGAGCGAACAGGTTTTGCAGTAGTAGAGCACAAGCGGATATTTGCGTTCGCCAGCGACTTGGTCGGATGTGAGGAAACCTCCGGCTAACGGCATGGCTCCCAAATCCAAAAAGGGAGTTACGCCGGTGCTGTGGCAGCCCCTGCAGTCTTCTCGTTTGTGGTACATAACCGGCATCACACACCAAAAATCGTGTTTGAAAGGTATTATGGTGCGCCGCAAATATAAGCTTCTTGAGATGGGCCGCTCTGCGGGATTTTAAATCGGTTCTGCCTACCACATAATGAAGCATGGACCTTGGCTCCAGACCTGTCGTCGTCGCTCTCCTAGTGCTAGTCGCGTCCCTGGCGTTCTCAGCGTTCTTCGTCGACAAGATGTTTGACGGCACCGACGAGGGCCAGGCGCTCCTTAGCGGAAAGCTGATTTCGCAGGGCGAAGTGCTCTACACTCAAGTGCGGAACATCTATACGCCCGGCGTCTTTCTAATCGGCGCCCTTGTCCACGTCCTCTTTGCGCCAAACGAGATTCTTTTCGCCCGCATCATCATGGCGCTCTTTGCCGCCTCCGCAGGCGCGCTCCTCTACCTCATTGCACGGCGTTTGGTGCCGCATCCTTACGCGCTTTTGCCCCCGGTTCTTTTGCTCATCTGGGGCATTCCCTTCCAGCACTACACGACGCCCACCTGGCCGGCAGTATTCTTCCAAGTCCTCGCGGTTTACTTCATAATCCGAAATGAGGAGTCAGGCAAGCTGCGCCACTTGCTTTTGGCCGGCTTCGCTGTTGGAGCGAGCGCGTTTTTCAAGCAGAACGTCGGCGCATACACGCTTGCGGGAATTACCGTCTATTTTGCAATCACTGCACTTGCCAAGAACTGGCCGAAAGTCAAGGCGGTTGTCGGCCAGTTGTGGGACCGCAAGCTCTTCTTCGCCGCCGCTGCAGTCATTCCGCTCCTCACGGTCGGGTATTTTACAGCAACAAACTCGTTTACCGGAATGTACGACATGATGGTGGTGCGCTCGGCAACGCAGGGCAGCCACCAGTGCTGGGGCCTGCCGTTCCCGACAGTCGCCTCACTCATCCCGCCCAGCCTCGCGATTGAATCCGTTTACCGCTCGGCAATCAACTCAGTCTACTATGCGGTCCTGCTCGTCTACTTCGCTGCGCTCTACTACCTTTACCGCAACCGCACGCTGCTCTCCAAAGTCGAGGGCAAGACGCTGCTGCTTGCAACTTTAGTCGCGCTCTTCCAGTTCCACATGGTCGTCTATCCCCGCACAGACCGCAACCACCTGATTTTCAGCATGCTTCTTGCATACATCATTGCCGCTTACCTGCTCTACAAGCTCGCGGGTGGCTTTGCCAAGGCGACTGGTGGCAAAAAGGCGCTTGCCCTCGCGGCGTTTGCGTACCTTGCGTTTTTCGCCTTGCTCGGGGCAAGCCTTGTCGCATTCACTTACCGCGACTACCTTGGGCCGACTGAAAAGTTCGCTGGCATGACTATTCCAAAGGGCCAGATTGACGATTTCAAGCAGGCTACCGAATACATTAGTGCAAATGCTGCGCCGGGTGAGGAGATTTACGTCGCAAGCGGGGCCGCCTCGTTCTATTTGGTTACCGGCCACGACCCGGCATCGTCGTACATCCAGCTTTACCCGGGCATCACAAGCGCACCGGCAGTGCAGGCGGAGATAATCAACGACATTCGCACAAGCAACGCGCAGTTTGCCATCACCTCGCCGATGAGCAAGGTCGACAGGTGCTACGTGACGGAATTTGAGGGCGACTTGTACAACTACATCGGCAAGGACTTCGCGCCGGTAACGCAGTTCGGCAATTACACGATACTAAAGAGAAAATAAGGCCGCGATTGCTGCAAGCGTTACTTCATTCCGGGCTTTCTGCCCGTCACGCCGGTAAGAAAGTGTCCCAAACCCGTTAGCGCCGCGCTTGCGTGACCGTGCTTGCCGGAAACGATGCCACGGACTGCCCGCAGCACAGTCTCAGCTAAAAGAGAGGCGTAGGCGATGGGCTTTAGGTAAAGTGGGCACAAGTCGGCAATTAGGTAACCCCGGTTTCGCACGAGGTAGTAAGTTGCAACTGGCGTCTCGCCGCCGCCGAAGGCCTCGCCAACTGAGTGGACGACGCGTGCGGCAGGCTCAAGGACAAAAGTATAGCCAGCGCGCTTCATCAGAATCTCCCATTTCGTCTCTTCATTGTAGATGAAGTACTTCTCGTCAAGCAGGCCGACTTTGCGGATGGCTTGGGTGCGCACGAGTAGAGCTGCGCCAACGGCGAGCGGCACTTCCCTTGGTTCGGTGAAACACGAGACGGGCTTGCCGCGGCCCCACAGGACCGGCTTGAAGATGATGCTGTTGAATCCAGTGCCGGCGCTCCAGACGCGCGTCGGGTCGTTGCCAAGCACAAGTAAGGGGGCGATTGCCGCGGCGTTTGGGTAGTCTACGGCTGTTGCAACCATCCGCGAGACGGCGTTCTTCTCAACTACAGTGTCGTTGTTGAGTATGAGGACGAAGTCGGCGCCGCGCTTGAGGCCTTCCTTGATGCCGACGTTGTTGGCGACGTATCCGCGGTTTGAGTCATTCACGATGAGCGAAAAGCGCTTGTTTGCGCCGAAAGCCGTTCCTGCAGCTGCGGGGGTGCCGTCGTTGCTTGCGTTGTCTAAAAGCACCACCTGCAGGTTGGCGTAGTCGCTTGCGAGCACAGACCGCACGCACTTTAGGGCAGCCTGGGAGTCATTCCAGGTGAGGACGACTGCGACTACGAGGGGCGCTTTCTTTGCCATTGTGAAAACCTTACTGCTTTCAGGGTAATAAATTGCGTCAGGCTGACGGGCTAGCCGGTTTTGAGCTTGTAGAGGGCGATTTCGTTGTCCCCGCCCTTTTGCGAATCGACTAGCACGTAATCGTTGTTGAGTTTTGCCAGGTCTTCAGGCGTGTAGTCGCGTTCAAAGGTGCGCAGGTCCTTGAGCACGAGGACGTTTGTAGTATAGCCGCCGTCGTGGCAGGGCTGGATTTCCTGGTTGGTAAGCAGCGTCGCAAGAACTGAAATCGGCTCGCCAGGGTGCGAGAAGAAACACAAGTCTTTCGCGTCAACGCGGTCGGGCACTGCCTTGATGAAATCGTAAATTGGAACCTTGCTTTCCCGTACGCCCTGCATGGTGAGGAACGTCTGCACTAGCAGTACTGCAAGGAGGAGGAGCACGACTACCTTGACTGGCTTTTCCAGCTTCGGGCCGACTGCGTTTACGCCGATGGTGAGGAACACACCGAAGAGCAACGGCAGGACGCCCGAATAGCGGATGAAGCAGTTGCCGAGAACGAGGGTGGGCAGGGAAATGAATGCAATTGCGATTAGGCCGCGGTCTTTCTTTGCGCTTGCAACCGCGCCGGCTGCGATGAGCAGGTAGAGGAAGGCGATTCCGGCGCTCCAGAGCCACTTTGTCGAGATTGGCAGAAACTTGAGGCGGCCGTCAATGCGGGCAAAAGAGTCGTCAAAGTGCACAAATCCGTTAAGCCCGCTTAGCCAACCGTCGATGTAGACGCAGCCTGGGTCAAAGGGCGAGACGAGCTGGCCGATTGTTGACGAGCTAGGGCCGCCGAACTGGCCGTAGGTGATGAGGTTGTAGGCGTAGAACGAACCACCTACCGCGCAGCCGAGGGCGAGGGCGCCGATGAGGAACCGCCAGTTGACGCGCTCGCGGTTGAAATAGGCGGCGGCGAGGATTGCAAGAGGCAGCGTCAGGAGGTAGTAGTGTGTGAGGAGTGCCGCGGCGAGTGCGCCAGCAAGCAAAAGCGCGCTGCGAGTCGTCGGCTTGTCGAAGAACTCGTAGAGCAAGTAGATTGTCGCAAAACTAGTTAGCAGGCCTAGCGGAGTGATTGTGGCAATGCCGGCGTTGCTTGAGAGAAACGGCGAGGCGACTAGGTAGGCAAGAAGAATAGTCGTATCAGCCTGCGGCAGCCGCTTGGTGACGAACTTGTAGACGAGGACGAATGTTGCAAGCGATGCGATGAAGGCGTAGATGCGGGCGGAAAGAATCGCGCCGATTAAGCCGGAGAAGAGCTTGACGAAGAAGCCTGCCACGACTGCATAGGCGGGCGGGTAGTGGTACCAAAGCAGGCCGTTTACTTTCTGGCTGATGGGCAACTGCATATGCTCGGCAGTCCAGCGCGCGAAGTAGCCGTGAATCTGCTCGTCGCCGACTAGCGGGTAGAAAATGGCAACTGAAGCGTAAACGAGCACTGCCGCGACGAAGAACGCGGCGAACTTCTTGTCCATTAAGTTGTTTTGCCGGCGCTGGAATTTAAGCAGGCGACTTTAGCGGCTGTAGAGGGACGAGCCGGCGAGGCCCAGCTTGGCAAGCCGGTAGGTAAGCGCGGTCTCAACGCAGCCCACGCCGTACTTTACGCTTTTCTTGATGCTCATTGAGGAAGCTTCCTCGAAATAGAGAGTCGGGCAAGTGACTTCCCCAATGTTGAGGCCCGACCAGAGAATTTGCGCAAGCATCTGGTTGTCAAAAACAAAGTCATCCGAGCACCGATTGTAGGGAACCGTTTGCAGTAGTTTGCGCGTGAAGGCCCGGTAGCCTGAATGGAATTCCGAGAGTTTCGAACCCATCATGACGTTTTCAAAAAATGTTAGGAGGCGGTTTGAGACGTAGCGCCAGGGCGGCATTCCGCCGCTTAGGGGGTGGCCGCCGATGATGCGCGAGCCAAGGGCGCAATCGTAGAGTCCTGTCGCCAAAAGTGCCGTCAGTGGCGGAATGAGTTTAGGCGTGTACTGGTAGTCGGGGTGGACCATGATGACAATGTCGCCACCAGCCTTCAGGGCCGCGTTGTAGCCCGTCTTTTGGGCAGCACCGTAGCCGCGGTTCTTCGGGTGTGAAATGACTTGCACGGACTTGAGCGTCTTGCCGATGGCTGCAGTCCTATCCGTGCTGCCGTCATCGACTAGAATTACTTTGTCGACGATTTTTTGCGCCATGACCTCGTCGTAAGTGCGCTTGAGCGTGCGCTCGACGTTGTGGCCGGGCATGACTACGATGACTTTGTGCTTGCCGTACATAATTCCACCATTAAGTTGCAAGACCGGTTTTGCCTTGCAAAACAATTACAGCTTTTGAATATATATTCTTGACTGGATTATAGAGTGTTTAGAATGGCAAAGAAAGCGGCTGCAGTGTTCCTCAACTACAACGGCCTGCGCTACCTGCAATATTGCATGCCTGCGTTTGGCAAGGCGGCTGGCGGGAAAGTGCAGGCGATTGTGGTCGACAGCGGAAGCTCCGACGGCAGCACTGCGTTTTTGCGAAAGCACTACCCGAAAGTCAAGCTCATCCAACTGCCGCACAACCTTGGCTGGGCGGGAGGCAACAACGCCGGCATCGCTTACGCACTTGCCCACGGGGCCGATTACGTCTTTGTCCTCAACACCGACATTTTGCTTGACAAGAACTTCTTTTCTGCCATTATCAAGGCAGGCGAGGCGGACCCGAAGGCCGGGGTTTTCGGCTGCAAAATCCGCTACATTGGCACGCGCAAGCTTCAGGCGGCTGGCGGGGGAATGTTCTCGAAAGACAATCCGCTTGGCTCAAAGCACTTCGGCCAGGATGAGGTTGACAAAGGGCAGTGGAACAAGCCGATGGTGCTTGACTACATTTACGAACCCGCCTTTGCGCTAAAGCGCACTGCGCTTGAAAGAACCGGGCTGCTTGACCCCGCGTGGTTCATCCTGATGGAAGGGCCCGACTACTGCCTGCGCGCCAAGAAAGCGGGCTTCAAGACAGTCTACGTGCCCGACGCCATTGTCGAGCACGAAGTGTCGGGAACGACCGACCCGTCAAAGAACAAGCGCGCAGGAATTTTCTCAAAGTTCTACTGGCAAATCAGGCTTCACGGCAGCCGCAATGGCCTGCGCTTCATGCTCAAGCACTTCACTCTCGCCGAAGCCGCGCGCTACCAAGTGCAGGTGTTCAAAAACGCGCTCGCGGGTTTTGTGCGCCGGCCATTTTTACTCGTGCTTGCGGCGTACAGCCTGCTTTGGAATATCGTCCATTTGCCCCAAACTATGGCGCTAAAGCAGTCCTCGCGGGAGAATTACGAGGGGCTTTACAACGAGTTTATTAAAGCTTAAAGACAAACTTTACTTGGGGAAGTGCTATGCGTATACTAGTCACCGGCGCAGCCGGTTTCATGGGTTCTCACCTAGCAGATGCCCTCGTTGCCAAGGGCCACGAAGTGCACAGCGTCGACGATCTTAGCGGCGGCTTTATGCGAAACGTCAACCCTGCCTGCAAGTTCAAGCAACTCGACCTGCGCGACCGCGAGGCGACGAACAAGTACGTTTCTGAAATCAAGCCAGAGCTCATTTACCATCTGGCCGCCGACGCGACCGAAGGGAGAAGCCAATTCACGCCTGTGCAGTGCACCGAACGCAATTACATGGCGTACCTCAACACGCTAGTCCCCGCAATCCGAAGCGGAGCGCTAAAGAAAGTCGTGCTGACTAGCAGCATGAGCGTCTACGGCGCGCAGACGCCACCCTTCTCGGAGGACCTTGACCGCAAGCCCGAGGATATCTATGGCCTTGCCAAGACCGCGATGGAGCGCTCGACGGAAATCTTGAGCGAAGTGCACAACTTCGACTACACGATTATCCGGCCTCACAACGTCTACGGCCCGCGACAGAACCTGTCTGACCCCTACCGCAATGTCATGAGCATCTTCATCAACTGCCTGATGAACAACAAGAACTTCTACGTTTACGGCGACGGCGAGCAAACGCGCGCGTTCTCCTACATCGACGACTTCACACCTTACATTACCAAAGCCGGGTTTGACGACAAGGTCAACGGCGAAATCTTCAACATCGGGCCAGTCGAGGAAGTCACGATCAACCACCTTGGGGAAATCGTGCTCGAGAAGTACTTCGGCACGAAGGACTGGGACAAGAAATACACTCCAAAGCACCTGCCGCCAAGGCCAAAGGAAGTCAAGGAAGCGTACTGCACCGTTGACAAGGCGCGCAAGATGCTTGGCTACAACACAACCGTGCACCTTGAAGACGGAATCGAGAAGATGATAGCCTGGGCGCGCTCAATGGGCGCCCAAAAGCCGGTTTACCTCGACGACTTCGAGCTGCACAGCGACAAAATCCCCCTCACTTGGAAAGACAAGCTGATTTAACGGGGGGCAAGAAAAGCATGCGCATTGTAGTAACGGGCGGAACTGGCCTGCTTGGCACAGCACTCGCCCACAAACTTTCGCAAAGCCATGAGCTTTACTTACTTAGCGACGCAAGCGTCGTCAAGTACGGCAACTGCAGTAGCCTCAAGGCCGACATTTGCAACCCTGCCGCCCTAAAGGCCGCATTCGACAGCGCTAAACCAGACGCAATCATCCACACTGCGGCCCTTACAAACGTCGACTACTGCGAAGACCACCACGCCGAAGCGGACGCGCTAAACGCAACTGCACCCGCCAATGCCGCCGCCTACTGCAAGGCAAAAGACATTCGCCTCGTTCACGTCTCGACCGACTTTGTCTTCGACGGCAAGAAACCGGGAGGAATGTACGTCGAGACAGACGAGACGAACCCGGCCAACTACTATTCTGTTTCAAAGTTCAACGGCGAGAATGCCGTCGTCGCTGCAGGAGGCAACTTCGCCGCAGTGCGGACGACGATGTACGGCCTTAACGTGCGGGGCAAGAAAAACTACGCGATGATGTTCTACGAAAGCTTCTCCGCTGGAACGCCATTCAAGGCGTTTTCAAACCAGTTCAACACGCCGATGCTTGCAAACGATTTGGCGGCGGTGATTAGCGAGCTCGTGGTCAGCGACGCGACCGGAATTTTCCACTGCGGGGCGCCCGACCGCGTCAACCGCGTGCAGTTCGCAACCCAAATGGCAGAGACTTTCGGCTTTGACAAGGCGCTAATCGAGCCAGTTGAGCTAAAGGACGGCATGCTTGCGGCAAACCGCCCGCGCGACGTGTCGCTAAACTCAAGCAAGCTTGAGAAAACGCTCGGCCGCAAGATCCCCACGCTCAAGGAGGGCATCGCGCGCTTCAAGCAACTAAAGGAATCCGACTACGAAAGCAAGTTCGAGGTGCTTAAGGGTTAGCCTCGGGGCTGGTCTTTCCGAAGTCCTTAAATTCCGCCCAACACTAAGCTTTACGTAAATTGGGATGAAACTGAGTGTTTTGGCATTTTGCGCAGTTGCGCTATCTTTTGCACTAATTTTTGCTGGCTGCATAGAAGAAGTTTCCAAAACCATACACACCTTTGGCGGCGGCTTTAACGACACTGACGGCAGCTCATCAAACACCACACTCACGCCAACTCCCACACCCGAACCTACAGCCACGCCGTCACCTACACCATCTCCAACGCCAGAAGTCACGCCAACTCCAACCCCAGGTTCGGGTGGCAACGGAGGACCTAACGATATAGGCCTCGGTTACGGTACAAGCGAGCAGCAAGGCCCTGAACGCAATCCCACTAACTGTGGCCTCACAGTTGGCCCCGACAGCAACCCCAACGGAGTAAACTTCTATCTAGTTGACCGAAGCGAGATTGCCGACTTAACGGAAACGCAATGCCACGGCCTAGCAAACGAAACTGGACTGGCCTTCTTTCAGAACGGCTACTGCCTCTACCTACGCGACTTAGATTCTAGCTATTCACACTTAACTTCTGACCCGCAGACAAACTTTGCGATTAATATCAACTGGAGTCAGATTGACTTAAACGACCGGAGTTCAATCTGGCCGTGGAATTGCATCGGAAACATATGCCGAACCCAGTTCACTGCACCATTCGAAAACGCCCGACTAATTGCCAACTCTCACTGGCAAAGCTTCAAAATCTACTCCGACCACCAAGCAAACGCCAACATAACCGTCAAATGCACCTCGCCAGAAACAACGACGACCTACGCCCACTTCGAAAAAGACAACTGCCCCCTTGACGCCTCACGCTCATTCACATACTGGCTCTTACGCCCAACCCAAGGAAACCAAGAATGGAACACGACCCAATACGCTTGCGCCCTCGAAGTGAACGAAAATAGTGAAACAAAACTAGCACTTAACTTCACCTATCACGAAACTGAGCCCAACAACTGGAACAAACCCGAACCAGACTGGAGACAACAAACCCTACAACAAAGATGCACCCAAGTAAATGAAAGCGGAGTCGCAAAAATTATTCAGAATTACTGCATATCAATTAGCACATATCCCGAATACGGATTAAAAAATTGTGGTTTCTCAGATTTATTTCTCGACAATGGCACGCCAGCATTGAAATTTGACTATAATCTAACTGGAGTCCATAGCTGCGTTGATGTTCCGCCGCACCCTATAGATCTATACATCATTAGCAATACTAGCACTAATGACGAAGAATGGATTTCAGGAAATTGCACCGATAATTCTGGAAACAATGGTTACAGCTTTCCACTCGATGAATATCCCCCTATTTTTAACTACAACTTTACAGAGGAAAACCAGTTTGAATTTCAGAGCAAATTTGCCCCACGAAATTTAAATCCGAATTCTAATCAGACATGCTCCATTAACTTAATAGATAAAAATGGTAAAAAAGAATTTCAAATTTTTTACTTTACGCCAGTACACTAAAAGCCACTCAACTCCCACTAATGTTCGCAATAAACTGCTAGTTGATGCAAACCCTACCAAAGTAATTTAAACTCCACACCGCTACGGATATGCAGTAGATGAGGAAGTTTGCCATCTTGGCCATTGCACTTATTTTATTTACGTCAGTTAATGCCCTTAGCAAATTTTCAAATAATCTTGAACCTGCCGTCCAAGATATTGCTCTAGGCTACTTAAAAGCAGAACCATTAACGCAAGAAGAAATCACAGCAAATAACGTAAACAGAAGAACTGAACCGTATTCTCTAGTATTCGATAACGTACAATATACGCCGGACCCTTCCGTCAAACTTGATTCTGAAATTTCATCTGTGATCGACGTAACGGGAAAACCCTATTTCTATGGCTTCATTATGGTGAACGATAGCATCGATAAAGAAAAGCTTAAAATTATCGAACAAGAAGGCACCGTCTTTCTTGGCTACCACACATATCACTCGATACTTGCAAAAATTCCACTAAGTGACCTAAGCAGATTACAAACTCTTCCGTTCGTAAGGTGGGTCGGAGTTAATCGACAAAATCAAAAAATGACTCCGGGACTTTACGAGATGATTAAAACAAAAGCAGATCTTTCGGAGAAAGTCAAAGTATACATTACTCCATTCAGGGGTGCTGAATCAGACTTAGAAAACTACCTAAAATCCATCGAAGTCAATTCCCTAACGTACCTTCCAATAATTAGTGCCTACCATGCCGAAATTCCACTCGCATCAATAAGTAATATGGCCAATAGAAACGAAGTAGTATACGTCGAACTCGATTTAGAACACGGTCAACCAACGATGAATCTGGCTAGCTCTGCAGTTAGTGCTGATTATTTTAGAGGAAACATTAATCTCGATGGTAATCCCCTCCGCTATGACGGAAGGAACGTTTCAGTTGGCATAATAGATCTAGACTATAACAACACGTTTCCAGACTTACCTAACTATACTAACTCACTTTGTCCAAATGGAGTATGTGCCTCTGCGGCTTATGTGCAATCAAATCAGAGCCACGGGACATTTGTCGCAAGCATCCTCCTTGGCAGAGGAAATCTTAGCAATCAAAAATACTTAGGAATAGCGCCAGGAATTAGTAACCTTACCTTCGCACTTTATCAATCTGACAACCACAGCTTAGCCTACTATATAGGTTGGATTTCAAACACCACACCTTATCCGACCCTAGTATCGATAAGCGATACCGCCGGGTTACTTAGCGGTGTTTGCGGCACGGATCCAGTAAGTAGGGCTTTAGATAACGCAACTTATTTTCAGAACCAAACTTACGTAATTTCAGCAGCTAATAATGGGCCTGCGTTCCAAACGATTAACTATGCACCTAACTGCGCTAAAAACGCCATAACTGTCGGAAGCATTCTTGATAACGGAAATAATTCGGGGGATACCATCGATAATGAATCAAGCCGAGGATTTACACCAGATAATCGCACTAAACCAGACATAAGCGCACCCGGCTACTTGATTACTGCCGCAAATTCAACGACAGGGGGCTATACAACCGATTCGGGAACTAGTTTTGCTGCACCCGCAGTGGCCGGCGTCGTGGCGACTTTGATGGATCATTATCCTTGGTTGAAAGGCAACGCTTCCGCGGTTAAAGCTTTGTTGATGATGAGTGCCATACCCCTAAATTCAACTAAGATCGATCTAAGCCAAACCGTTGGACGGGATTTCATGAACACCTTTGGTGCAGGGAAGGTCGACTCGGTTCTTGCACACTTTCAAGCGAATGATCCGACAGGATGGCAATCTGGTCTTCTTTTTGGCAATGTCTCCGGAGGCAGTGGCGCTTTCAGGTATAACCTAACCCTCCCTAGCGGCGTCAAACGCTTAGTTGTAGTACTAGCCTGGAGTGAAAAAGCAGCCGACGTAGGGAATTCAAAGGCAGTATGGAACGATATTGGCCTATACGTTGATCCTGGAGCGACAGGGGGATTATGCCAAACCGGTACGAACGATTCAGTTCAGTCTTTTGATAATAAGCAGTACGTGGCGATTGATAACCCGCCTAGTGGCACAACAGAGTTGAAGGCCTGCACTTTTAGTACTACTCCAGATACTATGGGAAACCTCGTTATTGGCTATATGATTATCCGAGGCGAATTGAGACCGGAAGTTGTTCTCCACTCAACGGCTAATGTTTCGGTTATAACCGTAGGAAAGCCATTTGAAATAACAACCTCTGCAAACACCCAGCAGTACATGTCGTCAAGCGTTTTCATGGATTTCGTCCCTCCAGCTGGAGTGAGCGTTTTAGGAATGCGAGTTACGCGGCAAGACGCTGTTACCGTAACTTACGGGCCTGGAAACACAAGCATCAATCTTGGCGACATAAAGTACGGAGGTGGTTTTAACATAAGGTCAGCTACGTGGATACTTAACGCTACAACAAACGGCACGAAAACATATACGACCTACATCAATCCCAGCAACGGCAGATTAACGGCTACGAGCATCAACCTCAGCGACCAGTACGGTGCACCTACGATTACGCTGAGTGAACCTTCAGTGCCCTATGTGACGGGAGCGCCAACTGACATCTACTATGGCGCCTCTGATCCAACTAACTTAACGCTGAGCATCAGTTGCTATGGCGACTCTACTAACTCTAGCTTCAACAAGAATCAAACCTGTTTTAGCGACACGCCAAACGACGGAGCAGGAAACTGCGACATCAGAAGCTGGCCAGTAGGCAAGTACTACATCTGGTGCAGCGCCAACAACTCATACCTCACGAGCAAAAACTACTCGACCGGCTACCTCTACGTCTGGAGACTCAACCTCACCAAAGGCTGGAACCTCGCCTCATTCATGGTACTGCCAACAAACGCAAACATCACAGGCGTACTCTCACCAATAAACGAAAATTACACTAAAATACAAACCTACAACGCAACCCAAGGAAAATGGCTCACCTACGACACGAGCGTCAGCTCATCCTTCCAAACCTTATCCAAATTCTCCATCGGCGAAGGGTACTGGATACTCATGAACGTAAACGCCACATTCATGACAGACAACGGCTTTAGACCAACAAGCACCACACTACAATTCCCGCACGGCTGGAACATGTTCGCCTACCCATACGAAGGCAGAGCCACAAGCGACGCGCTAGCAAACCTCTCCAGCAACTTCACCAAAGTACAAGCCTACAACCAATCGTCAGGAAAGTGGCTAACCTACGACCCGACTTTGGACTCGACATTCAATACCCTAAAGAGAATGGAAGCCGGAATCGGCTACTGGATTTACGTAAACAGCACGGTCACAAGCGAGTTGAGATTAAGCGAATGAGGGAGAGAAAAATGAACGAAAACCACGCCAGATGGCTACGCCTACTGGCCGTCGCCCTAGTAGGACTTTTCCTCATAACCCCCATAGCACACGCCGACGCCATAGCCCGCGGCTTCCGCGGCTCAACAATCCAAACAACCCCAATAGGCGTGCAATTCACCTCACCAGAGTACACTGCAACCGTCGCCATAAAGATAAACGGCCAACCAATCCCACCCCAATACCTCCAAGGCGACGCTTACTACAAACCAAAAAGCCAAATCACCCGCGACATCCTAGCCGAAAACGGCCAAACCCGCTCAATAAGCGGCGACTCGCCCGACACCCAAGCCTACAAATTCAACTTCACAGCCACACTCAACCCCGGAACGTACACCCTCACGTCCATCTCAAACCTGACAATCGAGATTACCTCAACACAACCACTCATGCGAACAGGCACAGGCTCAGTAACCTTCCCAATAGACTACAAAGGAATAAACGAAGCAGGACACACTAGCACCTACTCCGACTACGACGTCTGGAGCTTCTCCGACATACTAAACGCGGCCAACAGATACCAACTTACGGCAAGAGAAGAACAAGAAGGAAACACCTACCGTATCGTCTTAACTAACTTTAATGCTGGCACGCATCTAGAGCCGGGATACCAGCTATTCCTAGACCCCACAGTCGACCACTTTGGCGCCAACACATTCACCAGCGGAGCGTTCAACAATACTCAAACTGCTCAAAGCCAAAGCGTCTACGGCACATACTACCCAACCCAACAAACCTTTACAGGCAACGGAACATACTACAGCAGAATACTCGTCCTAAACCGCGACACGCCAGACAACATCGACGCCGTCAGCTGGGCCTGGTACGAGCCAATGGGACTAAGCACCATAGACAACGCCGTCATGAGCATGCACTTTGAGAACGACTCGCACGACTCAACGCGCTTCAACAACAGCGGCTTCCTCTCATCAGTCGTCACAGGCAAACCCACATACAACAACGACTGCATAATCGGCGGATGCTACAACTACAACAGCTCAGAAAAAGACTTCATAAACGTAACCGACAAAGACAGCACAGAAGGATTCAACAACTTCACGGTAATGGCTTGGATAAAAACAGTCTCAACGCCAGCAGAAGTAATAGGCCGATTCAACGACTACGGAACTTACGCAGGATGGCTATTCGGCGTGGGCTTCAACGGAGCAGGCAAACTAGCCTGCTACCTAAACGACGGAGTAAGCGGCGGAACCTGTCCACCATCCAGCGCCAACGTCGACACCGGCAACTGGGTCCACGTCGTAATGACCTACGGCAAAACCGACGGAAAAGTCAGGTACTACATCAACGGAACTCTCGACTCAACCGTAAACGCAGTCGCGGCAATCACAATCGGCAAACCAGTAAACAACCTCTACGTCGGCTGCGACTCAAACGCCGTTCCCTGCACACGCGCGTTCAACGGCAGCATAGACGAACTCCACATTTGGAACCGAAGCCTCACTGACTCCGAAGTCAACCAAGTCTACAAATGGGAAAAAGACTCAACCGGACGAGGAAACCGCGGATACATCCACAACTTCACCAACGTAAGCCTGGCACTCAGAACCAAGACCTACCTATTCAACGACACCGCCCTAGCCGGCTGGTGGGACCTAGGCGACTCAAGCGACAACGAAGCAGTAACCAACAAGACCCTCGATTTGTCCGGAAACACGACCAACGGCAAACTCTACGGCAACCTTACCCTAAATACTAGCACCTGCGTAATCGGACAATGCCTCACGTTCTACCCCGCCGGCCAAACGTTCATCGACACAGAAAAGCAACTCTTCAACGTCAGCACAGACAACCTCACCATCAACATGTGGATGAAACCAAGCCAATCAAGCTCAGACACCACAAGAACAATGTTCGTAGGACAAGATGTCGACAGCAGCAACAAAGCATTCTCCGCCTCAGTCAACGGAACAGGCCACCTGCAGCTAACCTACTACCTGGTCAACTCAACGGGAGTAACCCCCGTAACTAACGAAGGCGCCCTACCCAACGACGGAAAGTGGCGCATGGTAACAATACTCCTAAACCAAAGCGGCTGGGCAATCTACATTAACGGCACTCGCCTGACGTTCAATTCCGGCACCAACCAGTACCGGCTAATGCAAGGCACGACCACCCTAACATTCGGAAAAGCCAGGACAACCTCATCCTACTACCAAGGCTCGCTTGACGACATTAAAGCATGGAACCGAACCCTCACGGAAGCCGAAATAATCTCCCTCTACAATTCTGGCAACCCCGCTGGAAACGGCGGACTAGAAAGCAACTGGAGTACCTTCTCCCAAGAATACTACGGAGGCAACCTAAGCATACCCGTAGTAAGCGGAAAACTTCTCCAATACCGAGCCAAATTCAGTACAGTAAACGAAAACTACACGGCGTTCCTGCAAAACGTCACCGTAAGTTTCAGCCCAGGGTACTCCGTGGAATCAGGTACAATCACACAACCGATGACGGTCTATGGTTACTTCACTGGCGCCAACGCGAACTTAATCACAAGCGTAACCGCCTACATCGGAGGCGTTATGAAAGGCACGTTCAACGTCACCACAACAGGCCAATACGGCCTCTTCGACGTACAAGGAAACTTCACCGACTACAGCAAGACGCTAGAACTACGCGCAAACAACAGCGCCTCATGGGCCACAACCATAGGCTACTCACCAGGCAACACCACCCGAAAGGACATCATCACCTAGGCTAGCGAGGCAAATAAAAACCTTGAAGGGGTAATTTACTAGTAAAAGTCTATTTAAAGAAGGGAAAAAAATGTCCACTAACCAGCCACTTAGCGTCCTCTTCGCATCCACCGTTCCGCCGGCAGAGTCAAACGGCGTTGGCAACGTCGAGCTAAACCTAATGACTGGCCTGCGCGCCGCGGGACTGCAAGTCGACGGCTTTTTCCCAAGCGGCCGCTCGATGGCAATGGCCGACTTCACTTATGGCCTAAAGCTGCCTAAGAAGGCCAAGGCTTACGACATTGTCCACGCTCACACCGACATCAGCTGGAACACTGCTGGCGCCATCCGCACTTTTCACGGCGTTGCGGCACTCGGCGAGCACTACTATCGCCAAAAGCCCGCCGAAGGCCTAATGCCGTGGCACAAGCAGGAACCCTACTTCGTCATACACAAGTCGCTTGAGCGCGCAAGCGCGCGGGCAAACAAGTGCGTGGCGGTTAGCGATTACGTCAAGGACGCGCTAGTCAAGTACTACGGCGCGCGGGAAGACAACGTCACGACCGTCTACAACGGCATTGACTCAAAGCGCTTCTCGCCAGACGCGAAGGCGGGGCAAGAGTTTCGCGCGCGGCATAAAATCCCGTCCAACGCCATGCTTTTGACTTGGGTGGGCCACGCGGAGTTCAACAAGGGAATCGACTACCTCATTTCTGCGTTCAATCAAGTTGTTGCTGACAAACACGGAAAGGGCATTGCACTGGCACTGCGCTCGCCTCTCGACAAACACGGACTAATGAAGCGCGGCATGACTGCCGAAGCGGTGGAGCGGGTGTTTCCAGTGCCTATCGAAAAGAGCCTGGCCGGTTTTTACAACGCCAGCGACATTCACTTGCTTTCAAGCGTCTACGAACCATTCTGCCTGACGTTACTTGAGGCAATGTCGTGCGAGAAGCCAGTCATCGCCTCAGACAGTGGCGGGCACGCGGAAATCATTTCCAAGCGCGAAGGCCGCATCACGCCCCTGCGGGACGCAAAGGCAATGGCGTTGGCGGTACTTGAGCTGGCAAACGACAGGCGGGCGCGCTCGGCAATGGGCAGAAGCGCGCGAAAGCTCATCCTCTCGGGCTTCACCAAAGAGCACATGGTGAAGCGCACGCTTGCACACTATCGCGAGGTGGCTCCGAAATGAAGAAAAATCCGCTCGCAAGCGTCATTATCCCCGCCCACAATGAGGAGAAGGACGTTGGCGAGGCCATTGAGTCAATCCAGGGCCAGACTTACCAAAACTTCGAAATAATCGTCTCAGACGATGGCAGCACGGACAGGACTGCCGAACTGGTTGCAAAATACGCGAAAAAAGACAAGCGAATCAAGCTCAAGAGCTACGCCAACGGCCACAGCGCAGCCTTTGCCAGAAACCGCGGCATCGAGAGAAGCAAGGGCGATTTCATCACGCTTCACGACGCCGACCAGGTTGCGGACAGCAAATACCTTGAGGCGCTGGTAAAGCGCTTTGCTGCCAACCCGGAACTTGACGGCATTGCCAATAAAGTGTTCGCCTACCCGCCGCGCACGTTCATCGCGCGCTGCATTGCCGCACAACGAAGCGTAACTTGGGACACCAATCAGGCGCAAGTGGTGCCAATTGGCCCGCAAAGCCCGATTGGCCTTGGAACTTACTCGCGAAAAGCGATTGACAAGCTAAAGGGCTTCAACGAGAAGATTTTCTACTTCGAGGACACCGACCTGGCGCAGCGCTTCCACGCTGCCGGCTTCAAAGCCGTTTACGAGCCCGCCGCAATCGAGTACCACAAGGACCCCGAAACTTTTGGCGAGACAATGCGCCAGTCGCGGTGGTTCGGCAAGGGCATCGGCCTTAGGCTCAAGCGCTACGGCGAATGGCGGCCGCTTCTTGTACCGACATATTGCCTTGTCCTTTTGCTGGCGGGGCTTGCCGCACTCGGGCTGTCGGCACTCAAGTTCACGGGCGCATATACTGGCGTTACCCTTGGCGCCGTCATCGGGATTTCGTTCGGGCTCCTCCTCATTCCGTGGCTTGGCTACGGAGTCAGGCTCGCGCTAAAGTCCGGCGACCCCGTGCACTCTTTCGGGTTCATGGAATTGTTTGTAGTCAGGAATGTAGTCAAGCTAGTGTCGGCCCTGAAGGCAGCTGGAGGGGCTTAGCAATGCGCTACCTGCACGCTGCTGCCGTCCTGCTTTTGGCCTATGCGGCAATCTACTTTTCATCCTTCCCAAACAATCTTGACACCGTCTCGCACTTGGGAACAGTGATGCTTACTAGTCAAAACGGCTTTGACCAGTACACTAGCCTCTGGTACCTCGGCTCGCCAATCCTCGTCGTCTACATCCTAGGCTTTTGGCTAGTGCACGGCATCGGGCAAGTCGTCGGGCCGGTTGCAGCTTACGCGCTTGTTGACGCACTCGCAGTTGCCGGACTCGCTTACGCCTGCTGGCGACTCGCTGACGCGATGGGCCTCAAAGCCGAGCGCAAGGGGCTCATGCTCCTTCTCTTCATCGCCTCGTACGGGTTCTTCTACTCGTGGCTTCGCGTTGACAGGTTCCCGACTCTAGTAGGCGGCGTGCTTGCAGTGCTTGCCATCGAGTCTGCAATGCGGGCGAAAAACCTCGGCGACTGGCGCGGGACTGTTGCAACCGGCGCGCTGCTCGGCTTGTCCGCCCTCGCGAGCCTGCACACTGCGCTCATTGCCGGCGTCGCGGCTGCATGGCTGCTTTTGCGCAAGTCAAAGGCGGGCAAGGCAGAAATCTTTGGCGCGGGTGCGGGCGCGCTCGTGTTTGCAATCATCGTCACGCCCCTCGCAATGTCGCTATTGGAATTTAGAAAGTACGTCAGCCCCGCGTTCTCGTTCGAGCCGCACACGCCAGTCGTCGCCCTGTCGTGGCTCGGACCGCTTTTCACTACCGCAATCGCGTGGCTTGCGCTCCGCCACTTTTTGCGCGCAAACGCCGGCATCAGGCGGGCGGCAGTGCTGGCAATCGCGGTTGGCGCAGCAGGCCTTTTTTATCTCATGCACTGGGGGCAGAACCTCCAGCAGTTCGTGCTGATTGGCGAGTTCGTGGCGTTTTTGCTTGTTGCGGAGTTTGCAGGCATTTTCCAGTCTGCCAAGCCCCGCGTTGACTTTGCACTCGCTGCAACCGGCGTCCTCATTGCCGCGGGATTGTCAAACTCTTTCCTCATCCCGTTCTTCCAAACGCTCAACCCCGTTGTTTACGTCTTGTTCGCAGCGCTTTTCGCGGCCGGCTGGCTTGCGCGGAACTGGGAGCCGAAAAATAACGCGATTGCAATTGCGCTGATTGTCATTAGCGTGCCGTTTGCTTCACTCATGGCGACTGACTACGCCGGCGAGGCGGCATCCAAGCAGGCGGTGACGGCATATCTTGCGGGCCAGAGTGGTTTTGGCCGAGTGCTTTTCGCAAAGTGCCCCTATCCTTACTTCTATTCGGCAATCCAGGCAGGCAAGCCTGCAGCCGAGGGCGTGGTCTTCTACACCAACCTCGATCCGGCCGCCCGAGCGTTTGAAAGCAGCGGCGTTGCCGCCAAGGACGAGCCGCTTTTGACCGACTCGAGCTACCAGGTGCGGTGGATTGTCGACTGCGTTGGCGGCAACTACGCCGCGTACGGCGCCTCTCCTGCAATGCTGACCAACGAGGCAGTGGTGTGGGAAAAGCCAGGCAATTACTCGTTCGTGCAGGGCGCAACATATGACGTTAGCGGCAATTCAATTGCGCTTCATGGCACGGCGGGAACGATTGCCACGATATTTGAGGGCTATTACCCGTCGCTTGAGTGCCGCGGCTGCGAGTTTGTCGAAGCTGGAACGCACGAGATGAAGGTGCGGCTGCTTGTCCCCGACGCGGCGGTTGGGCCAAAGGGCGGGTTTTTCGCACTCATAAGCTTTTCCGTGCTAATTGGTTTGCTGGCGTTGCTAGTGGTGCTCAAGAAATGAAAGAACCCTACGTTTCAATCGTCATCCCGTCGTATAACGAGCACGACAACATCGAACCATCCATAACTGCCATCCGCGAGGAGATGATGCGGGAAAAGCAGGCCTTTGAGATAATCGTCGTTGACGACAATTCCCCGGACAAGACGGGCGATGTCGTCAGGAAGCTGTCCGCAAAGTGGCCGGAAGTCCACCTCATCAACAACTTGAAACGAAACGGCATCGGCTACGCCTTGTCGTTGGGCTACACTGCGGCAAGGGGCGAGGTAATCGTCTCGACTGACGCCGATAACTCTGTCGCGCCGGCCTACATCACGAACGGACTTGAGAAGATTGCCGAGGGCTTTGACTTCGTCGTCGGCTGCCGCCACTGCAAGGAAGGATACTACGAGGCGAAGGAAGAGTGGTACAACTTCGTGCGCATCCCCGTAAGCAAGGCGGGCAATGCATTCACCCGCGCGATAACCGGCATTCCGGTAAACGACTTTTCGCTAAATTTCCGCCTCTTCAAGAAGAAGTTCTGGGCCCCGGAGCAGTGCAAGAGCACGGGGAACGCGTTCATGCTTGAAGTCGTCGTCGAGGCTGCGGCCAGGGGCGCGCGCGTGGCGCAAATCCCGGTAAAGTTCCTCGAGCGCAAGTCTGGCGCGACTAAAACGCGGCTTGGCAAGGAAGCGCTCAAATTCTTTAAGAGGCTTCTGCAGCTAAAATTTGTTGAAAAGAAACCGTAGAAAGAGTGGCGGATGACAGATGGCATTTTGGAAAGACAAAAACGTAGCAATTACCGGCGGGGACGGCTTCATCGGCAGCCACCTGGCTGAAATGCTCTTGGCGCAGGGCGCGCGCTTAACTATAGTCGGCCGCGACCCGCTGCGCAACCTTGCTTCAGTCAAGGACAAGCTCAAGTTCGTTCAGGGCGACCTGCGCGACACGGCATTCACGCAGTCC
Source organism: archaeon (assembly GCA_020057405.1). GTDB lineage: Archaea > Micrarchaeota > Micrarchaeia > Norongarragalinales > UBA97 > JAGVFW01. Next base: position 10,269 of record JAGVFW010000002.1, on the reverse strand, counting down.
GCATTCAAGGACGCTGAAGTCGTCATGCACTTGGCGGGCCTTGTGCGGGGCGTCGGGTTCAACGCCGCCAACCCGGCGACGATGATTTCGGAAAACGTGCGCATCAACGCTAGCGTGCTTGAAGGTGCTGCCAAGACCGAGTCGGTTGAGCGGCTGCTTTTCACGAGTTCCGCCTGCGGATACCCGCTTGAGGCTAAAGTGCCCCTTCGCGAGGAGGAGTTCTTCAACGGCTTTCCCGAGCCAAGCAACGCGCCATACGGCTGGAGCAAGAGGCTTGGGGAAATTGAGTGCGGCGCTTATGCCAAGCAGTACGGCATGCGCATTGCAATTGTCCGGCCATTCAACTCATACGGCCCGCGGGACAACTTCAACCCCGCCGAGTCGCACGTCATCCCGGCTCTCATCAGGCGCGCCGTCGAGAAGCAGGACCCGTTTGTCGTTTGGGGCACGGGGAACGCGACGCGTGCCTTCATTTACGTCACCGACGTTGCCGCAGGCATGATGCTTGCGTGCGAAAATTACGCCAAGTGCGACGCGCTCAACCTTGGCAACGGCACGGAGACGACAATCCGGGAGCTGGTCGGCGAAGTGCTTGCCGCCGCTGGCCACTCGTCGGCAAAGTTAGTCTTTGATTCAAGCAAGCCGCAAGGCCAGCCGCGAAGAAGCGCGAGCATCGAGAAGGCCAAAGACAAAATTGGTTTTGCGCCCAAGGTCGGCCTCAAGGAAGGCCTGGGCAAGACGGTTGAATGGTACTTGAAGAACGGGGGAGAGCGCAAATGACGCAGACTACCGAAATCAAGCAGTTCAAGGTCGAAGTGGGTTGCTTTGACGCTAACTACGGCAACGCGAAGAAGTACGTCAACCAGGCACTAGACAACAGCCGGCTTTCCTACGGCCCCTTCACCCAGCGTTTCGAGAAGGAAATGGCGGAGGCGCACGACAGCAGACACGCGATAATGTCGAATAGCGGCACGGACGCCCTTCGCCTGGCAATCATCGCGCTAAAGGAAGTCGACGGCTGGAAGGACGGCGACGAAGTAATCGTTCCCGCGCTCACTTTCGTTGCGACTTCAAACGTCGTGCTGCAGAGCAACCTTACGCCCGTCTTCGTTGACGTTGAAAAAGACACTTACAACCTCGACCCCAAGCTCATTGAGGCTGCAATCACGCCCCGAACGCGGGCGATAATGCCGGTTCATCTCTTCGGCATGCCGTGCGACATGGACCCAATAATGGCGATTGCAAAGAAGCACAAGCTGCGGGTAGTCGAGGACACTTGCGAGACGATGTTCGCGCGCTACAAGGGCAAGGCCGTCGGCAGCTTCGGCGACGTCGGATGCTTCTCGACTTACGTGGCCCACCTGCTGGTTACCGGCGTCGGCGGCTTGTCGATGACAAGCAACGACAATCTTGCAGTCATCATGCGCAGCCTCATGAACCACGGCCGCGACTCCATCTACGTCAAGATGGAAGACAGCAACAAGGCGACTGCCGAGGAAAGGCGCATGGTGATGGATAGGCGCTTTAGCTTCGTCCGGCTTGGCTACAGCGCCAGGGTAACTGAACTTGAGGCCGCAATCGGCTGCGCGCAGTTTGAAAGATGGCAGGAAATCATCAGCGCAAGGCAGGCGAATGCGGCAGTTCTCTCGAAGTTGCTCGCGCCCTACGCTAACCGAATTCAGCTCCCGTCGGTGCCAAGCGATCGCGACCACGTTTTCATGATGTACCCCGTCGTCGTGCGGCCTGATGCGGGCTTTAGCCGTGACGACCTCACGCACTTTTTGGAGGAAAACGGCATTGAGACGCGCACTATGGTTCCGCTTCTCAACCAACCGATTTACAAAAAACTCTTTGGCGAGAAATTCGAGGACAGCTTCCCGGTTGCAAAGTGGGTGAACTCCAGCGGCTTCTACATGGGCACGCACCAGAAGCTCGGCGCTAGCGACATGGAGTACGTTGCGCAGAAGTTCGGCGAGTTTTTGAAGAAAAACTAGGGCAAATGCCCCTAAGCTCTTTTTAGATTTCCTTTAGCAGCTCGCGCACGGTCATCCTGACCGCCTGGCTTGAGTTGTGGCGCGCCTTCCAGCCCAGTTTCTTTAGCCGTGATGCGTCAAGCTGCGAGCGGATGATGTCACCAGGCCAGCCGCGGTGGCCGCCAGTGTAAGCGTATTTGACGTTCTTTAACCCCATCTCGTCGGCGACGATGTCGGCGATTTGCTTCACGGTCGTCGAGTCGTCGCTGCCGACATGGAGGACGTCGTAAGGCTTTGCAGCCTTGCCTGCAAGCAGTAGCGCCGCCACGCAGTCGTCAACATGCAGGTAACTCTTGTTCTGCTTGCCGTCCCCGAGGATTTCCATGACTTTCGGGTTGGCGCGCAGCTTCATGATGAAGTCGCGGATGACCCCATGCGTGCCGCGCGGACCGATGATGTTGGCGAAGCGGTAGGTGACTGCGTCAAAGCCATAGAGGCCAGCGCACGCCGATGCCATCGCCTCGTCGGCAAGCTTGCTCGCACCGTAAAACGAGATTGGCCGAAGGGGACCGTAGTCCTCCGGCGTCGGGATTTTCTTTACCTCGCCAAAGACGGTGACTGAGGAGGAGAGCACGAATTTCTTCGCGCTGCTCTTGCGGAGGGCGTTGAGGACGTTGTAGGTCGCCAGGATGTTGTTTTCGTACATTTCTTCGGGCTTTTGGGCAGAGCGGCGGACCTCGACTGCTGCGGCCAAGTGGTAGACCGTATCCGCATCGTCAAAGACGCCCTTGAGCGTGCTTGCCTCGCGCAAGTCCCGCTTAACGAAACGGAATCGCTTATTCTTTGCGTGCGGGGCGAGAAATTCTTTTTTGCCCGAGCTAAGGTTGTCGACGACGGTCACGGCATTCCCGCGCTTGAGGAGGGCGTCGGTAAGGTGGCTTCCGATAAAGCCGGCTCCGCCAGTAATTACTGTTTTCATTTTACTTCACCAGTTTCTCCAGTTTTTTCCTGAATTCCGCCCCGACTTGCGGGTGCTTGAGGCCGAACTCAACGAAAGTTACGGCGTAATCGAGTTTGGTGCCAATGTCGTACCACTTGCCCTCGACAACAGAAGCGAAAACAGGTTCCTTTGCAGCGAGCAACTTTAGTGCGTCAGTGAGCTGCACTTCGCCGTTCTTGCCCGGCTTTGTCTTTCTCAGGCAGTCAAAAACGCCGGGAGTCAGGACATAGCGCGCGGCGATGGCCAAATTGGAGGGCGCGCTGCCAACGGCAGGCTTCTCGACAAGGTCTTGAACAGCAATGACGCCTGCACCTGCGGGCTTGCCCTTGACAATGCCCCAACGGCTGACGTCGGCGGGGGAAACTTCGTGCGCTGCGATGACTGAACCGCCCTTGCGGTCAAAGACGGTCATCAACTGCTTGGTGCAGGGAACTTTTGAGTCGAAGATTGTGTCGCCAAGGAGGACTGCGAACGGCTCGCCACCAACGAACTTCTCAGCCAAAGACACTGCGTGGCCGAGGCCGATGGGCTCGGGCTGTAAAACGTAAGTGATTTTCGCCATTTCGCTGATGCGCTTTAGCTCGTCGGCAAGCTTGTCGTTGCCCCTGGCGCGCAGGGCGGCTTCCAAGTCGTTAGAGCGGTCAAAGTGATTACCAATTGCGTGCTTGCCTTTGCCGATGACGATAAGAATGTCGGTGATGCCGCTTGCGATTGCTTCCTCAACGACGTACTGGATGACGGGCTTGTCGACTAGGGGGAGCATTTCCTTTGGCTGCGCCTTTGTCGCCGGCAAAAAGCGCGTGCCAAGGCCGGCTGCAGGGATGACTGCCTTTCGGATTTTAGTTGCCATCAGCCTGCACCCCCGTTTCCAACGCCAACTGCAACGTAAGTGAGGCCTGCTGCGTGTGCCGACTTGCGGTCAAGCAGCCGCCTGCCGTCGATGACAACCGGCTTTGCCATAAGTGCCTTGTATTCTGCGGCGGAAATCTTGAACTCCGGCCATTCGGTGACGATGATGCAGGCATCCGCGCCCGTGAGTGCTTCCTCAACTGAGTTCGCGTAACCGATTTGGCCGTAGAGGCGCTTAAAGTTTGCAGTTGCGGCCGGGTCGTAGGCGACGACGCGCGCCCCACGAGCAAGAAGCTCGCCGACGATTGTGATTGCAGGGGATTCGCGAATGTCATCTGTCCCTGCCTTGAATGCGAGGCCGAGGACGCACACGAGCTTGCCTGAGAGGCCGCCAGTTGCCTGCTGCGCGAGGTCGACGACGCGCTTTTTCTGCGCATCGTTGGCATCAAGCACTGCTTCTAGGATGCGCGGCGAGAGACCGGCGTCCTTTTGGGCCGCGACGATGGCGCGGACGTCCTTGCCGAAGCACGAGCCGCCCCAGCCTGGGCCGGCGCGCAGGAATTGAGGGGAAATGCGCTTGTCAAGGCCCATGCCTTTTGCGACAGAGTCGATGTCGATGCCCATGTGCTCGCACATTGCGGACAACTCGTTTACAAAACCAATCTTTGTCGCTAGAAAGCCGTTGCTGGCGTACTTGACCATCTCGGCAGTCTCGACGGTCGTCTCAAGGAACGGGCAGGTAAAGCCAGCGTGGAGCTTGCGCATTGCCTCAAATGATTTCTCGCCGTCGGCGCCGATGACGACTCTATCGGGCGCCTCGAAGTCCTCAAGCGCGCTTCCCTCGCGAAGGAATTCGGGAACCATTGAAATGCCAAAGCCCGCGCCGACTTTCTTGCCGGAGTTTTTTTCAAGGAGCGGCACGAGCGAGCGGGTGGTGCCGGGAACGACCGTGCTCTTGACGGTAACGACGGTGAACTTGCTTGAGCCAGCAAGCTCTTTGCCAATAGACTCTGCTGACGCGCGGACGTACGCAAGGTCAATGCCGCCGTCTGCACGCGACGGGGTGCCGACGCAAATGAGCACTGCGTCGGCGTCGCGAACCGACTCGTAGCCAGTTGTTGCAGAAAACTTGCCGGCCTTGAGGACGCGTGAGAGCAGCTCTGCCAGGCCGTCCTCGTGGAAAGGCGGCTCGCCTGCGTTGATGCGCCTTACTTTTTCTGCGTCAATGTCGATGCAAGTCACGTCGTGGCCGCGAGAGGCTAGGCCTGCGCCCGTGACTAGGCCGACGTAACCGGAACCGACAACTGAAACCTTCATCTTTACCCGCTCAACCTTTCGCTTAGCAATTTCGGCACGATTTTTAACGCGTCGAGAAACGACAGTTTTGCCGTGCCCACGCGCTTGCCGTAAGTAATTGGAACACAAACTGCTTTAAGTCCCTTCTTGGCTGACTGCGCAAACAGGTTGGCCTCGAGTTCAAAGCCGTGCGAAGTGATGTCGAGCTTTTTGAGCGCGAGACCGCGGAATCCCCAGTAACCGCTAGTGATGTCTGGATTCCACCGCAGGAAGAGCACTGAAGCAAAAACGGAGATTAGGAAGCCGCCAATGTAGTGCACGAAACTTCGGAAGCCGAAGATGAGGGGAGGGCGCGAGCCGGTGACGACGTCGGCGTCTTTTAGCGCCGCCGCGATTTTCATTATTTCGCTTCCGGCGTAGCTTGCGTCGGCGTCAAGCATTACGTAGGCCGCGTCGTCCTTGATGGGGTATTTTTTGAGGAAAGTCTGGAAAGCCATTCCCTTTCCGCGGCCCTCCTGCACCATCACTGTCGCACCAAGCTTCTTTGCAATCTCCACAGTCCTGTCTGTGCTCCCGCCGTCAAGGACCAGCACGCGGGTGGCCCCAGCCTTGGCTAGCGCCTTCATCACAATCTCAACGCCCTCCTCCTCATTCAAGGTAGGCAGGATGACAGTAAGTTCCCTAGGCATGCTTGAGCCTCCAGACGCTCATTCCCTTGTTGCTGTAAATTAGTTCCCTGCCGGCGGAAAAGTTTGCGCCAACGACGTTCGGGTTAAACTTGCTTTCAACCGCGCAGTCGGCCTGCCCGATTGGTACTTGGGCCTTGCCGGAATACACTTGGAGCACGCGCTCGATGTTAGAATAGTGGCTTTGGCAGTTTGCCGCGGCGAAGACGCCGACTTCGTGGTAACCCGAGTACTTGTCAAGGCCGCCAAATATGTGCATCACCATGAGGGCTGCAATGAAGTTGGCGGCCAAAAGCGCAATCGGCAGCCAGCGCCAGGAGACAGCCTTGCCGATAAGCGGCTTGCCTTTCTTCGCAAGTGCAACTGCCCCGGCGCCCGCAATCAAGGCGACGAAGGGTGCTGCCGGCACGAGATAGCGCAGGAGGCGGAACTGCAAAAAGCCGTGGACTTCAAGGGACGCGGCAATGACAACTGCGGATGCCAGTGCGATGAAGCCCGGGCCGCTTGAGACTTCGGCAAAGACGCGCTTGGGGTAAAGTAGTATGAGGGCAATTGCTGCGCCGGCAATGAATGGTGCTAGCAGCAAGTAACTCGGGATGCGGTCGGCGAGGGCAAATCCGCCCTGCTCAAAAATCACGTTGCTTGAGAAGAACTCGCGCAGAAGGCCAATCGGATTACCCGTGATTGCCGTGCTAAACGCCAGCCACGGTGCAGAGACGGCGAGGAAGGCAAGAATGCCGATGGCAAATTCCGTTGAGGCTAGGATTTGAAGTTGCCCGCGCCGCCACCAGTAGAGGAGGGCGATTGGGGCGAGGTAGAGGCCGAAAAAGCGCGTTAGCACCAAAAGTGAAACGCTTGCGCCAATGGCGATTAACCACTTGCGGTCCTCACCTGCCTTCACGACAAGCCACGCGCAGGCGACGAGCAAGGCGATAAACATGGGCTCGCTAAGCACTTTGTCTGAAAAGAACGCGAAGACCGGACTTGCGCCGAGCAGGGCGGTTGCCCAAAAGCCCGCTTCCTCGCCGAAAAATTTCTTGCCCATCGAATAGACGAGCACGAGCGCCGCCAGGCCAAAGAGAATACCCAAGAGCCTGCCCGCGAGGAGCCCGCCGTCCCAAACTCGGTAGACTAGGGACAAGGCAAATGGGAATGCCGGGAACCTGCTTTGGTCGGGAGCGTTGAAAAAGTCGTTGGCCGCGTACGAGCGGGCCATGAGAATGTAAGTGTACTCGTCCATCACGTGGCCGTTGAATGTCAGTGAGTAGGCGCATAATGCCAGGAAAGGCAGCAGGGCGAGGAGGAGTTTTCCGTCAAAACGCATTTTCCATCACACTAGTACTTGAGGAGCGAAAAGATTTTGTAATCGCCTTGCTTGCCCTTGATGTTGGCGCGGCCGTGCAGGAATGACAGTTCGGTTAGCACGCCGATTCCTTCGACTGACGCACCGGCAGTCTCGACAAGCTTGATTGCGGCGTTGAGCGTTCCGCCGGTTGCAAGCACGTCGTCAATGATGAGTACTTTGTCGCCGGCTTTTAGCGCGTCGATGTGCATCTCAATGGCGTCTTTGCCGTACTCCTTTTCAAGTTCTGCGCGGACGCTCGTAAACGGCAGCTTTCCTGGCTTGCGCAGGGGCACGAAGCTCTTGCCCATCGAGTAGGCAAGCGCCGCCCCTATGATGAAGCCGCGCGCCTCGATGCTCACGATGACGTTCGCCCCGCTTGAGGAATAGTGAGCTGCCATCGCGTCAATCGCGCGCTTAAACGCCGGGCCATTCTGCAAGAGCGGGGTTATGTCCTTAAACTGGACGCCCTGCTTTGGGAAATCAGGAATGTTGCGGATGAGCCGCTTGAGTTCTTCTTCCATTCTTTCTGTCAACTCTTAGTGAATCCGTCCTTCCTCAACTGCTTTCGCGCAATTGCATCCGCGATTTTGGAGCGCCGGCTGCTTGACTAAGCTTTCAAGCAATTTTGCAAGCTTGGCGTTGTTCTCCTTGAAGACCTTGACCACGTCGCGCGCGGTGACTGCAGGCACGTCGGGATGGCCCTCGAGGCCCGCGTCGTAGTCGGTGACTAAGCCAACGCCGGCGTAGCAGAGCCCCGCCTCGCGGGCAAGGACGACTTCGGGATACTGCGTCATCGTAATCACTTCCCAGCCCTGCCTTGAGAACCACTTGCTCTCGGCTTTGGTGCTAAAGCGCGGGCCGTTGACTACAACTGCAGTTCCTTTCTCGTGCACTCGCAAGCCGGCCTCCTTGGCGGCGGTTAGGCAGGTGGCGCGCAGGCGCGGGCAGTAAGGCTCGGCACCGCCGATGTGCACGACATCGGGGCCTTCAAAGAAAGTGTCGGCGCGGCCGGCCGTGCGGTCGACAAACTGGTCGGCGACAACGAAATCGCCTGGCCGCACGCCAGGCTGCAGGCTGCCGCATGCAAAAGGACCGAAAATCTGGGTGGCGCCGGCCTGCTTGAGGGCGGTGACGTTGGCGCGATAGTTTATCTTGTGCGGAGGGATGGAGTGCTTTTCCCCGTGGCGCGGGAGGAAAGCGAGGGGCACGCCGTTGATTTTGGCAAACTGCACTGGCGCCGATGGCTCGCCCCATTGCGTACGGAACTTCTTTTTCAGAGAGGCGCCGGCGAGGGAATAGAATCCGCTGCCGCCGAAAACGCCGAGTAATGGCTTCATTTTGGTCTACCGCCGGAATTGTTTATTCTTGGTGCTTCCACTGGATGAGCTTGCCCTTGAACTTCTCAATCGCGACTAGTGTGCGCTTTGCTGAATCGCCGTTGCCATAGGGATTGTGTTTCTTTCGCATCGAGGCGTTGGTTGAAATCACCTGCTCGAATGCCCGCATGATTTCCGCCTTGCTTCCCGGCTTTGCCATCTTCGTCACGCCCGCCTTGACGCTCTCGGGTCTGTCGGTGACGAAACGCAGGGAAGCGCACGGGACATGGAGCGCTGCTGCCTCTTCTTGCATGCTGCCGCTGTCGGTTGCGACAAAAAAGCTCTTGCTCGCTAGGAACATGATGTCGGTGTAGCGGGGGATGTCACTAATGAGAAAGACGTTCTTCGCGTTTCGCACCTTGTCCAAAAGACCGTACTGCGCGAGTGCGACGAAAGTGCCGGGCCTAACGCTCCAGAGCACCTGGTAGCCGCGGTGGCCAAGCTCGATTGCGGATTCGGCGATTGCGGCGAAGCGAGACTCGTGCATGAGGTTTTCCCGCCGATGGCAGGAGAAGTAGACGATTGGCTTTGAGAAGTCGATGCGTAGTCTCTCGAAGAAGGCCTTGCTTTCGTCTCGCGCGGCGCCCTTCTTCGCCGCCCAGTTGGCCGCGTCGACGACAGTGTTGCCGGTAAGGAAAATTCGGTCTTTTGAAAAACCCTCGTTTAGGAGATTGCGAACGTTGTCGGTAGTTGGCGCAAAGTAAAGGTCGCTGCAAGCATCTGCCGTGCGCGTGTCGGTCTGCTCGGGAAACGGCTCGCGACTAAAGGTGCGCAAGCCGGCTTCGACGTGGCCGACTGGAATAAGGTTTAAGTGCGCCGCCAAGGCGCCTGCCATGCAGGTGAGCGTGTCTCCGTGGACAAGGACGATGTCGGCGTCCTTAAGCGGGCCCCGGAAGAGCTTGTTGAGGCCGAGCATGATGTGGCCGACTGTCGCCGCCGGGTTTGGCCGCGCGTCGGTCAGCTGAGTCGCCCAGCTCTCTAGCGCTTTACTCGTGTTTAGGCCGAACTTAGTGTCAACTTGGTAAGCTAGCCTGCTTGCGGTAATGCCCGCTTCCTTCACCCTGCTTGAGTAAACCATGTGCTTTGGTGGGAAGGGAAGCTCCATGTCCTCGTAGACGCCCTGGAAGAGGTGGTAGGGGAAGTGCTGAGCCGCGTGGACTAGGACGGCGTCGTGGCCGCGCTTCTTGGCTTCCCAGTAGACCGGGGCCATCTTGATGATGTCCGGACGGGTTCCTGTGACGAGTACTATTTTCATCGAGTCCACCAACTAGCCTGTAGCCCTACCCAATAAAAAGAATGAAGGCGGCAAATAAAAACGGCTTGTTTTCACGCGCGGCATTGGTCTAGTGGCAAGATATGAGCTTCCCAAGGAACCTTTGCATCGGGCTGCGAGGCTCCCGGCTTTGTGCCGGCTCGCTTCTCGCCCTTGCAAAGCTTCACCAAAATGGTGTTGATCTTCCGGAAAAAGCTTAGGACGCGGGTCCGATTCCCGCATGCCGCATTGAGCCCTAGGCTCAGTTCCTACAAGGCACTGAAATCTTGTTTTTCACCTCGTCAGCACTGGAGCTTCAGAGGTTTATAAACATAGCTCAAGTTTGGCGATGGGCGAAGACGCTTTAGGAAAGGTTTAAGTGAAAATCGATTTTATAAATATCTGAGGCCTAAAGGCCTCAGTTTTCTTAGTATGCCGCCAGCTTGCGCTGGCGGGGATCGTTATCCTCGCGCACGTAGCGCGAGACTGTTT
>JAGVFW010000016.1 GCA_020057405.1 archaeon | reverse complement strand
TACTGCCGCCCCCACGGCGGCATAAACTACCGAAAACCCTACGAAAGATACTTCGCATTCAAACTATGAAAAAGTGTGTCACGGTTTCCGTGAAGAACAGTGGCTAGGGCGTTGCACAGTAACTAAGCCCTAAAGGGCTGTCCGGAGGGGTTATTGTGCAGGATTGGCTTAATGTGCAAAGCAGGTGGCTAGGGCGTTGCACAGTAGGTGTCTAAGCTGTAGGGGCCGCTTTCCGGCAAAAGGCTAGGGAAATATGCTCTTTAGGATGATGTAGGCCAGCCACAATAAGAAGGCTAAGAGGATAATTGCGTACCAATTAGTTGGGTGCACGAACGGGATTTTCGGGGAGCCCGGATACTTGTTGGGCGGCCCGGATGGTTTTTCAGCCATTTCTATTGCCGCGCTATTCTTTTCCGACGACTGCGCCAACGATGACTAGGACAATGCCGCCAATCATGAGGGGTATGCCTAGATTTGCGTAGGGCTTGTCGGTTTGGCTAGTTTGAAACCAGCCCCAAAAGTGCTCTTGTGTGGTCGTTTCAACGTAATTCATTGCCAGGAATCCGGCAACGAGCAAAATGACTCCGATTACTATTAGTGCTTTATTTGTCATGGTATCTAGAAGCGCGTGATGGTATATATTACTAATAGCTTGATAGTAATTTAAGTAGGCTGCGATTTATGGGCTGTTGCAGGCAATGGGCACATTCGGATGCTTAAGTCTTTGGCTTAGCATTTGCGCGCCGTATTAACTCTCGGGCGGGCATTAGTTGTTTATGAAATTCTTTATTCTCGGATTGGCTGCCCTTGCCTTAGTGTTCGCTGGCTGCATGGGCGGAACAGTGAGCGGCAAGACCGGCACTTTCTATGGCCTAGTAACTATTGGCCCGCTTTGCCCTGTTGAAACCGAGCCCCCAAATCCGGATTGCATTCCAACTCAGGAAACTTTTGATAGCTACCCTATTGTAGTGTGGAATTCTCAAAAGACGGCTCAAGTTGCCACAATAAAGACCGACGCCTACGGCGACTATAGCCTGACTCTTCCAGTAGGCACTTACATCGTCGACCTCAGCCAGGCCAGCCGGGTCGGCTCCTCAAACCTGCCCGCAACAGTCTCAATCACTGCCGACAGCACGACCAAGCTCGACATCAACATCGACACCGGCATACGCTAACTTGTTTTTGGAATTAGGGCGCGTTGCCCGGCCTTATTATTTTTCTTTTTTGCTAGCGGCCAGCTTGAAGACTTTTGGCTCTTTCGGCTTTCCTACATTTCGAAGAGGACTTTGAACCCACCGCCAGCCATGCGTTTCATCTCAAAGGGCATAGGCTTGTTTTATATTTTTCTGCTTATTAGTGGTTGCGTGGTTTCACTGCTAGTAACTTGGCTTTTGCTTGCACAGATTGCCGCCGTGCTGTTCGGCGTCATTTATTGGGCATTCCGCATCCGCGATCAGTCGCGCGTACTAAAGTTGGGCCTGTTCCTCGCGTTCTTTGACTTTGCTTTTGAGAACCTCGGCGCTTTTGCCAACCTGTGGGTGAGCAAACAAAGCGTTTTTCCGATTCTTGCCGTTCCCGCCGAGATTTTCGTCGTCGCCTTGCTTGCCGGCGGGGCTTACGCCCTAATTTTCCCGCCCAAGTTTGACTTGAAAACCGCGGCTTTAGTTGCAGTGCCAATCGCAATTGCCGGCACTCTAATCGAGGCGCTGATGATTTCGCAGGGCGCCCTTGAGTACTCGGCCCCGTGGACGCCTTACCTCGCCCTCCCCGCCTATTGGAGTGCTTTCATTCTAGTCGGCTATGCCAACTCACGGCTCTAATAACCGGGTTTAGTTTTTTTGTCTTCGTGGGTACGCTGGCAGGAATTCCATGCGAGTTTCGCCGCGCTTGTTGATGTACTCGCCGCTTTGCATGCGCGTTTCGTTCGGAGGGTTGGCCCGATAGCGTTCGATGATTTGGTCGTGCAGTTGCGGATTGCCGTGCGTTATCACGAGCGTGCCGACAAAGCCGTTTGTAGTGAGCTTGGCCGAGGCTTGAATGGGTGCGTCTTTGACTCCGACCGCTTTGGCAGTTTTGCGGCCATGCGCTTCCAGGCTGTCCCTAAACGCGATGCAAATTTGCTTTGCGGCCAGGGCTTCCTTGAATTCGTAGGAGTGATGCGAGAAAAAGCCGGCGAGGACTTCTTTTTCCTTTAGCGTCAGGACTTCGTTTCGTAATGCATTTGTCAGGTACTTCCGAAACGCCGAGGGCTTTAGCGTGAGCACTTCAGCACCAATCGCGCTAATCATTTTTTCTATTGGCGCCCTGTTTTTCTTGACCGTTTGCGCTCTTTTGGCGAATCCTTCTCGTGCCGATGCCGTTCGATCGACGCTTCCGTAGTTCGCGGCCGCAAGCGTCGCAGCCTCTTCGGCCAGGCCGCTGTTGCCTGAAAGGTAAAGGTAGTAACTGGCTTTCAGGGCTAGCTGATAAGCGGCGTAACTATCGCTCACTGCCCCTCTTTTCCTCGCCTTGCCCAAGTTTTTGGCTTGTTTGAACAGGGCTTTTCCGTACTCGTTTAGCACGCTAAATTCTGGTTTGCCGTCGGAGATAAAGGTTTTCTCTTGCTGGCGGCGGTCTAGCTCTAACATCCGGCCGGAAAAAAATAGTTTAGCCTTTCTCGTTGAAGCGCATTGCGGCAAGTGCGATGAATAGGAGGGAGGATAACGAGATTGCGAATGTCGTTGGCGCGTCGTAAGGCGACTGGGGAATGAAGTCGACTACTCTGCCGACGAGTGACGGCGGTTTTCTCTCCTCGGCCCGCTGCCTGTTCTCCGCTTTTTGTTCCTCTATTTTGCGTGCAATGTTGTCAAGTATGTCCGTGACTTTTTTGCCCGGAAGATCGAATTTTCCATCCTTGTCTTTCTGTTTTGGTTCGGGCGTCCTCTCGAACTTGGGCGTCGGCTTTGGCTTCGCGGTTGGCGCCGGGACGAGAGTCGGCTTGGGCTTTTCCGTTGGCGTAGGGGCGAGCGTAGTAACGGGTGTCGGAGTTGCAAAAACCTGCGCCAGGTCGGCAGGAGCAGTCGCATGGTACTCAAGCGTGTAGAGCTGGCCTGCTTGTTCCCCGCTGAGGGCCAGGTTGAAAACATGCACTTCGTCAATCAGCCCGGCAAACGGGTTTCCAAACGGAATTCGCTTGCCGCCGCCGATGCCCAGGACAACGTCAGGTTCGCCCAAGTCGAGCCGCACGCCCGGCGCGAAGCCCTGTTTCTTGCCGTCCCAATAGCCAGTCGCGCCTTCCGCGTCGTAAGCGATTGTGAGCTGGTGCATTTCGTCCGTGTAGTCGCCGGGAATGGCGAAAAGTGTGGTTGGCGCGGAGTCGCCGTCGCGCAGTATGACATTGGTGCCGTCAATGAGTGCCGCGCCCCGGTATGCGTTGTCGAAAACGTCGGGTGAAAATAGCTGTAACTGGTTGGCGTTAGCAGCGCTTGCCTTGAGCCACAGCGACACTGAAACGGGCGCCGTTGTCGAGTCGTCGGGGACGCTGCCTGCGCCGCCGAGGTTCGTTTCGAGGTGTTCGCCTTCGCCCGTAAAGCGCATGCAGCCGCCGATTGCGCAAGCGGCTTCGTATTGCATTGTCGCCGGCTCTCCGTTGAGGTCAAGGGAGTAAACCGCGTGCGCATAGGATGACGAGTCGATGGCGTTTCCCTCTAGATGGAGGTTGAGAATGACGGGGTCTGCCGCGAGGACGGGCACTGCGAGCATGGCGGAAAAAAACAGTATTGCAGTGAGCTTGTGCATGTGCAACTAGGGTGCAGCCCAGGGGTATTAAAGTTGCCGGATGAGGCGGTTGGTAGGGGGGGGTGGTTCGCAGGCTTTCCGCGATTCCAAACGCTTGCTGCACGCCCCCTTTAACGCTATTGCCAGCCGGCCCGGGCTTTCAAGTCGTGCTCCAAGCAGTCTTGCCCTTGGTGTAATTGCGGGTGCCGTAAAGAGTCGTTTCCCCGATTCCATCGGATACGGTTAACCGCAGTGGATAGACCCCGCCTTTTGCCAGTGCCGAGGCGTTCCATTCGCACCTGTATGGCCTGCCGTACTGCACGCAGGCAGTCTGCCAGATGCGGGGCGGGTTTTGGCTTGTGAAGTTGTCGAAGTACTCGACTTTCGAGAAAAGCGTGATGCCTGGCGGGTGGTCGGCTTCCCAAACGAACACCAGGCGTTGGCCAAAAATTTCCAGGTACTCGAAATCGTGGGGGAACGGCTTTGCATTCGACACGTTTAGCTGGATAGTCGCGTTGCCATAGGCCGTCCCGTCGTTGACAAAGATAGTTGCGTTGTAAAGATTGTACGGCGCAGTCACCGAATAGGCGTGGCTTGCTTGCTTTCCCTCGCCACGAATGCCGTCGCCGAAAAACCATTCAAACGAGTAGTTTTCCCCAAACTCTTTCCCCGGGTCGGTGAATTCGGCGCTAAAGCTGACCGGCTCCCCTTCAGTCGCGTTCTCGCTTGCGCTTGGAACCACCACCGGCGCCACGTTTGAAACGTTTAGCGTGCAATTCGCGTAGTCAGAGTTTCCCGCCCCATCAATTGCCTTTAGCCCGACGTTGACGAAGTACGACCCATGGCCCTCGGCCCGAACGGTGAAGTTCTGCCCCTCTCCAGCCGAGGGGCTTGCGTTGCTGCCAACAGTCCAGAAATAGCGCGCCACTCCCGAGAGCGCGTCTGAGGAAAGGGCACCGCTTACTTCCACACTTGAGCCCTCGTCAATGGCATAAGCCGACCCGCAGTAGGCGCGAGGGGGCGTGTTGTCGATGCCCACGCTCCCGATAGTTGTCTTAAACGTACTGTTCTTTGGGTCAAAGAACTTTAGCGCTATTCGCGTGCCGTCGGGATAGCGGCGCGTGTTGAAGGGCAGCCAAGAAGTGTTTGGTGCCCCCGGGGCACCGGCGGAAACCCAGTTGCGCCCTCCGTCGGAACTGAACTCCACCGAGAGCGTGCGCGAAGCGCGCCAGGAAATGTTAGCAATCCCGCCGACAAACGAGCCCGGCGAGGGCGAGTTTATTGCAATGAAGTCGGCAGTGGCGTTGCTTGACTTAGTCAAGTTGGCCGCCGGCTTTTTCTTGGCTTTAGTGTCGAACAAGCATCCCGTCGCGAGTGCGGCCGTCAGGACGGCGAGCAAAAGCAGGGAAGCAAAGCGTTTCACGCACACAACTCTGTTCCGACACTTTTATATCCTACCAAAGGGTTGGGTTTTGATTATGGACCAAAAAGAAATTTGCCAGAGCTGCGGCGTAATGCTTGCGGCGGGCCTCTGCGGCTCGAACTCCAACGGCACGGTTTGCGACGAGTACTGCAAGGACTGCTTTACAAGCGGCGACTTTATCGAACCCGAACTGACTTTGGGCGACATGATACAGCGCAAAGTGCAGAAAATGGTCCGCGAGCTTGCGATGCCCTACGAGCGCGCCCTCGCCCTTGCCACCGAAACGCTGCCTTCCCTCAAGCGCTGGCGGCCGGGCAAGTAGCCCCGCTCCCCAATCATTCCTCCAAGTAGAACCTTCTCTTGAATGCCTTGCCGCCATGGTGGGCGTGTTTGCCGAACTCGCCGACGAACCGCTTTGTCGTCTCGACCGCCTTTTTTTCCGCGTGCATCATTGAGCTCCAGCCGGAAACTACGCTTGAGTGCACTTCGTTCATGGGGTAGTTGATGACGGCGTTGACGAAGAAGCGGCGGTTGTCCAGGCCAGGGAGGGGCTTGGAGTCTGCAACCGCCGGCAGGATTGCGATGATGCAGGCAAACCTTGCGGCAGTCGAGATTGCAAAAAGAAGCGGAATGCCGGCAAGCCCGGCCAGGACGAAGTTGGATTCAATCAAGTACGCGCCTGCAAGGGCGCCTGCGAAAGTAGCTGTCCCGATGAGCACGTTGTAGTAGGCAATGTAGCGCGCGCGGTTGTATGAGGGCGAGAATTCAAGCACGTAGTTGAACGTCGCGAGGTTGAAGCCCGCCCAGGCGATGCCGCTTACTGCCTCGGCAATTGCGATGTGCAGCGGCGATGACGCAAACAGGTAGCCTAAGGGAACCAGGGGCACCAGCAGGCCGGTTGCGAATAGGATTTTCTTGTTTCCAAACGTGTCGCTAAGCCTTCCCCAGTAGGAAAACGTCAGTATTGCCGCAATGGCGTTGATTGCAATCATGACGGCATAGAGCTGGTAGGTATAGCCAAGCGACCGCAAGAGGTAGACTTGGAAGAATGGCGCGGCAATGTTGGTCGCAAAGACTATTGCAGCGAGGAAGAGCGCGAGCTTTCCGAAATTCGTCGAAAGCAGGCCTGAGAGAAATGCGCTTATCGAGCCCGAGTCCTTGCGGTGGTGGTAGGGCGGGTAGAACGTCATGTTGAGGTAGTGGGCTGAAATCATCCTTGCGCTAAAGGCGATTGCGAAAATCGCCGCAAAACCCAAAAACACCATGTCCTTTGGCACCACGCCGAGAAACAGGCCGAACGCAAACAACGTGACTAGGGTGACAAACTGCAAAAATTCCTTTCTCCTCCCGAAAAACGCGCCGCGCTCCTTTAGCGGGATGATGTCGGCCATGGTGCTGTTCCAGACTGGCGCCGAAATGCTGCCGAAAACGGTCATGAGCGCGAAGAGCGCGATAAACGCGGTTGCAGCCCCGTTGCCCGGCGCCAGGAAAAACGGGATTGCGGCTATCGGCAGCCAGGCGAGCGCCTGCAGCACCACCATGCTCACGATGATTTTTCGCCGGTCAACCCGCTCGGCGAGGCTTGCGCCAATCGGCTGCGCAAGCGAGCCTAAAAGCACGCTAATGCCGGTAAGCAAGCCGATTTGGGAAGTGCTTGCGTTTAGGGCAATTGCAAACGGGGTCGCGTAGCCGGAAGAAGCGCTTTCCATCACCGAAGCGGCCGCACCGTCAAGCATTGAGGCGGCCTTGTTTTTCTTCAGCACATCCTCGGGCAGGGGCTTTTGCTCTGGCGCCACTTGTACGTTTTGCGCAGCGTGTGCCGCCGGTTGTGCTTGGGGGTGTGGCGAGTTCGGCCCTGCAATCGCTTTCGCTATATCCTCGGGCCGGACTCCGGCACCGCCTTGCACGGGGGTGTTGGCACTCGTTTCTACAGTCATTTCAAAAACCGTATTGAGCTAGTTGCCGCAAGGGGTTTTTATTGCTTAGCCCACACAATGCATTTCGTGGAAAAGTTCATTGCACTCAACCTGAAAGCGTATCCCGAAAGCGCAGGCGAGGGCGGCTTGCGTCTTTCGCGCCTAGCGGATGAAATTGCCGCTGACACGGATGCTAAAATCATCGTCTGCCCACAACCGCAGCAACTCGAGCTAATCGCTCGCGAGCTAAAGCACGCAACAGCGTTCGCCCAGCACGCCGACGCGGTTGACGCGGGTGCAAAGACCGGATGGCTGCCTGTTGAGAGCGTGAAAGCAAGCGGCGCGCAGGGCACTCTAGTTAACCACAGCGAGCACCGCTTGAAGCGCGAGGAAGTAGAGTTTGTTGTCGAGAAAGCGAAATTAATCGGCTTGCGGGTGATGGTTTGCGCAGCAGACCTTGACGAGTCCCTCGCGTTTGCGGTCGACCTGCAGCCGTGGGCCGTTGCCTACGAGCCGCCAAAACTCATTGGCAGTGGCATTAGCGTCTCAACCGCGCAGCCAGAGATTGTCGAGAAGTTCGTGCAAAGGATGGGCAACGAGGCCCCCGACGTCGTTCCAGTAGTTGGCGCTGGCGTCACAACCGTCGCTGATGTGAAGAAGTGCTTTGAGCTTGGCGCCGACGGCGTGCTCCTCGCAAGCGCGTTCGTGAAATCAAAAGACCCAGCAGCACTGCTTAAGGAAATGGCCGCGCAGGTTTAGTTTGAATTCACAAAGCCTGCCGGCACCACGTTGACGCGCGTGTTTCCGTTAGGTATCCGGATTATTTGGTGTTCTTTTCCTTCCGGTGCCTTGATTTTGCCCAGGTTTTTTTGCAAATCTCCGTGGATCCCGTCGTCATTGTGTCTTATGGTTACAAACGCCCGCGTTTGTGTTCCTATGACTATCTCGCCGCTTATCGCGTCTTTTGGAACGGTGTGCCGCGCACTTTTCATCAGGGTTTCAAGGTGTGCGGAAAGGCGTTCGGCTTCAAGCTTGGCGGCAACTGCGTGTAGGAAGTCGTCTATGTGGTGTCCGCAAAATGATTTCAGGTAGGCTTTCTGGGGTGCAGAAAGTATCTTTGCTTCCGGAATGTGTTTTTCCAGCGCGCGGAGGGCCGTCCCGCCCCGGTTGATGTCTTTTTCAGTGAGCATGCCCATTGCGGCCATGAGTACTTCGGGGTTATTGGTGACTGCCTTGGTTCTGGCCGAAAATTGAGTTCGCTTTTTACGTTCAAATGAGCCGAAACTGTCTGCGGCCAGACTGTCTGCAGCAAGTTTTACTGCTTCAATCGCCTTTTCTTTTTTCCCGAATGCAAAAAAATAGTAAGCAGAAGCCAGCGCCAGCCTGTATGCCGCGTGCGGATCGGTTTTAGATAGGCTCTTTGCCGAGCTTAGTTTTTGTTCTGCGATTTGATGAGTTACTTTGAGTCGCATTTCTACATTCTCGCGGGCACTTGGATTCCGAGGAGCGCAAGGCCGCTCTCAATCACGCTTGCGGTTGCAGCGGCAATTGCCAGGCGTTTGCTCTTGTCGGGCTCTTGTGCTGTTGCGACGGGGCACTTTTCGTAGAATTCGCTAAACGCGGCAGCGAGCTTGAGCAGGTAGTCGCAAGTTACGTGGGGCTCGTAGTTTCTTGCCGAGTGGGAAACCGCCTCCGGGAAGTAGGCGAGCGCGTAGACGACTTTCCTCTCGTACTCGTTGAAATCGGCGCGCGCAGGCGCCTTTAGTTTCGTCGCGTCAATGCCCGCCTTTCGAAGGATGTTCCTTGCGCGGACGCAAGTGTACTGCAAATACGCGCCCGTGTCGCCGTCAAACCTGACGGCTTCGGTTGGGTTAAATGAAATGTTTTTGGAATTGCCGACTTTTAGGAAAGCGAACTTGACGCTGCCGATGCCGACCGTGCGCGCGATTTCATCCTCTTCGCTCGCAGGGTAGTCATGCTCGCGTTGCGACAGTTCTTTTTTCACTTCATCAATTGCCGCATTCAGCACGTCCTCCATTAGCACCACGCGGCCTTCGCGCGTGCTCATCTTCTCGCCCTGCAGTGTCACTAGGCCGAAGCCCATGTGCTTGTAGCGGGGCGCGTAGTCGCGGCCGAGCATGCCTAAAAACGCGATGACTTGCTTGAAGTAAGTGTTTTGTTCAGTCGACGTCGTCACAAGGCCCTCGTCAAACTCGTACTTGCCCCACTTCCAGTCAGCAAGGGCCATGTCGCGGGTAAAGTAGAGCGTCGTGCCGTTGCTGCGCAGAAGAATGGTGTTTGGCAGCCCCCGTGGTTCGAGGTTTGCGACAAGTGCTGCCGTCTTGTCGTCTTTAAACGCGATTTTCTTTTCAAGCGCTTCGTGGGCAATTTCTTTAGAGCGCGCAATGAACTCGCTTTCGCCAAGAACGTCGTCGAAGCGCACGCCAAGCATGTCGTAATTCCTCTGGAACGCCTCGTAGCTCTTGGAACGGATGAAAAGCACTTCCTTTAGCGTCGCGTCGTCGCCCGCCTCAATCGCGGCCAAAATTTCCTGCGCTTGTTGCGCCAGCTCGGGCTTTTCCTCGATTTCTTGATGAACGCGCACATAGTACTTTAGCATCACCCTCTCGTCCTTCATCGGGGGCAAATCCTTGAACTCCCTGCTCGCGAGGACGAGTTTTGACACTTGCGCGCCGGCATCGCCAATGTAGTTTACTCTCTTGACCGACCAGCCGCGTGCGGTGAGGAAGTTTCCAATCGAGTCGCCAAGAATTGTCGAGCGGATGTGGCCCACGTGGAAGGGCTTGCCAACGTTGGGCTGTGAGTACTCGAGCACGAAAGTCCTGCCCTGGCCTTCCCTGCCGGTGGCGTAATCGCCTTGCAGTGCTTGCGAGAGCGCCATTGCGCGAAGCGCGTCGGAGAAAAAGAAGTTGACATACCCGCCTGCCGGTTCGCACTTGTCAAAAAACGCGTCAGGCAGTTGCGTCGAGAGTTGAGCCGCGAGCTTTGCGGCCAATTCGTTCGGGTTGCCGCCCTGCTTTTTCGCAAGAACGAAAGCTATCGGTGATGCGAGGTCGCCGTATTCGCCACGGGGCCTGGTGACGTCGATTTCCCCGCCCTGCTCGCCCGAAGACTTTTCGAGCAGCTTTCGCGCGTGTTCCACGGCGTTTGCAAATGCAGTCATTGCAAAAGGGGTAAGGCCGGTGAAAGTATTTATATCGGGCGGGCTGGGTGCGGGGGGTTGGCGGGTTCGCAGGGGGGGCTTGGACCGCTCTGCAAATCAAAGCGTTTTTAAGTCATTGAGTATTGATTAACGCTATGGCGGAAGGGGCAGCAGAAGGCACCGGCGGGTCTGTGGTCGACCGCCTGAAAAAATTCCTGCTGGGCATTTATCTCAAGCTCGAAGACGGCTACTACGCGGTTATGGATGCCCTTGACGGGGCGGGCGTGCCAGTCTACAAGTACTGGGTTGACCCAATAGAATCCCGCGGCGTCCCCAGTTTCCCAGTTACGGTTTTAGTTCTACTCGCAATCCTGGCCCTGCTGCTCTTTACCTTCGGCGGCTTTGGCCAGACTGCCGACTTTGAAGTGGCGGTCTTCAAAGACGGCGCGCGCGTCTCCGACGCTGTTGTCGAAGTCTACGATGGCGACGTCATGCTCGCAACAGCTAACACCGTCGATGGCAGCGCCGTGTTTGTCGGAATGCCGCTAAAGCAGCTTGAATTCCGCGCGCATAAGGACGACCTGAAGGGAAACGCGTTTTTCGACACTGCACGACGGCGCGGGCGCATCGACCTAGTCACCTTGACAACCGGCAGGCCGCCCTCGGCTGGCGGAACTCCGAACACCGTATCGCCCCCGCCCGGCGGCGGCTTCACCAACGTCACTTTCTGCGACGATGACGGCACTTGCGACCACCAAATCATCGTTCCCGGCGGCAACCACTCTGGCCAGAAGGGAGCGGTCATCGCAGTATTGCGCGACTCAAAGACTGGCACGGTAATCGCCTCACGTGCATCCGCCCAGCTCATCGACGCCTCATCGCTTCGCCAGTTGGCTTCATCGGTTGCGGTTAACGGCACGTCAGTCTTTGCAGGAATTGCTTACGGCACTCGGTTCTTCGCGAAGGCAAATGCGACAGGATACTTTGAATACGACGGCTATGGCCTTGGGCTCACTTACCAGATAATGTCCCCCTCGCGCACGATAACGCTTCTTCTTGACCCAGCTACCGCCAATGCCAGCGCTAACGTTACTATAGTTGTAAAGCAGCGCGGCGGAGGTCCTCTTTCGGGAGTGCGCCTCCAGCTCTACCGCGGCGACGCGCAGCTTCCTCTTTCAGAGGAAGTGATTAACGGCAGCCGCACTTACGTCCTGCGCTTGGGCGACAGCTATCGAGCTGTGGCGTCAAAGGACGGCTACAACCGCGGGACGCAAGCGTTCACGGCCCAGACCGGGACCATAACCATCGAGCTTGACGCAACAGGCAGCAACAATTCCGTCGTACCGGCCACGATTTCAATTAACGTCACCCGCGCTACCCCGACCGGCGTGCGCGCCGTGTCCGGCGCTGCAGTCACCATCCGACTAAAGCAGGACAATTTATCCGCCTTATGTGCAAGCGACGATACCGGCACTGACGGAGTCGTGGAATTCTCCTCCTGCACCACTCTCCTTGGCGAGCCGCTCTTCGATTTGCTTACCGGCGACGTGCTCAACATCACCGCCAACTATTACCTGGGCGACCAGACGCCCTTGCTTCACGGCGGGCCAGTTGTTTTTGAGCTCACTGCAGGGCAGAACAACACCGACTTTTCGCTTAACTTGCCCGTCGTTCCCGAGAGCGGCACGGTGAACGCGAGTGTCTACGACGCAATCACGCTTGGCGTCACTCCCGACCTTGACCGCGGGCGGCTGCGCTTGGTGTGCCAGGAGCCGCTTTACTTTGCTGAAGGCCGCTTTGATTACTTTGCCGCCAGCAGCTGCACTGGCTCGCACTGCATGCTTCCCGCGCCATGGATTGTCGACTGCCGGCTCTTTGCAACCGCGCCAAACTACTTCAACTCAAGCGACATCGTCGTGCCATGGATTGAGCAGCCCGGCCAGGTCGTCAGCGTTTCAACGGCAATGATTCCGACAAGCTTCAACGGCTCCTCCATAATGACTCTAGACGGCGTCTTCGACTGGCAGGGCAGGCCTGTCGCCCAGGGCGGCGAGCTTGTAAAGTCGTTTGACTACAACGCCAAGTTTACGCTCCGCTCGTTTAACGCAACCGACGAAGGCGCCGGCGCGTTCATGCAGGCCGGCGCGACCGACGGCGACTGCTCGACCGCAGGCGCCTGTTTCTTTAACCACTCGGCATTCCCCAACCTCCAGCTGCAGTCTTTCGGCTACACCTCGATTGAGGACAGCTGCACCGCCTACAACTCGCTTGACTATGGCATCGGCAACGCCTACCGCGCGCTCGACCTGGTATCAATCAACAACATCAACGGCCAGCCCTACGCCGGCCAGTTCTTCACTTCCTTCCGCACCAACGAGGATGCCGCCAGCAATGGCTTCTCAATGCACTGGCGCAGTTACGTGCAGAGCGCCAACAAGACTGCCTACGACCCGTACGATTCCGACGTGCTCTTTAACGGCAAGCTCGACTGCCACGCCAACAACTACTCCGAGTCATTCACTCTCGCCTCGTCGCAAAAGAGCTGCAGCCCCGACAACAGCGTTTGCGTGACAACGACATTCGCACAGGACACCAACCCCGACAACGGCCGCGGCGATGGCTTCACGGCCTTCTCGACAAAACGCTGCTTTGAGGGCAACGGCACGAACCAAGATGCGTGCACTCCGCTCCAGGTCGTGTTCACCATCGAGGACTCGCGCAGCAACCAAGTCCGCCGGCCCTACGCTTTCTCATTCAAGAGCAACTACTCTAGCGTGCGGCCCGAAAAAGTGGTGTTCACCAAAGTCGGTGCCGACAATGTGCACATCGAAGTAACGCCACAGTTTATCGTGGACCAATACGGCTTTGTAAACTTCACCATCGACGCGGACGCACTGCTTTTCGCCGGCCGCAACAAGCCGCCCGCGGCAATAGTGCAGGGCTACGTCATCGCACAGCCATGGGAACTTTCGCCAGAAGCCCCTGTCTCGATTGGTTACTCCGCCGCCTCGCAGCACGGATTGCGCAACAGTTGGGTGGTAGTCGCCTACAACGAGCGCGCCATCGACCAGTTCGGCCTGCTGCAGTGGGAGCTTCCGGGTTTCACCCAAACCGAGCAGGTTGGTTTTGAGCGCCTAGGGAACGGCAGCTACGTTGTCCGCGCGCCGTTTGACCGCCATGAAGTCCTGCCGGCTCTCGACGACGGGATTGAAGGCGGGCCAATCGCCGCTCTTGACGACTGCAGCGCCAACTTCCCAGCTGACATTAGCTCGTGGAATTGCACTGCCTCTTCAATCAACTTCTCGTTCGAAGCATTCCAGCCCTACGCCGCGCCCATGGTGGTCTTCAACTCGTCTTCCAAGATTCCGGTCCTCAGCCTCTCTTATCTCGTGCTTGACGCCCAGGGCGCGCTAAAGGCTTCAGGCTTTGGCCAAGTGTCGTCCAACGGTCTCTCGGCAGTCGCGTCGCTTGACGCGACCGCAGTTGGCGACCATGTGATTGCAACCGCCTTCCTTTCACCCAGGAACGCCACTACCACCAACGAGAAGGCGGGATTCAACGCGTCTTTTGTAAACGGCCCGGCAAACGAGGGTGGTGCGCTTGCAGTCTCGTCATTCATCCGCGTGGCCCCCGCATACGGGGTAGTGAAGTTCGAGCCGCGCGACGCTTTCACCGACGCGCCAATTGGCGGGGCTTTAGTCAACCTCACTTACCTTGACGCCGTCAGCTACGGCTGCCGCCTAGACGGCGACCCGCGCGCATGCACTTTCCGCATGAGGTATTTCGAGGGCGACCTTCCTGACGCCTTTAACGCCACCGCAACTGCCTCAGGCTACTTTGACTCGCCCGCACTTCCATTCTCCTCAAACATTGTAGTGAAGGGCACGACGCTTGCAACGCGAACCATCGCGGCAGTGCCGCTCATCCCGTCATCCACCTCCAACCCTAACTCAACTGTTGTCACGCTGGTTTACCGCCTGACTGACCTGACTGACGCCCGCGTCGTGTGCTCGGCGAGCGGCTCGCCGTTCTGCAACGACACTAGCATCTTCCTTGACAAGAACCACACCTACAAGGCGACTCTCCACTCGGCATTTAGAAACGCCGAAAAAGTTGGCTTTGCCGCAACACTAGCGCCGTTTGACGGCACTGCGTACTTTTACAACGCTTCGCGCAAGATGGCGTCAATGGACCTGTCCTTAACCATCGGCAACATTACTGGCGGAGACAATCTTGACTCGTGCGCCGAGCAGTACTACACTCCGGCCAACTTCTTCGCCAACGTCCACTTCGACTCGCAGGGCAAACCCGAAAACGGCTTTAATTGGATGGACGCGTACGCCGTGACTAACGGTGCCAACACCTCGGGCAAGGCATTCTCGTCTGACGTTTACTTCTTCGTTCCCTCAGGGACTGACGCTGCCAACATCACGCTAGGCTACCGCGCGTTTGCAGCAAGCTACAGGGACGGGTCCGAGCGCTACCTGCGCTACCCCCACGATGCCGTCTTAGGCACCGAACGCAGCAACTCCAACCGCGACTACTGCCAAGCCGAGCAGGCCGCATACTCTTTCAAGCTCAAGAACGAGGGCGCCTCGTGCACCACGCAGGCGTGCGCCAAGTTCGAGCACTTCTCACAGTTCACGCCACAAGGCAGCGTGTCAGAGAACGACGGCCAGGCCGGCTTTGACGCAATTTCGAAGCCCGAGTGGATTAGGTGGGCCGGCGAGTTCCCGCCAGAGTTCCGTACGCCAAGGCCGCTTAACGTGAGCTTCGCAATTGACTTGCTTGAGCCCCTGCCTGACGGCAAGATCACTTTCACTATTGACCCTGCACACCTTGAGTTCAAGTCCGCGACTTTCAGCGTCTACTGCGGAAGCAGCAACAACGCGAAAGTCAACCACCCAATAACCGGCAGCGGCACGAAGATGACGATTGACGTCAGCGACTGCCCTGACTTCGCCGCCCCACGCGACTTTGTCGGCGAGCTCGAATTGTGGCCAACCGCACTCACGACCACGCAGGACGTTGCAGAGATTTCAATGGGCGTTGACTCGGGCTCAACTTCCGTTCTCGTCACCGGCTCCTCGGTTGACGTCATCTCCCCAGTCACAGCTTCAGACACTGCAATAATCCAAACGCCCGCAGACGCCCGCCAGCGCCACCCAAACGAGAACCAGCCGTGCGGTGACGACCACTCATACACCTGCGGCATCGACAACCTGTTCTTCACTGTCAACTCCTGCGTAGCAGGCGGTGACTTTACTAACGTCGAGAACACTTACCGCAAGCAAAGCTGGGGCCTGCCCGAACTTACTTGCCCCGATTCCTACGTCGAGCTCAAGCACGTGATTACCTCGCGCGTGGCCGCCTCGGGAGCGACCCTCACGTTTAACCTCACGGGCCCGTCCGCCGACTTCATCATGCGCGCTTATGTCGATAGGGCCGGCCGCACTACATACCCGTACGACGCTAGCCAGCACAAGCGCGACATCGCCATCGACCTCGGTAACGTGCAAAGCGG
The DNA here is from genome assembly GCA_020057405.1 of archaeon. Lineage (GTDB taxonomy): Archaea > Micrarchaeota > Micrarchaeia > Norongarragalinales > UBA97 > JAGVFW01. The sequence goes on along the minus strand of JAGVFW010000016.1, from coordinate 38,088 downwards.
CGAGCAAATGGCTCTCACCGTGCTCGTCGCACCGATGGCGACTGGCAAGATAACCGGCAACGTCACAATCTACAACGGCGGCAGGCTATCCCACTCCACGGTCCTGCCTTACGTTGAGAACCGGTCGGTGCCAGACTTGCCGCCCGACATTGGCCCCAACTCGCTTTTCTGCGGCGGCAACGCGGCGTTGGTATTCCGCATCGAGCAGGACGGCCGGGGCCAGCCCCAACCCGTTTCCGGCTGCAACAACATGACTATGGTCGTTGACAACATCTTCCCCGCAGACGCGGTGCCGATGGAGCTTGACACTTCATTCAAGAGCATTTGCGGCGACGTACTGGCGCAGGAGCTAGTGCAGTTCTCGCCCGTTGCAGGCCACCCGTTTGTCGGCGATTACCTTTACTACCGCAACATTGGCGGCACTCCCGTAGTCATCGTCAACGCGCTAAAGACGCCTTCGCTCCTTAAAGGCAACAACTTCTACCTGCCCGACGACCTCCAGCGCAAGGCCGCCTCAGGCTACGTTGAACTGGGTCGCGTCAACATGACTGTGGCGTGCGGCGGCACCGGAAAGAAGGCGTCAGTAGTGCTCATCATCAAGAAGCAGGACCTCCAGGGCGTAAATGCCCTTGACGCCAGCTACATTTTCGGCAAGGGCCAGTCACACCAGGCCGCGTACACGCTGTATAACGGCCAATATCCTGCCAACGCTCCCGACCTCGCGGTTAAGGCCGCTGGTAACCAGCCGAGCGACGTGCGCAAGTCAATCACCTACGCCCCAGACCTTGACTGGAATGACGAGGATCCTGACGCTCCAAACGCCAGGCTCAACTATTGGCTGATGTCGGCAGGCACTGGCGGTCCCGGGACCGACTCTCAAAATACCTACCCACTCAAGTTCTATCCCGGCGGCGGTTCCCAAACAGATGGCGTCACGGTTACTATTCCAGACGAGCTAAACGCTTACCGCCCTGGCAGCTGGCTTAGCATCCTAGTCGGCCGGGTGCACGCTGCCGAGTCTACCAACCACCTCTACCAGCAGTTCACCAACCACGCCAACGGCGATCCCGAAAACATTGCGCGCTACACTTGCGAGGCAACGGCGTACGTGAGCGACGTCATGTCGAAGGTACCCGCGATGTTCAAGTCGAGCGTCAAGGACGTGGCGGCAATGTCGGTATTCCGACGCTCGCCCCTTGCAATGAGCAACTGGCTTTGCGGCACCAGGCGCGACACTAACGAAATCTCGTGTTACCCGAGCATGGTCCTCTGGATTAATACAACCATCGTCCAGCAGTTCGCTAACGTGTCCTGCCGCTCGTGCGCCGACGTTTCCGGAGGCGTCGACGTTTCCTACAACCCAGACTCGAACTTCGGCATTTCAATAACTCCCGAAAACCAGAAGACGCTGGCGAGCGTGCAGTTCTACGACATCCACGAGGAGAATTCGTTTACCCTGTCGAACTACAGCGAAGGCGTCAGCTCAATGAAGCTCGAGTTCAAGAAGCGCGGCAGCACCTCGTGTCCAATCGCCACGGGCAACAGCCAGTGGTGCGACGGCAGCGGCGACAAGTTCCTAGGCACATACGACGCAAACCAACTTTCATTCAACAACGCAACCTGGACCTGGTCCAAGCAATTCAATGTTGACCCCAGCGGCACTACCGACGGCGTTTGGGCCGTGCGCCTCAAGTCAACCAAGGCCGGCGGAGACGCGTATTCGGTGCCCCTCAAGATAACCATCACGCGAAAGTCGTTGTCTTGCCACCCGCAGGACGCCCAAGGCAGCACCTGCGGACTGCCGCGCTGCGATCCCGACTGCAACGCCGGCTTCAAGCGCGTGGTCACTCAAGCCGGCCCACTAGACCCAAGCGACCCGAACTACTGGCTCAACATCACGCCTCTAGAGCAGTACTCGCTGCAAAACGTGCACAACATCGAAAACTACTGGGGCGCGCCGTACAAGTACCTAGTCAACACTTACTTCAACGGCCCGCGCGACTTCTCAATGTCCCTGCCCATCTCCACTTGGGGCTGGAACATTGACCAACTGACTGCGCTCCCGCCCGACGGCCTGGGCTTTACGCCTGAGACTTCCGAGATGTGCGGAGTCGGCATCGGCCTCTACGAGCTTAAGGCGTCGAGTGCGGACGGCAAGAGCTTCAGCTATTCCGTGGCACTAAAGCAACTGCCCACGTCCCAGTACTTGCTTGGCAACGAGCCGTCAGACACCGCCACAAGCTCAGGCACCCTCAGCGTCAAGCAAGTCGGCTGCTCGATAAAGACCGAGTACGGCGGCGGCAGCATCAATGTTAAAAACGCAGCCGGACAAACCGTTGGTTCAAGAATCGTTGAAAACAACAAGTGGCTTTGCAACATCAAGCAGGTGAGCGTAGAGGAGCACAGCCACAGCTGCGGCGAGGACGGTCACCCCGGCGTATGCGATTGCGTGCAGTACTGCGCTACCGCCTACTGCGGAAACTGCGGAGGCAGCGGCGACAGCCTCATCTTCTGCCCCATCGCCCCGCAATACATTGACGACAACACCGCCGCCAACGACGTCATCGAGTGCCCGATTCCAACCACCCCGCCCCAGGGCTACAGCGGCTATTGCTTTGGCCAAGCTTCCAACAGCGTATACGGCGACTATTGCGAGGCGCCGATGGATGAGTCCATCCGCGTTAACAACTAAGGGGGGTAGGCTGCAATACCCTCGCTCTTTGACCGGATTGAAAGCGCCTACCACGCCGTAATCAGCTGGCTTGACGGCCACGGCGTGCCCGCAGGCAAGTGGTTCCACAACCCCCTAGAAAAGCAGGGCATCTCTGGCCTGCAAGTCCTCGCGTTCATCGCCCTCCTTGCCCTCCTCGCAGCTTACTACACTTTCTTCTCCCCCTCAGCGACAACTCATGACCTGACCGTTGCCGTCTACGCAGGCGGCCAAAAACTCGACGGGGCGACAGTACGCGTCTATGACGAGTCAAACAACCAACTCGCAGTCGGCACGACGAAAAACGGCATGGTGTCATTCAAGAACCTGCCCCAACGCGTGGTGCTTCGCGCAAGCGCCGAAGGCAGGGTAGCGACAAGCGACTCGCAGGAATACCTCGTGCACATCGACCTCTCGACAATCCGAACTGCTGAAGTCAAGCTCTTCACCCCCGGCACCGCACCCGGCAGCCCCGGAAGCTACAAGGGTACGCTCACTCTTTCAATAGTCGATTCGATAACCGGCGAGTCCCTTTCGCAGGCGGCAGTCCTGGCGGTCGTCGGCACTAACGCGCTGCGCTTGACTACCGACGCTTCAGGCAGGGCCGTAATCCCGGCGCCTTACGGCGCCCTCGTCAAGCTGCGTCTTAGCAAGGAAGGCTACCGCGCCAATTCCCTCTCAATATCGGCAGTCACCGCCGGCCAATCAGTTTCACTCGAGTCACTCACGCCGGGAGCCAAGAAAGGCACGCTCTCTTTTACCTCAAGAACCGGCACTGCCCTGGCGTTTAACTCAATCCTAAAAGTCCGCGATTCGTCGGGCCAGTTTTTGCAGTCGGGTCGCATCCGCGTTTTCGACTCAACCGGCAGCGAGCTTAATCCCGCGACGCTAACCGCGGGCAGCGCCAAGCTCGACAGGCTTGACGACGGCACTCTATTAATCGCCGAAGACGCAACCGGCGGCGTTATCTCGCAGGGAGTAATCGAAGTCCACTCAGCGTCGGGTGCGCTCCTCTTCCAGTTCGTGATTACAGACGGCGTTGCGCACGCAACAACGCAGTCCGCCGATTCCCTTCAAGTCATCGTCGTTGACGCAACAGGCGCCTCCGCCGAAGCGCTAGTCTCAGCCTACGAAGCCGATTCGGGCAAGCTCATCGCACAAGTCAAAACAACCGCCGGCATGGCAATTCTCAGCGGCCTGCCAATCGGTGCGAACATCGGCATCACCGCACGCGCCCCGGGCTTCGTGCAGCGCCAGCCAGTACTCACCGTATTCGGCTCCTCCCCCTCAGTGAAAGTGGTTCTAGACACAGCAGATTCAACTCCAACAACTTTCCAAGCCTACGGAAACGACGGGGCGCCAACGCAGGCAAGCTGGCTGGTCTTCACCCAAGGCGACGAGACAATCCCGTTTGAGCAATTCACTTCCGACGCGCAAGGCGCCCAAGTGGCACTGCCTTCAAGCGGAAATTTCGTCGCCTACGCCTACAAAAGCTCGACTCTAACCGTGCGCGCCGGCCCGTTTGCCGCCGGCGACTCGGTCTTCGCCACCCTCCCAACCGCTCCGCTAACCGGGACAGTCAAGTACCAGACTTGCGTTGAGCACAACGGCGAACGAGGATGCACCGACTTAACCGCATCGCCCTCAGATTACTCTTCTCTCTCGGTTTCAGTCAAGGACGGAGACGGCGCCCCCCTTGCCAACGCCCTCGTCTCAATTCGGCGAACCGACGGCTCATTTACCGTTCCGCCTGCACTCACGGGCGCAAACGGCGGCGCTTCATTCACCGCAGTGCCGGCCGGCAATCTTGCTGCAACCGCGGTCTTCGGCGCTTTTAAATCCACAAAACAATTCACCTCAACGCCGCCATCAACTTCACTTGACCTCACCGTCGACTCGAACTACGCCAACGCCGTGGTAGAGGCAATCGATGCCGGCTCGCAGCAACCCCTAACCGGTGCGCACGTGAAGGCCGAAGGAAACGGGTTTGCCGACGAGTGTTCTGCCCCCTGCACTCTCCGCGTCAAGCCCAGCGACGTGACATTCACCACAACCGCCGGCGGTTACATGGATTCGACCGACCACACCACTTTCGCAGTTGGGGAAACCAAGAGCCTCCAAATTTTCTTGGTCCCCGGATTTTCCTCAACCGGCCTTGACGCCGCCGCCTACTACAACGGCGCGTTTGACGAATTCGGGAACTCGGCAAAATTCCTCTCACCCGACCGCGAGTACTCCATTTGGTTTTCCCTCGCGGCGCAGGACGCTTCTGAAGCGGGCATGACGCTCCGCGTGGGCGATGGCCAAAGCGTTTCAACCGACACTGCCGGCATCAAGGACTTTGACGCAGGCGACGCCCTAATAATCAAGTCAACGACATTCAACCCGTCAAGTACGTGCGTTGACGCGAACAACAACGCGCCCGTCGACGGCCTCTTCAAGTGGGTGTCCGCGACAGTGTCTGCCGACTCAAGCGGTTCAGTCTCGCAAGTGGTAGTCTTCCAAGTTTTCGTCAAGCCAACCGCAAGCCGGGGAAAGCTCTCGCTTTACTACAACGCCTTTGCAAGAAAAGACGCCAACTACGCGCATCGGCCCGCCGATGCCATCCTCGGCAGCGCCGGCTCGTCTTCACAAAAAGCAGGATGCTATGCCGACTCGCAAAAGCTCGACCTAGACCTCAAGCCCGCCGATGCAGGACGTGAATGCATCATCGGGCGACAGCGAGTTGCAAGCGGCACTTGCACTCCGCAAAAACCATTCAAGTGCACTGACGGGACGACGAGCGAAGCCGCAGGCGATTGCGGATGCCCCGCAGGCAAGACGCAAAGCGGCAACTCGTGCACTGCAGTAGAGTGCCCCGACGGCACGCTTCTAGGCGCCTGCTCGCAAGTCACGCCCCCCAAGGCTTGCCTCTTGTCCGCCAGCGTTCCAACACTCCAATCCAGCACTCAATGCGGCTGCCCGACAGGCTACCGCGTGCTAAACGGCGCTTGCGCCCGCTGCACCACCCAAGACTGCAGTGAAGTCGGCGGCGCCTGCCGCGATTCAAACGGCCGGATGCTTGGCGAACCGAACCGCTGCGCTTCAATCCAGCCTCTCTTCTGTTCATCCGCCGGCGCGCTTTCACCGGACGCAACCAAGTGCGGTTGCCCGCCGGGCCTTGAGCCATCCGCCGATGGCTTGACTTGCGCTCCAAGGTTGCAAACTGAATGCGTCGGCACGGGTGGGGCGCGCCTGTCAATAGGCCAGTGCGACGCATCAAAGCCAAACGCGTGCGTGCAAACAACTGTCGGCCCAAGGCTCCAGCCCCGCGCTGGCGACTGCGGGTGCCCTGCCAACTTAGTTGCGCAAGGCAATTCCTGCGTCACCCAAGGCGGTGGCAACGGCGGTGGCGGCACCTGCACTGATCCGCAGACCCAGGCGCAATACCTGTCCGGCTGCATTACCGGCAAAGCCCCGCTCTACTGCGACGGCGCAAGCGGCACGATTTCGCCAAACCCGCCGGCATGCGCCTGCCCGCAGGGCAAAGTACTTTCCAAAGACGGGCTCAGCTGCATCCCAGTACCGTCACCCACTCCGCCTCCCAATTACGGCGAGTGCAGCACTCCAAACAAGTGCCTGCCCGCCAACAAGCCGTTCTTCTGCACTGCTCAACTCCAGCAAACGCCTCTCTGCAGTTCGTGCGACTCCACTTGCGGTGGCAGCACCACCAAAGCTTGCAGCCGCTCGACGGGATTCTGTTCTGACAAGAAGTGCGTTGACCCGCAAGGCAATTCTTTTGAAGTCAACTCGTGCCTCTCCGACCGCTCGCCGCTTCGCTGCCAACTAAACTCCGAGAACAACGCGGTTGTTGCAAGCAACGCGGTCCAGTGCGGATGTCCCGACGGCAAGAAGCCCGCCTCAGACGGCAAGGCCTGCGTGGCGTGCCAGAACGAGGGATGCGTGGGCGAGCTTGACATCAAGTGCACCACCCAAGACGGCAAGGGCCATCCGCAGGGTTGCCTTTCTGATTCCTATAGCAACGCCGGCGATGGAGTCAAGCGCTGCCTTCCCGCAGGCACCATAGTCTTCGACATTCCCCAATGCGGCTGCGTTGGCGAGGGCTACGAGCGCGCTGCCGATGGCCTTAGCTGCGTGCAGGCGCCCGCCCCAATCACCCCACCCGACCTTCCTCCTGATGCCAGCTGCCCGGGATGCACTTCGTCAGACCAAGTTCGCTTTAACCCCGTCACCGGCTCACTCGAGTCTGGCAGTGGCCTGACGAGCTACCAATTCTACGCCGACCCAATCTTCCCCGCAGACGCCATGCCCTTTGCAATAAGCCAGCCGCAGAACGGCCGCATCGTGCTGCAGGCAATCTCAAGCGACTCGGGCACCGACCAATGCTATTACTATAGCGAGGCAAAGCACGCACTCATTTTCGACATCACTCACTCGACCTGCCCAATCAAGGCGTACGGCAATTCATTCTACAACACTGTCAAGGCAAAGCTCGTGACGATAGACAGCGCCAAGCTCAAGTTCAGCCTCACCAACCAGCCTTCGACCCTTGAGCTTACCGTCAATGTCGGGTTCAACCCCGCCGACGGCCTCACAGTCAACCCCACTTTCCTTGAAGGCCCCGCAACGCCCCAGCTCGTCTTTGCAGTCAACAACCGCCAGGCCTACTTTGGCCCGCGCGTGTTGCGACCCGGCTCGACCGACATCCAATTTCCATCAAGCGGCCTCGAGGTCATCGCCTGGCGCGGACCCGGCACACTAGAGTTCCGCGAAGGCCCCGGTAACGTGCCGTCAGTCGCGTCTCTCTCTTACGAGGAGATTGCGACATACTTTGAGCACACCAGCGAGATGGGCAAGCGCGTGAGCAGCTGCACGAGCGCCAACTGCTGCACTGGCAGCTGGTGCACCAAAAACGCTTTCAACCAGATGCTCAACCAATTCAAGGAATCTGCGCGCCTGACTGCGAGCCAGACTGCATTCCGACGCGGCAACGGCGAGCCGTTTAAGACAATTACCGGCGGTGCGGGCAACTTCCAGCTCTGGACTGCGGCCGGCGTGATTGAGGGCGCCAAGCACATTGCAAACCAAGGCGGTGCGCCCGAGAAGCAAACGCCTGCAGCGGAATACTGTGTTGCCGACAACCCGCGCATTTACGCCGTCTCGGCCTACAGCGCCGACGGGAGCGACTGGGGCGCCGAAAGCTCTGTCGCCATTCTCCGCGAGTACGACTACGTTGGCGGCACTTGCGGCGACTCGAGCCAATTCATTTCAGACCCGCGCCTGGCTGACGGCGGGGTTCGCACTCAACCGCTTTGCAACTTCATATACGGCGACGGAAGTTGCGTCAAGCGTACCGAAACGAACAACCTGGCATCCAACACTCAAGCAAGCGACGAGCACTCAAAGCCCCTGCAAATAGATTCTGCATTCATCGGCATGCCGCCCAAGTTCCTCGGGCCGATTGGCATGGTAGCCAGCTACTTCAACACGTTTACAGGCGGCGGCATTTTCGGCAACTCGGTCGAGGGCCAGCAAATCGAGGGCCTGCTCACGCCGCTTCTTTTCTATCAGCCCGTGCAATGCAAGATTCCGCTCAACGCTGCCTACAAGGCAAAGCAGGGGACGACAGACTCCCTTTGCAGGAAGCCGACTTGGGTTCAGTCTACTGGAAGCGTGACTGGCACTGGTGTGGAGAGCACGGAAATATGCTCCGCTGCTGGCTGCTATTGCATGGTTCCAACCAGCTGCTCCGCAACTGCGACGTACGCCTATACCGTTACGAACACGCAGAAAATCGTGAACAGCTTGAGGATTTGCGAAAACGCAGGTGGGACCGGCATCCTCAAGTGCAAGGCAGCGATGGAAGCGGACGCCGCATCCGAGATTACCTCGGGCGAAACTTCAATTGACGCTGCGGAAAGACTTTGTGAAAGCCAATGTCCTCCAGGAGAGCTTCCGGGCTCTCCAGTATGCAGTCTTTGCACTGCGCCAGCTGACTGCGCGGCGAAATGCAGGTTGACTGCCGACTTGGCAAAAGGGCAGCTTAATACTGGCGTAACTGCCTGCAAGACTGCCGCCAACGCAGAAATAACTTCCGGCAACACCTGCGAGCTTGCAACCGGCAACCTCAAGGACCTGCCCCTCGCATTCCCGATTTCAAGAAGCGCGTGGGCGGCCTGCTACGCTTACTCCGACGGATGCTCGCCTGTCTGCCAGCCCAAAAAAGCGTACTTGCAGATGATTCCTTACAAGAACCAGCTCATCATCATCAACCACTATGGCCTGGCGCCTGACTGCACGCCCATTGCGCCGACGCTCTTTGGCTCCTTTGCCAACATCTTCCACATTCCAGTTGGCAACAACATGGGCCAGAATATGCTCTACGGCCAGCTTGCCGGTTTTGCCGGGCAAAGCTCGTTCGGCTCCGGAATGCACGGCAGCATGTTCCTAACCGGCGTAAGCTGGTTTAGTGCAATCCAAACCATCCTGACCGACCGGTCCTGCCCGGCCCCAACCACAAAGCCCCCGGGCGCCGCACGCTACTCGCTAAACACTTGCCCGGCCACCCCCGCCGAGAATAACCCGCGCGCGCCTACGAAGACCAAGCCCGCCGACTGCCCGAACGGAGCCGTGGCGACGATACTCGGCGACATAATCTGCCAATGATTGCAGTTACTTTTTTCTCGCGCCGGCCCGAATTAAAACTCTTTTAAGCACGAGCCGGCTAACCACTTCATGCCTTCCTTTCACTCCATTACCCACCAAGCCGCGCTTGACGAACTCAAGTCAGGCGGCCAGAAGGGATTGCCGTCTGGCGAGGCGGCCCGCCGCCTCCTGGAGCACGGGTACAACGAACTAAAGGAAGCGCCCAAAAAGGGGCTCCTCGCAATGTTCTTCGAGCAGTTTACCGACCTCCTAGTCGTCATCCTCATAATCGCCGCAGTAATCAGCGGCTTTCTAGGCGAGTGGATTGACGCGGGTGCAATCATCGCAATAGTCATTCTAAACGCGGTTGTCGGCCTCGTGCAGGACTACCGCGCAGAAAAAGCGCTTGACGCACTCAAGAAAATGGTTGCGCCAACCGCGCGCGTCGTCCGCGACGGAGTTGAAAAGCGCATTGCAGCCCGCGAGCTCGTGCCGGGCGACGTAATCATCTTGGAAGCCGGCGACCAGGTGCCTGCTGACTGCCGCCTGCTTGAGTCAATGAGCCTGCAGCTAAGCGAAGCGACGCTGACGGGAGAGAGCGCGCCAGTCGGGAAAGACGCCGAAGCCGTGTTTAAGGAAAAGACCGCGGTTGCAGACCGCGACAACAGTGTTTTTCTGGGCACGATAGTCACCCGAGGCATTGGCCGCGCCGTAGTCACTGCAACAGGCATGCGCACCGAGTTTGGCAAGATTGCGAGCCAAGTGCAGGCCGTAGAGGAAGAGTTAACTCCACTCCAGCAAAAACTCGAAGTTGTTGGCAAGCGCTTGGCGCAAGCGTCCCTAGCCATAGTCGCAGTTGTTTTCGTGGTCGGCGTGGCGCGCGGCTTTCCCCTCGTTGACATGTTTTTGACTTCCGTCAGCCTCGCGGTTGCCGCGGTGCCGGAAGGCCTGCCTGCAATAGTTACCATCACCCTCGCCCTGGGCGTCCAGCGCATGGCGGGCCGAAACGCCATCATGCGAAAGCTTAGGGCAGTTGAGACTCTTGGAAGCGCCGATGTTATCGCAACCGACAAGACCGGCACCCTCACGCGCAACGAAATGACTGTGCGCAAGCTATTTTTCTCTGGCGCTGAGCTTGACGTTACGGGTACCGGGTACGCGCTAAACGGCGGTTTTCAGACATCGGGACAAAAGTTCGACACCGGCGACGACGGGTTCATCCAGTTTTTGCGCGCAGGTGCGCTTTGCACTTCAGCCCGACTTGAGTCATCGGGCCACGGGGTCGCCAACGTCATCGGCGACCCGACTGAAGGGGCGCTCCTCGTGCTTGGGGAAAAGGCGGGCGTCGGCAAGGACGGCGAGCTAAGGCAATACAAGCGCGTGTACGAATTGCCTTTCGAGTCTGAGCGAAAGATGATGTCAACAATCCACGCCCACGGTTCCAAGCGCTATGCTTTTGTCAAGGGCGCGCCGGAGACCGTGCTTGACCACGCCGACCGGATTCTGACTGGTGGGAAAGTGCGCAAGATGACTTTGGCCGACAAAAAACTCCTACTGGCTAAAAACAACGAGTTCGCCTCAAAAGCCCTCCGCGTCCTGGCCGTTGCCTACCGCGAAGTGCCAAAGGCGGCAAAGTACTCCGACAAGCAAGTGGAGCAAAAACTCATTTTCCTAGGCATCGTGGGCATGATTGACCCTCCCCGCGAGGAAGTCAAGTCCGCAATCGCGCTTTGCAAGACAGCGGGCATCCGCGTGGTCATGGTGACGGGCGACAACCCTCTGACTGCAGGCGCAATTGCGCGCGAGCTTGGCCTCCCCGTCGGGCTAAAGCCCTGGACGGGCCTCGAGCTAGACGAACTGGCGGACAAGGAGTTTGAGGAAACAGTCCTGGCAAACAACGTCTTCGCGCGCGTCTCCCCAGAGCACAAGCTTCGCATCGTCGGTGCCCTCAAGAAGCACGGTCACGTGGTCGCCATGACCGGCGACGGCGTTAACGACGCCCCAGCGCTCAAGAAGGCAGACATTGGCATTGCCATGGGCATCACCGGCACCGACGTTACGAAAGAGGCTTCCGACATGGTGCTTGCGGATGACAATTTTGCCTCAATCGTCAACGCCGTTCGCGAGGGCCGCATCATCTACGACAACATCGTCAAGAGCATTTACTACCTCCTTACCTGCAACGTTGGCGAAATCATCGCGATTTTCGTAGCCACGCTCTTAGGCTGGCCAATGCCCCTTTTGCCAATCCAAATCCTGTGGATGAACCTAGTCACCGACGGCCTGCCGGCACTCGCGCTTGGCATGGATCCCGAAGAGCCCGGAGTGATGGATAGGCAACCGCGCTCCCGCAACGAGGAAATCCTCTCCCCATCCAACGGCGCCTACCTTCTCGCAATCGGTTCGATAATCGCGATAGGCACACTCGGCCTCTTCGCATTCGAGCTTTTCGTCGACCACTCGAGCCTAGAGAAAGCCAGGTCAATGGCGTTCTCCACAATCATCTTCTTCCAGTTCTTCCACGCGCTTAACTCTCGCTCGCGCACTAGCTCGCTCTTCTCCATCGGCGTGTTCAAAAACAAGTTGCTCTGGCTCGCCATCTTCGCAGGCATCGTGCTGCAGGTCCTCATCACGCAAACGAGCATTCTTGAGGCAGTATTCAAGGTAGAGCCCCTCTCGCTACTCGAGTGGGGAACCGTAATCGCCGTCTCAAGCAGCGTGTTCGTCATCTACGAGCTCTGGAAGTACTTCAAGCGCAGGGGGACAGTGGGCTAAATGCGCCACCTTCCCGAACCTTGGATGCGCCAGGCCTACCGCGACCTCCTCTCGGCCGAGAAGTGCAGCCACGACGGCGACGACGGGTTTGCTTCAATGCTTGCCCGCCAGGCGTCGGAGAAGGCGCTCGCTGCCTACTACGTCAAGCTCCACGGCACGCCGCCGGCACTTGGCCACAGCGTTTCTGAAATGATTCGCCTGATGGGCCTAGACGAACTGCAGTTTCTCCTCTCCGGCGCTTCCGAGGACGCATCGGCGTCAGAAATCCGAAGCGTGCAGACGGCCCGAAGCATAATCGATTGGGTCGAAATGAAACTCGCGTTGCCCCACACTACTGCCGCAGTGGCTTCACTAATTTAGTTCCCCCCGTGAGCGAAAACCAAATGAGGATTTTTCTAGGACCCGCGGGCAATTGCGCTTCAGCAAAAGAGCTCGCAACGGCAGGTAGCCTCAAGCGCCTCGCCGAGTTGGGTCTCAACGCCCAAGAGCTCGAGTTCGTCCAACAAGTCTACCTCAAGCACGACGCTGCAGTCGAATTGGGTGGCATCTCGCGCGACTTGGGCGTCAGGCTAAGCATTCACGCGCCCTACTTCATCAACCTGTGCTCCCTTGAGCCCGAAAAGATTGCCGCGAGCAAGAAACGCATTTCCGACTCGCTTGACCGGGCGGAGGCGCTTGCGGCGCAGGGCGCGGTTGCAGTCCACCCCGGATTTTTCCAAAAGCGGCCGGCCGGTGAGTGCATGGCCGCCGTTGTCGAGGCGGGAAAGGAATTGGCGGCAAGCTATCCCAAAGCCATCCTTGGCTTTGAAACGACAGGCAAGCACTCCGCGTTTGGCAGTTTTGACGAGACTCTCGAAGTCTGCAAGGCCGTTGGCAGGAAAAACTGCGTTCCCGTCGTCGACTTTGCCCATCTCTACGCGCGGCAGATGGGCGAGATTGATTTCGCCGCAGTTCTCGACAAGCTCCTCGCGTACGGGCACGCTGACCTCTACTGCCACTTTAGCGGCATCAACTTCAGCGAGAAGGGCGAGCTCAACCACCTGCCAATCTCAAGCAACAAGCCGCCGTTTGGCGAGCTAGTTAAAGAGCTCAAAAAGCGCGCCGGCAAGTTTTCCGACATCCAGCTCATCTGCGAAACGCCGCTTCTTGAGGCCGACTGCCTAGTGATGAAGGAGGAAATCGAGCGGCAGGGGCTAAAGCTAGGCTAATTAGTTTCGCTCGAAAAGCGCTTCGAGCTTTCACTCGAGGCCTTGCGAGAATGACGAGTCGCTTTCGGTAGTTACCGTGGTTTCTTCCTTGACTACCTTCTCAACCGACGGGACGGCGAGCCTGCGGACGGGTCGCTTCTTCGCAGCTTTCTTCTTCGCCGCCTTCTTTACAATCTTTTCAGTCGTGACCGTCTTTTCAAACGTCTTGGTGGCGCGCGATGACTTGGGCGTCTTTCGCGTCACCTTGGTGACCGTCTTTTTAGTGACTTTTCCTGACGCTGCCTTCTTTGCGGGCTTTCGGGTGGGCGCTTTCTTTGCGGCCCTTGCCTTTGAAGTCGTGGTGGTGACGGTCTTCTTCACTGTCTTGAGCTTGTCGTTCCTCGAGGCGTTCTTTGCTACTGCGGACTCAAGCTCTGCCGTTACCTTGCGGGCGGTCTTGCGCGCCGTTTTCTTTGCCGTCATGGCAACCTTTTCGGCCTCGTCAGTCTTTCGGGTAACGCGCTTCTCGACTTTCTTGACGCGCTTTGAAAGCGTGCTCTTTTGCGCTTCGGCGTTAGCGCGGACTTTCTTGACGCGCTTGGCGAGCGTCTTTTCCGCTTTCTGCGTGCGCTTGAGCTTGCCGGTGAGCCGCTCCTCGGTATCAAAGAGCCGGTCGGAGAAGCCTGAAGTGCCATCCTCAATCTTCTGGAGCATCTCGTTGCGCTGGACTTCGGAAGCTGCGTTAAGGGCGCTTACTTCCTGCTCGAGGCCGCCTACGCGCTCGCGGATGTTTTCAACGCTTGAGGCAATCTCGTCGAGCTTGCCCTCTATCTTCTCGCCGTTGAGTCCCGAACCGCGGGATGAGTCAAAAGAAGTGTTTTCAAGCGACGTGAGCCTGTCGTCAAGGCGCCTTTCCATCTCGACAATCCGCTCGTCGGCGACAACGCCGCCGGGATGCATCGTGGAGAGCTTGTCTTCGATGTCGCGCAGCTTCTGTTCCTGCATCGACTGCTCGCCGCGAACGCCCGCCAGGTCGTCTTCTAGGGCGCTTGCGTGCCAGTCGTGCGTTGTCTGTGCCTTGTCGCCTTCCTTCACTGCGGCGGCGATTTCCTTGACTTTAGTAGTTTCAATGTGGGTGTAGCTGCTCTTGACTTTCGAGTCGATGCTGGCAAGTGTGCGCCTGATTTCATTCAAGTTGCCATAGGCATAGGCGTCAATGCCGAAAAGGACGATAAATAGGATTACTTCGAGCGCTTCAATTGCCATTCTTCCACCTTAGAAAATAGGCGAACTCGCGCTATTTAAGCTTTTTGCACTGGAGGGTAGTAACAAAGTTGTTGCAATTGGGCCGGTCGCTTACTCGACTTGCCGGTTCATCGCCGCGAAAATCGCGACTATAAGGAGGACGATGGCGATGACTTTCCAGAACACGCTGTTGTCGGTTGAGGCGCTCATCGCCGGCAGCTTGACCTGCTTTGTCACCTGCGTGCCGTCGTCGCTTGCAAAGCGCAAGAAAACGTCCTGAGAGGGCGAGTCTGCGGTCGGCGCAATCGTGAGGGTCACGGTCTGCGTTTGCTGGGGCCCGAGGCTGACTTGCCCGTAGTCAGTGTTGATGACGTACTCGCTTGAGTAAGGCGTGCTCGGCCGGATGCCGTTTACCGCAACATTGCCCGCGTTTCGTAGGGTGACGTCGAGGCTGACTTCGCGAACCGTTCCGCCGATGCTCGTCTGGCGCACGTCGCTTACTGAAAACTGCAGGTCGCGGACGCTTTGGAACAAGTCAATGGCAGCGTCTTCCCGCACGCTCTCAAGCCCGCTGGTCGCGTAGATTGCAAAAGGAATCACTTTCGAAGTTGTCTGCGAGCTGCCGGGCGGAATGTCGAACGTAACGAGGAACTCGCCTTCCTTTCCTGCAGGCAGGTCTTTCGGGCCCGAGTCGACGTGCACCCACTGGCGCGGCAGGCCCTCGATGATGAGCTGGACCGCGTCAAGCAACTGCGTGCCCGTGTTTACCACCCGCACTGCAACCTGAGTTGGCGAGCCCTCAAACACCGCAAAGCGGTTGTTTGCAACCTGCAAGGGTGAAGTGCGGTTGTCGCTGATGACATTTAAGTTTAGCGAGAACGCGCGAGTGATGTTGGGCGAGCGGAGCGTCAGTGGCACGCGAAGCGTGCCAAGGGGCGCGTTCCTGCCGGCCTGCACTGTTATTGTCAAGTCCGTCGCCTGGCTCGGGGAAAGCCGGAAAGCATTCGGGTTGATTGAGAGCTCGATGCCTGAGGCGGGCGAGGGGTTGTACTCAAGCGCAAAATCGCCGGCGACAGAGCCGTTGTTCGCCACGCGCAGAGACACTTGCGTCACGCTGCCGCGAAGCACTTGGTATTGCTCGTCTGAGAAGCCCTCGATGCCTGTTGCAGCCTTGACGTTGATGCAGTCGTCGTAGCGCAGCGCGGTGTTGTCGAGATACCTCACGAAGAACGTGTAGTAGTAAGTGCCGGGCGCGAGGAGTGCCTTTGGCGACGCGTCAACCCTGAGGTTCACGGTCTCGCCGTTGGCTGCCTCGAACTTGGTTTCGCTCAGCTTGAGTGCGGGGTAAAGGTCGTCGCCGGCGCGAAGCTCGGCGGTAAACGGTCCCGTAATCCCGCCGCTGTTTATCAGGTCAAACTCCCTGCTTGCAGTCGCCCCGTGGAAAACCGGAAGGCACTTGGCGTCGGGGAGGCTTGAGAAGCGCAAAAAGAGGTTTGACGCGTAGACGAACATTCGTACTGGCAAGTCAACGTTGTATATGTTGCCGCTCGAGCTCGTTCCCTTAAGCCGAAAGAGCGTGTCGTAAAGGCCGCCCGGCGTTCCCGCAGGCACGGTAAGCTCGACGGCCACGCTTTTCTTCTCGTGCGGTGCCATCTCAAACTCTGTCGGCAGGAGCACCGCGTTTGCGGCAAACGAATTTCCGGTTGCGCTTGCGGCCACAAACTGCGTCTGGGCCAAAGTGTTCTCGACAAAAATGGTAAACGTTGTCTTCCGGCCAGGCTGCGTCGCAATGTCCTCGCCGGGGGCAATCGATGCCGCAAGCGACGCACTCGGCGGGGGAGTGGGCGAAGTGCTCGCAGGCCGCACGCTAAGGAGCACAATCGGCTCCTCTACGCACTGGATGTCTGAAGTGATTTGAAGCGGAATCGAGTAGTTTCCTGCCTCTGCGTTTGTCGTAACCACGCGCAAGTGCATGAGCTTCGTCTCGCCGGGGACGACATAAGACGGGTTTCCCGCATCGGGAAAGCCGCACTGCAGGCCGCCCGGGCACTGGCTTGAGACTGTAATGGCTTGCGTCGCGCTCCCAGTGTTCCTTATTTGCAAAAGGAAAATAGCGTCTGCCCCTTGGGTCACCTCGGCCTGCCTATCTACAGTGACACTAAGGAACGGCGAGCATGTTGCGGCAGCGAAAGAGGAGAAAAACAGGAGGAACGCAAGTCCGCCGATTGCATTACGCATGAGAGTTTTTTAGCACCGCCCCGTATTTAAATCATAAGCCAGCAGAGGGGTTCAAGCGCGCCTGGCGCTTGTTGGGGGATTTTCGCCGCCAGTCACTTTCTTTGACGCCGCAAAGCAGCTTTGCCTAGCTTGGCTGCCTTTTTCGGCCTTGGCTGCGGTCGGCTTTCAGTCGCCGATTCCTCGGCCTCGATTTGCGCGCTCATCTCGTGCAGGAGTTTTCCGTATTTTGCGCGAAGCCTGTCGTAGTTCGCTTCGCTGACTTTCCCGTCAACGAGCATCCCGTCAAGCCTGTCGAGCTTCTCCCGCATTTCACGCAAGGCCAGGCGCGACGGCCGTCGGATGCCGGCGGCCCTAGTGCGGAGGCCATAGGCAATGGCGATTATTGAGAGGAGCACGAGGACAAGGCCGACGAGCACGATGAGGCGCGGGTCGGGGAACGGCGTTGACTGCGTTGCAGTCACGGTAAGGGCCATTGGCGAGCCGGGCCCGACTTGGCCTTGACCTGAGCTTGGCGTTGGGGCGGCACCTGAATTCACTAGCACGATTTGCTTGAAGCCGGAGTCAAGCTCCTTAGCGAGCTGCTGCAGCTTGAGCGAGTTAAGCAAATCGCCTGCGTCGCCCGAGCGGTTCCATTCCGCAACACTGTAAAGCGAGTGGGTGTAGTAAAGCTGGGACCAGGCGCCGTCAAGGCTTTTCAGCTTTTCGGGACCCGCAACGGCCTTTGCGGCTTCGGCCGGCGTCTTCTCGCCGTTGTCGATTGCCGCCCTTGCAAAAGCGTGCGCGAAAGTCGCGTCAGTTGCCGCTACTGCAAACTGTCCTGCCGAGAATTCCTCGCGCGCTGTCTTGAGCCGAAGCGCCGCCTCGCCATCGGGGGCCGCTTCGACAAGCTTAGCCGCGTCGCTTATTGCAGACGATGCGTACCCGCGTAGTTTGGAATCGTCAATGGGTGCCCCGTTTGCTGAAATCCGCTTCGCGGCCGTTGCCAACTGTTCCCCGGCTTCAAGCCAGTTTTCGGAAATCACTATGCCTTGTACGGTTGACAGCCGCGGCGCTGCTGCAAAGCCATCCCGCGTTTCGTTAAGCTTGTCAATTGCCCAGTAGCGGCGAAGCTGAGCGCCGACAACCCACTCGAGGTTGGCGGTCGTCGTAGCCGGTGTCTGGAATTCGGCGGCCCGCTTTAACGCCGCTTCGAGGCGGCTTTTGAGCTCCAAGTCGCTTGCGTTTGCAATAAGAGCGGTCTCGGCGGCAATTTTCGTTAAAAACGCGGTGTTTGCCGCGCTGTAGTAATAACCTTGGCCAAGCAAGTAGCGTGAGGCGTTGGCCTCGGACTTGCTTACTTTGTAGAGCGGGCCAGCGTGGTCAAGCCTGCTAATTGCCGCTTCGGTTTCTGAAACGACTTTTTCGGTGATGAGCCTAAACGGCTCGGTGTTTGCCGCAGTAGAAACTTTCTTCACGCTTAAGTCGGGGATTACGCGGGTCGGGACTTCGAGCACGCTTCCTTCTGGCGTGAATGCGAACTGCACTGCGTCGGCGAGGTTTCGCACTTCAATCACTTGCAGGCCCCACTTGGCCGACCCGTAAGTCGTCAAGTCAACGCCGTCCTGCGTTGCCTGGCCTACGGGAATGAGGAATACCCTGATGCCGTTGTCCGCGGCCGCCTTTGCCTTCTCCATCACTCCGCCAATCTTCCCCACGCTGCCGTCGGCACTAATCGTGCCTGTTGCAGTCAAGTCGTGGCGTATTTTGGATCCCGTCAACTCGGAGTAGGTGAGCAGCGAAAGCGCCAGGCCGCCGCTTGGGCCGTCAACGAGCTCGGCATTGGCGTGGATTTCGTAGAAAAAGTCGCGCGTATTTCGCGGTATTTTTGCCAAATCCGAAGCCGACGACGCGGCAGTCCGGCTGCTCTGTTGTGTCTCGACGGTAAAGAATGGATATACGTCGACGAAGACTTTTCCCGTGCCTGGCTTGACGTCGGCCGAAAGGTTGGTGATGACGCCATTGCCGGCCGCGTCAACCGCCGGGGCGCGCATTGAAGTGAGCGCCGTTGCCGTAGGGAACGCGAGGGCCAGCACAACCAGTAGCACAAATAGCCTTCGAAACACAACTTCGTTTACTGCTTCGTGGGTTAAAAGCGTTGCGGGTTTCTTAGGCAGCAAGCTCTTTGGCCGAACACGGGGGTTTCCCCGTTGTGTCGCAGCGCCTACTTTCCGGCGTCCTGCTTGAGCGCGTTGCAGTCGGCTTCGCGCATTTTCGCAGAAACTTCCTCGCGGTTGCCAAACAGGCTGAAGTAGACTATCTTGACGTCAATTTTTCCCAAAACCGCTGTCAAGCCCGACTTTTCAATCGACTGGACGTAACCGAAGCGGATGGGCGTTTCCGTCCTGCCCATCTTAAGAACAATGCCATCGTCGTAGACTGCGATAGAGCCCTTTCGGTCCTCAAAGTATGCTATGTACTCGTGAAGAGGCTTTTGCTTAGCATAGTCGAACATATACCACACCCACGATAACCCTAAGGCCTAAGCAGTTTAAAAATCAGTTGCTATGGGCAAGGGGGGCTATACGTCAAGCACTGCGGTTGCCCGCCACTCCCGCCCTGACTTCTTGAGCGAGAAGCCGTGCCAGGTGACGGCCTTGACGTCGACTAAGAGCTCGTGGCGCTTGGGGTTGAGCTTCTCGCCGTAAAGCGAAGCCGTTAGTGACTTGCCGTCCTTCTTAATGGTAGTCACAGTCCTGCCAAAAAGCAATAGTTCGGCGTCTTTTAAGTAAACGAGTTCCTCAAGAAAGTCGTGGAGGAGCTGTTCGGGCGAGACTGCAGAAAGCTCGAGTTCCTTCTTCACAATCGGCCTTAATGACTTGACTTCCTTTACCATCGTCGCAGTCACGGCCTCGGCGCTTGCTGAAAACACGTCGTCAAGAGACCTGCCGGTGGCTTCAAATGCCACGTCGGCAACAGTAATCCCCTCGACGAACTTCCAAGGCATCTTAGTCATCCCTCAACGCTCTCGTAAAGAGAGGATTCAAGCATTTCCTTTAGAGCAAGCACGCCCTCGCCAATGAAGACTAGGCGGGATTTCTCGGCGGTTTCCCACTCTTCAGTCTCCCACCTGCCGGCAACGTAGCTAAAGAGCACCGTCCTGCCGTCGTCGAGGTTCACAAAGCCCTTCGCCCGGTAGACCTGCGGGGGCAGGCCATTTGCGAAATCCGTCAGGGCCAGTTCCGCAATGGCGCCGTCAAAAACAATTGAGAACGACTCGACTTGCGTGTGGTCGTGGTCGGCCTTTGCCGAGGGCGCTTTCTTCCCCTTCGCGCCGCCAACGCCTAAGACAAGCTCGGGTGCAACCGCGCATCTGACTGCCGGGACAATTGTTGCCCGCGGGTTAATCGTCTGGATTTCCGCCTTCATCTGCTCTAGTTGTTCGCCGCTGACGAGATCCGACTTGTTTAGCAGCACGAGGTCGGCCATCTCAAGCTGCACCGTGCCCGTGTGGCCGATAGTTGGGAAGCGGATGAGCGCATCAGCGTCTGCGACAGTGACGACCGCGTCAAGACGAAAGCCATCTAGCGACTGCAGGTCAACGACAATGGCGTCGGGTTCGGCAACTCCCGTCGTTTCAACGACGACGTGGTCGGGCCTCGACTTCGCCGCGAGTTCCGCAAGCGCTGCCTCAAACTCGCCTGTCATCGAGCAGCACACGCATCCCCCGGCGAGCTCGACGATGTCAATGGCCTTGCCCTTGAGTACTGCGCCGTCAATGCCGATTTCGCCAAACTCGTTCATCACAATTGCGAGGCGCAAGCCGAGTGCTGTCGCCTCGTCAAGAAGGCGGCGCAAGAGCGTGGTCTTGCCCGCACCAAGATAGCCGGTCACTACCGTAATCGGTATTTTAGCCATAGAAAGAATTAAGGCCGGGCAAGCCTAAAAACAGCTTTGTTTGCCCACCATTAGTTTTAGACGTACTTTCCTTCGTTTGCCAAGCCCGCGACCGCGAGGTTGAGCTTCTGGAGGTGCTTCATCAAGTCAGCCCGAAGCTCGTCGTAGACCACTCCGCAAAGGGGGTGGCCGGACTCCTCTGAATCCGCCTTCGCGTGCATGTCGATGAAGCGAACCATCTCGCTCATCTCGTGGATTAGCTTGGTCTTGTCGTAATTACAGCTTTGCATGCCCACATCACCTTCCAATTGAAGGAAGCACTGCACCGGCAAATAAAAAGCAGGGTTTTTGACTACTGCAAAGGAATTACTTTGAGTGTCGGGCGTTATTCGTCCCCGCCGGAATCCCCGTCGGCGTCGTCCGCGTCATCGCTTTCCTCGTCGCTATCTTCCTCGGACACGTCATCGTCGTCATCATCGTCCTTCTTTTGTTCCGCAGGCGGTCCGAAGAGCCACTCCCAAATTCCCATGCAATCATCCCTTGATGTTGCCGATTGGCACGAACTTCACGACTTTCCTTGAAATGCCGGCGTTGTGCGCAGCGTCGATGACCTCGTCAATGTCTTTATACGCCTTGCCGGCCTCTTCGGCCAGGCCCGCGTAGCTGACTGTCTTGACGTAAATGCCTTTAGCGGCCATGTCCTTTTGTAGTGTCTCGCCGTGGAACATTTGCTTTGCCTGCGTGCGGCTCATCGTCCTGCCGCTTCCGTGCGCGGTGCTGCCCCACGTCTCTTTCATCGCACCGTCAGTGCCTGCCAAGAGGTAGCTGCCGGTCTCCATGCTCCCGCCGATAATGACGGGCTGGCCGGTTGAGCGGAATTCGGCCGGCACTTCAACTCGGCCCGGGCCGAAGGCGCGCGTGGCGCCCTTTCGGTGCACGAGCACTTTCGTTCGCTTGCCGTCAACGTCGTATTCCTCTAGTTTCGCGGTGTTGTGCGCAACGTCGTAGACCTGGTGCATCTCGAGTTCCTCTGCGCTCTTGCCGAAGACTTTTGAGAAGCACTCGCGGATGCGGTGGAGGATTACTTGGCGGTTCGCGAAGCTCATGTTGAGCCCGCACTTCATTGCAGCAAAATAGTCCTGGCCTTCGGGCGACGTAAACGGCGCGCAGGCCAGCTCGCGATCAAGGATTTTGATGCCGTACTTCTTTTCCATGACGTCGAGGAACACTTGCAGGTAGTCTGTCGCCACCTGGTGGCCGAACCCGCGGGAGCCGCAGTGGAACATGACGACGACTTGGTTGGGGAAAATGCCGAAAGTCTTCGCAGCCGCCGCGTCGACGATGTTTTCGGGCTTCACAACCTGGATTTCGAGGTAGTGGTTGCCGCTGCCTAGGGTGCCAATCTGGTTTAAGCCGCGTGTGACCGCCCGGTCGCTGACTTTTGACTCGTCCGCGCCGGCAATGCAGCCCTCTTCTTCAGTGCGGCGGAGGTCTTCCTCCCAGCCCCAGCCCTTCTCGAGGCACCACTTCGCGCCCGTCTCAATCATTTCTCTGAATTCAGGGGCCTTGAACTTTACGAAGCCCTCGCTGCCGACGCCAGCCGGCACGCGGTCGAAAAGAAGGTCGACGAGTTCCTTTAGCTTTGGCTTGACGTCGTCGTAAGTGAGGTTCGTCGTGACAAGGCGCATGCCGCAATTAATGTCAAAACCAACTCCGCCGGGGCTGATTACGCCTTCCTCGGCGTCAAATGCCGCGACGCCGCCTATTGGAAAGCCATAGCCCGAGTGGCCGTCGGGCATGCAGAGGGCGTGGTTGATGATGCCCGGGAGAGTTGCTACGTTAGTGACCTGGTCAAAGACCTGCAAATCCATTCCATCGAGCAGTTTTTTGCTCGCGTAAATGCGTGCCGGCACGCGCATCTCTGACTTGTAGGACATCGGGATTTCCCACACGTAATCGCTAATTTTCTTGAATTCGGGCTTCTTTACGGGCTTAAAGTGCATCTTGAGTCACATCTCCAACTTTGCTTAAAGCTTTATTAGCAGAATCAGCGTTAGTAATTTTGGTTTTCAAGTAATTTAATAACAACGGTATTGGGATTTGTGGCGCAAACTGAGTTTCTGTGGAAGGACGCGGGCCCCAACCGGCTCCTTAATGCCAGCATGGCTTTTCTCGGCTACATTTTCTTCTGGGGCACCGAAGTCGGGCTTCTCTATTTCCTAGTGCAGGAGCTTGCGGCAAAAACCAGCGGCTCTTTCGCAATCGCCGGCGGCCTAGTGCTCATCTGGACTATCGTCTCAACTTTTGCAACAGTCCGGCTCCACCACCTCACCAAGCCCTCCCGCGTGCTCTACCTGAAATCCGGCTCAATAGGCTTTTCGGGCGGCAGCCACGAGGACGAATTCCCATTTAAGGACGTAGACAAAATCATCGTCGCGCACGCCGGGGAAGGCTTTGAGGCAGTCATCACCGCACAAGAAGCGATGGTGAGCGTGCCGCTGCGTGACAGGAAAGGCTTCATTGCCGCGGCAAAGGTTCTGCCTGCCCTCAAGGGCAAGATTGCCTCAACCGGCATGCTTGACTAGCGCTTGGGCCTTCCCGGCGGGGCGCGCTGGAAGAAGACGCCAGTGACAGCTGAATACCTAAAGCCCTGCTTGACCGACACTTTTCGCCCCTGGCCTGAAACTTCTTTTGCCACTCCTTCCGCCTTTTCCAGTAAGTCCAATAGTTTTGGCGAGCCGCGTTCAAGCGGAGTTTGAAGCTTGAGCCGGTTGTCCTTAAGCTTGTGCGGGTGGCTCGCCCCAACCATTCCGCTCAGCATTTGCGCGGCCCGAAAGTGTTCCATGACAATCCTGTTCCCCCTAGCCTCTTTAATATTCTCGCTTTCCTAATAGCCTGCGGTGGATTTGATGTCTTCAAAACCCGTGTTTTCCAGAAGCGGCAAGGACGAGACTTTCCTCGAAATGGCCCTAGTCATTTCAAAGCGTGCCACCTGCACGCGCACACAGCAGGGCGCACTCTTGGTTGACTCCCGCGGCTTTGTCGTATCCTTGGGCTACAACGGCTCCCCTTCAGGCATGAAGCACTGCGAGTGGGACGAGAGCGCCCACCACAGCAAAGTAATGTGCGTCAAGCACGACCAGTGCATGTGCCTGCATGCCGAGATGAATGCCATCATCAACGCGGCACGCCACGCCTCAATCCGCGACGAGCTCGTCCTCTATTCCACTTCCTCCCCCTGCTGCCAGTGCATGAAGGCCATCATACAGGCTGGCGTCAAGCGCATCGTCTACGCCGAAGAGTACCATGACGACTTCGCACGCGAGCTCGCTAAAGAAGCCGGCGTCGAGATGGTTCACCTGCCCCACCCGAAGACCGCCGAAGGCAGGCGCACTTATGCCAAGAGCTGAACACCTTTTCGCGAGAAGCTAAAAGAACTAGATTGGATTAGGAGTTGATGAATTCCTTGGAAACGTATAACAAACTAATTGCATTCCTCGATGAGAACAAGGCGTCTTACCGCCTCATTGACCACCCGCCGGAAGGACGCACGGATATCGTAAGCCCGATGAGGGGAAACGCGGTTTCGCAGGCGGCCAAGTGCATGGTGATGATCGTAAAAATCGGAAAAAAAGAAACCAAATACGTTCTAGCTGTCGTGCCTGGCGATGCCAGGGTGGATTTCAATTCAATCAAGGGAAAACTGAACGCCTCCTACGTTTCGTTCGCGACTCCCGAAATTGCAGAACGGCTTTCAGGAAGCGTTGCCGGCACAATCCTTCCGTTCTCATTCAATCCGGAACTCGAATTGATAGTGGATCCAACGCTTTTAGACAACGAAGAGATTTTCTTCAACGCGGCCCGGCTGGACCGTTCGATGGCCCTCAAGACCAGCGATTACGCCCGGTTAGCAAAGCCCCGCTACGAGCGAATCGTGCAATCCCAGGCAAATAACGCGGTATAGGCGCGTTTTTCTCAAGCACGAGTTTTCCCCTAACTTGCCGGCAGGCAATTCTCGTCGTGCTTCACTTGCTTGTACACGCCGAAGAGCCCGCGCTGCAAGACGGGCTGGTAGTTGGCTGACAAGCGGGCCACCAGTTGCTGCAAGTATAACGGATACTCGGGATACTGCGTGTACGGGAAGTAACCGATTACGATGTAGTCGTAGTTGCAGATGTTGCCGGAGCCAAAGTTCTCGCTGCACGCAACCGGCTCGTACTGCAGAAAACCAGTCTTTCTCACGTCCCGCCTGCACAGGGCATTAACCTCAATCGCGCGCGAGTAGGCCGAGGTGGCATTTTGGTACTTGGCGACTGCTGCGTGCGCCGACACTTCATAGCAGCGTCTCTCGGCAAGGCAGCCGGAGTACTGGATGAAGCCAAAAAAGAGGACTCTAGAGTCAATTGGCGTGTTTTGCCGCAAGTAGTCAATAATGTCCCAAGTTATTGCCGGTTTCCTCAACTCCTGTCCCGAATCGGCACTGACGAGGCCGTTGGCAGGCTGCGGAAAAGCGTACGCCCACGGCTGGCTTAACAGCACGACTACAATCACTGCAGCCGCAAAGGCCGGCACGCCGCTCTTTATCCCCGCAATCTTGCTTGTAACAAGCCGCAAGGCCAGCAGGATGAATACCGCGGCTAAGGGGACGACGAAGTCAATCATCAAGTCAAAGCGTTGCTTGAGCGCGTACGGCCCGAGAAAAGTGATGACTGCAGATGCAACTGCCAAAGTGACGGCCAAGTCAAGTGCAAGGTGAGTAAATCCGTTTTCGCCCGACAAAAGCGGCTTCTCCCGCCGTGAATGCAAAAACAATAGCGCAAGCCCGCCTAGCGCCGCGAGTGCAAGCCACACGTGCGTCTGCTCGAGCTTGACTAGCGTCGGCCCGACCAGATAACCGTAGTTGGCCTCGGCAACGGCCGGGCTAGTAAACAGCGAGCCGCCGCCAAACGGGTAGTATTCGCTTCCCTCACCAAAAGCCGGTGCAACCGGTATCATCAGGATGGCAAAGAGAACTGCGCTAACCGCAAGAGGCTTTAGCAGCGCCCCGCGCAATTGATGGTCAAAAACCGCGCAGGCAACGACGATGGCTACTGACGCTGCAACCCCCCAGCCCGTGACTGGATGCGTCACTGCCAAAAGCAATAGCACTACCGCAAGGGCAGGGGCATCTTTTCCCCGCGAGCGAATCGTCTTGATGCAATAGTATATCGCCAGGGGCGTGAGCATCATCGAAAAAATCTCGCGCCACAAGCCAAAGTAAAACGGCCAGACATACTGGAGCTTGAACGGCAGGGCAACTGCAAGGCCGGCAACAAAGCCCACTCCAATATCGCCAATCGCAGCGAAAAGCAAAAAAACGCCCAAGACCATCGTCGCGAAGACCATCACTAGGAAAAACGCGTTCGCGTTCCAGTAAGCCGGGCCCGACAATTGCGTGAGCACCGCCTGGCTAGCAACCGAAGGCGGGACCAAATTCACTCCGAACAATTCCTTCCAGCTTGGGTTAAACGCGGGCGGGACCGAATTGTCGTGCCTTTGCGCCATCCAACTAATCTGGTCGTACTGGAGGACTGCGTCAATCGACCACACCATATTATTGGCGGGTTGGTTTAGCGAGCCGTACGCAACAAGCGACGTGGCGATGACAAACGCGAGGGCAAGCAATGAAAGCACGGCCGCCTGCCGCTCCCGCGAGTCGGGCAAGGTCTTCTTTGCTCCAGAGAAAAACAAGAGCGCCATCACCGCGAGAACTCCGCCGGCAACCCACGCGGGGTCGACGCTCTTTGCGTCAAAAAGTATTGCCGGGACAATAGTCACGACCGCGACGAGGATGACGCTTGCCGGAAACGCGGTGACTGCCCGCTCGACTTGCGTTTGCTCGGCGACGGCCAATAAGAGGAGATAGCCCGGCAGCAGGCATACTGCAACTACCGACGCGGCCAAGGCCGGCGTTGCCCCAAGCGCAAGGCCGAGTGCGATGACGACAGCGCAGAAAGCCGCAAACAGCTTGTGTTCGCCAAGCGCGCCAATAAGAGCCATTAGGAATAACGGTGGTGCCTGCGGGTTAAAAGCGTTCAGGCAATGGGATTCGCCAGGGGGTTGCTTGGCCGAGGCACCTTTTCGTAGTAGAACATTCCGAGGATTACCGTCAGGAACACGAGGTTGACGATTACCGTCGACTGAAGCGATCCCATGCCTGCAAAGGCGAGGTTTGCCAGCACTGCGGAAGACACGACCACTGATGCACGATGGTGGTCGTAATCGTTCTTATGCACGCCATGCAGGGCCGCCTTTGCAAAAAGCGGGAAAGCGCAAAGAGGGCTCGTGATTGCCGATACCGCGACTGCAGCCGCTACCTTTAGCGCAACCGCGACCTTCCGCGCCGCCCTCTCGCCAATCCTAACGGGCAGGGTGGTGCGGTCGAATTTCACGTCGCGCAAATCGCCAACCAAACTCCTTGCGCAAGTCATGAGGAAAACCGCAATTGCCGCAAGGAGTTGCACCGTTCCAAGATTTCCGTAAAGGAGGCATGCCGTTGCGAAGGCGAATGCCTGCGTCAGGCCCCTGCTAAGAAAGCTCGCCGCCCCTAGCATCTTGTGTTTTCCTTCCTTTTGCGAATAGAGCCACGTGAAGCAAGCATACGCAAGCACGGGCAGGATTGTAAGCGGATTGAGCGAGGCGCTAATCAACCCTGCGACGGCAAAGGCTGCGTAAGCCGCTTTCCTGCTGATGGCTGGCCGGTTCTCGTGCTTGTGCGTCGACTCAAGATACCAGTTGAGGCCAAGCCAAAGCAGCTCGAGAACAAGAATCTTGAGGCCGTCGGAGGGCAGGTCGAATGAAAACGCCGCGCCTTCGGCTAATGCTTTTGCCGCAATTACCATTAGCGGCGCGTCAACAAGCGAATAGGGCCGCGCCATCAGGAGGTAATCTCCCGCCGTGGCGGCGATGTTCTTCATCTTCCCAACCCGCCATTCCCTGCAGCCTTAAGCATCCGCGGCCTTGCCTTTTCATAGACGTCCCGAATCGCCGCAGGCAGTTCGGCTTCATCCGCAATCTCTATAATCTCCGCATCGCGGCTAACAGCCGGCGAGTCAAGCAGGGCCGCCTTGACTTTCTTTAGTACGATGATTGCAGAAAATGAGTTGAGCAGCATCCAGTCGCTCTTGTGGAGTTGCGCCTGCTCCAGCCCGCTGACGTAGAAAACCGTGGTTTTCCCCATTCCCTTTGCAAAACCCGCTTCGCAGGAAGTGTCCCTGCCAAACGGCGCGGCGAAGAGCGCAACGTCGGACTCCGCAATCGCCTTGAAGTCAACGAGTGCCATCTCGAATCCCTGGCTGT
The DNA here is from genome assembly GCA_020057405.1 of archaeon. Taxonomy (GTDB): domain Archaea; phylum Micrarchaeota; class Micrarchaeia; order Norongarragalinales; family UBA97; genus JAGVFW01. Next base: position 10,077 of record JAGVFW010000016.1, on the reverse strand, counting down.
TGCGCTTGCAAAAGCCGTAGGGGTTGTGAACCTGCGGCAGAAACACGCCGAAACTTCTTGAGAGAACGGCTGCAAGCTCGGCGTTCTTGCCGCGCAACTTGTTGTCCTCTCCAGGTCCGAAGCCCTCGATGTGCGCGCCGAAGTAAAGCAGCGGTTTTGCCGCCGTGCTGCCGCGCCTTAGCAAGTCGAGCTGCAGCTGCACTTCCGCCCTTACGTCGGCGGGAACCAGTCTTTTGTAGCTTCTTTCATCTAGGCCCGTATCCATCAAGTAATGTCTAGTGGTTTTTCGAATACTTGATTATTTGTGCCTTAAACTTGCTCAAAAGAAGATTATTTAAACTAAAAAGAGCCTAATTTGTAACATGACTGGAATCGACGCCCTTGACGCGCGCATAATGTATGAGCTTGACCTTGACGCCAGGCAGCCCGTCTCCAAGCTGGCGCACCGGCTAAGGCGGAGCAAGGAGACGGTAAATTTCCGCCTCAACCGCCTCGTCAAGGAGGGTTACCTCAAGGGGTTCTACACCGTTTTCAACACTTCGCAGCTGGGCTGGTATTACTACAAGTTCTACCTGAAGTTCAAAAACATCACTCCCGGCAAGGAAAAAGAGCTCTTCGATTACGTGCGAAAGAAGCCGCGCATCGCCTACCTCTCTTCAGTCGAAGGATTTTACGATGCAATCATTCTCCTTGCTGTCAGAAACGCTGGCGACATAGTTGACTTCATGTACCCGTTCATGAAGCTTTACGGCGACTACATCCAAACTAAGGACACTGCAATCTTCCTAACTACCCATCGGCTCAACAACCGCTTCATCCACGCGGGCGAGACTAGGCGCGACTGGCACTACGGCGTGGAAATAGGCAACTACCCCGTTGACGAAGTGGACAGAAAGATAATGCGTGCGATTACGCGCGAGGCGCGGCTTCCTCTCGTTGAGATTGCCGAACGCACTGGCGTTGACGCCAAAGTCGTGAAGTACCGGCTCTCGAAACTCAAGTCCGACAAGATTATTCTTGCCTACGTCACGGCGCCGAACTTCGACAAGCTTGGCCTCGAATTCTACCAAATCAACATTTCGCTAAAAGCGCCAGAGAAGATGCGCGAAGTCCTCGAGTTTTTCGACTCCACTAATGCGTGCCTTTTCGCCCTTGAGATGGTGGGCCGCTACGACTTGGCGGTTGAGCTTCACCTGCGGTCGGGCGAAGAGCTAAAGAAAATAATCGATGCGTTTCGGGAGAAGTTCGTCGACGCCTACAATGACTACGACGTCTCAACAATCACGAAGGAATACGTGGTTCTATTCGGGCCATACTAGCTAAGGTGTGATGGAGCTTGCAGCTGGGTCAGCCGCAATATTCTCAACTGTCTTCGGGCTTCCAGCCTTGATTTTTTCCCTGATTTCCTTCAGCACGCCTTGTCTGTCAAGCCACCAGTCGCGGCTTGATATGCGGTGCATACTCCAGCCAAGGTTCTTGAGAAAGCGCGGGCGGTAGACGTCACGCTCGTTTGCACTCGGCGCGCCGAAGTAGCTCTCGCCGTCTAGTTCGATGCCGAGGGCGTACCGCCCAGAGTTCTTCGGGTCGATGATTGCCAAGTCAACGCCGTATTTCGATGCGCCCACGCGCATCTCAATCTTGTAGCCCAGCTTCTCTAGCTCGCGGGCAACATCTGCCTCAAATGCACTTCCCACCTCTGCCTGCGGGGAGAGCGCCTGTCGCGGCGAAAGCGCGTCGATTATCTCGTCGGCCCTGCGCCTGTCGCCGCCGGCAACCGCCCTGGCGTATTGCAGGTATTTCTTGAGAAGCTTGGGCCCATCGTTGGCGACCGCATCGACTTTGAGCTGCGTGGGCTCTATTGACGCTACGATGATGACTTTTTCCTTCGCCCTGCTGATTGCGACGTTGAGGCGGTTCTCCCCGCCCTGGGCGCTTAAACTGCCGAACTGGTGCCTCAAGTCGCCCTCGACTCCCGGGGCATAAGCAATTGAGAAGATGATGTAATCGCGCTCGTCGCCCTGCACGTTCTCGATGTTTTTTACGAAAATGTTGAGCAGTTCCTCGTTTTCCTTGCGGGCCTTCTCGCGCTCGTACTTGATGGCGAAGTCGGAGTCATAGCGGGCCTTCGCGTCAAGCTTGCTTTGGATTAAGTCGCGTTGCTCGGAGTTAAACGTGATGATGCCGATGGACGGGTGGACCGGCTTTTCAAGCAGTTGCGTCACAAGCTCGACGACTTTCTCCGCCTCGGCGTGGTTGCGCCGCTTTTCCCAAGTGCCGGCGACAGAAACCCACTCAAATGCGTTAGTGTCCTTCTGCGAATTCGGCATCGTCTGCAGCCGGTTGTGGTAGAACGCGGCGTTTGAGAAGCGGATGAGCGACTCGTGCTTCGAGCGGTAGTGCCACATGAGCGGGTTGTACTGGTAGCGTGCCGAGCCATGAAGCAGGCTCTCGCTCTTGACTATCTCGTCGCCCTCGTCGTACTCTTCTTCGAGGCCGTCACCGCCTTCCTCGAAGTAGTAGCGGCGGAACATGTCAAAAGGCGGCAGCTGCTTGTCGTCGCCAGCGACGACTACCGTCTTTGCCCTGTGGATTGACGGCGCGGCCTTCTCGACGGGGCACTGCGACGCCTCGTCGAAAATCACGCAATCAAAAAAGCCCTGCTTAAGCGGGAGTATTGCCGAGACGGTCTCAGGCGAGCAGAGCCAGACTGGAAACAGTTCGAAGAGCCCGCGGGAGCCGAACTCAGACACGAACTTGCGCAGAGTCCAGCGCATCCTCTTTTTTGACACCTCGTGCACTATGCCCGAATACTCGGGTCCCTTCGCGCGCACTATCAGGGTATCGCCTTCGCGCGCGATTGTGCACGGCACGAAGTCCTCGTACTCGCGCTTGTGGCTCGACGAATTGTCGGGAGTGTAGACAAATGAGGAATAAGTGAGTTGGATGCCGCCGTTGACTGGGTTGCTCACTACCGTCACGTCGTGATAGCCGTCGGTCAGCGTTATTTCGCCCAGCGTTTCGTTGTTTGCCTTGGCCCGCTGCCACTCTAGCCACCCGCGGTGCCGCTCGCGCAGCCACCCGACGAGCGATGACGCGTCTCCCTTGCTTGCCGCGCCCCAGTCAAAGAGCACGGGCTCGGCAATTCGCTCGGTCCATTCCTTCGCGATGTGCCTTGGCACGAGTTTTGCCTTGCGCTCGATGGCCGAGGCAAGGCTGCGCCTCGCCTGCAGGTACGCCTTGTTGTCAAGTTCGCGTACCGCCGACATTTTCTGCTCCGCAATCGCTATCCAGTCTTGCGCAAGCGACTTTCCGATTGCGGCGACAACGTCGTCGCTTGGGGCGCCCGGCATTTTTGAAAGTGCAATTGACAAGAGCTGCCTTTCCCCGACGCTGCATTCGGCAAGCTTGCGTTCAAGCGCCTGAATCTCGTCAACTGACTTTTGCTTGTGCGGCAGCCTCTCGATGTCTGCAAGCGGTAGCGCTAGGCCACGCACTTGGGCCTGCCAGCCGTCGATTAGCTTAGCGTCGTAGAACTTGCGCAACTTCTCAAGGGCGGCGCTGCACGTTGCGGCCGCCTCAACCGTGAGGAATAGTTCGTGCATCGCACGCGCGGACTTGAGCGTGCTTTGGGGCAAGTGTTCCCCGCCCCGCTCAAGCAGGCGCTTTAGCTCGTTAACAGTTTCTTTTGAGTCCTCGCCGTGCGTCCTGGCGATTTCCAATAGAGTTGAGTCGCGCCCGCTGATTGCGGCCATGATGCCCCCAAGGAGTCCCCTGCTCTTGAAACTGGATAGCGCCTTGTGCTTGCGCTCGAGTGCCTCAAGCGCCTTGTGGCCCGGCTGAAGCCCGAGGCCTTTTGCAAGTTGTGCAAGGGCGTCTGAAGCGTGAATTAGTTCGCTGGACTGTTCGATGAGCGCGTCGACTTGCTGCTTGTCTAGCTTGGAAAACAGCTTTCTGTGCCGGCCGGGATTGTTTGGCCCTGCGTACTTTTGCTCAAGGGGCAGCAAAAGCGCCGCCTTGGCCTTGAATGCACTAAAGTTTGCACCCGTGAAAGTCGGGGCGATGCTAGTAAGGTCGAGCTGCGTCCTGGCATTTGCTGCGGCAAGGCGGTAAAGCTCAAAGAGGCTGTAGCCGCAGTCGGTCTTCGCGTGCAGCTGGGTCGCGTAGCCGTTAAGCTGCCCGGCCGCTTCGGTGATTTCGTCTGAAGCCGCCTGCAGTTCTCGCTCGACTTGCTCGGGCTTGGAAAGCGCGTAGTGTTCGAGCATGTGGCGCGTCTTATCGTAGACCGCGTCGCGGTCGACTCCGGGGTCGTGGACGAGCTGGAGGAACTGTGAGAGCCCGGCCTTGTGCAGCCTGCGGTAGACGACGTCGAGAGCCGCGCGCTTTTCGCACACGATGAGCACGCGTTTGCCGCGGGCAAGGTTGTCGGCAACGAGGTTGGCAATCACCTGTGACTTGCCGGTGCCGGGAGGGCCCTGGATGAGCACGTCGCGGCCGCTTCTGCTCGCTTCGATTGTTTTCTCCTGGCTGTGGTCTGTCTCGCAAACGTAGAACCGGTCTTTCTCGAGCTCTTGTTCCTGCAGCTCCATCTTTGCCGCCGGCTTTTCCCCGCCCACGAGTTCGGCGAGCTTACCGGCAGAGGGCGGTTCCTTTAGAAGCTCGTCAAAGTCGGCCAATATGCTTGTGGCCGCCTGTGAAAACTGCCCAATTACCGCATGAGGCAGTACCCTGAAGGGGTAGCGGCGCTTGGGGTCCTTTGACGGCGGGGCGTTAAGCATCTCGACTACTTCGGCCGTTGGCTCTCCCTTCTCGAATGCAATCTTGTGGTTGGCGTAAAGGTCGAGCACCTGCTTGATGACGTGCTCTGGCGACGATGCCATCAGGCCGTCAAGGCCGGGGACCGCGTCAAGTTCGCTTGCGTCCTCTTGCGTCGCCTTCATTCCGTCGTTTTTCTGGACGGCAAGCAGGAAAGTGCGGTTTAGCCTGACTGCGCGGTGTTCGTCGGGCTCTATTTCAATTGCCTGCCTTCCGAGGTCGGTTTTCAGGCGCACGGGAATGAGCAAAAGCGGGCAGCGGAAGTAGTCGCCGTTAGAGAAAGTGCCTTCGACGAAAGGCCAGCCGAGGCACACTTCGTAGCTGCCGTTCTCGGCCTCGATAAAGTCGGACTCGTTTCTTAAAGTGGTGATGAGGTGGCGCAAGTTCTCGGCTTGGGGCCCCCGGTGGCTTGACTTTACAGGCACGATGCCTTTGGACTGCAGGAGGCTTGACACCACCTTTTCCGGCAGCCTCTTTTCAAGTACCGCGAGCTTCGCGAGGTCGAAGTGCGTCTTGACAAAGCTGCGCCTAAGCAGCAGGCTCGTGTTGCGCTTGTCAATGTTGACGAGCTTGTTCTTCAAGTCGAGTAACCGATTCTTTAGCAACATAAACCACCGTGAAATAATCCCCGAGGTAGTTTTGCCCGCAACGGTTTTATATTGGCAACAAATGGCAAACGGCTATTGGTGTGAAGCTGAGTAAAGCCGGCGATGACGAAAGAAAAAGCCAATTCGGGCTTCAACTGGCTTTCTATTTAGATAGCCTGCAGGCATATGCTTCTTCGCCGTATACCTTTGTGTTGTAAATACGGAAGAAGTTCGTTTTAGCAGTATTGCTTATCGGATTTTGTTTCAGTGTCGAGGCCCTTGGCGTAAGCGAATGCAGGCCGCTTAATGAATCAAATGCCTTTTACCAGTTGACTGCGGGTGTCGCTGCCACCGGCACGTGCATGAACGTGACTGCCGACAACGTGACGCTTGATTGCAATGGCTTTTCGATTACGGGAAACGCGTCCGGCATCGGCGTTGTCTCAACGCAATTCAATACAACCGTCAAAAACTGTACGCTATCGACGTTTGAGACCGGCATCGAGTTCGACGGCACTACTGGGGGAGTGGTTTCAAGGAATACTGTCGCCAATGTCGAATACGGCTTTTACTTAAGCAACGCGTCCAACAACACGGTGACGCGCAACACCTTTGAGGGCGACACGGTCGAGCTATACCTTGACGCCAATTCCTCAAACAACACGATTACCCTGAACTTTTTTGCAGACTCGCCCGGCTATTACGCCTACGACGCGGCCGGCTTGAATCTCTTCAATGCCACAGTCGAGGGGCTAAACCAGGGCAATTTCTACGACGAGGTCGAGGACGGCATTGTCCACGTGTGGGGCACGACTGCTTCCACGCTTTTGCCGCTCTTTATTGGGACCAACGGTGCCGTTCCCTACAATGACTCCGCTTCGCTTGGCAAGGTGTTTTCAGTTACGGACTACGCGCCGCTCACAGCGGCTAATGACTCTGTCCACTTCTGCACAGAGCTGGACGTGCCTAACACGGTCTACACGCTTACTGAGGATATCAACGAGAGCAACGGCGTGTGTTTTGGCGTCGGCGCGGATAATGTCACCATAGACTGCGCGGGGTATTCGATAATAGGCGAGCATCATTCAGTGCACGCCGGCATCATTTCGATGAGCGTTAACACCACGATCAAGAACTGCTTCATAACCGGTTTCGGCATAGGGATTTACTTCGATGGGCCCGAGCGCAACGGGTCGATAATCAACACCACTGCCGTTTCGACCCAAACTGATGCCGATTTTGAGGAACGCGGCGGGCTCGTCATCGAGGGCAGGTACAATTACTTGTACAATGTCACTGGAATTTCGGAGCTATACTACGGGATATTTGTTGAGCGTTCGTACCACAATTTTTCCAAGGTAACCGCAAACTCAAGCTCCGACATTGCTTTTTTTGTCGAAGCGGATAACAGCAGTTTTAGTGAAATAAGCGCGTGGGCAGCCGGAGAGCAGCCGGGGATTTACGTAGAAGGCAATGGCAACAGCTTTCAATCAGTCAATGCAACTGCCGCCGACGGCAACGACGCGCTGTTCGTGGAGGGTTCGGACAATAATTTTTCGGGAATAAACGCGACGTCAAACTCCGGGACTGCCCTGTATGTGGATGGGACGGGCAACAATTTCGTCCAACTGGCTGCCTTGTCGTCACTTGGCGCAGCGAGCATCTACCTCTACGGTTCAAACAACACCTTTAGCCACGCCAGTTCGGTTGCTAGCGACGGCACGAGCATTAACGTAATCGGTTCGTACGAAAACTTTACTGCAGTGAACGCGACGTCCGGTTCTGACGTTGGCGTTTTCGTCAGCGGTTCCCGAAACAGTTTTTACGGCCTGCAATCTGCATCCACTAGTGGCGACGGAATATATCTAACTGGTTCGGAAAATAACTTCAGCCGCGCCAACGCCTCGTCAGATTCGGGTTACGCTTTACAAATCGAAGACGGCCTTTCAAATAACTTTACGGCAAGCGTTTTTTCGAGCAACACTGGCTCGTCAGTAGCCTACCTGTTTGCATCGTACTCGACATTCGCCAACAACACGTTCATCTCTCAAAACGGCGCCGGCAACCTTGTAGTGATATACGCTGGCAATGCGGAAAACACGTTTTACTGGAACAATTTCACCGACACCGCCGGCTATTACGTGCAGGACGATGACGGCGGCAATTACTACAATTCTTCCGCAGGCGGGCAGAACGAGGGTAACATCTGGCAAAATGTGATTAGTGGTGCCATTCTTGAAATTGGTACTATTCCGTCAATAGGCTTTCCTGGCCTCTATATCGGGACGACGGCGTATGATGGAGCTGTTTCGTTAGGGAAAGTCTCTGACGCGGTGATGGATTATGTTCCCCTGACCCCCGTAACGCCCTCGCCATCCCCCACGCCATCAGGCGGTTCAGGCAATTCTTATGGTGGCGGCGGAGGTGGTTACAGCCATTCAACTCCTACTCCGATGCCAACCCCGACGCCTTCGCCAACCTCTGCTTTATTGTCAACTCCAAAGCCGACTCCCTCTCTTGAGCCAACTCCCTCTTTCAAACCCGTTCAGTACCCGACAATTTTGCCTACTCCTCCATCGAATCAGTCCAACTCCGCTAAAGATTACGGCAAAGCGCTTGCAGCCGTCAACACCAAGCTACGGGAAGCTGTATCCCGCGGCCTTGAAGTGGATAGTGTGCAGCAGATCATCAGCTTGGCCGGTCGTTTGACGCAAGCAGGCGATTATGCCGGCGCAGTTTCTTTGCTGGATCAGGCTAGTGCGCAACTTGAAACCAAGCTTACGGTGAGTAAACGCAGTCAAGAGCAAACCTCTAATTATTCGATAGTATATGCTGCAGTTATTTCAATTCTCGTGCTGGCCACGAGCTATCTCGTGTTTGGACGGCAAAAGAAAAGAAACCGGAAAGGCAAGAAATAAGTAAAGCGATTTAGGGAACTCAACCTAGGGTCGAGTGCGGCCTGCGTGGACTGAGACGACGGCTTGTTCGCAAACTGCTGAATCGGGGGGGGGGGACTTCGCGACCGCGCTCTACCCTGCACGGTCAGAGCGGCCGGCAAGCCGCCAAAATGCCATAGACTGCGCGGGGAGGTGCTGGAAGACGGCGCCTGAAACACCCGTTACCCTGGTTTTTCCTGCAGGATTTCCTTGTAAAGCGTGTACATTCCCACTAGTGAAAGCAGGCCGGAAACGAAGACGAGGAAGATGACTATGACATTGAGGTCGGCAAACACCTGTTCAAGCCGGGAGTCGCCGGGATAGGCCGAAACAGCGTATAGCGCATAAGCGCGAATCGCATAAGCCGTCGGGAGGAGGAACGACGCTGCAAGGAAAACCTTCCGGATGGAAAAGATGAGCTCGAAGGTTTCCGCAAAGCACGAGAGGATGCGCAGGCCGAAGCCTATCACACATGCGGCGGCGAAAAAAGCGAGCGCAGCGGCAGCGTAGATTTTTGGAGTGATTTGAATCGCGTAGTATGCCGCTATAATGCCAATCGGCGCGTACGTGATGACTGCCTCACTCAACAGTTCCTCTCGCGGGTGGAATGTCTTGAAGCGGAGGATCGGCGCGATTGCAAGCAGGCTTCCGGCAAAGACGGCCAGGAGTGAGACTGAGTCAAAAACAGTGCCAAGCCCCGGGGCGAGCATCTTGAATAGCCCCGAGTCCATCACCGGCCTAACGAGAAAGAGGGCGGCCGCAATCCATAGGAGCCGCCAATGGGTAGGCTTCCGCGTTTTCTTCTCCATTCGTCGAAGGGCTTCCGACGCGAGAATGAACGAGACGCCTAGGAACGCGAAACCAAGTATGTAAATGCCGTCCCAAAAGCCGCCTATGACCGTTTCCCACCCGAACATACAACTTCCTCAACCCAAGCTGCGTTATTAACTGTATCGGATGGCTTAAATGACGCGCCTAAAACCTGCTTGCATCCCGCTTGATTGCCTTCAGATTGCACATGGTAATGCTCTGGATTAGAAACAGTTTTTATAAACCACCTAAGCTGCTGGTCCTGCCGAGGTGAGACTTGGCGAAGTGCAAAGCCCGTGGGAACTCAACCTAGGGTTGAGTGCGGCATGCGTGGACTGAGGCAACGGCTCAGTTCGCAAATTGCCGAAACCGACTAGGCTTACAGGGCGCCTATGGCTGCGAGTATTCGCCTGTGGCCGTCAACGAGCTTGTTGAACCTAGCCAGCTCTTCTTCGATTACTTTGAGTCGTTCCTTATCGTTCTCGTTGCTTGATTTTTCCATTTGCTATCCACTCCGCAATTTCAGCGTCTTGGTACTTGCCTTCGCGGATTCCTCTCATTACTTTGGCGTAGTCCGGGTCGTCCGGGATGGAAAACCGCACGCCGTTTCGTTGGACGAATTCCTTGGTGGCTATGAATGCCGTTCGCCTGTTTCCGCTTGCAAAAGCGTGGGCTGAAGATAGCTCGCGCATCAGCCGCGCCGCCTTCGAATAAACGTCTCCTTCTAATTCCCGGCACTTTTCGAGCGCGTCAACAAGCTTTTTCCTCGAAAGCACCTTGTGAGCGTCGGATTTCTTCACTCGCAGTAGTCCAAGCACCAGAACATTGAACTCTGTGACTTCCTCAGCCGAAAGATACATGATTTCCTTAGCCATATCCTACTAACTGCCTAGGAGAATTTAATACCTGCCGAAGTGCCTAGTAGGGGGCAG
>JAGVFW010000017.1 GCA_020057405.1 archaeon | reverse complement strand
GGTTAAAGTGCCGTCACGCTCCACCGCAGTCTACCAGCTTGAGCTTGAGAACAAGGGCAGCGCGAGCGATGTGTTTGAAGTCAAGGTCACGGGGCTGCCAAAGGAACTCGAGGCAAGCCAGACTTTCTTCGTGCCGCACAACTCGAAAATAACATTCGACTTTCCAGTCAAGGCTCCCGAAACCGGCGAGTTCCGCCTCGAGTTTACCGGAACATCGCTCTCAAGCAACCGCATCAAGTCAATGGCTGCGACGACGCTCTTCGTCGGCACTTCACTCTTGACCGACTTGAAGGCGGCCTCAAGGGGCGTGCTGCTTTTCCCCGGCGCCGAGCAGCTGGCGTACGCGGTCCTCGCCTTCGCCAGCGGCATTTTCCAGAGCTAAGTTTACCGGATTAATAGCCCTTTCTTTCCCCTAATACTATTATGCAGATTACAGTCGTAAACGCCAAAAATTCAGCGGCCCTAGATTGCATTCGCGAACTTGCGCTTATGCCTAAAATCGGAAGGAATGAGATTGAAGCCCTTAAGAAGAAGCACGCGTCGGCCTACGGCCTTGCGCAGGTGGTTGGCAATGACGACCTCATTGCTGCGGCCAAAGCGCTTGGAATGCACGAGCTCGTGCCGGCATTGCGCAAAGGATCAGTTCGCAGCAAGAGCGGCGTTGCCGTTGTCGCAGTCATGATCCGGCCGGTCAGCTGCCCCTATAATTGCGCGTACTGCCCAACTAGCGACATTGCGGCAAAAAGCTACACTGGCCACGAGCCTGCGGCCCTTCGGGCAAGGCAAAACGAGTTTGACGCGTTCCGCCAGGCGGCCGCGCGCCTGCGGCAGTTTGGCGACAATGGCCACGAGACGAGCAAGTGCGAGGCAATCGTGATGGGCGGCACGTTCAACGTCCAGCCGCTTGAGTACCAGCGCGAGTTTTTGAAGGGGCTCTACGATGCGTTCAACGAACAAAAAAGCGATTCGCTCGAGCAAGCCATCCGGCAAAACGAAACTGCTCCCCACCGGATGGTGGCCCTGACTTTTGAGACGAGGCCCGACTGCGCGTCGCCTGCACAGGTGAGCCAACTTCTCGAGTGGGGCGCAACCCGCATCGAGCTTGGCGTGCAGAGCTTGAGCGACGAGAAGCTCCACAAGGTGCGCAGGGGCCATGGCGTGTCTGCAACTGTCGCAGCAACTGCAAACTGCAAGGATTCTTTCCTAAAAGTGTGCTACCATTTCATGCCGGGGCTCTTTTCGAGCCCGCAGGAGGATGTGGCAATGTTCAGGCGCTTGTTTGACGAGCCGGAATTCCGGCCCGACATGCTCAAGATTTACCCCACCCTCGTCATTGCGGGAACGGAGCTGCACGATATGTGGCAAAGGGGCGAGTTTACGCCCTACGACACGGCTGTTGCTGCCGAAGTGATTGCCGAGTGCAAGAGGTACGTGCCGGATTACGTGCGCATCATGCGCGTTGACAGGGACATTCCAACCCACCAGATTGCAGGAGGGGTAAAGAACCTAAACCTGCGCGAGTACGTCGCGGCAAAGTGCATCGAGAAGGAAATCAAGTGCAGGTGCATTCGGTGCCGGCAGGCGGGAATAAGCGAGCTCAAGTTCGGCAAGAAAGTCGATGAGGGGGCAGTGGAACTCAAGCGGCTCGATTATGAGGCAAGCAAGGGAATGGAAGTTTTCCTGAGCTATGAAGATGTGACGAATGACTTGCTCGTCGGATTCCTGCGCCTCAGGCTGCCGAATGCGGACAATGTTTTCCGAAATGAGATTGACTCGACAACCGCGGGCGTGCGAGAGCTGCGCGTTTACGGCGAGCACGTTGCCGTTGGCGAAAAGCTTATCGGGGCCGAGCAGCACCACGGTTACGGCAAGCGGCTGCTTCTGGAAGCCGAGCGCATTGCGAAAGAGGAATGGGACTGCGGCAAAGTCCTCGTGACCAGCGGCGTCGGGGTTCGCGAGTACTACTACAAGCGCGGGTACGCCCGTGAAGGCGCCTACGTTGCCAAGCCACTTTAGCCTGGCGAGGCTTCGGGCATGGACCCGAGCGCCCCAACGGGTAGCGGCAGTGGCGCAAGCCCGTACTTGAAGCGGCAGGCTTTGCAGGCGGCGAAAAACTCGCCGTTGCGGTTGACTTGCCGAACTTCATTGTTTGATAATTGGTTGCATACTTCACAGTAGGTGATTGTGTCCATGACTACAGTCCTCCGACTAGAGCTACAGAGATTAGGGGCGGAGAGTCCGGGCAACCCCAAGGAGGCAATCCTAGAATTTGAATGAGCCGCGGTCTTCCCCGACGCCCCAAGGCAGAATTCGGGTAACTACTTTTGCGAGATTCGTAGTTAAATAGTTTGTGCAAAAAAACCCGTAAAAAGTATTAAATATACGTCTTTTCACTAATATTTTCGGAAATCTTACGGGATATTAATATGAAGGCAAAAGACGTCGCCTTGCTGATGGCGCTTCAGGAGAACGGCCGGGCGGGGCTGAAGGAACTGGCCAAGGCGGCAGGAATGCCACTTAGCACGGCTCACGACCGCGTGCGCCAGCTCGAGAAGGAAGGAGTTATTAAAAAGTACGCGGCAATCCTTGATGCGGAGAAGGTGGGCAAGCCGGCGACTTCGTTCGTGCTGATTAGCCTTAGGTACCGCTCGGAGCAGGGAAAGCAGTTGGCCACATTCAAGCAGATTGCCGAACGCATTTCGTCAATCCCGATTGTGCAGGAAGCCTACGTGATTACGGGCGAGTGGGACATCATCCTAAAGGTGCGGGGCGGGAGCACGCGCGAGATTGGCGAGTTCGTCTTCGACGTGCTTCGCGAAATCCCCGGAGTCGACAAGACCCTCACGTTTGAGTCTTTCTATTCGACTAAGGAAGCGGGCGCGATTCACATCCAGGCAGAGGGGAAGAAGTAAATGGCGTACTCAAAGGCAGTCAATGCCGCAATCAAAAAGTCGGGCGCCAGTGAAGGCGACGTGGTGAGGGTAAAGGCAAGCGGCCTCGACTATTCGGGAACACTGATGCCGAATGTCGCCGGCGATGAGGACTGCATCGTCATCAAGCTGTCAAGCGGCTACGACATGAGCATAAAGTGCGCAAAAGGCTGCGTGGTCGAGAAACTAAGGCCCAAGGTCGCCTCGGTCAAGCCGGTTACAAGAGTGCCGAAAAAGCGCGCCGGCCTGCCTGAAATCTCGATGATAGCGACGGGGGGCACGATAAGCGCGCGAGTTGACTACACCCTTGGCGGGGTTAAGCCCGCACTCTCGCCCGAAGAGATTTTCGAAGGCACGCCGGAACTCGAGGGCATAGTGAACTTTAGAAAAATGCTCTCGCCGTTCCGAATATTCAGCGAGAACATGTCGCCCCGCGAGTGGTCGGGAATCGCAAAAGAGGTTGCCAAGGAATTAAACGCGGGTGCCGACGGCGCAATCGTGATGCACGGGACCGACACGCTCCACTACACTGGCGCCGCTCTTTCATTCATGCTCGACGGCCTCTCAAAGCCAGTCGCACTGGTCGGCGCCATGAAGTCGCCCGACCGCGGCAGCTTTGACGGTACGATGAACCTGATTGGCGCTGCGCACTACGCCGGCAGGGGCGACATTGCGGAAGTGGCAATCGTGATGCACGCGAATTCCGACGACAGCTACTGCCACGCCATTCGCGCGACAAAGGCAAGAAAGATGCACACTTCCCGCCGAGATGCTTTCCGGCCAATCAACGACCTGCCGCTTGCCAAGATATGGCCCGATGGCAGGATTGAGAAGCTACAGGAATGCCGCGAGCGCGGGGAAGGCAAGGTCGTCGTCAAGCCCGGCTTTGAGGAAAAGACGGCAATACTAAAAGCCTATCCGGGTTCGCCTCCAGACCTGCTCGACTACCTAGTGTCAAAGAAGTACAAGGGCGTGGTGATTGAGGGAACGGCGCTCGGCCACGTTCCCATGCGGCCCCTTGACAAGAAATTCGCGTGGGAGGCTCCCATCAAGAAAGCCATTGACGCCGGCGTTACGGTCGCGGTTGCCACGCAATGCTTGTATGGCACCACAAACGCGTTCGTCTACGAGACTGCCCGGCTGATGAAATCGATGGGAGTTATTTACTGCGGGGACATGCTGCCCGAAACGGCTTACGTCAAGCTCGGCTGGGTGCTTGCAAACCGCAAGCCCGGCGAAGTGGCGGCTGCAATGGCGCACAACATGGCAGGCGAGCTTAACTCGCGCTTAACCGAAAGGGAGTTTTTGGTGTAAAAAATGCCGGTTGCACTAATAAGCGTCCACGACAAGGCGGGAGTCGCCGAGTTTTCAGCCGAGCTATCGGCGCGGGGCTTCGAGCTCATGGCAACAGGGGGCACTGCGGCAGTCTTGAGAAGCGCGGGCTTGCCGGTCACTGAAGCAAGCGACTACACTGGCGCGGCAGAATTAATCGGGGGACGCGTCAAAACGCTTCATCCGCGAATCCACGCGGGCATCTTATACAAGCGCGGGTCTGCATCTCACGAGGACGAAGTCGCGCGAAACGGGGTAAAGGCAATCGACATCGTCGTCGTCAACCTCTACCCGTTTGAGGCGGGCATAGCGGCGGGAGCAAGCGAGGACGAGCTTATCGAGCTCATTGACATTGGCGGGGTTGCACTCACCCGCGCAGCTGCAAAGAACTGGGAAGACGTTGCCATCGTCACTTCATCGTCGCAGTATGCCACGGTGGTTGAGGAGCTGCGCAACGGCGGCCATGTCGCCAACGCGACTAGAAGGGAGTTTGCCAAAATCGCTTTCGCGCTTACTGCCGCTTACGACTCGGCGATTGCACGACACTTCGGCGCCGGCTTTCCGGAAAAACGGGTTGTCGAGGTGCTTGAGAAAGTGCAGGAACTGCGTTATGGCGAGAACCCGCACCAGAGGGGTGCGCTTTACGCCGCATCTGGGGTAGGAGCAGGGCCCAGCGTTTCCGGCATGAGGCAACTGCAGGGAAAGGAGATGAGCTACAACAATTTTCTTGACTCGTCGTTTGCACTCAAGCTCGCACTGGAGGACTGGGGGAGCGAGTGCAGCTGCTCGATACTAAAGCACGCAAACGCCTGCGGCGGAGCGACGGGCAAGACGCCCGTAGAGGCGTACGCAAAGGCGCTCGCCTGCGACCCCACCTCCGCATTTGGCGGCATCGTCTCTTTCAACAGGCCCCTTGACGCCAGCGCTGCGGGAGCCATTGCCGAACGCTTCTTTGAAGTCGTGATTGCACCCGGCTTTGAGCCGCAGGCGATTGAAGTCTTGTCTGAAAAAAAGAACCTGCGCGTGCTTGACGCGTCGAACTTCTTTGCCGCACCACGGCAAAAGGAAGTCGAGTACCGGAGCATTCTCGGCGGTGTCCTCGTGCAGGAGAGCGACTGCTGCGAGGAGGGGGAACTGTCGTTCCCGACGAAGGTCAAGCCGTCGGGCGGCCAGGTGGCTGCGATGGAATTCGCGCTAAAGTACGTCAAGCACTGCGTGTCAAACGCAATCGTGCTTGCAGTGTCGGGCCAGGCAATCGGCTTTGGCATCGGGCAGACCAGCCGCGTGGATTCAGTTAGGATTGCAGTAGAGCGCGCGAGAAAAAACGGCTTTGAAGTCGCCGGCAGCTCGATGGCAAGCGAGGCGTTCTTTCCGTTCCGCGACGCAATCGACTCCGCTGCAGACGCTGGGGTCGCCGCAATCATCCAGCCTGGCGGCAGCATCCGCGACGGCGAAGTCGTCGCCGCCTGCAACGAGCGCGGGATTGCGATGGCGTTTAGCGGGCATAGGCACTTCAGGCACTAAAGGGGAAGAATGAGAAAATGGCTAGAATCAAATGCGGGCTTGAAATTCACCAGCGGCTCGCATCGCCGACAAAACTTTTCTGCAGGTGTCCGAACGAGACGCGCGATGACGCCGAGCCCGTCGCCACGATGAGGCGAAGGCTCAGGGCGGTCGCTGGTGAGCTTGGGCAAGTCGACCCTTCGGCGGCTTTTGAGGCCGGCAGGACACGCGAATTCACATACCTGCTCTTTGACGAGAACACCTGCCTTGTCGAGGCAGACGACGAGCCGCCCCGAGAGCCCAGCCCCGAGGCGGTTGAAACGTCGCTTAAAGTCTCGCTCATGCTTGAGGCACGCGTGCTTGACCAGGTGCGGTTCATGCGAAAGACCGTAGTTGACGGCAGTGCGCCTTCGGGCTTCCAGAGGACGGCCTTAATCGCGGTCAACGGGAGGGTGAAGACGCAAAGCGGCGTGATTACCATTCCCACTATTTGCCTTGAGGAGGAAAGCGCCGGCATCGTTGAGCAGAAGGCCGCAACCGCGTCTTATAGGCTTGACCGGTCGGGCGTGCCGTTAATCGAGATTGCGACTGCGCCCGAAATCACTAGCGGAAAGCAGGCGCGGGAAACGGCGGAGGCAATCGGAATGCTTTTGCGCAGTGCCAGGGGGCTAGTCAAGCGCGGCATCGGCACGATAAGGCAGGACCTTAACGTGAGCGTCGCGGGTGGCACGCGCTGCGAGATTAAGGGCGTGCAGGAACTCGCATCGCTTGAGGCGATTGTGGAGAATGAGGGCTCGAGGCAAGAGTGGCTTTTGTGGATTCGCGACGAGTTGAAGAAGCGGGGTGCGCCTAAAAGCGAGTCGGGTTTCAAAAGCGTTGCCGCCGTCTTTAGCAGTACGCAATCCAAGCTTGTGCGAAGCGCGCTTGATAAACGCCAGCAGGTGATGGCAGTCAAGCTCGAGGGGTTTGCCGGGCTTTTAGGAAAAGAGCTGATGCCCGGCCACCGCTTTGGGACCGAACTAAGCGATTACGCAAAGGCACACGCAGGGGTTACGGGCATCATCCACTCGGACGAGGACTTAAGCAAGTACGGCATCGGGCCGGCCGAGGCGCAAGCGGTTGCAAACTCGCTTTCCTGCAGCTCGCGCGACGCGTGGGCGGCCTGTTTTTCGGACTCGGAAGCGCGCACGGTCGCCGGGCTTGAGGCTGTGCAAAAGCGCGCGCTTGCGGCATTTGACGGCGTACCTAAGGAAACGCGCAAAGCGGCTGGCAACATCAGCAAGTTCATGAGGCCGCTGCCCGGCTCGGCAAGGATGTATCCTGAGACTGACGTGCCCCCGATTGCAGTTGACTCAAAGAAACTCTCGGCCCTCCAACATGCGCTGCCTCCGTCATTTGAGGAACAGGCGAAAGCTTACGAGAAGGCGGGACTGCAGCCCGCGATTGCGCGCGAGCTTGTGACAAGCGAGCACGCCGAATTGTTTGAAAAAGTAGTCGGGCTTAGGGAAATCGAGCCCGGCTACGCAGCCGGAGTTCTCTTGCAGACGACAACCGCACTGCGCCGCGAGGGCGTTGCAATAGACGGCGTGCCGCAAACTGAAATCATGGCCGCGTTCAAGCTTTTGTCTGAAGAAAAAATCGTCAAGGCGGCGATGCCGGAACTCTTAAGGCGGATGGCGGAGTCGGGACTGCCGGCGCAAAAAGTCGTCGTTGCTGCCGGCCTCACGCGGCTGCCGTTTGAGAAAGTCAGCCAGCTGGTCAAAGCCGCCGGCAGCTTTGAGGCTGCAATGCGGGAGCTGAGGCTCGTTGCCGCGCCAGAGGACGTGAAAAAGGCGCTCGGGATAGGCAAGGCGAAGTGAGCTGCGCTTACCGCAAGCGATTATAAAGCCGGCTCGACAACTTAGTTTGAAATGGACTACAACATTGGAGAGGAAGAGGGCATTTTAGAGAAGGCCAAGGCAGCCCTAGCGCCGGTTAAGCCGTATCTCATCTACATTGTTGCGGCCCTCGTCGTGATTGTAGCCGCGTATTATTTTTTCTTTTTGGCACCGAAGCCCGGTTCAGTCATCGTGACAGTCAGCGAGCTTGACGGGGGGGCGCTTGACAGCGCGCAGGTGTACTTTACAGACGCGTCCGGAAAGTCGGTTGGCACAACGCAGCTCACTACAGCAGGCGGCACGGCGGTTTTTGACGGCCTGCCGACGCAGACGCAGATGTTCATTTCGGTTGAGGCCGGAAGCGGCTACAACATTGCCAGCACTCCCGTGCTGCTTACAGAAGGCGCAAACACCATCATAGTGCAGGTGGAGCGGAAAAACGGCATCGAAATTACCGCGACCGACATCCCGCAGTCTTTCGCAAGCGCCTGCCGGGACCGGTTCTACCTCGAGGTCACGAATTTTGGCGATGACCCGTTCTCTGCAGAACTGGTTTCCGAGGGCGACACTGATTTCAGCCGCTACTTCGCAGTTCAAGGAAGCTCTCGGGTGATTGGCCCCAATGAGTCTGCCAACTTTAGCGTTTTTGCAGAACTTCCAGACACTTCGGGTTCCGACAGCGGCGTAGCGCTTAGCGGCGCCATCAGGGTCAAGGGCACTACAAAGAAAGTCGAGATAGGCGGTTCAGTCGGAAAGCCCCTGCAGCTTGAGACGAGCGAGTCGGAAATCTCGTACACGCCTGGCTCTGACAAGGCGCGGCGGATTACGGTGCGAAATACCGGCACGGTAACGCTTGAGAACTTCGCGACCCGGCTTGTCCTCGATGGAAATCTTCAGAGCGCGTGCGGTTCCGACGGCAAAAGTTGCTTTAACATCGAAGTGCTCGGAGATAGCAAAAACGGGAGAAACGCGATTGCGCCTGGCGACAAAAACTACATCTTGCTTCGCATCACGCCCCCATCATTGCCTGATACGGAGTCTTACTTTGGCTCGCTCCAGATTACCGGCACGTGCCTTAACAGCCCGGGAATATCTATCCCGATAACCGTTAACCTCAAGACAAACCAGTAAGCTTTTCTATACTGTCGGGCTAAGCACAGTATGCCCGTTCTCTATGATCTTTTGCGAAAAGCCAAGATGGAATCGCCTGCACGGCAGGTAGCTCCAAGCGTCCAGCCTGCGTCGGCTGGAACTCCAGACGCCTCCGGCGAGCGCATACTAGTTGACTCTTACGGAGAGGCAAGCGTATACAAAGCCAGGGGCGAGCCCCTGCTGCTTTATGAAGTGCCCGTACCACGCTACCGGGGAGAGGAAAAGGAGCTCATCGACGCCATCCTTGACGTTGCTGCGCGCGTAATCAACGTGGATGAGGCGCTCTTTGAGACCAAATCTGATGCGCGCGACAGGTACGTCGCCCGCGTTCTTGAAATCATCGACGCCTATCCCGAGCTAAAAATCCCGGCAAACTCGAAAGAATTCTACGCCAAGGCAGTCGTTCGCGAGATGGTGGGCTTCAGCCTGCTTGACCCGCTCGTTTCCGACGACGCGCTAGAGGAAGTGATGGTAATCGGCACTGGCAAGCCCGTCTACGTCTTCCACCGAAAGTATGAGATGATGAAGACGAACATCGTCTTTTATGAGGACCGGGACATCACCGACCTCATTGATCGAATCGCCCGCAACATCGGCAGGCGCATTGACTTGCAGTCGCCGCTCCTTGACGCGAGGCTGCCAAACGGCACGCGCGTGAACGCCACGCTGTCGCCTGTGAGCCTAAACGGCGCGACCATCACGCTACGGAAGTTTCGGACCGACCCGATCAGCATCATTGACCTCATCAACAACGGCACGCTTAACTACGAGATCGCCGCGTTCCTCTGGCTCATTTCGGAGGGCATGGGCGCGATGCCGGCAAACCTCATCATCGCAGGCGGGACGGCAAGCGGAAAGACAACTACGCTTAACTCGATTACAAGCTTTGTGCCCAACTACGAGCGGCTCGTTAGCATCGAGGACATTGCAGAAATCAAGCTGCCTTTTGACCACTGGGTGCGCTTTGAAGTGCGGCCTCCCGGGGTCGAGGGCACTGGCGAGATTGACGCCAACACGCTTTTGAAAAACGCGCTGCGCATGAGACCGGATAGGATCATCATCGGCGAAATCCGCGGCGAGGAGGCCTACACGCTCTTTAGCGCCATGAACACCGGACACAGGGGAGTGTGCGGTACGCTTCACTCAAACAGCGCGCGCGAAACGATCTCTCGCCTCACGAGTCCGCCGATGAGCGTGCCGACCATCATGCTTTCAGCGCTCAACTTCATCATCATGCAGCAACGCATCTACGACAGGCGCAAGGGCCTCATCAGGCGCGTGAGCGAAATTGCCGAACTCGTCCCCTCCGAACCCGGCGCGATGCCAAGCATGCAAGTGCTCTACGAGTGGGACCCGGTCAAGGACACCATCGGCCCTACGGGAGCGCAATCCAATTACGTGCAAATGCTTGCCAAGTACGCGGGCGGCACGCGCGACTCGGTTCTGGCGGAACTAGAGGCACGGGAGCAAGTTCTTCGCGACCTTAACGCAAAAGGCGTGCGCGAACTCTCCGAAGTGTGCCGCGTGACGCAGAATTACGCGCTCAAAAAACAGGGCAAGGCCTGAAAGGAGCCGATGGCATGCCCGGTAGACTGCAACGCATTCGCGATGCCATAGAGAAGGGCGATTCCTACGATGTGACCCAGGCGCGCAGGGGCGAGCTAGAGCGTGCTGACGAGGTTGCCAAGCGAATGACGGCTGGAGGTAAGGTCGAGAGCCCCCAGGCCGCGCGCATAAAATACGGCGTGGCCGAATGGGATTTTTACAGGATTGACGTTGGAAAAAACCCGGGCGCCGGAATCAGGAATGCCGCGGCCGCCTACTCCGCGCTCAAGCTCATCCTCGCCCCCCTCGCGCGGCTCTTCTCAAGGATGCCTTCGGCGCGCGGACTGCGGCGCGACTTGCCCGCAAGCGGCCTCACGCTCAACCAAAGCGCGTACATGGCAATAGCGACGACCGCGTCGGCGGCCCTTGGCACCGCGGTCACGCTCATTGCGCTTGCGCTCACGGCGTTTGGAAAAGTGCAACCGCTTAACTCCGTTCTTTTGTCAATCTCAATAGGCGTCGTCGCTTTCACCGCGTCGAATCTTTTGCTCTTAGTCTATCCGGGTAGGATTGCTAAGAAGCGCGCGGCGCAAATCGACAGGGAACTGCCTTTTGCCCTGCGGCACTTGGCAACGCAGGTGCGCGCGGGCGTGCCGTTCCAGCGGGCGATGGAGAGCGTGGAGCAGGGGGGTTACGGCGCCCTTAGCACTGAAATCCGCAAGTTTCTTTTGTCTTTAGAGGCGATGGGCATCGAGGATGCCCTTGAGGCAATGCACGAGCGGACGAAATCGAATGGCCTGCGCCAGGCGGTGACGCAAATCAACCGCTCGCTTAGGACGGGGGGCTCGCTTGCGGACGTGATTTCGGGAATTGCTGATGACGCGTCGTACGAGTCGCGCATGCGCATCCGCGACTTTACGGAAAAGCTGAACTTGGTCGCCATCGTCTTTACCATGGTCGCGGTCGTGACACCCGTCGTGCTCACGATTGTCGCCTCAGTAGTGCAATTGCCGCTTTTGGGCGGCAGCTTCAGTCCGGTGCTGGTGGCACTGGCGTTTGCTGCAATCGCGCTTTTGTCGGTAGGCATCCTTGCATTCATAAAGTCAATTGAGCCAACTGCGTGAGAAAAATGGCGGTTAAGGCATTTGAGGGAATCGGGCGGCTTTACGAGAAGTCGGGCATGCCGGTAGGCCCGTTTGCCTTCGCCGTCGCGCTTTTGGTGCTTGCAACGGCCTCGGCAATTGCCGCAGCCTCGGCCTCAGCCATATTGGTGCCAACTCAGTTTGGCGACAACGGCCTCGCCGTCGGGATCGTGGTCTTCCTCGCGATCCTCTCGCTGTTTTTCGCCCTCCCAATTAGCATGCGTGACGAGCGGGTGCAGGCGATTGATGACAACTTGCCTGACGCGCTAAAGCACGTGGCAATCGTGCTAAAGGCGGGCGGGACCCTCGAGTCGGCGCTTGGGGAAGCGGCGCGCAATGATTACGGCCCTCTTAGTGAAGAGCTGTCGCAAGCCCTCGACCGCATGCGCAAGGGCAAGACTTTCGAGGAAGCAATGCACGACGCGGCCCTCTCAAGCGGCTCGAAGCTCTTTTTGCGCGTGGCGACAATCGTGAGTGACGCCAAGAGGGCGGGCGCCGGCGTTGCCGACGTCATGACGGCGATTGCGGATGACGCGCGCGATGTTACCCGCATCAGGCGCGAACGGGCTACGCGCACGACGATGCACGTGGTGTTCCTTAACGCAAGCGCCCTGATCCTGGCGCCATTCATCTTCGGCTTCACGCTAAACATCGTGTCTTTCGTTGGCGCAGGCATTTCGTGCTCGCTTGGCCCGGTCACTGCGATAACGAGCCTGGTGTTCCTAAACTCGCTGCTTGCCGTGTTCCTCGCCGTGCTTGCGGCGATTGTCGCGGTTGCGACCGGCATCGTGCGGGAGGGCAACGGGTGGGCCTACGCGGCGCGGGCACCCCTAATGGTTTTAATAGCGCTCGCAGTATTCGAATTCGGAAAAGCGGCCGGGTTTGCATTGCTTGGCGGCAGCGTAGCGGGATGCGGATGAAAAAAGGGCAGACTTCGATGGAGTACCTGCTCATGGTGGGCGCGGCAGTGCTGCTAGTGGCGACTGTCGCGTACATTGTAAAGACGAGGGTGCTTGCGTGAAAAGGGTTTTTGCCATGCTTGGCGAAGAGAAAGCGCAGGGCGCCTTTGAGTACGTGCTGCTCATTTCGGGCGTGATGATGATTGTCGCCACGGTAGTCATCGTGCTGCGCTCGGCAGTTGTTCCCGAAATCGGCGGGCAGGTGGCGGACAATGCCCACGAGTTGCGCAACTTGCTTAACTGCACTTCAAACGGCACTTGCTATGGGTGAACTATAATGGATGACCGCGCGCAGGCTGCGACCGAATACCTTCTTTTGGTGGCCGTCGGCTTGGCCATCCTAGTCGTTGCCGTCAGCCTCGTGCTGCAGCTTCGCGGAATTTCGGACACTGTTGCTGCTAGCGTTAGGAGCGAGCGGGCCGAGGCAATAGCCATGCTGGTAAGGTAACGATGTTTCCTATACCCGTTTACGGTGCTGAGAGCGGCGCTGCAACTGCACTCGCAGTTGCCTTTGGTGCCATTGCGACTATCACTGACTTGCGGGAGCGGCGCGTACCAAACGCCGTGACTGCCGTGTTTGCTTGCGCGGCGGTCGCGCTGGCGTATCTTACGGGTAACCTGTCAATGGGGTTCGCCGCGTCTGTTGCAATTGCTTTTGCATTCGCTTACGCAGCCTACCGGATTGGCGCGTGGGCTGGCGGGGACGCGAAGTTCTTCACCGTAATGGCTGCATTCTACGCAATCGCGTCGGGCGGTCCCTCGCCGTTTGCTTTTGCCACGCTTTTCTTAAACTCGGTGATTGCGATGCTTCCCATTGCGGCAATTGCGTTTGGGGGACGCGCGCTTGGGGCCAAGTTTGACTGGGGGGCGGTTTCCATCAAAGCTTGCAAGGCTGGTGCCGCGGGGGCGGTTGTGGCAGGCGGAATTTCGTTTTTGGTTAAGTCGAGCGCGCTGAATTCCGTTGCCGTTGGTTTTGCCGCCGCGTTTGCAATCTCTTTTCTTTCCCTCGCGTTTCCGGCAGTTGCGGCCTCAGCGCTTCGGCGTACCAAAAAAGTGGCGGAATTGCGGGAGGGGGACATTCCGGCCGTCACCATCCTAAGCGTTGGGGGAAAAGCAGTCGTATGGAAGAGGCCTACCGCGGCGGCTGTGCTCTCGTCTGCGCTTGGGGGGAAAATCTCGCCGTTTACAAGGCCGGGGGGCGATGTTGTTGCCGACTCCTCGCGTGCAGCCGGCCTCACGAGGACCGAGATAACGAAGTTAAAGGGGCTCGGAGTAAGGGAGTTGGAAGTGCGCGAGAGCGTGGCGTTTGCGCCCGCGGTTGCGCTTGGGTTCGTCATCTCGCTTGGGCTAAGGTGGGTTTAGAATGAGGGGGCAAATCAGCGTCGAGTTTTTCTTAGTCGCGGCTTTTCTCGTGGCGCTTGCGGCGGGAATGCTCGTAACGGCCCAGGGCCACTTGTCTGACGCAGAGTCATTGCGCAAGGCGACGATGTCTAAGGCTGCAGTCGATTCTGTCGCAGCGTGGGTCAACGCGGTTTACCTCCAAGGCAGCGGCGCACAAGTCAGCGGCAGCGTGTTCATCCCCGCGGGCAGTGTCTGCCTCATTCTTTCGAAAAACGGCGCTGATTCTTTTTTTGAGTGCGACGCGCATCCCTCGATTGAAAAACGCGTGTCCAGTTCGCGCGTGCTTGCGACTGCAGTGGAATTTTTACCAGGCTGCCCGCCGCAGAACCCTGCTGCAGGGTGGTTCAACATCAAGGCCAGAAACGCGGAAGGCGTCGTGCGGGTATCGTGCGAGATGATGCCTTGAGGCATTCGGGACGCGGGTGGGCGGTTGGATTGTTTTCCCGCGGTCAGGGCGCAATCGAGTTTTTAATCGTCGCCGCACTCGTAACGACGGTTGCCGCGGCGATGATTGTGCCTGCCATGCGGGAGTCTGAGGCAAGCATGGCGCTCTCGAGCGCGAGGGCGGGCGCGTTTAACGAGGCTTTGGTGGAGAGGCTGGACCTGACTTCGATGGAGTTTTTGCTAAACGGCAGCCAATACGACATCACGCCGCGGGTTTCAATCAGCGGCAACCCGGTGCCAGTCAGCAGCGAGATGCGTAAGGCAATGATTTTGGCACTGGCAAGCACGCTCTCGCCATCGCGGCCGGCTGACGGGAATTGCGTGAGTGGCGTGTTCGCGAAGTACTGCGTAAGCGGCTGAGGCGGTTTTGGCCTTCGCTTGACCGCAAGGCAATTAAGGCAAGTGACAGTAGTATGTTTTCAACCATGCTAAAGGAAGGGGACCGCGCGCCTGGCTTTTCTCTAAAGGACGCGGATGGAAGGGAACACTCGCTTTCCGAGTTTGCGAGCCGTCCGCTCGTGCTCTATTTTTATCCCAAGGACGACACGCCGGGCTGCACTATTGAGGCCTGCGAGTTCCGAGACGCGCAAAAGGCGATTAAGGCAAAGGGAGCGGTTGTTGTCGGCGTTTCAAAGGATGGGCCGGAATCGCACGGCCGGTTTGCTAAAAAGTTCGGCCTGAACTTTCTTTTGCTTAGCGACCCGGGCCTGGATGTAATCAAGGCGTACGGAAGTTGGGGGAAAAAGAAGTTCATGGGCCGCGAGTTTGACGGCACCCTGCGCAACACGTTTGTCATCGGGCCCCATGGCCGCATCAAAAAGATTTTCCGCGGAGTCACGCCAAAGGGCCACGCGGCTGCGGCGCTTGAGGCGATTGAGTGAGCCGCGGGCAGTTGTCAGTTGAGCTGTTGCTTGCCGGGGCGCTTCTGGCGGCAGCCGCGCTTTTGGCGTCAAACTACGCCTCAACGGTAGGAGAATCGACTTCGCAGTCGTCCAAGCTAGTGCAGGCCGAACTGTTGGCCGCGCAAATCGCGAGGGTCGCCAACGCCGCGTGCGTTTCGGGCGCGAGTGTCTCGCTTGAAATAGAGTGCCCGTCGTCCGGGTTTGCGGACATTGGCACGGGGGATTCGTTCACCGTTTCTGCAGGCGGGGGCGCGGCCCGCGCCAGGTCCGCTTGCCCTATTTCAAAGGGCGCGGCGTTTGACTGCAGCCACGCGGCTCGCCAGTGGCTTTGCATCGCAAAAGCCGGCAGTTCAATAGAAATTTCCGAGGGAAGGTGCGGTTGAGGGGCCAGCTTATTTCCGCAGACGTCGTAATCGCGATTGCGGTAATGGCAATTGTGGCGGGGTTTGCTTCGGGAGCGGTGCAGGCGGCGCTCGCTTCGGGTGCCAAGCACGCTGAAATTTCATCTACTCTTGCTGATGCGGTTGCCGCTTCTGTCGCGGACGGCGTGAATGTGAGCGCACCAATCCATTGCCTGAAGTACGGCAACGGCACCAACGGCTGCGCCGGCTTTGAGTGCCCCAGCGACGTGTTCTCTGCAAGAAGGATGGTTAACTGCAACGGCAGGCCGTGCCTGCTTGAGGTGTTGACTTGCGAATGAGGGCCTTTGCGTTTAGCCTTGACGCGCTTATTGCGCTTGCCATAGTAGCCACGGTGACGACTGCGGTCGTGGTAGCCGGCACTTCCTCGGGTGGCGAAGAGCGCATCGCAAGCCTCGCGGGCCTTGGACGCGACTACCTTGAGCTAAAGAATTCCATTGGCATCAACCCTACCGACGCCGCGCAGGTGGCTGGAGTGAAGTTTACTGAAAATCAGCCCGAATCGGGAGAGTGGGTGAGGGCGGATGCGATTGTAGTGCCTAACTTGCTTGGCTGCAAGAACGAGCTCGACTGCTTTGTGAAGGAAAAGTCCGCCCAGGCGGCCGGGTTTAACAAGCCGGACGCCGGTAGCGCGGTTCGCCAGAGCGTGTGGGTGGCAAGATGAGAAAACATCACGGCGTGGCGGTTGTAGGAGGCGCGGGAGCGCTGCGGGGTTTTGCCTCAGTATTCGCTTTTGCGCTTGCGATTATGGTGCTTGCGGCTGCTGCCGCGCTTGCGGTGCAGCTTGGCGGAGACAAGAACGCGGCTGTTGCCGCCCTTGAGGCGGGCAATGTCGGCTGGCGGTTTGGCGACGGCCAGAAATTGGCTGAATTGACTGCAACTGACGTGGTTGTAGACTCGGCTTACACTACTTGCGGGTGCGGGCGCACCGGCTCAAACGCGTTTCTTGCGCTCGCTCGCGAGAAGGCCGCGAAGTACTTCGAGAACGCCTCGGCTGTTCTCTCCGACGGCGTTTATTCTGCGAGTTTTAGCGGTGTCGGTGTCGAGGGGACGGTGAGCGACTCGACTTGCAACCTTGAGGGCAATCTAGTCGTGTCGGTCAAGGAGGAGGTAAAGTCCCCAAACGCCGTGCGTCGGGAAACGCTTTCAATCAACCGGAAGCTGTCGGTACGCAAGACGGAGGCGTTGGTGCGCATCGACGTGTCTGGGGATTCTGGAAAGCTTGCCGGAATCGAAGTGGCGTGCGAATAGCCTGAAGTCCAAGCTGCTTGAATTACTCGTATTTTGTCCTGAATCGCAGGAGGCCGGCGATGCCGAAGCTGGCGAACTCTTGGCCGGCGTCGTCTGAAGAGTCGAAGATTAGTAGTTCGGCGCCCGTTTTTTCTGCTTCGTCGGCAAGCGTTCCCGCGTCTGGGTTCTTGCGGAGCACTTCGTCTAGCACTAAAAGCAGTTTTACGGCCTTTAGCGTGAGGGACTGGCTTACGTCGGGGAAGCCGTAGACGGCCATGCCGTCGCCCCGGCCTAGGGCGGTCTTGAGTTCTTCGAGTGCCTTGAATTCGCGCGAGAGCTTCTGCTTGCCTAAGAGTTTTTCCATCAGGCCTTTTTTCATGAGTTCGGTCGCACCGGTTCTCTCGGCATTGCTCGTGTGCTCGACTAGTGCTTTTTCGAGCATAGCGGGCTTCTTTTCCTCTAGGAACTTGTAGAACGAGTCGCGCTCGAAGCCGGGGCCGGCGATTACGAGCCACTGTGCCTTGTGGTGGCCCAGGCCTTCGGCTAGCTCGGAATAAAACTTTCTGGTGAGGGACTCGTGCGTCTCGGGCGTGCGCTTGCTTGCGGTGTTTCGCATCTCAAAAAGCTCGCGTAAGCCGCGGGGGTCTAGCATGTAAGTCGTTGACTTTTCGTCGTCGATGAGGACGACTAGGGCGTTCACGTTAGCGCTTCGGTCTTGGGCCTCGCGCAGGAGGTGCTTGTCATAGGCAGTGAGGCGCTTGTGGAGCTTGAAGGCTTTTCCGACTTCGATGTCGAGGGTGTGGTGCTCGCCGATTTGGATGAATTCCTCGGGCTCTCCCCAAGTGATTTTGCCGGTGATGCGCAGGCGGTTGGCGCTTTCGGCAAACTCGACTGTTTCGACTAGCAGCCGTAGGCGCACTGGCTTTTTCTCCCCGCTTTCGGCCCGCGTGTCGACTTCCCGCTCGGCCTTGAATCGGCGCCAGCTTCCGGCCTCTGCTTCGCTGCCGGCACTGACCACTCTTGAGAGCACCCAGAGGTCCTCAAGGGTGTGCGGGTGAACGTGCAATAGCCCCGACTCGTCCGTATAGGAGATTATCTTCATTCAATCACGGGTTGGCTTTTTCTTCAAGCCAAATCTTTTTATAATGCCAGACGGTTATATGCATTATTCCGCTTGCGTTAGTTTGGAGGTTTGATTTGAGTATGAACAAAACCGGTATCGGAAGCCTTTTGATTGGGCTTATCGTCCTAGCAGCCACTTGGTACACTGCCTTCTTCCGCGGCGGTGAAGTCGGGCTTGCGACAAGCTTCATCAGCCTGATTGTCAACGGCTTTATCGTCGGCGGCTTTGCGTGGCTAGGCCTGTTCTTAATCGTGCTCGGAATCCTCATCCTAGTCATCTAGGGATAACAAGCACCGCCCACTTTTCCCGCGCCTTTGCCGCGGGAGTTTTTGCTTTCTTTAGCGCGAGCTGACTTCGTTGCCGTTTGCGTCTAGGGCGACTAGCACCCTATCGTTGGCGCCTGCCCACTCGGTCAGCCACTTTGCTGAGGAGGGGTAGGCGGTTGCCGCGGCGTGCAGCCGCGTCAGGTCGGCGTTGGGACAGTATTCCCTTGCCTTGGCGTCAACAATTGGTAGTTCGTAGCCGCAAGCTTCGACAAGAGGCTGGACTGAACTGGCACCCGCGGTTTTTGAGGCTGCAAGGATTGCCTCTTCGGGAAACGCGATTGGCGTGCCGGCAATGCAGTTGGAAGTGATTGTCTTGTCAATGCCGTGGCGGATTGGCATGAGTTGGTAGGTGCGGATGAATGCCTTGGGACAGGCGGTGTGCGGGTCGAAGGTGACCTTGACTACCACCTGCCACTGGCCGTCCGCGGCCTTTTCGGCCGAAAATAGCGAGTAAACGTGGTTGTTTGCGGAAATTACGGGGTCGCTGTCGAGGTCGGAAAACACGATTTTCGCAGCGTTTTCCTGCGTCGAGACTGCCTGGAGGGGCACGAAAGAAAGCACTAGGAGGGCCGCGAAGGCAATTACGACGGCTATTGTCAGAATCCGGAAGAACGAAGCCACGGTTATCTACTGGTGGAAAGCGGTTAATAATAGGTTACGAAAGAGCCAAGGGGGAAACGGCCGGACGACTTGCGCATCCATAGCAAAGCGACCAACAATAACGGCGGAAGAACCTCCTGAGGTTCCTTGCCTGGGATGCGACAGAAGCGCACGCTTCCGTTCCCCCCCAGAAAGGACAACTTCATCCGGTTATTAAAAACTTGTGTCGTGACCGCTTAGTTGTCCTAAAGACTTAAACCCAAAAATAGTGTCCCAAATGGGACATTTATAGGTCTTGCGGTTGTGATTGTCGTGTGGGAAAGGACAGCGTGGCCGAGCTCGTCTCGGCAGTTATGGAGGAAATGGGTTTTCTGCAGCTTCCGCTGGAAAACGATTTAATCAACTACAGCGCGCTAGCCCGATTCATCAAGCCCGCGGTCGAGGAGAAGATGGGCGGGAGAAAAGCGAGCATGGACTCGCTCATCATGGCTGTTCGCCGTTACGCCAAGGCTGCCTCGGGCAAGGACGAAAACTCGGAGACGCTGCGCGTGCTTGCGGGGGCGCGCATCATCCTTAGGACCGGCATGGTTCTCTTGCACTTGCGCCGCACTAGCGAGCTTTACTCGAAAATAATCGAGCTTGAACGCAAGTACGTCAACTGGCATCAGGGCGACAAGATGTATGTGCTGCAGCGAAGCGAGGAAATCATGGTCGCGACGGGTAGGAAGTTTCTCCCGCTGATTAAGGCTGAAGTCGACCGCGATGACATTTTGCTTGAGTACGACGCCCTCGCGCTTTTGACTATCGAGTACGACCGCGAGGCGAACATGACGCCGGGGGTGCTAGCCTTCGTCTCAAACCAGCTAGACGCGCTAGGAATCAACGTCTATGCCATATTCAATTCGGTTACCAAGCTGAGTCTCCTTGTTTCGGAGGCCCAGGCGGCGCGCCTCTACGACAGGCTCAACCGCATGCTTGAGCAAAGCAGGACTGCAGTCGAACGCGGGAGATAAGGCGCACTATTATTTCTTCGATTTTTTCTTTGGCTCGGACGGATTCCAACCTTGTTCGGTTATGAGCTTGCGCAATCTTGTCTTGCCGTCCCTGAAATATTGGCTGAATCGGCTCTCACTAATGCCAAGGTGGGAAGCTGCCTCGGCTTGGGTTGGCGGCTCGTCGCGGTCTTTGATAAGCGCATTTAGCTTGTGCTCGAGCTCGCTTGACGGCGCGGGATACGGAAGAAGCGTCATCGCCCGTATTGCAAACTGCTGCCGTTCTGGCAGGGTCGAAAGGCCGCGCAAGGACGCCCCGGTAAGGGCGCGGATTTCCAAATTAGCTCCAATGCTTGTTTTTTCGGGAATTAGCGAGCCTAATTCAACAGTGCCTCTGCCCCGGTTTGGCACGGGGGCGTCTAGCGACGCGGGATCGGTATTCGCGTTCCGCAATTCGGCAAGCACGCTTGGCATTATCTTCATCAAATCCGCAACCTCGTCGTCCGACGGCTTTCGTCCAAGGCGTAATTTGAGCTGGGTTTCGGCTTTCTCCAGTTTAGACTGCTTTTCCCGCATGGTGCGTGGCACGCGAATCATTCCCGCGTCCCGCCATTCTCCACACAAGCTGTTATAGATGTGAGTAATGGCAAAAGTGCCAAATCGATAGCCGAGAGTAAAATCGAAGTTTTGGACCGCCCCATGCAGGTGAATTATTGCCGATTGCCCGACATCCTGCGGCGTCATTCCGCGCGGGGCTCTAAGGCGCGAAAAATTTTTGACGGCAACTGCGGCCAGGCCCAGATTTGCGCTAACAACCCGGTTCATTGCTTGCTTGTCGCCGGCTTTGGCCAAGGCCAGGCTAAAGTCATTTTCAGGCAACTGGTTCAACACGCTTGCCTTCCACATTTGCAGAAGCTCTGCAGTTTTTTCTGGCCCACCCTGCTCTTCGACAATCCGGCGGTGTTCTGCGTTTTCCAAAGCCTTCAGGGCGCTTGCGTTTGGAAGCCGTGCCTTTTGACGGTATAAGTCAACTGCAAAGCAGTGGAACCGGTCCGCCTTCTCCCGCCGCAACCGTGCCGTTTCACTTGAAATCGGGGCGCGCCTCGAAGATACCATAAGCGAAACTAAGGCGGCATCCGGATAATATTAACTGCGCCCACGCCAATCACGCGGGCTTTTATTCGCTGCGCCGCCTAAAGTTCCCTTGGTCAAATTGAAGACAGTCATCGGCACTGAAGTGCACGTGCAGCTTGCAAGCGCCTCAAAGCTATTCTGCAGCTGCCCGACTGAAAAGTACCTCGAGGTGCCGGCAAATTCTCTAGTGTGCCCCACGTGCAGCGGCCAGCCTGGCTCAAAGCCAGCTGGGGTGAATGAAGAGATTTTAGGGAAAGTCGTGCAAATTGCGTTGGCGCTAAGCTGCAAAGTCGTCACGAACGAGCCGATTTACGTCCGCCGCAAGCACTACTTTTGGCCAGACCTGCCAAGCGGCTACCAGCGAACTTCACTGCCTGTCGCAATTGACGGCGAGTTGGCCGGAGTGCGCATACGCGAGTGCCATCTCGAAGAGGATCCGGGCCGCTACGACTTGCGCACTGGCGAAGTTGACTATAACCGGTCGGGCATTCCGCTAGTCGAGATTGTCACCGACCCGGACTTCACTTCCCCAGAGCACGCGAGGCAGTTTTTGGAGGAGCTGGGCGCAATCCTCGAATACCTTAACGCCGCGCGAGTCGAGCCTGGCAGCACGCGTGTTGACGCAAACATCAGCATCGAGGGCCACCCCCGAATTGAAGTGAAGAACATCAACAGCTTCAAGGGCGTGGTAACGGCGCTGTCTTTTGAGGAAACACGCCAGCGCAATCTCGTCAAGCACGGCGTAACTTACGGGCAGGAAACGCGCCACTTTGACGAGGGCCGCGGCATCACAATCGGCCTGCGCAGGAAAGAGACTGCCGACGACTACCGGTACTTCCCTGACCCCGACATCCCCCCGCTCATCGTTACGCCTGCAATGGTTGAGAAGCTTGCAAAGCAGATGCCGGAACTGCCGCGCCAAAAGCGGGCCAGGCTTGCAAAGCAATACGGCATCACTGCAGAGGAAGCGTACGCCATTTGCCTGGAGCAGGAATACGCCGACGCGTTTGAGAAAATCGCGAAGAAGACGGATGCGAAAATCGCTGCGAGGCTCATGCGCGGAATGCTCAAAAAGCAGCTTAACTGGCGCAACCGGTCATTTAAGCAAAGCAAGCTTACGCCCGAACTGCTCTGCGAATTGCTGCAAATGCTTTCCACAAGCGAAGTGACCGAGAAGGTAGGCGAGCAGCTGCTGATAGAATTCCTTGACCATGGCAGGGCCCCGAGGGCGAATGCGCAAAAGCAGGGACTGCTCGGCGTCCACGGCGGCGACGAACTCTTGGCCGTTGTCGAAAAAGTGATTGCGGCGAACCCCAAGCCTGCCGCGGATTTCGCCAGCGGCAAGCCCGAGGCGCTTCACTTCCTGGCCGGCCTCGTGATGCGCGAGACAAAGGGCATGGCCTCGCCCACTCAGGCGCAGGAAATGTTGAGAAAAGCGCTGGCGAAAAAATAGATGGCGAGCGCGAGAAGAAAGAAAGCAAACCGAACGACTAAGACAATCCGCGCGAAGGAAAAGCCGGCGCGAAAAGCGGGCGTAAAACAAATTTCCGCACCCGCGCCCCGCCCGTTTTTTCTTAAGCCGGCGTTTGTCTTTGCGGTTGCAGTCTTGGCGGTAATGGCTCTATTGTTTTTCGGGTACCTCGCGCGTCCGCCTGCTGCTGTGCAGCACGATTTCGAACAAATGGCAGTTCGCGGCCTGACTGACTTGCCTGCGGACTACAACGCCGACGAATACTATACCTATACGGTGATGGGGCAGTCGGCACGCGTGCAAGGCACGGTCTTCAAGCCCACGCCGTGCGACAGCGTAAAGGCAAGCGCGGTGCGCGACTTGTCAAACTCCGCGATTGTCGTGCGCCTTGAGTTTTCAAGCAGGGGAACCGCCTGCGAAGAGGTTATCACGCCGTCGGAATTCAACTTATTCGTGGATAACGTTTCTCCAAACGACTTTCTCTCCGTGGTTGCGGACACGCGGCCCCTTGAGCTTAACGCGACAACGCAATTCTGCGGCGGCATCGCGGCCTTCGGGTGTCCTTCCGGCTGGGAATGCGCACTTGACGGCGATTATCCCGACGCTGGCGGCAAGTGCGTCAGGGCCACGAATTAGACTACGCGATTCGTTCGCTTTCCGGCCAGAAAGTCGGCTGCATTTTTCACGAATACTTCCTGCTTTGCAAGCCGGGCTTCTTTTGTCAAATAAGCGATGGGCGGATAAAGCAAGCAATTTTTGAACGACTTTAGCTTCGCCAAATCCGGTTGAGACAGCTCGTCAGAATGGTCGAGGATGAAGGTTAGGTCACCTTTTGCCAGTCTAGCCTCAAGAGCACCCAAGTCCAGCAGCTCCATTGGCGCAGTGTTCGCCACAACCGCACCCGGCTTTATTTTTGCAATCGCGTCGGCGTTAAGAAAATTCCGAGTTTGCTCGTTTAAGGCGAGGTTAATTGAAATGAAGTCTGATTTCGCGAGAAGAACGCTGATTTGTGCATAGGCGATTCCCCTAGATTCGAAGTCCTGTTTCTTTTCCCTCGACCAGTAAATAACCTCGGAACCGAATCCGGAAGCTATTTGCGCAATTCGGCCGCCTATCTGGCCAAGGCCGATGACGCCGAAGGTCTTGCCCTTGAGTTCGACTCCGGAAAAGCCTGCGTCGGAGTAGTTCCCTGCCTCGGCTTGGCGCCTTGCCTTTGCAAGCTCCCTGCATTGTTCGAGGATTACCCCGATGGTGAATTCAGCAACGCCTTCGGTGCTGTATCCGGGGACATTGGTGACGGCAATTTCCCGGCTTTTGCAATAGCCTACGTCGACCTTGCCATATCCGGTTCCAAGGACGCCAACGTATTTTAGCTTGGGAGAAAGGCCAAGCAGCGCCGCATCTACCTTGACGTTGAAACTGACGAGAAGACAGTCGGTGGTTTCAATTTCTTTTCTGGCGGCCGGGCCGTCTTTTGGAAAGTGAATGCGTTCGCTTGCAAGCACATCCAACTTTCTCCAAAACGCGCCATCTAACTTTGACTCGTCAACGTCAACCAGCAGCATCTTTGCGAATTTCATCAGTCTTACCTAAACGGCCTTGAGTTTCTTCGCAGTTCCATCAAGTCGGGTCCGCGGCCGAGGGTTGCGAAGAGGGCGTCGGAGAAGAAGCGCGCTTCGTCGGGGTTCATCGCCGCCTGCATGTCGGCTTCGATGAGTACTGCGGGGTAGGCGTAGGACTTGTTGCCTTTTGAGAGGGCGCAAATCAGGTCGGCAAGCGGGGGAATGTCGGCGGCTGTGCCGTTTAGCAGAAAGTCGACGCGAAGCGGCCTGTCGAATGGCGCGGGCTTGACGTAGAAGCTGGCTATCTTGCGGCTCCAGTCGCCTAGGTCGCGCAACACGACGTGTTCGCTTGCGGCGCTAGAGTACTTGAAGGCGGGGGTGCGCTCGCCTTCTGCTAGCAGGTCGTAGAGGAAGACCGTATCGTTAGTCCGCTCGAGCACTTGCGAAAATTCCTTGAGCTTGCCTCCTGCGGCGCTTGCGATGAGGTCGAGGAAATGCCTGCCGCGCGAGTCCTTGATTACGCCGGCGAGCCAGAAGCCCTGCTTTTGCGAGAGTGTGTAGAGTTGCTTGAATTTGTCCAAGACGTCCTCGTAAGCGGAGTACGCTGGGCTCTCGCGGGCGGGCCTGTCGCTTACTTGCGGCATGATGCTGCCGTCAAGCAAGAGCACTTTTGGAGAAAATTTTTCTGCGGCCGCGATTGCGCAGGAGAGTTCGGACTCGAGGCGCAGAAGGCCGTTGAACCAAGCGAATTCGTGCGACTGGAGCGAGTGGCGGGCGTGGATTGCGTAAGGAGGAAGGCGTGACGGGTGGTAGTTGTAGCTTTTGACTTTGCCGTTCTCGTAGTCAAAGGCAACTGCGCAGGCGCGCACGAGGAACAGGTCAATGCCGTGGAATTCCTGCGCTACGATGCCGCCGTCAACAGCGACAACGCGGCCGGACGGCACGACGGGTATGGTTCGCAGGCGCAAGCCTTTCTCGAGCACGTCAAATGCGCCGAGGGCCCCGTCGGTTTCCTTTAGGGCCGCGACTGCGAGGGCCCGGCTTGACTGGAGGCCGCGGACTTCGTCGGCAACGCGCTTGAGGTCGTTCGAGAGCATAAGGGTAAATATCCTGCAGGCGGCTATAATTGGTTATGGATTACAAGCAGGCTATTGTCGTGCGGGCTGACCTTGAGATGGGCAAGGGCAAGATGGTTGCCCAAGGTAGCCACGCTTCGCTGATGGCTTACAAGCTCGCTCGTGACGCCGACGCGTCCGAGTGGGAAGAGAGCGGGAGCAAGAAAATCACGCTTAAGGTTTCTAGCGAGGCGGAGCTCCTTGACGTCTTCATGAAGGCCAAGGCGGCCAAGCTCCCGGCGGCGCTTGTCAAGGACGCGGGCCATACGCAAGTGGTGCCCGGCACGCCGACGGCGGTCGCAATCGGTCCTGCGCCCGAAGGCGAGATTGACAGGATTACGGGCGGGCTCAAGCTCCTGTAGCTAGCGCCTGCGTATGGTGCCGAATAGTAATTTGATTTTCTCTGGCCGCGAGCTTTAGCGCGGCGGCTTAGTTGCCGAGTTCGACGTAGAAGTCGTAGCCCGCGTTGCCGTAAGCTGCGGTCTTGGGCACGATGAGCTCGTACTGCAGGCGGCCAAAGCCGT
>JAGVFW010000008.1 GCA_020057405.1 archaeon | reverse complement strand
TTGAAGTCCTGGCAGGTGAACGATGCGAAGCCGCCGCATTGCTTGTCGCCAGCGAACTGGCTCGGGTTGAAGATGCCGAAGTACCACAGGACGCCGCCGATGATGACGATTGCTAGGATTGCCCAGCCGTAAGTTACCAGATATTCAAGAGCACTTTGACCGCGTTTCATTCAATCAACCTCACTAAAGAATTTGCTAACACGCTTATTCGCCTTTTCTTTAAAAAGGTTGTCCCGCGTGCATTCGCAACTGGCGTTTTTGGAAAACGAGCGTACGGGGGTGTTGCCTAGGCGATACCGACCTTCGTGTAATCGGTATGAACCATCACGTCAACGGCAACGACATCGTGCTTGCCTCCCGATGAAATCGCGGCAACCCGCCGGACTACTGTCACTTGGCTCGCGCTTTGTCCCGGGTAGACGCCGAACTCCGTGAAATTGCCGATTATTGACGTTTGGCCTTTGGCAAACCATGGCGTGTAGTCGGTGAGGAAGTGCACGCTGCCGCTGCCAAATGGGAACGAACAGATGTTGCAGTATTCGCAATTGCTGCAGCTCTGTGGCGCGGAGCTTCCGCCTATCACCTTGAATTTCCTTAAGCTCGCGCTCCAGTTTAGGTAGTAGGACGCGGTGCTGACCGCCTGCGTGTCGCCAATGGACACATTTTGGACCACGTCGTCAAGTTCGGTAATGTTAATTGCGGTGGCGCCTAAGTCGTACTTGAATGCGCTTACGCCAAAAGCGCTGGCAATGAAGTTTGCCGGCGTGTTGGCCTTTGACCCGACGATGATGAACCGCGAGCCGTTGTTTACTGCCTGGGTAAAGTATGACCGGTTGGCCGCATCCATTTGCGTCAGGTTCACGTCCGCCTTGTAGGCGATGATGTAGTTGTAGTTGCTCGCGTTTTTCAAAAGCGCCTCAAACAAGAGCGTGCCGTTAAGGCCAGTGTAGGCTCGCCTGTAGGTGGCCGCCGGCAGCGCGGCAGGCGAATTCCAGAACAAGTCCCACTGCAGCGGCGTGTTGTTTAGCATTTCAAACGCGTAGCCGTCCTCTAGCGCGCTTGAGGGCGTGATGAAGAGGGCAATTGGGCCCTTGTGCGCAAGGCCGGTGTTGAGAAGCGAGTTGTTCGAGTCAATCATCCGCGCGTACATTTCGTAGCCCCCCGCGCCCAAAAGCGATTTTGCGGTCCCGTAGTCGGTTGCCATCAGGTTGAGGAACTTTGTCTTGGACACCAGGCCGTCGTCGCCTAAAAGCCCGAGTGCCTGCACGCTAGTGGAGTTCCAGTCCTTTGGCACGCCGCGTGTGCTCACTAGCGCGTCTGCTGCAGCTTGCGAGACTGCGTTAATTTCCTGCAGGTCATTGGAGTTGCCCACCTGCCTGTCAAAATTGCTCAGTATCGAGAAGGTCGCGGCCAGTATTATCATGAAGACGACTGCGCTGATGAAGAAGTCAAGCAGTATTCCCTGGCCGCGTTTTCCCATCTCTTTTCACCCAACCTCGATTAGCCCGCCGTTGTTAAACACGATGTTCTCGCCCGGGTCAAGCGGGCTGGTTTGCGTCACGTTTGAAGTGGCTATTGCCGAGCTCACCGCAGTCGAGTCGGTCCAGTTTACGTAAACTTGCTGTTCGGCCGCGTAGATTGTGACTGTGTATGGCCGCGAGTCGCCCAAAAGCGGCGGGAGAATGAACGCGCGCCGATAGCCCGTGCCAACGCCGGCGGCCGTGTTTATTTCTCCCGCGACGGTGTCGGCAACAAGCTGTGCGTCGGTGCGCAGCTGCGCGTTTAGGTTGTCGGTGTACTTGATGTAGGCGACCGGGGTAAGTACGATGAAAATGGCTAAGAGCAGGCCGACGGCCTGCATGAACTCTATTGACGACTGTCCCCGCATTTCACTCATCCCGTTATCTGCACTACGCCCTGCAGTGCCTCAATTGTGATTAAGGCGGTGCCCGCCGTTGTCTGCACGCTGCCGTTTAATAGGACCGGGGAATAGGCGTAGGCCTCCCCGTTGGCGGCAAGCTTGATTAGCACCTCGTGGCCGGTGACGTTGACCGACTGGATGTTTGAGGGAAAGTCCACCACCACCGTTTGCTTGGCAGGTGGGCCCTGGAGGCTGACTATCTGGGCGGTCGCGCTAATTTTTTCAACCGCGTCGCGCGCCTTTGCAGCGTCAAGCGACTGGATTGTCGACTGGTAGTTGGTATTGAAGTACAGCCACGCGAGTGCGAGTACTGCGAGCTGGATGCCTACGATGGCTATAAACTCTAGCGCCGCCTGTCCCTTCATTTGTTGTCTAAGGCGTGTACACAGGCGGGAAATAAAAAGGCCAGAGGGTTATTACCTTGCGTGGAAAGGGCGCAGGCTTCAGTTGAGTATATGGCCGTTGCCGTCATGGCGCTCACCATCTTCGCAATCATCTGGCTTTTCAGCACTGGGGCCGCCACCCAGGCCGACAGCGGAGCCTCGATTGCAGCCGCCAAGCAGGCGGTCGGAAAGCTAAAGGACGCAGCCGACCTCGTCTACACGCAGGGCCCGCCGGCCCAAGTTAACGTCGCCATTTCAATTCCGCACGACACGACGTTCTTCAACGCGTCCGGCCGCGAGATTACTCTAGTCATCGGCTCGGCGGTCTACAACACCACCGCCTATGCAGTCACTTACGCCAACCTGTCGGCAAATGGCCTCGTGGAGGCCGGCACTTCCCCCGGCGCTATGTCGGTGACTGTCGCTGCAGTTCGCCAAGCCAACGGCAACATAGTCGTCCAGCTTAACGCGTCTTCTTAAGAGTTCAGGTCGAGGTAGACGCCGTAGGAAGCGTTTGTGCCATTGGCCAGCCGCTGGAGCGGCAGGCTTGAGCCGGTTATCTTGTAGCCGTAGACGGTGCTCGCATTGAAGAAATGGTAGTCGAGCGTGCTTTGGTTGTAGCGCACCGGCAGGCCGCGGATTTCAAATTCAGTGATGTTAACGAGGCTGTCAAGCCCGATGAGCGCCGGCGTTTGGCTTGCGTACTTCGATTGTGTGTAAAACTTGCCTTCAAGCCTGTCGAGGAAGCTTGGTCCCGTTGAGCTTGGCGCGTAGCGCCCTGAGGATGCAAAAGCGTCAAACGCCGCGAGGCCAAAAGCCGGGCTTTGGTTTGCGGTGAAGGTGCGCTTGATGAACCCTTGGCTGTTTAGCACGTAGAGCGGGTCCTCGAACCCAGCGATGGGAATGTCTTTTGAGTCAAAGTAAGTGCGCGTGATGTTTACCGTCTGCACCATGTCGCTGATGTTTACCTGCATGTAGGCCGTGAGGTTTAGCGTGAATGCGTCCTTGGGCGATATTTGCACGCTAGTGACGTTGACCGTGACGTTAAAGCCCCTTTGCGCGCCAAGCGCGTGCAGGTTGACCGTCCAGTCGGTCACGGATGCGCCGTCCATCGCGGTCTGGTGGACGCCGTAGAGGCTGTTGTTCACCATCAGCTCGCGTATGCGGGCCGCCGCGTCGTCAAGGGGTAATCCGTTGACGTCCACGTAGTTTATTGACGAGACAATCGCGCGCTTGCCCGCGATTTCGAGCACGCGGGGCACATCCTGCGATACCGAATCCGAGAAGCTTGCTATCTCGCTGCCTCTTATGTGCGAGACGAGCTGTGCGTTCCTTTGTCCTGCGGAATTCGCGTAGCTGAATATGAAGAGCAGCACTGGAGCCAAAAGCAAGAGAAGCATTATCGAGTAGATGATTCCGCGCCTCATTTGCCCCACACTCTTACGCTAAACGCGTTGGGCCCCCACATGAATGGCACGCCGCCCAAGTCGTTTGACTGGATGGCAATCGAGTCCGACAACTGGATGTCAATCGGGTTTTGCTGCGAGCCGGCTGGGTTGGGATTGCTGCCTGGGTTAAAGAAGTTCAGCTCAACTAACAGCCGCGCCACCGCATCGGCAAGGGCGTTGCGCGCCGTGTCAAGGGCCGACACGTTAATGGCTGTTGCATTGAACTGGGTTAAGTCCTGACCGACTGCAACATAGCTAAAGCCGTCGGCAACGCCATCGTGGTTGGCGTCGTAGTAGACCGTCAGGTTAAAGCCGCTGGCGTTTATGAAAACGTTTCCGTAGCCCACCGAGCCCTTCACGCGCGCGTCGTAGATGACCCGGCTGGAGTTCGAGCACATCTGCGAGCCGGCCGAGGCGTTTAGCCCCAGGCTGACGTTGACTGAGTTGTTCTCGTTAAATGGCACGAGGTAAGATGGATAGTGGATTGCGAACGGGTCGCCCAGGTTGTCGAACCTTTGCCCCCACTTGGAGAGCTTGAACGTGTCGCTCCAGGGCACGCTCGTGCTAGAGTTCACCGAAACTTTCGCGGTCCATAAGCTGCCGCTGTATGACGTTACGCGCACGTCGTAGGGCGTCAGCCCGGTGGGAACGTAGTAAGTTCCCATGCACGAGCCGAACCTGTCGGTCTCTATCGGCAGCGTGATTTCCTTAAACGCGGGCGGCGGGCGGTTGTAAGTGTAGTTGACGTCGATGTATGAGTCCGGGAACAAGTTCGTCGTGATATAATCGCCGCTCACGTTGATTGCCTGCTGGATCTGCGTCTGGTTGAGGATTTGTTCGATGATTTTCTGGAACGCGATTTCAAGCTCGCTTGAGTTGGCTCCAGAGTAGTTAGCGCCACCTCCGCAGTCGGCCATTGCCTTAAGCAGCGTCCAGTTGACTTCCCCGCCGGTCTGCGTGCCAAAGCCGATGGTGTAAACGCGGATGCTGTAGTTGTTGTAAGCGTTGCAGGCGGAGACGATGGAGTCGCGGACTGGATTTCCAGTGCTGCCGGGCATTCCCGGGCAGTCGACGTTGGGCTGCCCGTCAGTCATGAGGATGAGCGAGCGCGTGCGCTGCACCGCGTTGTTCGAGCGCAAAAGCTCGACGCTTGCGTTGACGCCGCAGCAGATGCAGGTGTTTAACCACGGTTTGGATGATGCCAAAAAGTCCTTCAGGGACCGCGTGTTGCTCGTCAGGTTCAGGCTCCTCGCCTTGCCGTTGCCGAATATCGTGGTCGTCGGGCCGCCGCAAACGTTTGCGGGCGTGTAGTAAAGCGTTCCCGCCGTTCCCCGGCCAGTGTAGTTGTCTGCAACGCCGCCGAAGTAGTCGCTGCCTTTGCCGGCAACCCAGATGCTACCGTAACCGGCGTTGTTTGTCTCGTAGCTCTCGTCGATAACGCCGTCAGGGTCAGCAGTTGCAGTCAGGTTGTGCTGGCCCACTACTGCAAAAGTCTTTGCAACCACTAGCGCCGCCATTGCGCTTTGGCCTGATGCAAGCGATACCGTGGTTTCTCCCCATGTTCCCGAGTTCTCGCCCGATGCTTTTGTAAATCGCACTACGATGTTGCTTGCGTCAACCGGCCCCTGATTGATGACGAGTGCGTTTAGCGTAAAGGTATTGACTGCGCCGGCAACGGGCGCAAACGGCGTTATCGCAACCCAGTCCACGCGCAGGTCGGGCTTGAAAACGATTCTTGCGCTGATGTTGTTTGACTCGTTAGACTCCGAGAACTCGCCGTTGGGCGCAGGCGGGTAGTCGGTGGTGGCGTTAACGATAGTGACGCCTGGGGTGTAGTTCCAGTCAATTGAGGCGCTTGCAGAGTCAAACGGGATGAATGGCACTGCCGTGTTGTTGCCGATTTCCGTGCCGTTTGCGTAGGAGAACGTGTTATTCACCGGTTTGAAGACATTGGCGCTCGCGTTGTTTAGAATTCCGAGTGTGAGCATCGTCGTGCCCCCTCCCGAAAACGCCTCTTCCTTGTTGACTGTTGTCGTCGGGTCCGGGTAAATCCATTTGCGCACGAAAACTTTCCTGAACCTGACGAAGGCATTATTCGCGCCCGTGCCACCACCTGCGCCAAGGCCGATGAGGCCGGAGGAGTAAGATGAGTTGAAGTTGGTATTGTAGAGCGTCCCGTCAAGGAACGAGCGGAGGTACTTTTCGTAGATGCCGGTCTTGAAGTGGTACCACCGGTTGTTGGCGATGTTAGCGAGGTTTGAGCTTGAGAGCTGCACGAACTTGCCGTAACTTGCCTGTGAGCCGTTTAATCCGTTCCACCAGTAGTTGCGGTAGTCGTCAAGCGCCGCGCCCATCATCGTAGTTTCATAGCCGCCCGTCATCGTCGAGTTGAAGTAAAGCAACACGCTTGCGGTCTGGTTGTTGTTTACCGGCCCGAACCACGCGTCCGCCTCGACCGCGTAGTCGCTCCAGCTTGGATCGCCCGCGAATATCGTCGCCTTGTAGTTGCTGCCGTTGACGGTGAGGTTGCCGGACGTGACGTTCCAGACTGTGGAGTTCACCCTGGCAGTCCAGTTGGTGAAGTTGGCGTAGTCGCCGTCTGAAAAGTCGTCGTAGAGCAGGAAAATCCTGCGCGGGTCGTCGGGCGGGTTGGTGGCGGTCATGTTGCCGTAGTAGACAAAGTAGTTGTAGTCAACGGAACCGGCACTCACGTTTTGCTGCAGCGGGAACCACACTGTCGTCTGCGCCGCCGGGTCGTTGAATTTGGTGGTGTTGAAGCGCTCGAGCATGACGTAGGTGCCAAGTGATGTGTTAAACCACGCCACGCGCACGTCATAGCCACTCGCGTTAGACTTGCCTTGAATCGCCAGGCGCGAGTGGTTGAAGCTGAAGTTTACAGGCGTGCCTGCGGGAATTTGGCGCGTGAGGTTGTTATTGAGTATTTCAAGGTGCACGCGGTAGGGGTAGTTCTTCGACATCCACGGCCAAATGCCGGTTGGAATGAAGTTGTAGAAACCCGCAGGCGGGCTGCCGAAATTGTTGCGGGAGCTTGCGGCCGTGAACTCGGCGATTCCCAGGCGGTTTATCGAGCGGGTGATGATGTGGTCGATAAAGCTCTTGGACGCGTTGACTGCCCCCTGCACGCGCGTTTCAAAGTCGGGCAGCACGCACGTGGCGTAGGAAACCGCGCCGCAATAGAGGATGCCGTTGTCGACAGTAAAGTTTTCATTCTTCGTCGGGGTGATGCCGCTGGCGCCGACGCAAGTTGCCATGCTTCCCGAAACGTCTATTGAGAGTGAAATGTCGGCCGCCTGGTTTAGCGGGATGTTGGCAAGGCCAAGGCGCACGGGCACGTTTGTCGCGTCAAGCGGGTTCAGCGTGCTTCCCCCGCCGTAGAATGC
The DNA here is from genome assembly GCA_020057405.1 of archaeon. Taxonomy (GTDB): domain Archaea; phylum Micrarchaeota; class Micrarchaeia; order Norongarragalinales; family UBA97; genus JAGVFW01. Next base: position 61,284 of record JAGVFW010000008.1, on the reverse strand, counting down.
CTTGCTGATGTTGGCCGCAAACGTGGCGTTGTCAATAAAGATCATTTGCTCGCCGGATGCACCGGATGAGTTGATGACTGTCGCGTTCCCTATTTGCAGGTAGAACTGGTAGCTCGTGTTGATGTGGACGTAGGCACTCGCATTGGTGACATTGCCGGGCACGTAGAACGAGTCGTACAGATTCACGAGGCCACGGATGCCAGGGAACCGGTAGAGTGTCCGGTTTTCCGAAGTGTCGGCAAACTTTTGAGTCGAGTAAGTGATGCTGGCGTAACCGCCGCCAACGTACTTGACCAGGTCGTCAGAACCGCTGAAGTTAAGAAAAACCGTGTTTGCCGCTCCCTTCACAACCGCGCTTAAGCAACCTGCGCCGGTGTAAGTCGCGTTTGCCGCCTGAAATATGGGATCGCGGCTCACGTTTAGCGTGCCGCACTGAACGCCGTTAACAAATACCGTGGCGTTGCTGCCCAAGTCGGCTTCAACATAAATCCACTTCACGTCCGCATCGTCGGGCACGCCGTCAATGGCTGCCGTGACGTTGCCCTGTCCGACAAACCCTCCGAAGTAGGCGTATGACGCGCTTTGCTTGCCCTTGATGGCATCCAACACCGCGCGTGCGACGTAACCCCGCGAAGGCTGGTTTATCTGGAAGCCGGACGCGTAGCGCGTGCTCTTGAACACCACGCGCGCGTCGGAAGGCATTTGTGAAGTGTTGTAGAGCAGGTCCTCGCCCCCCGGCACTTCGGCGGCAAAGCCCCACTGCACGCTTTGGGGCATCAGCCCGTCAAGCATGGCGCGGGTAAGGTTCGTCGCCGCACTCCGGCTAATAGTAGTGTTCATCGCCCAAAGCCCGCCGATGGCGTCAAGCACAGACGCATTTAATTCCTCGTCCGTAAGAAGCCCCTGGTCGAAAATACTCTGAACCGCCGGATTCGACCTGACATCCGAAATCCGCACTCGCGAAAGAGAGTCAATCGCGTCCTGCGCCTGAAAATACAGCGAGCTTTGGAACACGGGAGACGGCGTCGTCTCAAGCCTAAAGAAGCTAGAGAGCGGCACCAGCATCAAGAGCACTAGCAGCGTCAGCACTGCGTCAAGAGAGAAGACTATGCCCTTACGCATCGGCATCGGTGTTCTTACTCCGCCGCTTCTTATAAAGCTAGGCGGCATTTGGGCCGTAGTGCGCAAGGCTTAATAGCGGAAAGTCCATTCCCATTGTTGTGGTTAAGGAAGACATTCAGACTGTAATCGACCGGCTGGCCGACTACATTGCGGCAAGCGGCAGCGTATCGCTAAAGGACGCCGCCAAGGCCGTCGCGCGTAAGCCCGCGCAAGTCGAGCGCTTCGCGCTTTTGCTTGAGGAGGCGGGCTTAATTGACGTTCACTACTCGATTTCAGGCATCCGCCTCGTCTCAAAGAAGAAGCCCTCAGTCCAAAAGCAGGAATTAGGGGACAAGGACGAAGGCACGAGCGCAATCGAGGAAGTCAGCCGCCTTGAGCGCGAAATCCTGACTACCGAGAACCTGCTCCGATTCTTCGAGACCGACATCGAACGCCGCATTCACGTTTCCGAAAAACTCTTGGCCGACCTTGAGTCGCGCGAGGGCTTTACTGCCGAGGAACTTGACCGCCTGCGCACTGAAGTTGACTTGGCCCTCCAGCAGCTTGAAAGCTTCAGCGCGGAAGTGCGCAAACTAGGCGAGCGCGAGACTGAATTCTATTCCAAGCTCAAGGGATTCAGGTCTCGCATTGACCACATCGAAGCCCGCGCGACCTCCGCGCCAAGAAAAGGAAGGAGCGGCATCATCGACTTTTTGCTTAACCTGCTTGACATCATCCTGATAGTCAAGAAGCCGGGGGCGGCCTCCAAGCCGGCCACTGAGCCAAAAGCCGGGCCGGATGAAATCCTCGGCGAGAAGCCAGAGGCAAGCGGGGAAAAACCCGGCGAAGAAAAGCCCAAGCAAACCCTGGCGCCGGTAACAGCCACTGCGCGTCCGGAGACGCAAAAGGAAGAGGAAGCTCCCGCAAGCTCGCGCAAGCTACCAATGCCGTTCAAGCTTCGCCCCGGCTCGAAATCGGGTTCAGTTCGCAAGCGCTTCGTCATCAAGAGGAGAGGCCGATGAAGGTTCTCGAAACTTACGAGATAGAAAGCGAGGGCGTACCAGCAGAAGTCGCCATCGTGGAAGAGCCGCACGAGTACGTCCGCATCTACGAGCTCCGCCACACGCGCCTGAGGGAAGCGACGACCGTTGCGATAAACTACTTGAAGGAAAAAATCATCGAAGGGGTAAACATCAAGGTAAGCGAAATCCTTGACCCCCGCGAGGGCGAGCGCGTCAAGCAACGCCTGGTCGCAAAGGCGCACGAAATCGTTAGGGCCGAACTAAGCGGCCTTACCGACGACGAGGAGCGCATCATCGTCGGCCGCCTCAGCCAGGAAATGCTCGGGCTAGGAGAGCTCGAACTCATTTTGGCGGACGAGAACCTCGAAGAGCTCGTCGTAAACTCAAGCCGCGAGCCAGTCTGGGTCTACCACAAGCGCCACGGCTGGCTAAAGTCCAACATCTACGTCCCGACCGAGGAGCAGATTCACAATTACTCGAGCATCATCGGCCGCCGCGTCGGCAGGCAAATCACCAACCTCAGCCCCCTCCTTGACGCCAACCTCGGCACTGGGGACCGCGTCAACGCCACGCTCTTCCCAATCTCTACGCACGGCAACACCATCACCATCCGCAAGTTTGCCAAAGACCCGTGGACGATTTCAAATCTCATCACCAACGGCACGATTACCCCCGACGCAGCCGCACTCATCTGGCTCGCCATGCAGTACGAAATGAGCATGATCGTCGGCGGGGGCACCGGCAGTGGCAAGACCTCGATGCTTAACTCGCTTTTAATCTTCACCCCGCCCAACCAGCGCGTAATCACCATCGAGGACACGCGCGAGCTCGTGCTGCCGGAGTTCCTCAACTGGGTGCCGATGAGCACGCGCCAGCCCAACCCCGAGGGCCGCGGCGGGGTTGAGATGCTTGACCTGATGGTAAACAGCCTGCGTATGCGGCCCGATAGAATCGTGCTTGGCGAAATCCGCAGACAGCGCGAGGCCGAAGTCCTCTTCGAGGCCGTGCACACTGGCCACAGCGTCTACGGCACGCTTCACGCCGACGACGCTTCGCAAGTCAAGCAGCGGCTCATCAACCCGCCAATCAGCCTGCCCGAAATGCTCGTCGGGTCCCTCCAGCTCATTTTAGTCCAGTACCGCCAGAGGCGCACCGGCGTTAGGCGCACTTACGAGATTGCCGAGCTTCTGCAGACCAATGACGGTGCGAGCCTCAACATCGTCTACAAGCTTGACGCGCGCGAGGACAAGCTGCGCAAAGTCGGCGATTTACTCCGCATTTCAAACGACCTCATGCTGCACACTGGCATGACTCAGAAGGAAATTTTCGAGGACATGAAGGGCAAGCAGACTGTCCTTGAAGCGATGGTTGACAAGCAGATTATGAAGGTCAACGACGTGGGGCGCGTCATCGCAGGCTACTACCTTGACAAGGACTCGGTCGTCGGCCTGGCCGAGAAGGGCCAGATTGTAAAACTTCTTCTGGAGTGAACGGGGGATGAAGCGCATTCCGTTCTCGATACTCCCCGCCCCACTACTGGAATCCCTTTCACACAACTTTGAGAACTTCGGCTACTTCACCTCGGCGTTCTTTCCCTTCATGCACGACTCGCTTTTGCAGGCCGAGAGCGACTACACCGCACGCAATTACGCCGCCCTTGCTTTTACCGCCGCGTTCTTCAACAGTTTTGCAATCGTGCTCCTCTTCGTCGTCATTGCTGTAGTCACCCACAACGTTTCCATGCTCGCCTTCGGCCTTGCCCTCATGATAATAGTCTTTTTCGCAACCTTCATCACCATACTCTACTACCCGCAGGTGATTGCCGGCAAGAGGTCGCGCGAGCTTGACGCCACCCTGATTCCGGCGGTGCGCCAGCTCCTCATTGAAATCAAGTCGGGCGTGCCGCTCTTCAACTCGATGGCGAGCGTGAGCACCGACTACGGCGAAGTCAGCAAGGAATTCCGAAAAATAGTGCAGAAAATCAATTCAGGCGTGCCCGAGCTCGACGCAATCGCCGAGTCAACAACGTCAAACCCCAATCCGCAGTTCCGCCGCGTGCTCTGGCAAATCTCAAACGCCCTGAAAGTCGGCAGCGACGTTGCGATAGTGCTCGAGCTGCAGGTGGCCGAGCTCACCCGCGAGCGCATCGACCAAATCCGCAAGTACGGGCAGGAGCTGTCGCCCTTTACGATGATTTACATGATGGCCGCAGTCATCGTGCCCAGCCTCGGCCTTACCATGCTCATCGTCGTCATCGGCCTCCTTAACGTCGTGGTGCCCAAGCTCTTGCTCATCGCGGTGTTGGGTGGCCTGACGGGCTTCCAGCTCTTCTTCATGAACTTCGTCGGCAGCCGCCGCCCGGTGATCTAACGATGGTGTTCGAAAGGATTTACCACCAAATTTCCGCCATCCTCCCGCGCGGCATCACCCGCTGGGCCAGCAGGCTCATGCTCCAAGGCGGGTTCACCGACATTTCCCCCCGCATTTACGTGGGCTTTGCAGTGTTCTTCTCCTTCTTTCTAGCCGTCCTCTCGTTCTTCATCATGCCGTTTATCACGCAAACCAACATCCTGCTCGTCGTGACGCCCCTAGGCGTTTTCGCTCTCTCGCTGACCGGTTTTTACCTGCTTTTGGTCATAGCCGCCGACACGCGCGCCGAGCGCATTGAATCCATCCTCCCAGAAGCGCTCCAAATCATCAGCGCAAACATCCGCGCCGGCATGACCCTTGAGAACGCGGTCTGGACCGCGGCGCGCCCCGAATTCGGCGCGATGGCCGACGAAATCAAGCGCGTTAGTGCCGACACCTACGGAGGCGTGCCGATTACCGAGAGCCTGACGCGCATGACCTCGCGCGTTCACTCTGCCATCCTGGAGCGCAGCATCCGCCTCATCAACGAGGGCATCCGCCTGGGTGGCGAGATGGCGCCCCTCCTTGACGCGGTGGCAGTTGACATCCGCTCAGAACAGCTCCTGAAAAAGGAAATCATAACGAGCACGATGATGTACGCAATCTTCATCATATTCGCTGCAGTGCTTGCAGCCCCGGCACTATTCAGCCTGTCGACTTTCTACAGCGAGATGAACGAGAAAGTCCTCGCGCAGCAGGTCAAGCAATCGAGCTCCGATGCAAAGCGCGTCTCAGGCCAGGCCGGAGGCCTTGGTGCTCTCTCGACGTTTGCGTCAGCCACCAAGAAGCGCTCGCCCGACTCTATTACGGCCCAGGACATTTTCTGGTTTTCCCTCTCAAACATCTTCATAACCACCTTCTTCGCGGCGCTGTCTTTGGGGCTAATCCAGGAAGGCAAGGCAATCAAGGGTCTAAAGTACGTCCTGCCGTTCGTGCTAGTCTCGCTTGGCATCTACCTGGCCGCTTTGGGCGTCCTGCGCGGCGCCTTCGGCACGTTCATGCCCCCCTAGGCGTTGGAAATTATTCAAATCTTGAGCAGGTGGCCAGGGGCTAAACTTCGTGAATCTTCATCAAGTTAGTGTGGCTGGGTTCCTGCACTGGCACGCCGGCCGCGATGACGACCTTGTCACCCTTGCCAACGAGGTGCATTTGCTTGGCCACCTCGACGCACGAGTCGATGAGCTCGTCGGTGGTCTTCGGTTCCTTGATGAGAACCGGGTGCACGCCCCACACGATTGAGAGCTTGCGCATCACCTGTTCCGAGCTGGTCGCACCAATAATGGGCGTGAAGGGACGGTACATTGCGGTAAAGCGGGCCGTGTGCCCCTTGTGGGTGTAAAGTACGATGGCGTTCGCGTGCAGGTCCCTTGCGGTCGAGCACACGCTCTTGCTCACGCTCTGAGCAGTGCCCGTAATCTTTACCCCGTCAAAGTCCTTTGCGCGCTCGTAGCGCAGTAGAGTTGCTTCAGCTTTCCTCGCAATGCGGTCCATAACCTCGACCACGCGTACGGGGTGCTTGCCGTTTGCAGTCTCCCCGCTAAGCATCAGGGCGCAGGCGCCGTCAAGAATGCCGTTTGCCACGTCGCTCACTTCGGCGCGGGTGGGCTGCGGCAGGTTCGTCATGCTCTCAAGCATCTGCGTGGCGATGATGACGGGCTTTGCAGCGGCGTTGCACTTGCTGACTATCGTCTTTTGCATGATTGGAATGTCCTCGCTTGGCAGCTGCACGCCCAGGTCGCCTCGCGCGACCATGACCGCGTCCGCTTCGGCAATAATCTCGTCAATGTTATGGTACGCTTCGGCGCTCTCTATCTTGGCGACTATCCAGGCCTCGCTCCCGTGCTTGTGCAAAAGCTTGCGCAGGTCACGCACGTCCTGGGCGTTTCCGACGAAGCTCTGGGCGATGAAGTCGGCGTCCTGGCTGACTGCAAATTCGACGTCGCGCTTGTCTTTTTCGCTCAATACCGGCATGTTGAGGTCGACACCCGGCAGGTTGACGCCCTTTCGGTCAAAGAGGTCTCCCCCGATGACGACTTTACACTTCACTCCGCTTTCCTTGACTTCCTCAACTTTAAGTTCCAGCATGCCGTCGGAGAGGAAAATCTGCTGGCCCTGTGTCACCATGCCGTAAAACGACGGGTAGTCAATCGGGATAATTGTCGAATCGCCAAGCACTTTTTCAGTGGTGAGGGTGAGTTTCGTGCCTTCCTTGAGATGCATTTTTCCGCCCTTCATCAGGCCAGTGCGGATTTTTGGCCCCCGGATGTCAAAGAGGATGCCGACCGTGCGGTTTAGTTTCTCGGCGTTCTCGCGAACGAGCTTCGCTCGCCTTGCGTGCTCATCTAGCGTTCCGTGGCTCATGTTGAGCCTCGCAATATCCATCCCGTGCTCAACAAGCCCCAAGAGGTGCCTTGGGTCGTCGCACGCCGGACCTACGGTACACACGATTTTAGTTCGTCGCATTAGACTATGAACCAACTCCATGAATATAAGCGTAACCGACTACGACGGGAGTCGTTAAGGGTTTATTTGCGCTTGCTCATTTGATTTGCGTGGATTCAGTTTTCGCCCGCCGTTCGCGCGGCCAAGCCGCCCTCGCCAAGCTCTCCAAACTTTACTCTGTTGACCTGACTCACTTGCAGCGCGTAAGCGACACTGCCAAGAAAGAACGAGTTGGCGACAACCTGAAGGCATTCCGCATCTTGATTGGAACTATTTTATCCCACAGAACCAAAGATGAAAGAACAGAAATTGCAACTGACGCGCTAATTGCAAAATATCCCACTCCACAAAAACTGGCCGCCGCTCCCGTCGCCGCCATCCAAAAGCTCATCAAGCCCGTCGGCTTCTACCGCACCAAGGCAAAGTACGTGAAAAAGTGCAGCCAAGAGCTGCTTGAAAATTTCGGCGGTGTAGTGCCTAACTCCATGGACGAGCTTACGTCACTAACCGGCGTTGGCCGAAAGACTGCCGGTTGCGTCATGGTCTATGCCCACGAGTTGCCTGCCATTCCTGTTGACTCGCACGTGCACGAAGTAAGCAACCGGTTGGGTTTAATTGAGACGAAAACTCCCGCGAAGACAGAGTTAGCCTTGATGAAATTGTTGCCCGAAAAGGATTGGCTAGCGGTAAACGAGCTTTTCGTCTTGCACGGCCAGAAGACTTGCGTGCCGGTCTCGCCTTTCTGCAGCCGCTGCCCGCTTGCAAGGGACTGCCCAAGGGTTGGCGTGAAGCATTCACGGTAGCGTTTTAAGGCAATTCATTAATCTTTTTCTCATGCTATTCAAACGCAAGCTACCGGAACCCCGCTCAGGCAGCCTTGGCGCTGGCGACCGGCTAATGGTAATTGCTCGTGCCAAAAAGCTTGACGCTTCTGAAAAATTTCGGGCAGCGCGCTTGGCGTCAATTTACTTCATGGTTGGTGGGGATGTCAAGAACGCCGCACAGGCGCGAATGAATGCAGCCAAGCTCTTTGGGGTGGATGGAAATCAAGCCGACCAGATGTTCAGACGCGACAAGATGAAAGACGAGCGAAAAAATCGGGTAGTATTAGCGCGCAATGAAGAGCACGTCCGGGACATTTCCGAAAGAATAGCTAGTTATTTGAACGAGAATTTTGACCGAAAAGATCGGGCTTGGGTGAAGGAATGGCGCGAGAAAATCGTTGATCAGCCGTTTTTTGCCGAGGATGTCAGGGGATACGCGCCACTTGCTGTAGACCATTTAATTGACCAAAGCATCAAGCAAGCGGTAGAGTCAAAGTCCGACGCACTACCTGCCGGCGAACTTGACCTAATTGAAAGCGCATTCAGACACCATTACTCGAGTGGCCCGATTTTGCACGCGCTGTTGCTTGACAATAAAATAAAACTAGCCTAGCTACTCGCCAGTCTGCTGTAATATCTGGAATTCTTCCATCGAGAGCTTGCCGCCGGCCTTCATTTTCTCGCGGACTTTTTCCGCCATCGCCTTGACTTGCGCAGCGCGCTTGTCGTGCTCGCGGCGTTTCTTCTGGTGGCGCTCCTTCTCCTCGCGTTCCTCGGCAGTCATGACGACCTTGAGCCTCTCGCCGAACTGCTTTCGCTCCTCGCCTTCAGCCTGCCGTTTTTCGTCAAGTACCTTGATGTTCGCTCCAATCTTCTTTCCAATCCCGTCGGCCTTCTTCGAGAGCGCCATTGCCTCCTCGTGCTTGGCGTCCGACTCTTTTCGCACCCCGTCAAACTCGGTCCGCACCTTGTCGAGCTCTATCTTGACGGGCCGCAGTTCCTTTGACAACACGCGCACTTGCGAGCGGGCAGCAGCGCCCTTTGACACTACCGGCATCTGCTTTCTTAGCTCGCGGATTTTTTTCTCAAGCGCTTTTCCATCCTTTATCGAGAGCGCTTCGGTCATCTGCTCCCACTCTAGCCGCTCGAGTTCGGTGAAAAGCTGTCCGTAAGTCGGTCCCTTCTCCTTTCCTCGGGGCTGGGGTTCCGGCTCCTTTTCCACGCCGGCCTTCTCGCGTGCCTCGCGCAGGCTGGCGGTGATGGTCTTCAGCTTTCCAAGCAAGTCGTTTTTCTTGGCGCGAAGTTCCGGCACTCTTGCGTTAAGCAAGTCGCGTTCGGCGCGCAATAGCTTGGCCTTGACGAGCAGAGTGCGGAATTCCGTAATCAGTGCGGAGTTCTCGCGGGCAAGCGCGCTTACTTCCTTGCTTTGCGTGCCGCTGTATTGCCTGCGTCCCGCTAGCTTAGGGTCGGCTGTTGCCACTGCGTCCAAACGCTGGGACATAAATTGTTCCTTAAACGGTTTGCCCGGATTGCCTTGAATCCATTGAGGCCATCTGCCCAGGCGTTAACGTCGCTTCGGGGTTGGCTTCAAGCTCGATTTCAGTGACAATCTCGTCAAGCTCGGCGCGCTGCTTCTCAAGAACCTTCTGGATGCGGCGGATTCGCTTTTGGTTAAGCGCAATCTCGCGGTACTTGCGGGCCGCGCGGTTGAAGTGCTCGATGCTAAGGGTGAAGTACTCCTCGTGGTCCATGCTCTGCGCGATGTCGGAAAGAATCTCGCCGACGAGGATGTTGGCGGCGACTTTCACGTCGCGCTTTAGCTGGTGTTCTTTCTTTAAGTTGCCCTTGATGATTCGCACGACGCGCGCGTTGGGGAAAGGCAGGTGTTCGCTCTCGTCGTCCTCGACTTCATTCTCTTCAATAGCTTCAACTAGTTGTTGTGACGCCACAGCTTCCTGAGTCATTTCCATATCCCGAACCACCCTCTCCCTTAAGTGCAAATCTAGAGTAATTAACCCAAAAAACGCTTATAAAGCAAACCCGACGCCAAAGGGTTTTAAAGCAACTTCAGTCACTTGCCGGACTCGTTTTTTTAGAGGAAAAACCCGCGTTTTCAAGCGGCATTTTCAAAGACAGTACGTGTCCTCGAACCGCACGCCGAACTTGCCGGGGATGTAGACGCCGGGCTCAATCGTAAACGCCATTCCGCGCCTTAGTTTAGTGCGTTCAAAGCCAACGCCAGCGTCATGGACATCAAGGCCGACAAAATGCCCGAGTGCCAGGCCAGTCTTGCGGAACGACCACTCGCCAAATCCGTACTCCCCGATGACTTTCTCCGCGGCATCGGCAATCTTCTTGCCGTCGGCATCCACTTTCGCGAGCTTCTCGGCAGCCTTCTTCGATTCGACCGTCGCCTCAATCGCGTCCTTTAGCTGCTTGTCCCTGCCGTCGTAGTAAGTGCGCGAATGGTCGCTGCAGTAGTGCTCAAAGCGGCCGCCCCAGTCAATCAACACCGCTTCGCTGCGACCGATTCTCTTGTTTGAAGTGTGGTTGTGGAAAAACGCGCTCCGCGCCCCGCTAAGTACCATGGTGGGAAAAGCGTCAAGCGCAGCGCCCATCTTCCTTGCCCGCAGTTCCATTTCACCAGTGACTGCGTTTTCGGTCTTGCCGGAAAAGTAGCCGCTGCCAAACCCCTTGACTGCCGCAACTGAAATCCGTCCCGCCTCGCGGATGCACTTTATTTCAGCCGGTTCCTTGATGAGGCGCTCTTGCGCAAGCTCGTTGCCGATTGGCAGCAGCTTAACGCCAAGCCGCTTTTGCGCGCGCAGGAAAACACCTGCGGAAGCTGAGTTGTCGTCAACTCCGATGGCCTTCACCTTGAGCTCTTTAAGTTTTTTCCCAAGGCCCTTGCGCAGCTCCGGGAGGCCCATGGCCTCGTCAAAGAGGCTCCCGAAGTCAGACGGGTGCATGGTGTAAATGCCGGCGTAATCCGGCGTGACGACGAGCGTTGTCGGGAACGTCTCGTCACCACTGTAGTAGTACGCGTTGGCGTCAAAGCCTTCGGCGGCGGTAAGCACGGCCGCGCAGTTGCGCTTTTCGACAAACTTTTGAAGCCGCGCCAGCCGTTTGCCAAAGTCGAACTTCATGCAATGCTTATTAGCCGCCAGCATAAAATAGTGTCGGGTGGTTTTGCCTATGCCTTCAGCTTCAGAAATCCGATTCATCGCAGAGAAAACTGTTTCCGCAATGCTAATAGGCCGCAAGTGGAACTCACACGGCGTGGCAATGGCGAAAAAGCACTTGCGCTCGGCGGAGAAGTTCTTCGAGGAATTTGACGGCAAACTCTTGTCCGAAAAACAATTGCGCGCAAAAGGTTTTTCGCCTGCCGCAATCGCCGAATTGCAGAAGCCCGACTACGGCCCGCTTCTCTCAAAGCGCGGTGCCAAGTTCCTAGTGCGCCCTCGGATTGGCGAGGCCGTGCGCCTGCGCTACCATCCCGACAACTGGCCCCTGGCAAAGGAGATTATCCTCGCCGCTGCCAAGCGTGGTGCTCACGTAAGCTGGACTTGCGACTACTCGGCATTGAGCCACGACCTGATGACTGCCAAGAGCGTCGAAGCGCTTGAGGACTGGCCGGAAATGGCCGGAGCGTCGATGAAGACCGTTGACGTGACAATTTACCTAGAGAACGAGGACGACCCGCACTGGAAGCGCGGCTTGCCACTCTCGAAACTCAAGGCCGGCCAGGCAAATGGCCAGAAGGCCCACGAGATTCTCGACAGCCGCAAAGTCAGGTGGCTCTACCTCGGCTGGCCCTTCGCCATGACCGCCAAGGGCTTCGGCGTGCCGGCAAAGTGGTTTGAGAAAATGGTGTTCGCCTCGCTTGCCGAGAGCTTTTCCCCGCGCACGCGCAAGCTAGTCGAGTACTACTACGCTTCGCTTGAGGGCGGTGATGCGGTGCGCATCACGCACGCCGACGGCAGCGACCTGTCGTTTTCAGTCAAGGGCCGCCCGCCCCTAAAGGACGCAGGCTACATGGAGCCCGAACTCGGCGATTTTGGCCTAAACCTGCCAAGCGGCGAGTCCTTCATCTCGCCTCTTGAGACGACAGCAAACGGCATCATCAAGTTCGACAGGATTCACGTCGACGGCCACGGCTTTGTCGATGGGTTGCAGCTGACTTTCAAGGGAGGCCGCGTGGTTTCCTTCAAGGCCCGCCAGAACGTCAAGCACTTTGCCAACTATCTTAAGGAAAACACTCCCAGCACGCGCGTGCTTGCCGAGCTCGGCATCGGCGCCAACCTGTCGGCGAAATACAGCGGCTACATCCTTACCGACGAGAAGATTGCAGGCACGATTCACCTCGCAATTGGCAACAACACTGGCAGTTACCACGGCAAAAACAAGGCCTCAGGCCATCTTGACATGGTCAAAGACATGCGAAAGGGCGTCCTTTGGGTTGATGGCAAGGCCGTGATGAAGGGCGGGAGGCCGGTTTGGTAGATGAAACCTTTAGCTGAAATTTTCAGAAGACTTCAGGACAAGGGATTCGTTCTGCACTACGGGAAAAAAGGGCCGGTTAGCAACTTGCCCAGGACTTATAATTTCGTCATGGAGCCGACTGTCGAGGATCCAAACCACTGGGGCATTTCAATTCTTGCCAGTATGAATACTAAGCGCGTTGCAAAGGCCGAGCGGGACCGCATCAGGCGAATACTCTTAGACATGCTGCCTGAAGGCGTTGGCAAGGAAATCAGCAATAAGGCTGGCGGAAAATCGTTTTACGGCTATTCCGTGACTGCAATAGTCCCCACCCTCTCTTTTGACGCAAAGCACTTAAGCAAAATAGACGCAATTGAGGCCGAGTTGGGTAAGCCAAAAAATGACGTCAAAATAAACGCGGCATTTCGGGCCCTCCACGACGCCATCCTCGGAAAGGCGCCCTGACAAGCCTTAAATACGCGCTTTTCCATAATTTCTTAGTCAGGTGGAAGAGCAAAACCTGGGTTTTCGAGAGCCTCTTTCTAAGAGCGTTTGAAGAAATACCCCTTGTGCGCCATACGCCTGTTAAAACGCAATATAGGTGCATGTGAAATGAAAATATCAGACCTCAAGCCCGGAACCGGCAATGTAATGCTCGAAGCCGAAGTGGCAAGCATTAGCGAGCCCCGCGTCATCAACAAGTACGGCCGCGACCTCCGCGTTGCCGACGTCACCCTCCGTGACGAGACGGGCACCATCGTGCTCGCCCTCTGGAACGAGAACATCGAGAAAGTCAGCGAAGGCGCCAAAGTGAAGATTGAGAACGGCTACGTCAACACGTGGCAGGACAAGATCCAGCTCACCTTAGGCAAGTTCGGCAAGATAAGCTCGATCTAAACTCTTTCTGAATTTAGGGGATTCAAACCCCCCTCTTTTATTTTTCAATCCCTTAGCCCGGGCGCTAGATTCGGGGGGGGGGGGTTAGACTTAGACTTGCACTGCCCGCAGGGCCGCGAGTGCCTCTTCAGTGCTCTTTGGATTAACCAATACGCCAGTTCCGAGCTCGAAGCCCGCCCACACGCTCGGCCGCGGGCAAACTTCTGCGTGGAAGTGCAATTCGCCGGTGCGGGGCGAGTTGTGGTAAAGAACGTTGTAGTCGTGGCTCACGCCGTAGACTCTTGCCACGACATCGCGCAACAAGCGCATGAAGTCGCGGTTGTCCCCTGCAGAGAACTCGGTGAAGCTGCGGATGTGCTCGTTTGCCACAATCCACGTCTCGAACGGGAACCGCGCGAAACTGGGGCACACGGCAGTGAACGCGCCCTGCTTCGCCAAGACGTTCTTTTTCTCGCGCTTTAGGAGAGCGCAGTGCAGGCAAGTGCCGGCCCGCTTGTTCGCCTCGAGCTCTTCCTTTATGACGGGCGGGACAAACGGCAGTGTCACAATCTGGCTGTGTTCGTGGTCGATGCTCGCCCCGGCCTTTTGCCCGTGGTTCTTGAACAAGTAAGTGCACTCGACGCCCTTTTGCGCCGAGAGAGTGCGGAAGCGCTTTTGGTAAGTCTCGAGCACGAGCTGGAGTTGCTCGTCCCCTAATTCTTGGTAGAGCGCGCCGTGCACGTCGCTCTCGACAATTACTTCATGGTCGCCAAAAGCGGGTGAAGTCCAGTAAAGCTCGCCTTGCTTCATCGGTTTGAACTTGCCACGGCGCTTAAGAAACGCAAAGGCGTTGTCGAAAACGCGCGTGCGCCACTGCCTCTCATTCGGCAGGGCGAGCTTTGTTGGCGGAGTGACTTTCTCGACTCCCTTGTCAAACGGGCAGGTGACTTTAGTCTTTCCGAAAACAAGGGGCCTTCCCGAGCGCTCGTTGGCGACAATGACTAGCTGTTTTTTCGTCGGCTCAAGCCGGTATTCGAGAACCATCGAGAGTGCTTACTCTAAGGCGGTTTTTAACGCTTGCATTAGCTGGCGCGCAAAGGCGTACCAGATGCAAACAATCAGGCTAGCCGTACAAACTACTTTCTCCCTGGCGATGGGGCTTCCTCCCGCCCCCCGAATAACCTTTTTTAACTTCCCTGCCGTGATTGTGGACGGGTGGTTGTCGTGTGGGAATTGATTTTCAGCGGATTCGGCATTCTCTTCTTCGCATTCATCATCGCGCTTTCGGCAATCAAGGTCATTCCGCAGTGGGAGCGGGGCGTCGTCCTGACTCTCGGCAAGTACTCGGCAACCCTTGAACCCGGCCTCAACTTCGTCATTCCCGTTATCCAGACGATGATCCGCGTTGACATGCGCATACGCACCGTCGAGGTCGAGAAGCAGGAGATAATGACCAAGGACAACGTTCCAATGCTCGTAAACGCAGTGGTGTACTTCAAGGTCAAGAACGCAAAAGACGCGGTTACCGAGATTGAGGACTACACTTTCGCCGTCGCCCAGCTCACTCAGGCGGCCTTGCGCAACGTAGTCGGCGGCAACGAGCTTGACGAGGTTCTATCCGACCCGGACAATATTGCCGCCTCGATTCAGGGCGTGGTCGAGAAGGACACTGACGACTGGGGCGTTGACATCACCGGCATCAACGTGCAGGAAATCGAGTTGCCTGCCGAGATGAAGCGCGCGATGGCAAAGCAGGCGGAGAGCGAGCGCGAACGCCGTGCCATGATAATCAAGGCCGAGGGCGAACTGAGCGCATCCAAGAGCCTCAGCAAGGCCGCACTCGAGCTTTCCTCAGCTCCGGGCGCACTCCACCTGCGCACGCTGCAGACGATTAACGACATTGCGGCAGACCCGAGCGAGAAAATCATCATCCTCGTGCCGTCCGACTTTGCCGGTGCGGTCACGCAACTGCTGTCCGGCGGCAAGGATTCGCGAAAGTAGGCGTGCGGTGGCGTTGATGCGCTCGGAACTCTCAGCAGCCCTCCTCGGCCGGCTCAGGTCTGGCCTGGGGTCCCGTCGTTTTTCGCCCGGCACGCGCCTTGAGCGCAACAAACGCTACCTTCAAATCGCATTCAACGGCTCTCTAGACTCGGCTCTCGCCATCATTCCGCACTTGCCCCGCGACGAGCGCATTCTCGTCGAGGCCGGCACGCCGCTTGTAAAAGAATTCGGCGCCAACGCGATTTCTGAAATAAAAGGCGCGTGGGGCGGTTACGTTGTTGCCGACATCAAGTCTGCTGACGGCGGCGCAATTGAGGCAGCCATGGCTGCGCAGGCGGGCGCCAACGGCGTCACGGTTCTCGGCAGCGCGCCCATCGAGACCGTCGAGCGCTTCATAGTTGCCTGCGAGTCCCTTGGCGTCGACTCGATGGTTGACATGCTTGGAGTTGCCGACCCGCTTGGTGTCCTGCGGCCGCTTGTCCGCCACGCACCTTCGGTAGTCATCCTGCACCGCGGCCGCGACGAGGAGTCCACGCGCGGGAAAGTCATCGGCTACCGCCACGTCAAGCGCGTGAAGAGCAAGTTCGACGTGCTCATCAGCGCTGCCGGGGGCGTTGACCTCAAGGAGGCCCAGACGGCCAGTTTTAACGGCGCCAACATCGTCGTCGTCAACGTAGTCGAGCCCGGCCAGCAGTGGGCGGGCCTCAGTTCTAGCGACGACGTCGAGAACCTGGCAGTAAAGTTTTTGGAGAGCATTGACTAATTTGAGGTGGCGGGACGCGTTGGTTTCTGAAGGCAGGCCGGGCGGGATTGACGGAACTGCGCTGGCAAAACTAGCCTTTTTCGGTTCTGCAGGCGTGCTGGCTTTTGTCCTGTGGTTTTTGGGCAAATCTTTCGAACCGTCCACCGCAGCCCCGAGCTATTCGCTTGACGCGTTTCCCGGTTTCTATTTGGTTTTCCTCGGCTTATCGGTTGCCTTGATTTTAGTTTTCCCGCGCTTGTCGAAATACTTTATCAAAAACGACCTCTCGCGCAATAACCGCCTGAGCGACGGCGCCGCGCTTCTGATTCTCACGTTTCCTGAAACAATTATCGTACTTGGTTTTACCGCAACTTTCCTAAGCATGACGACTGAGTCAGGCATCCAGCACCTTGGCGCGTGGGTTGCGCTTCCTTTTTACCTACTTGCTTTCGTGAGTTTTTTTGGGCTGCAAGAGCTGATAAACCAGGCACGGCTCAATTCCAGTTCCATGAACTAGCCTTCGGGAAACCATCCTGCGCCCATCTCTTAAGCTTTCCCCACCCCAATACTTTCCGTGATGATCATGCAACACTCGGAGCCCGTTACGGGGCTGTGACGATTGACGGACGGTCTGACTTAAGTTCATCCGCCTTCGGGCGGATTGCTTTAAATGCCAGCGGAGTATTTTTCCTGCATGGGTTTTTTCGACGGCGAGGAGGGCGCGGCCAAACTGGTGCTGGTCGCAAACGTTTTTCTTATCTCAAGCAAGCTTCTCGTAGTCATCTGGACTGGCAGCCTCGGCGTTTTGGCAGTCCTTGTTGACTCCATTTTCGACTTGGCGGGAGGGTTGCTTGCGTACTTTGGCGTGAAAAAGGCGCAGGAGCCGCCCGACCACAACCACTTTTACGGCCACAAGAAGTACGGCGCCCTCTCGGGCCTCGCGCAGCTTACTTTAATTTTCCTCACGGCCTTTTTCATCTTGTTTGAGGCAGTCGAGCGCTATTTTGAGTCAAGGCCGCTTCTAATCACGCCGCTTGTTTTGGCGGTTCTCGTTTGCACCATTATCGTCAACGTCTTGATGTCAAGGTACCTCTCCCGAAAGGCTCGCGAGTACGGTAGTTCGGCCCTTTCGGCAACAGCCGCCAACTACTCTTCGGACATTCTCCAAAACTCGGTTGTTCTCTTGGGCCTCTTCGGCTCGTCCCTAGGTCTTTACCGCCTTGACGCCATCGCGGCAGTAATCGTGTCGCTCCTCATGATTCGTATCGTCTACGTGATTGGCTCCAACTCGGTCCGTGAGCTTACCGACGGCGGTCCCGACGATGAAGTTATTTCGAAAATCCGGACGGCAATCATGAGCCAAAACGGCGTCCTAAGCTTCCACAAGCTTCGCGCCCGCTCTTATTCCGGTGGCATTTACGTTGACGTCCACCTGCAGTTTCCTGAACGCATGTCGTTAAGGCGGGCGCACCGGATTTCCGGCGCAGTGAAGTACGCGGTCATCAAGGCAGTGCCGCAAGTGCGGGAAGTTCTCGTGCACGAAGAGCCGCTTGACTAGCCTTGGCCCAGAGCACTGCTTTTTTTGGATTCACTTGCCGTTTACCGTAGTGCGGTAGTAGAGAAAGACCGCGGCCATGACCAAGTAGGCCGTGATTACACCCGAGTAGCTTGTCAGGTAGGCGGCGAATAAGTCGGAGAACCAAGTCGAGAGCAAAAACAGGCCGACGACTTTCATGACGAAGACTGGAAACGCGTTGATGCGGTCAAGGTAGATGCCGACGTGCAGCAGGCTTTTCCTGCCGTAGCGGCCCTCGTAGTTGTCGATGCTCTTTGAAATATATTCCACTATGGGAAACGCGATTAAGATGCCGAGCGACTTTAGCAAAAAGCCCCTGTCGATTAGGAAGGCTACGATGGGGAATAGCAGCACGACGGCCCACCCGAAGCGGTAGGGGTTGATTTTGGCCTTCGCCATTTCCTTGTCCGCGGCCTTGCCTAGGTCCTGAAATTTCATAGACTCAATACATCCCGCCAGATTTTAAACACTGGACTTCCGCTAATCGGCTACTTGGCCAGTCCCATTTTCTTTAGGGCACTTACTGGCAAGTGGCACGCGACCGCGTGGCTCAAATAATACTTCTGGTGGTAGCCTTCGGCAGGCCAGAATTCCTTTGCCTTCACGATTTGTGTGACAATCTTGTCTTCGTGTTTCTTCTGCTCTTCAGCAAGAGATTTTTCCGCCGCTTTCCTCTGGGCATCAGTGTGGCAGAAAATCGCAGAGCGGTATTGACTGCCGATGTCGGGCCCCTGGCCGTCGTCCTGCGTGGGGTCGTGCATTTCCCAAAACAGCTTCAAGAGTTCCTCGAACTTCACTTTCGCCGGGTCGTACTCTACCTCGACTGCCTCGGCGTGGCCCGTCGCGTCTCTGCAGACATCCGCGTAAGTGGGCTTGTCGAAGTGCCCGCCCGTGTAGCCCGCGCGCGTTGAGACTACTCCCCGCACGCCGTCAAAGAGCTGCTCCACGCCCCAAAAGCATCCTGCCGCGAATGCAGCCTTCTCGGTTTTCACAAATTAAGCTACTCGCTGGGCGAATAAATTCGCTGGGTTTAACTCCGGCAAGGCCGGCAACCCGCTCTAAGTCGGCTTAAAAGCAATTTTTCAGTTGTTGTTTCTCTAGTGTTTGCGTGAGATGATGAACAGAATACCCTCGGCGGTCAGAGTGAAAGCGTTTCGACATTTAGAAGAACTGCAGGCAAAAGGCGTTGAACGAGTCCAGATAGTGCGACTAATTAGTGAGACGTACGGAATTCCTTCAGGCACGGTTTATTGCTGGATTTTAGGAAGCAGTTCTCCCTTTAGAAAGAGGAGAATAAGATTCTGCAAGGAACTTTTCTATGTACTGGGTGCTTTGCTCGGTGATGGTTACGTATATTCTTGGAAAACAGACCGGCATATTGTAGGCGTGGTTGGAGAAAAAGAGTTCATCGACAAATACGCCCAGAAGCTATCGGTATGCATTGGAAGGAAAGTAAAAGGTTACATCAATCGCAGCAGGCACGTCTGGTTTGTTGTCGTTGGAAATGCCGAATTGTTTTTCTTGTTTAAAGAAATCAGACGCGACCTAGAGAAACTAAAGTTGCTTATGGCCGATGGAGACTTTAGAGCAAATTCTCTTGAGTTCATAGGGGGCTTTTTTGATGCGGAAGGGTGCATAAAAATCATCAAAGAAAAAGTCAGGAAAACTCCGAAAATATGTCCTGACCTTTGCAACACGAATTATTCATATCTAGAATTAGTCCGTATTCTGCTCAAGGAACATCTCGATATCGACGCGAAATATTCTATTCAAAAGGCGTACATGTCTAAAGACGGGTCGCCCAGAAAAGAGTCCTATCATCTAAGAATATATAAAAAAGATTTTGTGCGTCGATTCTTGGAAAGCATACCGACCACCAAACTTAAGCCGGAAAAAGCGAGTTTTGTTGAAAATTGGCTGAATTTAAAAAAGTCAACTCAGCCAATCAGCCTTACATAGGTCTCTTTCATAAAATCCCAATTCGCTACATTCCACCAATTTTTGAGATATTCGGCTCGATTGGATTTCCACTTGAGGTAATAACTATGCTCCCACACGTCGATTCCCAGAATCGGCTGCTTACCTTCGGTAATCGGGTTGTCCTGGTTTGGTGTTGACATTATTTCCAATTCGCCTTTGTTCAAAACCAGCCAAGCCCACCCCGAACCAAATCTTCCGACGCCAGCGGCATTCATCTGCTCAGTGAACTTGTCAAAGCCGCCGAACTTCTTTGAAATCGCTTCTTCAAGCTCGCCGCCCGGGGAGCCGCCCTTTCCGGGGCCCATCATCTGCCAGAAGAGCGAGTGGTTAAGGTGCCCGCCAGCGTTGTTTCGAACAGCGGTCCTAACCGCGTCTGGAACGCTATCGAGGGACATTACCACATCGGCAACTGGCGCGCCCCCAAACGGCGTTCCCGAAAGCGCCTTGTTCGCGTTGTCAACGTAAGCTGCGTGGTGCTTGGTGTGGTGAATAGTCATAGTCAACTCGTCGATGAATGGTTCAAGGGCGTTGTATGCATAAGGCAATTTAGGTAACTCGAACATTGTAGACCACCAAAGCTAGCTTAGGCAGTCGGGCGTTTAAAACACTACCCGCCCGGCCATTCGGCTTGCGGTCTTAACCATCCGAACGATTAATAAGGTCAGAAAAAACAACTTTTTCGTGAAAGCCGTTTACGCCGGAGCAAAGGTATTCGCTGGTGCTCTAGTTGAGCGTCTGAATCCTAAAGCACACAAGCTCCACGAGACTTCTGTTAATGCGTTGATTCCAAGTGATGTTACGAATGACCGGACGACTGAGGCAAGACGACTTGAGACTTCCAGACTCAAGGGATTTAGCGCTGAGCGCATCAAGGCGTTAAATCAGCTTCAGGCAAAGGAGATGCGGATGCGCGTTGCGGCTGTCAAGATTCGCCAAGGCGATGCAGACGTTTACGACGATGCCGGCCTGTCACGCCACTGGGGTAATGTGCTGCGGGACTCCAAGGAACTTGCTGTCCTAAGGATGAAGGAACCAGTTTTGCTCAAAAGACTCGAGATGGAGGGCAACACGCAGGTAGTGCACCTGGTTGTCGCTCCAAAGGCAACTGCCAATTACTTGAAAACGGCATCCCGGAACGAGTTCAGCATAGTCAAGCCGAACGCCGAGCGGTTAAGTCCCGAAGAGGCCGCTTCTCGCCAACGACTAGCCGCGGCTCGCACAAAGCGGTTATCCGCAGCTGGAGGCATTGCCTTAGCAGCAGTAGCCGGTTATTTGGGCTTGAGCTCGTACGTAAGTTCAATCAAGAGTGGCGAATCCGGCCGGACTGCCGTTGCTGTGCGAAAAACCGAAACGCGCGTGAAATCGGAAGCGATTGCGAATTTCAAGGACGCGATAGCCGGTTCAGAGTGGTATCGCGTTGAGCACAAGTTCGATCACTACAACATTTGGATGTTCCTGCACTACCTGCAGGGAATGTACGGCTCGAAGAAAATTCCGGTAGACGCTTTCATTCCGGTCGAAAAGGCAGCAAAGCCCTTGAATTACCACCCTTTGGTCGTCGTCCACGCCGCTTCGCGCTACGGCGACGACCCTTCTTTCGTGCGGATTGATGATGACATCCGCACTGCAGGCTCGGACGACGCGAGGCTTTACCTCACGCGGCTCAAGCAATCCTTGAAAAAGCTCAAGGACGCGGGCCAGTGGAAAGCCGTGCAGGACATCCGAAACTCAAACATTCCCGAAGAGGTTTTTGCCAACTTCGGCAAGACCTACATGTTTGCAGACTATGCCTACAACATTCCAATAAGCGACTGGCGCAAGAAGCTGGGCCGATAGCGGCAAGCTCTTTTTTAATCTCCTCGGCGGAATTCTAGCGTGGCTCGTTTCGAAATCCCGGCTCACCGCCTTTTCGGCATTGCCCAGTATGACAAGGCGCATTTTGCCGAGCTAAGAAAGAGCGTTGTCAAGGCGGTGCACGGAAGCGGCGAAGTGCCTTCCCACCAAGTGTCTTTTGACGAGCACTTCGTGCGCGGAAAGTTTCTTGACCTTGTCAACAGCCAGTTTGAGCTCCCGCGCTCTGTTGTCGAGCTCGCTTCAAACGCTGTTGACGCGACGCGCGAGAAAGGCGGGGGCAAGGTGAGCATCACAGTTGGCAGAAACGGCGTTGTCGTTAGGGATAACGGCGGGGGCATGACGCTTGACTCGATGATGCAGAACCTGTCGGTGCCGTACTACTCCGGAAAAGCAAGGGCTGAGACGGGCGTAGCCTCAAAGCAAATTGGCCGTTTCGGCCTTGGCTTTCTTTCAAATCTCTCATTTCTCACATCTGGCACCGCCCGTGCAGTGCGGGTGGAGAGCAACTCAGGCGGCCACGCGACTGCAGCTGAATTCAGCCTCAAGCCATCGGATAACTCTCCAACCGGCAACGACGTCATGGCAGCATTCGAGAAGACTTCTGCAGCTCCGGGAACGCGCGTCGAAATCAGCGGAGAACTGTCAAAGAGGCAGGTTAAGGAAATTTCACGAGAGCTATCCGAATACCTGCAGCACGTGAGCCCAAAGCACGCTGTAATCGAGCTTAACGGCAGGCAACTCAACCGTCCGCCTAGGCTATCGCGTTACGCTCGAAAGTACGAAATCCCGTTTGGCGACGAGAAGATAGTAGTTGACCTCGACTTCGGCTCGCGGATGAATACTGGCCGGTACTTGCCAATCACTTCGGGCGGCATTTTGCTTAACAAGATGCCTTACAATTACGGCGCGAAACCGTTCCGAACAGTCGTGCACATGCCCGCCTCATTCCAAGTTGGGGAAAACCGACGCGACTTTCGCGAAACGCCCGAACTGAAGCAGGCAGAAGCGATAGTCTTCTCAAAGTTATGGGATTACGTGCAGGAAATGGAAGGGGAACGGAAGACTGGACGCGCGGCGCTCGACTTTAAGGACTTCAAGCGCGCGATGCTTGGCGGATTTACCCAACTTGGCTTCAAATACAAGCAATCTTTTGGCGCACTTGCGAAAACGGATAAAATCATTGAATACGCCAATGGCCTTCGAAAGCCTTATGAGCCCAAACTTGACCCTCAAAAGCGACTCGTAGTAAGCGACGAAAGACACTTGGATGCAACTCACTTCATAACCGCCGACGCGAATTTCTACGGCGAAGGCGCGTACCACCAATTCTTCTCGCCGTTCAATTCTGGAACGCTTGAAAACAAGGCGGCCGTCCATTTAGGCGCATTTCTTGAGGAAAGGCGGGCATCAAAGCCATTTCCTTTCTCCAAGCTGCCAGCCGCCGAGAAAAAAGCCATGGGTTTTGAAGAAGAGCCAGAGGACGAATCTGAAGAGGAGCTAATCGTGCATCGAGTAAGCTTGTCGCCACAGAATCATTCGCCATTTCTTTTTGTTCAGAAATCGGAGGTATCTTCTGCTGCTGAAAAGACAGTCGCGCCTGGCCTTTATGTCAACGTCAACCACCCTGCACTCACGGGCGCTACCCAGCAGGACCGCGCTTGGGCCAAGCGTTGTCTTGCCATTGCACTTTACGGTCACGACGCTGCGGAACAAAAATTGATTTTCAAGCTTGTTGAGAGATGAATTGACTATGGCCGTAAGAGTACCCGTGAAGTATCTGTCGTATTTCCACGCCAAAGGCCGACAAAGCCCGATGATGGATGGGCTTGTCGAGGCAATCCGCAGAGGCTCGCAGCAAAAGGCGGACGAGCTAATCCACTCGGCAGCTCAAAAGGTTGACGAGGCTCTTGCGGAAAAGGAATTCCTCCAGGCAGCAGAGCTCCAGCATTCACAGGGCGCCCGTTCGTTTCAGGAGTTGGTGCAAAACTCGATGGATGCATACTTGGCAATGCGACAACGCGGGGAATTGGAGGGCCCGGGAATTATCGAGGTGGAACAGAAAGAAAACCGGGACGGCACGCGCAACTTCGTACTAAGTGATAAAGCGGGCGGGCTAGACACCGAGGGAATCATCCGCTACTTGCTGACCGTTGGCGCAACAAGCAAGGTGAAGGGCAGCGTTGGCGGCCACGGCCAGGGATTCAAGGCAATTGCAGGAATTTCTAAAGAAGTCGTAGTGAATTCCCGCGACAATGCCGTGCGTATCTTCAAGGAAGGCGGCGAGTATTTTGCAGAATTCTCCAAGCTGAAAAAGCCCCTGCAGGGCACTTCGGTCGAGGCGCGCGGAATCCGGATCAACTATGCTCCAACCTACAGCATCATAGACTATGCGAATTTCGTCGACCCAACGCAGTACCAGATTGTGAGCAAGTATAAAAGCAAGCAAGCGGTGCTGAACTCGCGCGAAGGTTACGCGCAGCTTGGACCGGTTGCCACGCCTATCGGGCCAATAAACATTTTTGCCCAAGCCTACCACCACACACAGTCAGGCGAGCTGAACTTCACTCAATCGGGCCTGGCAATTACCAGTGTGCAGGGGGAGAAACCGACGAATGGCATCAAATTTGTTGCCGAACTTCCGACTGAAGTGCTCCTAACCCGCGGGCGCGACACTGTGCCACAGGAAGTCCACGAGGCAGTCATGGCCAAACTGCCAAAGCTTAGGAAAAACTACCTGAATTTGCTTCTTAAAAGCGAAACGCTGACGCCGCGCGAGCTCGCACTATTGCAGTCGGCAAGGTTCGACTGGAAGAAGCTAGGCGGGAGGACGGCAAAGGTTGCAGCTGCAGCCGCGCTTGCCTACGGCGCAAGCAAGCTCAACCTGCCCGACATTGCAGAGCACGGCGTACAGTATGGCGCTTATGCCCTAGGCGCGATTAGCGCAATACCGGTTGTGTACGGCATCAAAAACACTATTGCCAAAAGGCTCGCCTCGCGTGAAAAGAAGGGCGTGTCAGTCACCAAACGAAGGCTCGGATTCTCGCTTGGCGGGCTTTTCACACCTTCGATTGCCAACAAGAAAGTCATTCCGGCAGTGAGCGTAGAGAACGGAAAGCAACAGAAAACGAAAATCAGCCTCAACACCGCGCGACGAGAATTCGGGGCAGGTCGCTTGTTCCTATCAAAATCACTTGAGTCAGAAGAGCTCGAGGAAGGCCTCAACGTGCACGCCGACTACGCCGAATTGCTAAAGCCCGAGCAAAAAGAGGAAGACGAAGGGCGCTTGAGGGAAGCTGCAAAAGCGGTTGGCGGCTTTGCAACCCAGCTCTCCTCCCAAGTTTCATACCCGCTATTCCAGGCAGAAAACGCCGTTCGCCAGGCTTTTGGTTCGAACCACCCGCGCGCTAGGCTAGTCCGAGTTGCTTCGGAGATTTCGCGCGAGCTTGCGGCACACAGTGACGCCCAAAACATTGGCGTTGGGCTCGTGCTTGGCGGAAAGGAATCAGCGCACAATCTCGGCTCAGCCCATTTGCCACTCGCCTCTTCTTGGGTGGCACTCAACCTCCGCGACCCGCTCATCAGGCGCACCCTCACCGACATCAAGGCAGGCCGCTTCACCCACGAACACCTAAACGCACTTACCGAACTAGTGGTGCACGAGTACGCGCACAGCGACAAGTCCATTCCCAACCACGATCACATGAGCCACTACTCGAACTTCTACGCTGCCAAGGAAAGACTCATGTCCCAGGCGCGCGGCCACCTTTTCAACCCCGCCTTCCAAGATAGGCTCGTTTCAATCGCCAACGGCCGCATCCACCGCTAGACTTCCAGCAAGACGCATCTTGCCGGGGCGCCCTCGGCGCCAACGACGTTGAGCGGCAGGCCCGCGAAAAAGTATTTCCCGCCCTTGGCCTTCGCAAGATTCAGGCCCTCAAAAATAGTGATTTTGTTGTCAAGCAATAGCTCGTGCACTCGGTAATTGCCGGAATTCGGCTTCTGCACGCTTAAGTAGTCAACGCCAATCGTGCGGATGCCTGCTTTTGCGCAGTAAGCGGCCGCACTCTCGTCGACATAAACGTAGTCAAACGTAAATTTCTTGAACCCGCGCAAGGAGTTCTTGGTCTTGAGCAAAATGATTTTGTTTTTCTTCAGCTTGAACTTGCGCAGGTGCCGTTCGCCAATCGCGTTTCCCTTTACTTTAGTCAAGTCAAGCACTCGGCACTCGCCAACAAACGCCTCGAGCGGGATTTTCTCGATAGTTTCCTTTACCGCGCCGTGCCTCACGTGCATTCGCGCGTCAACGTGCGTGCCAGTGTGGCTGCCCAGAGTGATTGCCGAGAGGATGCTTTTTCCCGGGATTTTGCGCGTGAACTCGAGCTTGGGCGCCGCGTTACCCGGATAGACGAGCATCGAGCCGCTGATGGGCAGGGAAATGTCGATGATTTTCTTGACTTTCATTTTTTTGCACGACTCATTTTTTCTTCGCCTTGACAACCGCGTGCCCGCCGAACTCGTTTCGCAAGGCAGCGATGACTTTTCCAGCAAAAACTTCCTTCTTCGCCGACCGCTTGCGCATCGCAAGCGACGCCTCAAGCACGGGCATCTCGGCTTTCCTCTCTTTTGCCGTCTTTAGAGTCCAGCCGCCGGTCTCCCCGCCGCCAATCACGCCCCTGATTTTCTTCAAGTGCGCGTCTTTTCCAAAAGCCCGCTCGGCCAGTTCGGTCATCCACCCGCGAACGACGCTCCCGTGGCTCCATACGCGTGAAGTCTTTTCCAAGTCAATGCTGTAAGGCGACTTTTCAAGTAGTTCGTACCCTTCACCGAACGCCTGCAAGAGGCCGTATTCGATGCCGTTGTGCACCATCTTCGTGTAGTGGCCTGCGCCTGAGGGGCCGCAGTACATGTAGCCGTGGCTGGTCGCGATTTTTGAAAAGAGCGGTTCGAGCTTGTCGAAAACCCGCTTGTCACCGCCTACCATGAGGCACGCACCGTTTCGCGCGCCCTCGAGCCCGCCGCTAGTGCCGCAGTCAAGGTAATGGATGCCTCTCGCCTTGAGGAATTTGTTTCGGTGGACGGAGTCCTTGAAGAATGAGTTGCCGCCGTCGATTATCGTGTCGCCGGCCTTAAGGTTTGGCAGAAGCTCCTTGATGATTTCGTCAACGGCTGGACCGGCGGTCACCATGAGCCAGATGACGCGCGGTGAAGGCAGCGCGGCGCACATTTGCGAGAGCGAGTAAGCGGGGGTTAAGTTCCTGCTTTTCGCTTCCCTAGCGAACTCTCTCGTTACTTCGCCCGTGCGGTTGTAGGCCACAACCGCCACGCCACGGTCTAGGGCATTTAGCACGATGTTTGCGCCCATGCGCCGCAGTCCGACAAATCCAATCCGCATGAAATCCCACCGCAATGTTGAATGCGGCGAACCAATTAAAACCTGCGCTGCCTACTGCCCTAATATGCCCCGCTTCAAGCTCAAGGTTTTACAAGTGCGTGACGAGACGCCGACCGTAAGGAGCGTGCATCTTGACCTCGCCGGCGCCGTCTTTCCCTTCAAGCCTGGCCAGTACTGCCTCTTTGCAGTAAAGCCCGGCATGGCGCACTCTCTTTCAATCTCAAACGCGCCCGGCCAGCCCTACCTCGAGTTTGCCTGCCGCAAGAGCGACTCGGCCTTCAAGGCGGCATTCTGGTCCCTTGCCGAAGGCGACGAAGTTGACATCGCGGGCCCCCTAGGCGGCTTCTCTTATGACGGCGGTGCTGGTCACGCAGTTTTTCTTTCAGGCGGCATCGGCATCACTCCAATCAAGAGCATGCTTGAGGCGGCAGTCAACCGCGGCGAGTCGGACAAGCTCACCCTGCTCTTTGGCAACCGGACGCTTTCCGAGATACCCTTTCGCCATGAGCTTGAGGAACTTGCTGGCAAGGGCGTGGCCGTAGTTTCGGTGGTCGCCGAAGTGCCAGTCGGAGTTGATTGGGGCGGGAAAATCGGCCGCATCGACGAGACAATGGTGCGGGAAGCCGTTCCCGACCTTGCGCGCGCGATGTTCTTCATCTGCGGCCCGCCGGCAATGGTCGAGGGCCTTACGCAACTGCTAAAGTCAATGGGCGTGCCTGAGGGGCAGGTCCGAATCGAGCACTTTGAAGGGTATCAGTGACTACTCCCCAAGCCGGCCGTTAGCCATTTAAATACTTTTCACGTCCATAGCATTATCGTCATTACACTATTTTGGGGTGCATTGCTTTGCAGGATTACGACGTCATAGTTGTTGGAGGGGGCCCGGCCGGCGCAAGCTGCTCGGCCTTCCTTGGAAAGTCAGGAAAGAAGGTCCTACTTCTAGACAAAGCGCATTTTCCCCGCGACAAGACCTGCGGTGACGGCATCAGCGGGAAAAGCATGCGCATCCTAAAAGAGCTGGGCATCACTGACGCAATCGAGCGCGCCCCGCACGGCAAGATCCACGGCGTGATGTTCTCTAGCCCCAACGGCACGGTCGTCGAGATTCCAATCCCGAAGGGTAACGCGCAGAAGATTGACTACGGCTATTGCTGCAGGCGCGAAGTCTTCGACAACGTGCTCTACCAGAACGCCAAGAAGTACGCCACGACCATGGAAGGCTTCCAAGTTACCGACCTTCTCACTGAAGACGGCGTTGTCGTCGGCATCAAGGGCATTGGCGAGGACAAGGCAGAAGCCGAGTTCCGCGCAAAAGTAGTTGTCGGCGCCGACGGCGCTAACAGCATTGTCGCGCGAAAGCTGGGCGTCTACGAGGCCAAGCCCGACCACTGGTGCGCTGCAATCCGTGGCTACTACAAAAACGTGCGCGGCCTGACCCCCAACATCGAGCTTCACTTCATTGACGAGACGATGCCCGGCTACTTCTGGATTTTCCCCCTTGAGAACGGCTACGCGAATGTAGGTGTCGGCATGGTGCTGCGCGACCTGCAGAAGAAGCACGTCAACCTGAAAGACGCGATGAACAAGGCGATGAAGGACAACCTACTTTTCAAGGACCGCTTTGCGCAGGCCGAGCTCGTCGGCGACATCAAGGGCTGGAACCTGCCGTTCGGCAGCTGGCACTGGAAGGCCCACGGCGCAGGCTGGCTGCTCATCGGCGATGCAGCGGCTCTTGTCGACCCGTTCACGGGCGAAGGAATCGGCAACGCGCTTCTAACTGGCAAGATGGCGTCGGATGCAATCAACGAGGCCTTCACCGCAAACGACTTTAGCGAAAAGTTCCTCAAGCGCTACGAGGACACGATGCGCGCGGAACTCGACCCCGAGCTGAAAAACAGCTACAACATGCAGCGCGTGGGCACGAAGAACTGGCTGCTAAACCTCTTCATGGGCAAGGCATCGCGCTCGGCTGAACTCCGCGACATGATTGCAGGCACCCTCACCGACTCCCACTCGCGCAACAAGTACGTCTCGCCGCTCTTCTACTTGCGCGTGCTCATGGCGTGAGCGATTTGCTGGTCCAAAAGTTCATTGTGGGACTCCTTTTCAACAACGTCTACTTAGTGTCAGACGCGGAGAGCAAGCGGGCACTCGTAATCGACCCCACCTTCGGGTCGGCGGAGAAAATCCTGCCCGCGGCCGCCGATTTGGGCCTCAAAATCGAGCTCATCCTCAACACCCACGGCCACTTTGACCACGTTGGCGGCAACGCCGCGCTAAAGGCCGCAACGGGGGCGCGCATCCTCATAAGCGAGGCAGACGCGCAAATGCTAACCGTGCCCTTCCCGCCAACTGACCAAGAGTTCCCATTTGAGCCAAGCACCGCCGACGGCTTTCTTTCCGACGGCCAAGTAGTCGAGCTTGGCGGCCTGCGGCTGTCTGTGATGCACACTCCGGGCCACACTCCGGGAAGCGTGTGCCTCTACTCTGCAGCCGAGGCAATCGTCTTTACCGGAGACACCCTCCTTGAGGGCGCCCACGGCCGCTCGGATTTTCCCGGCGGCAACGCGATGCTGCTAAAAGAGAGCCTCAAGAAAATTGCTGGCCTTCCTGCGGCAACGCGCGTGGCCGGCGGCCACGGCATCGAGACTACCCTTGAGTCCGAAATGGACTGGCTCTCTGACTTGTTTTAAGAAGCGTTAAATAGCGCCCGGCCGCAAACTCCGTTTGAAATGGCCGATTTTGTCGAAGTGTGCAGCGCGTCCGACGTACCGGCAGGCGGTGCCAAGTGCGTCACCGTCAAGGGCAAGAAAATCGCTGTCTTCAACACGCCCGCCGGATTCTACGCCATTGACAATTCCTGCAGCCACAAGGGCAGTCCCCTCTGCGACGGCTTTCTAGACGGAACCGTTGTCATGTGCGCCATGCACGGCTGGACTTTTGACGTGCGCACGGGCGAGTCGGTAAGCAACCCGGGCGCAAAGCAGGCCGCCTATCCAGTCAAGGTTGAGGGCGGCAAAGTGTTTGTCGAGGTATGAGCCAAATGCCGGAACGACGCTTGCTTGTTGTGCACGACTATGATGGCGCGCGTTTGGCCATAACCCAAGCTGCCGTGCGTCACGGAAATTTCAAGTGCGAGGCAGTTGACAATTTCAAGGACGCCCACGCCAAGCGAATCGAGTTTAATCCCCACGTAGTCGTTGTCGACTGGCAGTTTCAGCCGGAAAAAGACCAGACTATAAACCTTTTGCGCACAAACCCGGGCGGCCTTTCTGTAGTAAAGCGAAATTACATGATTGACCGGCTGCGCGAGGGCGGTTCCCAGCTAATGCGTCGCCTTAGGACTCACGCAAAGTCGCTTGATCCTTGGGAAGCTGACCTTAAGAAGTACTTGAGGGACATAGGCCAGAATGGAATAACGCTTGCTGAATCGTTTCTCTCGACAGACCATGACCTGAAGGTTGTTCTCATGTCGAACGCTAACCCCGATGAAGTGAAGGCGGCAGCAAGACCCCTGTTGCGCAATTTCGGCGACCGGCTCATAGTAGCGCCCCCGGGAAGCATGAAAAACCCGGAATTTTACGAGAATCTTCGCCGGATAGTTGGTTGAATGCCCACGCGAAGGGTTTTAAAAACGATTCGTGAGTAATTCCTGCAATGCCATCCGATAAGAAGAGCCCGGACAAGGGAAAAGTAGCGCCCATGCTGCCTCAGCCTCAGGCAGCTCCGCAGCCCAAGCAAATCGTAATCTCGTTGCCGTCTATGGCCGACTTTGGCCCCCAGTTCCACTTCAAGCTGGCGATCCTCGCGTTTGCAATCCTGCTCTTTACGTTTTCCCTCTTCCTCTTCGCCCGCTCGAACTTCGCGACAAGCGACATCTTTGACTACTCGCGCATTGAGTTTAACGCAGGCAAGCTCTACAGCCTGTACTTTCTGCTCTTCCTCGTCCTCTTCAGCCTGTCGATGGCTCTTCTCACCGCCTACGGCCTGGGCCTGCCAAAATTGCAGGCAGCGATTCCGGCCGTCGTGCTAGTGATTGTCGCAGCTATTGAATCGCTTTTCTTCGGGCCCTATGGCGCCGCCTTCATCGGCTTTGCCCTCACTTTGGGCGCCGCCGCGTTTTTCGCAAGCTTCGCAAAGGAGCTTACCCCCTCGGCAGCGTGGAACATCACTTCAAAGGCCCTCACCGTGCTGGTCGTCCTCTCCTTCCTCTTCACCTACATGCATGTTGAGGCAAACAAGGAGCGTTACTTCAACACCCTCATTTTAGGCGTGGTGAACCAGGCGCCGGAACTCCTCGCGTCAGCCGCACCGGCAGGCGCCCAGCAGGCGGTCATCTTCTGCGCAGACCTAATCGACTCGGCCCAAATCAAGAAAGACCAGGTGCAGACGATCTTTACTAAAGACGATTTTGCCGCGAGCATGGATGCAAACGGCGGTGCGGTCTACACCGCGCTTCCGGCAGTGTCAAGGCAGGCGATTGTCGACAGCGCCTATACCTACTCGATTGACAAGTCCATTGAAGTCGCCTCAAAACTCCAAAAAGACTTCGCGAAAGTCATCCGGGGCATTGACGCAAGCAAGCAAATCTCTTCGGCAAACGTCACCCAATTCTTGACTCCCAAAATCCTCACCAAGCAACTTCAAGCAGTGCCGCAGACGCGCCTGCTCTACAACTACCTTGGCCTGATGGCCGCCCTAACCGTTGCCGGCGTACTAAGCATAGTCAACCTCTTCGTCCACGTGCTCGCGACAATCTTGGCGTGGGCGCTGGTAAAATTCGTGTTGTAAAATGAAGCGCAATAATTTCGGACTGCCGCGCTCGCTCTTAGTCACCCTGGTTGCCGGAACTGCAATAGTCGTCTACTGGCGCGGCATTTGGGGATTGTTTGACCTCTACCTGCTGCCCGAAAACCCGGCCCTCAGCTACGCCGCTTCTGCAGCAATCGGTCTGGCAACGCTTTTGCTAGTGCACAAGCTAAACAGCTTGGACTAATTGCTTGGCCGCTATGTGTCTCACGCGAGCACTTTGGCGCCGCAAATTAGACGAGCACTTTGACGCCGTCTTCCTCGATGATTACGCTGGTCTCTGCCTGGCTGATCAGCGTGCCCGGCGCTTCGCGCAACAAGTTATAGCCGTGAAGCACGCCTTGCCTTTGCAAGTCGCTTAGGGCCATTGAAAGCATGGGCACTTCCTGCAGCCATCTCCTGGCAAAGGGCAGCGTCTGGTACTCTTCGATGACTAAGTCCAAAACTTTTCTGCTAGCCGGGAGCCGCACGGACTTGGGTTCGGAGAGCGAGTAGATCTCGCAGAAGTCAGGGTCGTCCTTCACGCGGCCCTCGCCCGTTGAGACGAATGGCTCGACCGCGTAGACCATGCCTTCCTCAAGGGGCACGCCGCCGTGGTTCCCCACATTGGGCACTTCGACGCCCGCGTGCAACTGCCACGGCATGATGCTGTGGCCGCAGAGGTTTTCGATGGGCTTGAAGCCCCTCTTTTTGACCGTCTCCTCAATCACTTTCCCGACATCGGCGGTGTTTACTCCCGCCTTCATCATGCCAAGCGCGTTGGCAAGCGCCTCTTTTGCCGCCTCAACGAGCTTGCCGTTCTCGCCACTAAAATCAACAGTCACCGAATTGTCGACAATGCAGCCGTCGAGATGCACGCCGAAGTCAATTTTGAGCAAGTCCTTCTCGCTGATGACCGTAGCGTCGTCAGCAGCGGGCGTATAGTGCGCCGCGCGGTTGTTCGCGCTCAAGTTCACCGGGAAAGCAGGCTTTCCGCCGAGTTCGAGGATGTGCGCCTCGATTCCCTCGGCCAAGTCAATGAGCTTGACGCCGGGCTTGGCTACGGTAAGCATTTTTTCCTTTGCTTTTTTGCAAATTTCTCCCGCCTTCTCAAATTCAGCGAGATACTCAGCCCAGTGCTCCTCGTCAACTTCAGCATGGTCGTGTCCATCGTGTGAGTGTTCGTGTGCCATTTTTCATCCCCCTGTTTTACCAGTCGCCAAGCGACTTTTGCGAGCTTTTCGTCTTGATGTCTTCCCCGTCAACCCCGAGTGCGCCCAATATCTTTAGCACCGCGGGCATTAACTGGTTGTTGACGTAGTAGTCCGCGTCATAGTCTTTCGCAAGCTCTAGGAGCTGGGCTTTTTCGCTGATTGTCTTGCCCTGCTTGGTTATGATGTATTCGATTAGCGCGTGCTCCTCAACCCTCACGCCCGCGGCCTTCGCTTTTTGCACCGCGCTTAGCTCTGGTGACATGATATCATAACTGCCCGCGCTCTTTCGCAACTGCGTTGTGATGGCAAGGTCCTTAAGCGGCATTTTCCCTCCCCGCAAGTCTTCGAGAACTCCCCGCACGAGGTCTTTTGCCTTTGGCAAATCGCCTTCCTTGAGCAGTATTTCAAGCACTTTTCTCTGCGTGTTGCGCGCAACCAGGCTCCAGTCGCGCCGCACGAGCTCAAAGCCGCGGATCTTGATGGCGCCGGCAGCGTTAATGAGGGCGTACTTCTTCTTCGCCCCCTTCTCCCCCTGCTTCTTGCTCACAAAAATCCCGCGCGGGTAAATGTCCTCCAGTTCCAATTCCATCCGGCCAGGCAACTTCTTGTTGACCTCGTGCCGGAACGCCTCAGCGTCCTCGCGTTTCTGGCTCCCGAGGAGTAAAAAGCACGAATCAGTATCACCGTAGAGCACCTCAAAGCCAGCTTTCTCGGCGTCAGCCATGGTATCCTGGATGTACTTTCGCGCCAAGGCGGTAATCGCCTCGCCGCACTCGCGTGAATAATAGCGCGACCGGCTGTAGACTAGATAGCCGTAAGTGCTGTTTGCCAAGATTTTGAGCGCCCACTGGTGCGCGTCGGTAAGCTTGTATTCAGTGCTGCCCTTCTCGAGCTTCTTGAGCTTGGCTTTGAGGCTAGTGCGCTCGTCAAGCACTTTCTCAAGAGTTTCCGGCACGATGCCCTTCTTCTTCACGCAGAACTTGCTGCCCGTCGGGGCGACAAACGCGTCATCCCCGCAGCAGCTGCAGTTTAGCGTAAACGGGTCGATGTTGTGCGAAGTGATGATGCTCGGGTAAAGCGAGCGGAAGTCGAAGACCGCAATGTTCTCGTAAACTCCGGGCATCGGGACCTTGACATAGGCGCCCTGGATTTGGTCGTCAAGCCTCGCCTGGACGGTAGAGTAGTCG
This sequence comes from archaeon, assembly GCA_020057405.1. Classification (GTDB taxonomy): domain Archaea; phylum Micrarchaeota; class Micrarchaeia; order Norongarragalinales; family UBA97; genus JAGVFW01. Next base: position 27,394 of record JAGVFW010000008.1, on the reverse strand, counting down.
GGCTTGTTTGGCACGATTTCCCCGCGCTCAAACGCGCGGCGCATTAAAAGCGATTCCACCATCTGCCCTGGCGTGGTTCTGCTGACGTCAAAGAGCGTCATGCGCGTGACGCGGCCCATTGCAATCTCAAGCGGCAGCTCGAACTCCATCACTTTGCGGCAGGCCCGCGAGTCGGCAAGCGAGTAGTCAAAGAGGTGTGCAAGCGCTTCGCCACCAGCGTCCCATGCCTTCCAAATCGCGGTCTTGTCGGTGTCAATCTTCTTGTCGCCCGACAGCGTCTCGTAGACTGCGCCCAAAGTCAGGCGTGGGAACTTGACTGTGCCAGTAAAGTCCATGAATGACGCTGGCGAGAACGCGTCGAAGTGGATGCGGCCGGCAACGCGGGCGCGCCTGCGCAGGCCGAGCTTCTTGAGCGTGACGCGGCCTTTCTTCCCGCGGCCGATGTTGAAGTCGGTGCGCAGCTTGCTTGCGCGCTCCATCATGTAAGGCAAGTCGAACTCGTCGGAATTGTAGCCGCAGATGAGGTCGGCCTTCTTCTCTTTCACAAGCGCGACGAATGCCTCAAGCATTTCCTTTTCTCCCTTGACAAGCTTGACGAACTTCTTTCCAACCGCGCTTTTCGCATAAGTAATGACGCCCTCGCCGTCGTCGGCAGAGTAGCTCACCATCAAAATCGGGTCCTTCTCTGGCCGCGAAATGCCGCCCGGGTTGTGCGTCTCGATGTCAAAAGTCAGCGTGCGCAGTGGCGGCATCGTCGCGAACGCCTCCTCGGGGGGCAAGTTCTTCCACGACTTAACTGTTTTGTGCTCGTCCAGCTCGAATTCGGCAAGCGCTCCCGGCACCAGGCCAGAGTCGATGACAAAGCGCCTAGTAAAGAGGATGGTGTGCTCGTATGACTGCCCGAAGGCTTTGCACTCTTCCCGCAAGGCAGGCACGTGGCCGGGGGCGTGCGTGAACACTTTTAGCATCTTTGTCGCGTTGCCAAATGCGTTGCGCTCGATTTCCTCGGTCCGCTTTACGCCGATCATCTCGTTTCGCGACAGGGCCTTCACGGCCATTATTTGCACTGCGGCCTGCGAAATGTCTCCGTTTGGCACTAGGTAAAAATATGGTTCGAAGGGCGCAAAAGCGGCCACGCTCTTTCCGCCCGGCGTCTTTAGGAAAAGTCGTACCCCGCTTTGGCCCCTGCGTGCGGAGGGCTCGACTTCAAGCAGGAACGCCTTCATGCTAGTAGAATGGACGGGAAGGGCTAAAAACAGTGGCGATTTAAAAGCGGGGCAGGTCAGACGCCGGTCCGGTGCCTTATCACGGCATCGTAAATGGCCCGAATCGGATCGGTCACTTGGTTTTCTTGGTACACCCTCGCCCTGGTTAACGGCTGTTGTCTAATGCTCCCAGATTCTTTCTGCACCCGCTTTTCCATTAACCCGAGCCAATTAAACTGCCATTCGGCAAATTCTGCATGCGAGACGGTTTTAACGGCGGCTTTCTTGCCTTCACTTCGGAAAAAGGTCACTGTCGCAGGCGTGACCTCGGTAATTTTCCAGTCGTTTTGGCGCACCGGCTGTCCCGACGCCACCTTCGCGTTTCTTTCAACTACGAATCTCGCTCCCGTAGACTTGAGCGTCTTGACGTGTTCGTGAATGTTAAGCTGCACGACAAGCCTTTCTCGAAATCCCTTAATATAAGGTTTGCCTAATGCTTGAGGTAGCAATGGCAAAAGCTGAAGTTATCGAGAGTGTGATGGCCGACCTGCGCAGCCTCGACTCCAAGCTGGGCTTAATCGCCCAGAAGCTGCGCACGATGGAGAAGAACGAGGAAGTCATCGGCCGCACGATGATTGCGCTAAACGGCAGGCTCAAGAAGCTAGAAGAGCAGGCCGCGTCGGGCGGTTTTTCCCCAAGTTCCGGCAACCGTCCCTCAACTGCCTCGCAGGAAGATTTGGAGAAGAAGTTTGCCACAAAACAAGAGCTCCGCGAGCTGCGCTACGTTCTCGACACGATAAACCCCCTAGATTACGCCACCATCACTCAAGTGCGCGACTTGCTCGAGGAAAAACTGGGTGCGCTAAAGGCCGCCAAGAAGGAATCCGACGAAAAGCCTCCGGCCCAAAGGGGCGCGGGGGGCGGTGCTTCCGGCTTATTCAAGCGAATCTAATTCCTATTTCTTGTTTGTTTCCAAGTATTTCTTTGCAAGGAAGAGCGCGGCAATCACGCGCGCTTCGCTGATTTCGTGGCTGTAGACTAGCTTCTCGAAGTCGGCAAACGGGATTCTCTTGACTTCAATTTCCTCGTCCTCGTCGCCGGAAAGTCTGCTTTCGGTGAGCTTTCTGGCGAGGAAGACGTGCGTCTTCTGCCGTATGTAGCCGGGCGAGACGGTAAGTGTGCCCAGTTCAATGAGTTCTCCCGCCTTGTAGCCCGCCTCTTCCTGGAGTTCGCGGTTAGCCGCGTCAAGGCGGTGTTCCCCGTCGGCCATCGCTCCCTTCGGCAGGCTGAGCATGTAGACATCGCTGGCAACGAAGTACTCTTTTTGCAGCACTAGCTGTCCGTCGTCGGTGATTGGGACAATCATCGCAGAGTCGTTCTTCTCTACGACGTTGAATTTCATGCGCTTGCCGTTCGGCAGCTCGGCCTGCAGTTCCTTTACCGCAAAAACAGTGCCTTTGAACACCTGCTTTTCGGAAAGTACCTTGGCCATTGTGCTCAGCCGGTGGTTTGAGTGGGGGCGGGTCGCCTTGCAATCTGTGGCTGGGGCTCTTGCCGCGCGTAAGGCGCATCGGTGTAAGTGGGCCTTAAGAAAAAGCGGGCGGGTTTTTGACCAACCACTGTTGCGACAATCTCGTTCTTGATTAGCTCAAGCTTTAGCTCGGCGTTGGGAATGAGCTGGGCGTCCAGTTCGTGCTCGGCGTGCAAAATGAAGCCAAGCCCGTTGCCCCTCATCGAGTTAATCAGCTCAAGCACTTCGTCCTGCACTACTGCCAAGTCGGCCTCAAAGGCAACAACGGCGCGCAGCCGCTTTCCTTTCGGCGGCTTAACTGCGTTAAGAAGAGAGGCGATTGCGAGGTTCTGGCCCGCGTCCCCGTAGCCGGACGCGTCAAGGTGGAAAGCCCTGCCAATGCCTTCCTGCCACGGCGCGAGCAGTTCTCCTTCGACGAACTTGGCGAAAATGCCCTGCAGCGTCTTTTCCGCAACTCGGATGGCGCGCTTGGCCTTAGCCGCATCATAAGCCGCCGAGGGTTCCTTGCTTGCAGTGCCGTGCGCCTCAATTTGCTCAATCAAATCCGAGATAGCGTGTGCGTCGGGCCTCCACGCTGCCTCAATCGCGTCCCCCGGGCTCGTTTGCGACAAGCCCAAGCATTTTGTGAACGTCTTTGCGTCAAGCCCCGCCAAGTCGACGTAAAAGCCACTGCCAAGCCGGTAGTCGCGGTAGGGAAAACCCAGGGGCATCGCAGTCATCTTGAATTTCGTAAAGTCGCGCGTGAGGCGGTTTGGCGATGCCAGGCCCGCAAAAGAATTGCTCGAATCGATGATGACGACGGGCACGCTGTTTGCAAGGGCGTCTTCGCACAGCACCTGCACTGCAGCCAAGCGCTGCTCGCGGCTGCCCCCGGCGACGACTGCCGTTGCCAGCGACTGCAGGGGCACCGACACTGGCTCTCCGGCCCCGCTTGCGCCAACGTGCACTACCGTGGTGCTTAAGCTTTCCTTCGTCGGCGGCGCCCGTGGGTTAACGAGTGCCATGATGAGAAACGGATCGCCCAAAAGCGCGTTTGCCTCCTCGTCAGAAGCTACTGCCAGGTCCTTTGCCTTGCTGCCGTAAGCCTCCGCAAGCTCCTCAACCGACTTTGCAATCACCTTTACTTCTCCCGCCTGCCTGTTGATGGCATCAACTATGGCCTTTTGCGAGTAAGGCGAGTAGATGGGCGCAGTGCTCACGATGGCGTACCGTCGGCTGGACTCCACGCTGTGCTTCTCGATAATCGTCACTTCCCGCTTTTGCGCGCGGGCTGCCTTGCTTAGGTCCGCGTCGGTGACAAAGGCCTTTGCAAGCATGGTAAGTACTCCCTTTACTCCCGCCTCGTCGCGCTCAAAGACGGCCAAGAGGATGAGCCTGTCGGGATTCGAGTAGATGCCCGTAGGGTATTCTCCCCAGTTGCCAAAGACCACGCGCTTCCACGGGCCGAACGGGAAATCAAGTTCCACGATTTGCTTACGTCACTAGGCATAAAAAGCCTTGCGCAGTAATGATTGCCGGTGCACTTGTTTGGCTGACTTGAACGCCGCCATCCGCGACATGCTCAAGTCCGGCATGGCTGAGGCAGAAGTTCTCGAAAACCTTCGCCAGCTTGGCGTCGGCAACCCAGAGGAAGTCTTTCGCAAGGCGACCGAGACTTTAAAGCCCATGGCGCCCCCGGCATCCCCACAAGCACCCGACAGCCTGTTTTCAAAGCCCCTGCCCTCCCAAGCCTCGGGACCGTCGGGAGACATTGGCGACAAGCTAAACGAGGCCCTCGCCCTGCTAAAGGCCCTACAAGAAACAAACAAGAAGATTCTGGAAACAAACCGCGACATTCTCTTGCGGCTCAAAAACTGATTTTATTTCCTGTTTCCCCACGCGTAGTTGAGGAGCTTCCACAAGATTTTCAACGGCACTAGAATTACGTTTGCCAGCCCGCGCCCGAACTTCTCAATCCTGTCGTCATTCCACTCCGGGTGAGGCGCGATTGCCGGCGAGGCCGCCGGGTGTGCGTTTACTTGCATCATCACCTTGGTAGTGGGGGGCTTGTTGCCCTCGGCAATCGCCACCATGACGAGGACGATGATGAAGAGCATTGAGAAGAAATATAGCCCCTGGTCTGCAAACCACCAGGTGAGGAAGAAAAGCAGTGCGGCGAGCAAAAAGTTCATTTTATCACTAATAACCCATTCCCGGATATCCCGGCTGTCCGCCGGGTTGGTCGTCCTTCCAAGCCAAAAGAATGAACACTAGGAACAGCGCCCCGCCAATAATAAGCGTACTTTCCTCGCCAAACCCGAGGAAGAGCGCGCCCAAGGCCAGCCCCCCGACCGCAGCTGCAGCCATGAGGAACTTGTTTTTAGCCATCACGAGCGTTACGACGAACAGGCCCGCGGCAATTAAGCCCAAGCCCGACTGGTAGGCCATCAGCATGAGGATAATGAGGAAAAGGAAAGTGAAGTCCATCTTACCACTGGTGCTCCGACAACTGTGCGAAAAACCCTTGCATGAAGAGCGCCGCGAACATCACCCAGGCGAGCCACGGGTAGGGAACTAGGAGGAGGAAGGCGACAAGCGTAGTGAGCATGAGTGCGATGAAGTTGCTGCTTACCACTGCGGGGTAAAAGAGCCTGTAGAGCATGACGAAATCAAGTATGAGGACGATTACCCCAAGCGCGTCGAAAAACTCGCTCATGCAGCTAACTAATCCGCCCGCCGCTTAAATATCCTCCGCTACCCGCTTTTAAAGCACCAAACCTTAAATACTTGTAACTACTATAAAGTAGTTGTAAGGGTGTGTTTTATGGCTTTATTCCTGGACTTGCCGGCTGAAGAGTGGGTATTCTTCGTATTCATATTGGTCACGCTGCTCATTTTCACTGGCCAGGCGGATAGCTATTCGGGGCACTGGTTCGTTAACGGCGTTGGTCAAATACAATTGTGGCCAGTTGAGAACATCTTGATTCCGCTGGCTTCAGCGGGTCCGCTTTTCGGCGCCCTAGCGGCGCTTTTGTTCTTCGCCTACTTCACCAAGCTCACCGAGTGGTTCACCATCGGCTTTGGCGCGGTAATCATCTTCGGCCTCATCGCCATTATTCTTGGCGTTTAAACCGGCTTTCGGCGCCCAACCGCTTTGTGGTGGGACGGGCACCGAGAGTCCGGTTTTTCAAAAAACCTAGCGTGGCCATGGCTTGTGGCGTAGGACGCGGGGGGGGGTGCAGCTAGCGCTTCTTCTTGCGCCGCACTTTTCTCTTGCCTGCCGGCAGGCCCGCAAATTCCTTCAGTGCAGCCTGCTCGGCGCGCCTCAAGTGATTCCACATGCCAATTGCGAACTCGCCTTCAAACATGAGGAAGAGTGCCGCCGCGCCAACGACGATGCCGACGCCGAACCAGTACATGACCTTGTCGAGTGCCTCAAACGCAAGGGGGCTCTCCTTGAATTCGGCCAAGTACTTGCCGGTCAGGTAGTCCTGGACCAAAAACATCGTCGCAATGACTAAAAGCACGACGAAGAGCCTCCACTTGGGGCTCACCCAAAACGCCCTGTTAAAGTGCGTCTGCTTGTAGGCAGCGAGGAAGTGGTGTATGCGTTGTTTCATTTGTTTTACCTCCGATGCATGAACATGTAGAGTCCGGGTGCGAAAGTGCCGATGACGTACATCAGCCCGCCAGTAATCATCATCCAGCCAAAAATGCCTAGCGCGCCGATAAACGGGTGCTCGATTACGAGAAAATAGATTAGGATGCCGGCGACGATGAGGCCGATAGTTGGGGCAAAGACTAGCTTGTCGCGTGCCCACGTGTAGAGCCAGTAGGCCATATATAGCATGAGAAACCACTTGGCCAAGTCCAGCATGAAGAAAAAGTCCTCAAAGAAACTCATCCGCTCACCTCATTCTCCTCATTCCAACTTGCTGGCTTGATAGGCTGTCCGAAAGCTGGCTTGTTTGCGGCTGGGCAAACCCGAAGCCGCCTTGCGGCTGGCTGCTCGGTTGTCCCATGCTCTGCATTGCCTGAGTCACTTGCTGCTGGGCTATTTCTTGTCTCTGTTGCGCTTGCGCGAGGAATTGCATGTCCTGCTCGCTTACCTGCCTTCCGGCGTTAAGTTGCGCGTGGAGTTCCTGTTTCTTCATCTCCTCCATTTGCATGCCGTAATCGATGGGGCTACCGTGCTGGTCCCTGCCCAATGTCGGAAAGAGTCCGAACATGAGCGACTGCTGTATGAACATCCCGTTCACCATGAGTAAAACGACCACCGCCAAAACGACTATCACGGACGCGTAGAAAATGACGAAGTAAGCAGCAATGAGCGAGGTGAAGCCAAAAACAATTTGGTTGTCCTGAAACGTCGCAAAGAGCCAGAACAAGATGTAGACAAAAGCCATCAGCCGAATGACGAACCCAAGCTCGCCCAGCGTGTCGCTAAAGTCGCCAAGTATTGAAAGCGGCATGACGGCCGCGACAGGCAGCATGGATTACCAACTGCGCCGTCGTTTTAAAAACTGCTGTTGGGGGGCGGGTGTGGGCGCGTTGCCCGCGTGCCTCAAGTCAGCTGACAAACGGCGGCCGCACGAGGTAAAGCACTAGGGCCAAAGCCGCGCCGGCGACGTAGAGTAAAAGCGGAAACTGCCATTGCTTGAACACCGTTCCCCTGTGGTCAAAGTCGGCCTCGGCGTTCGCACTCAACCTCAGGCCCGCGTAGACTGCGATGAACTGCGGGATGACGAAGAGAAAATCGTAGGGGTGCACGCTCGCGTGGCTGTACGCCGAGGCGTATTTCAACCCCTCCATTGCCATCGCAAGGGGCGCCGCGTGGCCGAAGAAAAGCAGTGCCGCCACTGAGACGAAAAGATAGGCGAGCACGACGCCCGCCAGGCTCACTGCCTTGCCGTTGCCCCAGTCTTCCAAGCCATAGTAGTAGAGTGACGGCACTTGCGGAAGCGACGCGCCCGAGGCGGTTATTGCGAGGTAAAGGCCGGCGGTTGCCACAAAAGCGGCGATGCTGTAGAGAATGCGCCTGTCCACCACATGGTTACTGCAGATTCCTTTAAAAACGCAGGTTGGCTAAGCCTAAATAGGTGATTTGCCCATGCAAACTATCCGGACTTCAGTCAATTCCGCCCCCGAGGCCTCGCGCTTCGAACTGCTCGTGCGATTGGTTTACACGATTCCGCTTGCAATAGTCACCTACATCCTCATGCTCCTCTCGGGACTCGGCTGGCTGCTCAACTGGGGCTCAATCCTAATCCGCGGCCGCCGCAGCGTTCGCGTATCCGCCTTCCTCAACCTGGCTTTTGACTATCTCTTCAAGAGCTCGGCCTACGCGTTTGGCACAACCGACGAGCGGCCCCCAATCATTCCCGAGAGCGGGTAAATGAAAACCATCCAGACTTCGGTAAAATCGCCGCAAAAAGCCTCGCGCTTCGAACTTCTCGTGCGCCTGGTCTACTGGATTCCCGTAGTCCTCGTGCTCTACATCCTAAGCGTCCTTTCGTTCCTCGGCTGGATTCTTAACTTCGGCTCCGTGCTCATCCGCGGCATGCGCTCCGCGCGCGTAAGCAGTTTTCTGCGCCGCGTGCTAGACTACCAGTACAAGTTCGGGGCGTACTACTCCTTCATCACCGACGAGCGGCCGCCAATCCTGCCTGAATAGCTCGCCGCAGTTACCTGACGAATTCGACTCCCTGCATTCCCTCAAAGGCAGGGTCGCCAGTTAGGAAAGTCAGGCCCTGTTTTCTTGCAAGGGTGTAGCCGATGCCGTCAACGAAGGACAAGTTCTTGCCTTTGCTGGCGAACTAAGTTTGCCCTAAATCCGGTAGAACTGTAAGTGTGGCACGCCTGCAATCTTTTTCGCGTACTCTTTCTTCACGGGCAAAGCTTTTGACGCGGCGGCGATAGTCTCGTCGCCGACTAGATTGACGTTAATCGCACCTTTGAGTATCTCGGCAAGCTCCATGCCGTTTACCTTCTCGCCCTCGTAGAATGCGCGGTGGAGCTTGAGGTTGAGCACAACGCCGTTTCTCCCCTTAAGCACTTTGCCAAGGAGCCTGGCGTCGCAGGCTGCGATGACCGTGCGCGTCTGTCCTTTGAAACTGCGCTCGTGCACCTTTACCCAAATCAATTCTAGCACCTGAAGGAGGAAATCATGTAGTCCATTAGTGGAACGTTGGCGCCCAGTTCTCGTGGCACCATTGCGGTGAGGATGGCGGTGTAGGTCAAGCCGTCGTCACGCTTGCAGCTTACGAAAGCCTGGTGCATTGTCGAGTTGGAGTTGGTGTACTCGTCTGGCCCGACTACGCTGAGGATGTAGGCGTTTGCCGAGTTTATCGTCGTTTGCGTTGCCGACTCGACGTACTGCGGGTCGTATAGCTGCACGATTCCGTCAAACTCGTTTTGTCCGACTGAGGCGTTGTCCACTCCGACCGTAAATGTTTCGGGTGCGCCTTCGGCCGATACTGCATAGACTATTACCCTCGCGTCGTCGGTAAAGCCCTTGTCAATCTTGTAGCCAAGGGGATACTTGAGTGAAAACCCGTAGTCAGGGTCGGAGTAGGTGGCAAAGTCTTTTCCGTACTGTTGCTCGAAAACCGCGCCTGCCTTCTCAAGCGGGCTCTTTGGGTTGAGCACCTGTTTTACCGGGTTTGTTCCCGGCGCCTGGAACGCGAGGTAGCCTACTGCAATTGCTATCGCGGCAATCGCTAGGACGGCGACGAGCGGCCAGCTGTTTGTTTTTCTAGGCTTAGCCGCCATTTGTTTCATCACTCCTCTTTTCCAGGTTGCCAATCAATCCGAAGCCCTTGCCTAATGGCGGTTGGGCGGGGTTGAATACTGATGACATCAGGCTCTTTGACTGCGGTCCAACCGACTCCTGCGCCTTCTGTTCTTCCTTGCTAGCGGCTTCGGCCTTAATCTTGCCAGTGTCGTCATCAACTTGTCCGAGGTCGATAGTGCCAGCCGGCGTTTCGCTCTTCTGGTTTATCTGGCCGCCATTATTTGATTCGACCCTGTCGTTAACCACGAACGCCGCTGCGTAACCGCCGCCGGTCTTTTCCCTGAACCCGCCGCAGGCTGCAAATCCCTGCTGTGGACTGCAGTCGCCATTCCCGTCAAGCACGACTTCCTTGTCGCACCCTGTCGTAGTCGCATCACAGTATCGGTGTATAGATGGAATGTAGTTGGTGCCCGCGCGCGTCACATACTCAAAGTTCGTCGCCACAATCGAGTTAGTGTGCGACTGGAGCGCCGCCTGCACGGGCGCGACGTCAACGTGGAACAATAGCGTCAAGAATAGCCTGAGCAAGCCCGTTGGAAGCTTCTTGAGGAACAACTCCTTGAAGTTCTGTCCAAGTGCCGCGCGCCAGGCAGTCGGCGCCTTGACTTTCTTCACAACGCTGATTACGTCTGCCTCGCTCTTGCCCGCGCCGAACAACCGCTTCAGGAATGAAGTCTTAAACTCGCTTGTGCCAACCAAGCCCGCCTTGGTTGTAAGATATGCTCGCCTGTCAGTGATTGCCTTAGTAACTTTTCTTTGAGCATCGCTTACGGCTGAAAGTTTCGTTGTCCGAAGCTCGGTTTCAATTTGGATTAGCTCGGCGTCAGTTGCAGTCCCAATTCGAGTAACGAGCTCGTCAACTTTTGTAACGTCAATCGTTGCTGCAGGCAGTCTCACACTAGTTTTGCCTCTTGTTGCGGTTTCGGCCGTTCCTTCTGCAGCGTTTGCCTTTGTTTCCAATCCTGCTTGTGCAGTTCTAAATCCGTCCTGGTTAGCGAGAACATCTTTTTTGACTAGAATTAGGTCATCAAGCACGTTTTCAAGCGTGACCTTGGTGGCGGCTTTCTCAGCGGCTGACGCCGCTTTATTATTAGCGCCTTTAAGTCGGGAAACAAAAGAATCGATGTCGGCTCGAATGCTTCCTTCAAGTGTTGCCGCATCACCAGAACTGGACAATCCCTCGATTCTTCTAATTGTTCTAGATATTTCGCTTTGGATTTCAGATGTTCCGCCCGAACCGCGATATAGGTTGACCCTAGTCTCAAATCTAGCACTTTCAGCCGCAATTTTAGCTTCTGAAATCGGTTTACCTTCCAACGCTACCTTGCGGTCGCCGATGTAATTCATAAGCTTGGTTCGATAGGTAGATGATGTACCGCTCGTGCTTAGCCCCTTTAGATTATCTTCTATGCCTTGAAGTTCAGCTGCTGTTGAGGCTCTCTTTATGCGGTTAAACTCATCCTCGAAGTTGTGTTCTTGCGTCAGCGACCTGATGCCTGTAGCCGCGGTTTTCGCTTCTTCGAGTGAAGTTGCCGCACTTGTTGCTTTGCTTTCGAGAGACTTCTTTCCTGCATCGTCAAGGGATTCTATGACTGCCGAGTCGTCTAGGCCCATTCTGAGTTCGTTAAGCGCTTCCGTGACTGCAATGTCTTCCGCTTTTCCTTCCTTGATTTTCTCCGCGACTTTCTGAGCCAGCGCCTCAACTCCGTCAGTAAGCTCTTTTCCGGGAACCCTGATGCTTGGGCCCCACTTGCCTAAGATAACTTTGGCGGTCTTTCCTTCAGTAGTGCCTGCCTTCTTGAGCGCCTCTTCAACTGCCTTGACGTAAGCGTTGGTTTGCGCGCCAAACGGCGTCTTGGAACCCGCGAGGGCTATCTTGTCTAACGTTACTGTACTCACAAAACCCGTACCAAACACGTCGAGCGTTGCTTCCTTCCAGGCTTGCGCCCCGCCTGCCGGGAATCTTGGAGCAACTGCGGTCGCAGTTGCCGTTGCTGCCCTTCCGTTAACCAGTTCATCGTATTTATTGAAAATAGCTCTTGCTTGCGCATCCGTTACCATTGTTGGTGGTATCGCGCCTGATGCGGGCACGCCTTCATCACGCAGCGCTTTAATTAATTGCTGTGAATCCGGCACCGCGCTTTGTCTTATTTGACTTGCTTTTTCTTTGCCGAGGTAGTATGAGGGCAGCAGGTTTTGCGTTCCGTCGCCGCCCAAGCCAACCATGCCGCCGACGACCATGCCGGGGACGAAGCGCGCTGCAACCGCCTTGCTTCCAAGGCCAAAGCCAGTAAGTTCCTTCCATGCCGTGCCGAAGCCGCCCTTAAACGCGCTTCCAGTTTGCGCCACTCCTGCTGTGAAGCCCGAAGGCGATGCGGGTGGAGTCTTGCTTCCGCCGAATCCAGTCATTAGCGAGAATATTTGGCCGTAAACGCAGGCGTTGAACGCTTCGCAAACTGTCTGCGAGCCCACGCCTGAAGTGACAACCGTACCAGCCGCGACTGAAGCGCCAAGGCTCGCGCAAGCGCCGATTGACTGGCCGGCTCCTTTTCCGATTGCCACGCCAACTGCTGTCACAGAGAGTGAAGTGCCGCCGGAGAAGAAAGAGCCGAGAAGGCCGCCCAAGGAAAGGCCGATTGAGGCAAGCGACAGGTCAAACACTTGCCGAATGCCGTTTTGGAAGCAGTAGCCCGCGTCGTTGTAACTCACGCCCTTGTGCGCGAGGACTTTGGCGGGTTCAACGCCGAACATCTGCCTGTAAGCTTCTTTTGCAATTACCGCGTCCTTGAGGTTGTACTCCTCTCCGTACGGGCCTAGAGCCAAGACTGACGGGTATGAGAGCACGCTTAGCGCGGTGCCGACTACCCCGCCGCCGGTTTCCTTCTGCAGCTCAGCCCACCTTCCGCCAATGTCAAAGAGCAGCGTTATGCGGTCGACGTCAGTCGGCCACTTGACAACGCGCCTGCCGGTCCAGATTTCAGTGTTGGTCAGCCCGTCCTTCTCAACTGGCGGCCCCATCAGGATCGGCGCGTTAGCGAGGTTCTTGGGGCAGTCTGCGGCCTTGACGATGTTTATCGTGATTTCGGATTCGGCAAGGGCGGTCTCTGCCTTTGAGGCCGCGCTAAATGCGCTTGGCCCGAACCTGAAGGTCGTCTGGACAATGTAGATTCCGCACGCGCCAAGCTCGCCGTCAACCCCGACGTTCTTGGGGTGCCAAGTCGTTGCCGGGAACGCGTCGAGTGCAGCCTTCTGGATTTGCGCGTTAGTCACCTTGTCGTCGCCGGCCTTTTGTATGACAAAAGCCCTCGCAAAGCCGCTTGTCGTCGAGCCGAGCTTGAAGCGCTCGCGCAGCTTGTTGAGCACCTTGACTTCCTGCGTCTTGTCATCCGGCGTCGTGCCGGCGCTCTCCTTGCGTGCCTCGTCAATTATTTCGCGGTAGCCCATCACGTGCGACTTGAAAGCCATTTGCGCCTGGTCGCTAGAGCAATAGAATTCCTCGCAAAGCGAGTAGTAAACTGAATTGACTGCCGTTGCGTCCTTGGTGTCCGCCGTCGGAGCTGCAGAACCGCCCGTCGTGGTCTCTGGCGCGGTGACTGTCGCCCCGCTCACGCCTGTCGTGCCGCTTGGAGCGCTTTGGAAGTTAATGCGCGAGACGGCCGCGGCCTTGACCGTGTTGTCAGGGTTGGTGTTTTCGTTCTGGCAGCCCTTGCCGTCGTTAGAGGGATTCAGGTTGACTCCGCCTGCAGGGCAGCAGCGCGTCAGGTCGACGTTGTTTGTCGCCTTGGTTGCCTTGCCTTGTGCGGGTGCCATCTGGTAGTCGGCCCTGCCATTACCCGCGTCAGTACACACATAGCCCGCCTTGGTCGCATCGGCCTTGTGGGCTTCATTATAGCAAGTGCCAATAGGCACTTTCGCCGTCTCGCCGTCGCACTTGCCTAGTTCGGGAGTGGTCGGCTGGGTGTTTTGCTGGCCGTTAGTGCCGCCATTGGCTTGCGTCCCACCGTTTTGCGTTCCAGTGCTTGCACCCGAGCCAAAATTATTTGCCGGGGTGGTAAGCGCAGCATTGCACGAGCTGTCGATTGCGTTTTGGCCAAACGGGCAAAGCGAGCCCAAAGGCGTTCCGGCGTCGAGGTAGAACTGCTTGTTGAGCGGTTCGGGGTTAAACACGTCAAACTCAATTACTGCAACCGTGTCAACTGGAACTGCGCGGATAGTGTTGGCCTTGGTCTCTTCGTCGGTGTTGAAGAACGAAGAACCGCCCGCCGTTGGTGCAGTGGGCTGCACTTGCGTTTGCCCTGCGGCGTTGGGCGTCGGGGTTGGCGTTACGGTAGTAACTGGAGATTGAGTTGTTTGAGTGGCCGTGTCGCTTCCAGTTCCTTTCGGCGTTGCCTTAATCTCCAGCCTCTGCTTGCCCGAGTCCCCGCCGTCAGGGATTGTTACCCCCGCCTTTGGCGTGCACTTTATGACAAGCGCTTCTCCCTTCTCCATCACGAGTGCGTCAATGGGAACTAGCTCGCCTGCCTTCAGGATGCTGCAGTCGGTGACTTGCGTGCCGGTCCACTTGCTCGAGAGCGTGGCTTTCTCCTGCAGGTTGTTAATGAGCGCAAAGTACTGCACGTGGCTGGCGTCTGGGGTCTTGAAGTAAAGCGTTTTTCCGGGTGTTGCAAACGAGTCGCCAACCTTGATTTCTGCAGTGTGCGTGGCGTAGAAGCCCGAGCGAAGCACGCGCTCAAGCGATTGCGCCGCCGCGCAGGCGCCCGGGTTTTTCTTGATTTCAATCTTGACCTTAAGCGGGTTGGATTGGGTCGGCCTCTTGTCGGTGACGAGGCTGCCCTTGAAAGTAAGAGTGCCTTCAATCACTGCCTCCTTCTCAACGCACCCCGTAAGCGGGTTGACAAACTCGCTAGAGCGCGGGAGTGAAATGTCGGTTGACACCACGTTTCTGAAGTCGTCGGTTGGGGACAGCCTAAAGACCGGCGCTTTCTTCTCGTAGCCGGTCTCCCACACCCAGCCCTCGCCAATTCCACCCGTGCGGCCCCACCAGATTTCGCCCTCATTGTTGTAGGCCGCCTTGATCTTGTCATCCGCCTCAGTAGAGTCGAGGTTGACTTCAATCACGGTTGCGCCAGAATTCCGCATCTTGATGCGCGCGTTTGCCTTCCTGTTGCCGTCGTCAAGCACTAGGTGCAACTCGTCCTTCGAGGCCCCGCCGTCAACCTGAACTTCAATCGAGTTGGGCACGGGCGCCTTTGCAAGCCCCTGGGTGTTGATGTTGAACTTAGTGTCGCCCTTGCAAATGGTGAAGAGGATGCCGTAGTCAGCCGGCACGGTGAATGTCGGCAAGGAGTCGGGCTGCTGGCCACGCTTGTCGCTTGACTTGACTGGACTTGGCACCGAGCCAAAGTCAATCACTTCAGCGCGCGGGGGCTTCATCTTGACATCCGCGCTAGTCCTGATTTCCTTGCACGCGCCAAAGTCGACTTTGCCCGAGCCCTCAAGCGGGGGCGCGTCGTTTGGCAAAATGAACGTCGTCTGCACGGGGAAGAAGAGCCGCACTTGGCGCCACTCGGGCTCGGACTGCCGGCACGCGATGATGGTGAGCTTGGCGCCGGCCTTAAACGAGATTCTCTTTGACTCAGCGTCAGCCCGCGCGTTAGTAATCTGGAATTGCACGGTCTTGGTGTGCACGATGCGCTTGCCGGGCTTGGGGAACACCGTGTCATCAACCTGCAGGTTGCCGCAAGCAGTGTTCATGACATCAACACTGCCGCCCTTGTCGTTGACAGTTGATTCATCAGCAGCCTGGATTGCGCCGTCAAAGTCTAGAGTAATTTCAAGGGTGCCAGTTGGCCCGCCTGCAACGTCGGCGGCAGTCTTTTCAGTTGCCTCAAAGCGAACGCTAGTGCCGGCAGGCACGATGACGAACGACTGCCCGTCGGCCTTCTGGCCCGCAGACGCCTTGGTGGCCTGTGCCGCAAGGGCAAACGGGTTCTTCAGCTCGCGGCCGCCTGACTCAACTCCATTCTTTGAGAATGCAGGTGGGAACGGCAGGTAGACGCCGGCGCGCTCGGTTGGCGATGCAGTGCTTGGCACGCGAATGAGGTACTCGCCCCCGTTTTCCTCTGCTTTAGTGCCGGAGGGAACTGCAAAACTCCATCGCGAGCCGTACTTGAGCACGACGCCGTTTGGTGCGTCCGTCTTCCAGCCGCGCGGGACGAAAATAACTTGTCCTGCCTCGACTTGCGCGACGAGCTCGCCAGCCGCGTTCTTCTTGGCAGGCGCTGCAAGCACGACTTTCTCCCCGCTTGGCAGGCTATAGTAAACCTTTGAAGTGCCGGGGTCGGCAAACTCAAGGGTGCGCAGCGGGAGCGTGAGTGCGGCCGCAATCGGGAAGACAAACTCGGTCAGGCCGCCAGTGTTAAAGTCAACGGGCGTGTACTCAATCACCATGCCGGGCGCAAGGGTAAACACGAGTGCCTTGTCCTTGCCAAGCGACTGCTGGGCGTTTCTAGGCAGCAAGTACGACTCGTACTGGCCCTGCACTAAAAAGCCGTTGTCGCCGGTCTCGACGCGCGTTGCAGCGGGCAATGTAACCGTCAGTTGCGAGGGGGTTGCAAAGCGCCAGCCCTGCGGCACTGTTTGAGTGCGCTGAATTTGCTGTCGGACCGTAGTGCTTGCAGTCTTTAGGAGCGCATAAGATGGCGCCAACGACGCGCCGTTTGGTACAATGACTTTTCTGGTAGCGCCATCGCCTTCAACGCGCGAGCCGCCCTTAAAGACAATGCCTTGGCCGCTGGCGAACTTGACTGGCATTTCGCCGGCAGGCGATGTCCCGAACGCCTTGGCGTCGGTGGGCAGGCTAAACGCTGCCTCGCCTGGGAGGAAAATGTCCTGCAGGTTTTGCCCGAAGCTCGCGTCAATCGGCCGAAGCACGAGTTGCGAGCCGGCGGAAACTATCGTTACGTAAGCGTTGCCCAGCTTGCTTGACTGCACACCCGCCGGCAGCACTAGTTCAACAGTGCCGCTAGTGAGCGAGCGGCTTGCACCCGTTCCCTGAGGTTGGGTATCGCTCTTAATCGACATTGACATTGGCGCGGTGAACGTGAATGCGGTTGCGCGCGTGCCAAATTCGTCGACGCTCTTGTCCGCCTTCGCCAGTTCGCGCGACGCAAAGAAGCCGCTGCCTGCAGGGACATTCACTTTGTTGGCAGCAAGCTCGGACTCTGGCCTAAACGCAATCGAGCCGCGTCCGGGCACCTCAATCGCCCAGCTGCCGTCCGCTGCTTTTGGCAGCACGCGCGCGTCGGCCGAGAGGGCAAACGTCACGTCAAATGGCACTGCGAGCTCGATTCGCTCGAAAGAGTCAGAGAGCGCAAGGGGCACGACCAAAACTTGCGCGTTTGGCGCTACTGCAAGAGTGCGCACGCCATTCTGGCCGTTCTCCGTTAGCGGTTGGCTCGTGCCTGCGGGTACGCGGATTTCAAAGTTTTGCACAAAAGCGCTTTGCGACCCGTCGGCATTCTTGGCAAAGCGCGTGTCAGACGGAACGCGAATCTTTATCGCGGCAGGCAACTGGAGTGCAAAGCCCCACAAGTTTTGCGGCAGGCTTGCAGTTTCCATCGGGTTTGCAAACTGGGGCGGGAGCGGGCGGTAAATGCCGGGGGAGAAGCCAACTAGCGTCCCTTGCGTGATTACCAATTCACTTAGCTGCGGTGGCGTCGGGCCGCTTACACTGCGTTCGTCGACGAAGAGGTCGCGGTCAAGCACCATGCGCCTGCCGCCGCCAAAGTCAATCGTGCGCGTGCCATCCTGCCCCCTCGGCAGCACGCGTGCGCCTTGGGGTAGTTGCATCGCCATCTCAAAGGGCAGCGGCCGCCGCTCAAACGGAGACGCGCCGTTAAAGACTGGGAGTACTCGAACCGGCGCAAAAGCCGGGACTATAAGCTGCTGCGCTCCCAACCCGCCTCCAAATTGCGACAAGGGACTTGACTGGGTTCCCGCGGGAAAGACTATCTCGTTGTTTTGCACGAAAATGCTGTAGCTTCTGTCGGGGTTGTTGTAAATCGCGCCAGTGCTTTGCGGAATTGCGGTCCACATCACGGGGAGCGAGAACTCATAGGCGCTTGCACCCGCAAGGCCGCCCTGCGAGTAGCCAAGCGGCCGCATTAAGCTCGGGGCGAGCGTAACTTGCGAGAACGCCGGCACGGTTAGCAAGTTGAGCCGCACTTGCTGCGCGAACTGGTTTTGGTTTTGCTGCCATCCAGCCCCGTATGGGCTTAGCTGCGAGCCGAAGAACCCGTTGCCGTACTGCAGGCCATAGAGGCTGGCGCCAGTGCCAAGGCCGGTTGGTGAGGTAAACACGCCGCCAGAGAATTTCGCGCGGCTGTTGGCCGAGAATTCAACGACAACCCCGCCGGGGGCGTTCTCGTCAACAATCGCGTCTGCGGGCACGTTCACGTGCATCTCAAATGGCACGACAATGGGCTGTCCAATCACGTCGAGGCCAAACGTGCTCACTGAAATCCTGCCGCCTGCGGGCACGCTTGCGATAAAGCCACGCTTGTCTGAGGCAGGCTTGGCGCTAGTCGGAAGAGTAATTTGCGCGCGCTGCGCCGCAAGCACTGCGACGAGGCCGCTTCGTTGCACCACTCGTGCGTCCGGGGGAAGGATGACGTTTGCCGCGATGGGAAGCGAGAATTGCGTGCCGCCATTAGCGTCCGAAGTCACTGCCGCCCGCGGCAGCATGGCCGCAGTGCCGCCAGTCCACTGCAGCACCCGCACTCCGCCGGGGCCAGTTTGTGCGTCAATTGTTCCCGGGAATTGTGCGGTTGAGCCGTCAGGCAGGCGCACGACCGTGCTCGCACCGCTAGTGAATGCGCGAACGCCGCTTGCAAACAGTAGCTCCGCATCAACGGGCAGGCGCACGGGCACCAGGCCGTCAAGCTGCGCGGCGCCAATTGGGTTGACTTCAATGCGCGTGTTTGGCTGCAGGTCGGCGCGAAGCAAGTCCTGCACTTGAATAAATGCCGTGCCTGCTGGGAGGGCGAGCTCTTGGCGCGCGTTTGAAAGCAGTGCGTAAGTCTGCTTGTCGTTGACTACTTCGGTGTCCTCCGGGATGAGAACCGCGGTTGAGAATGGAATCGTGATTGCGTAGCCGCCGTCGGGCGAGCGTGAAAGCATAGATGCGGGAAGCGAGAGCTGGGTGCCTGCGGGGGCGGTTATTGTCTTTGGCACGCTGCCTGCAACTTGCGAGGTTGGCCCGAAGGCTATTGCAACCCGGCTTGAGAGCCACACTGCGGGCCCAGAGCCCGTGTCATCCGCAGTTGTCATTGAGAACGACGGGGGCACGAGCAGCTCGAGCTGGAACGGCAGGGTCACTGCAATGTTGTCCTTTGCAGCAAGGGCGAGTCGCTCGCGTGGCGTTAAGGCCGCATCAGCCGCGTCGATTATCCCGCCAAGTTCGGATGCGGGAATGCCGTTTATCCAAGTGATGAAGTTGGTCGCACTGCCGCCCGTCATTGACACTAGCGTGCCCGAATCGCCTGAGGAAGATTGCGCTGTTGGCGGGAACTCAATTACGAGGCCGCGGAATGCAATTGCGGTTGTGCCGCGCTTTGTCGCAACGGGCGCCCCCGCACCTGCAGGAAATGCGAGTGCGTAGGCAATCGGGATGGTGAGCTTGAAGTCGCGGCCTTGCGCAAGGCCAGCGTTGCGGAGTTGGCCGACAATGCCGCGCGAGAAAATCACTTGAGTGTTTTCAGGCACAGTTATTTTTCCGGCATCGGCAGTTGCGCCGGCGCCAAAGAGCGCGCGCATTCCCCTGGCCTCGACGTAGAGCCTGCCGTCGGCCCGAGCCCGCACGATGGCATCAACCGGCAACTGCAGGGACAGTTGCGCGGGAATCGAGACTTCGTCGCCTGCGGCAATCGCGTTTGCAGTTGAGGTTAGCGTGAGCGCGGTTCCGGCGGGGACTATTGCGCGCAGCACGCCCGCCTTACTCACGTCAACCCGCGTTGCGCTACCCGCGTCAAGCTTGTAGTCGTCGGAGACAAACGAGTTGCCTGCAGGCCCGCGCTGGAGCTGCACGCCAGTGTCAAACGACAGCGAAACGTCAATCGGCAGCGTGAGCCTCAGGCTGCCGTCAGGAGTTGATTCAATCAAGTAGGCCGGAAGAAGCACTGCGGCACCAGCCGGCGCGTTTATTGTCGAACCGTTGTCGTGCGAAAGCTCGGCAGGTGCGGAAAAGCCGATCGTCAGCCCGTCGCGCACGAGCACTGCAATGCCGTCGCTTCGCTCGTTGACCCGCGCGGCCGCGGGAAGCGTGGCAGTCAAGTCAAATGGGAGAGTTACGCGGCCCAAGTCGGCAACTGAAATTTCGGGCGCGGGAGCGGCGCGCGTTTGCGTGCCTGCCGCCATCTGAGTGGTGAAGAGGAGGCCTGAGTCGGGGGCAAGGCGCGTGTTCTTTGGCACGCGCAAGTCAT
The DNA here is from genome assembly GCA_020057405.1 of archaeon. Classification (GTDB taxonomy): domain Archaea; phylum Micrarchaeota; class Micrarchaeia; order Norongarragalinales; family UBA97; genus JAGVFW01. Next base: position 7,405 of record JAGVFW010000008.1, on the reverse strand, counting down.
AGTCTGGCAAAAGCATTAGCAGGTCGTTGCCTGCCTCGACTTGCCGTGTCCCGATAGGGAATCCAAGGGCATAGGGAACGGCTGGCTTCAGGTTGAACCCGCCGCCGGTAACGGGAGTGAAGAAACTTTTTGGAAGCGACACTTGTGAGTAGGGTGGCACTGTGGTAACGCGCGTGCCGTCAAGCTGGGCGTCGCTTACTGTTGCATCCGGTGGCAATCCGATTGTCTCTCCCGATGCTAGGGTCGCAGTTTTTCCGACTTCGCTACCGTCAAGGCGCGCCCCGCCTGGGAGCACGAGCCTCAAGGCAAATGGCAGGTTTGCAAACGCGTTGCCGGTCAATGAAATGCCTGTGACTGACTTGAATGAAACAATTGCGTTTGGCCCGACAGCTGCAGTCTTTCCGCCGGCGCTTGCCTTGAAAGTCGTTCCAGCAGGAAGCAGCAGGTCATAGTCGGGGAGGAATGCAGCAATTGTCGTGCCGCGAGTTGCGACTTCAACGTCGGACGGAATTTCAATCGAGAGTGAGGCGGGCACGCGGAGTTCAAAGCCATTGTTTGCCCTGCCGCTAAAGACCGCCGTCGGGAAGAGCACGCCGGTGCCCGAAGGGACAGTGACTTGCACGCTGCCGTCGGACCCTTGGGGCGCGTGCTGTGATTGCGCGCTAAAGCCAATTGCATTGCCAGCAGACTCGACTGAGAACGAACCGTCGTCGTTTTCGCGGACAATGGCGTTTCGGCTAAAGTCGAACACTATCTTTGCGGGCAAGATTGCAAGCGTGTTCGACTCGAGGCTCACTTGCGGCAATGCCGTTATCTGCACGATAGTTCCCGGTGGCACGCGCACCGCCCTGCCGCCGGCATCCTGTGAGAACGCGAGTGTTGAGGGGAAGAGTACTTGAGTGGTTCCGATGATGGCCGCGCTTGAATCGCCTCTTGAAATAACCGGCACGCCGGCTGGGAGTACTAGAATAAGGCCAACTGGCGGGGTGAACTTGAAGCCGTCAGTTGCAGTTGTCGCCGCAGTGCCCTCGGCGTAGAATTCTGTTTCAGGGGGCACGGTAACCGCGGTTGTCGCCACCGTCGCTCCGGCAGAAAAGCGCACTCGCCTGCCGTCGGACATCTGGACTGTGGTGCTGCCGTCATCATTCTTGCGCACCTTGGCATCTGCGGGCAATTCAAAACGAGTTGCAATGGGCATGGTCAGCAGTTGCTCTGCGGTCGGCCGGCACACGCCTTTTGCAGTAAGGGATAGGGTGACGGGGAGGTCCTTGTTGCTTGAGATGCCCTGGAATGTTGCGAAAAAGCGGATTGTCCCTTTAGTCGTTGTCGCGTCAAAGACGCATTGGTTTGATGAAGAAGCGCCCGAAACGCGTGCGAGTATCTGCATCGCCGTAGTAGCGCCGGGGCTCACTTGCTGTGATGGCGGGTTAACAAAGACGCCCTTGAGCCCGTTTACCTGCTGGTTGATTAAAAGCGGGTGCGGGCCGGTGTTGCGCACTTGCACCTCGACCGTCTTTTCTGCAACATCGGGGGGCGAGAGCTCGATGTTAAGGGCGCTTGCGTCAATGCCCCACGCGTCAGAAATTGCAGTCCGCACTAAAGTTGCCTTGGCCGTGAATGGCACTTCAACTGCCTGCCTCACCGCACCTAACTTGCCGATGACGCGCACGCGGCCGCTAATACTGTCCTTAATCGTGTCGCCCTGCGCCGCCAAGCCAAGCACGTAATCCGCAATTGCGGCCCTAAGATAGGCGTTTAGGACGCCCCGTGAGGGCATTCTTGCCGCCTGCGAAGGCTCCGCGCCAATGTCGAGCAAATTGGGAATGCCATCGCGCGTTACCGAAAGCGAGACGCTGATTTCATTGTCAAGAAGGTTGGTGACCGTAATCGGCGTACGCGTCTCCTGCCCCTTGGCAGTCACTTCGACAGCCAAGCTCGTCTCGCCAACGGAGATGAGGTTGTGCGCGTTTACGGAAATGGTGCCCCGCGCGATTGCAAAGCCCGCCGCGTCAACTGCATACGCTATTACGCCTGCGCTCTCGGCAGTCACGCTTTCAATGCGGTAAGTGCCTGGTAGAGTGACGTCTTCAGTCGCCTCGTCAATGCGGCCAAGCGCATCATTCCCAACCCCGCCGAGGGAGACGCGCGCCCCCGTGACGGGTACGCCAAGAGAGTCGCGGACTGTGATTACAACCGGCGTTGCCGCAAGTGCGACAAGCGTTCGCGGGTTTGCAATAATAGACAGTGTCGGCGTTCCCTCAGCATTCACGCGCAGAAACAGCGTTTTCTCAAAAGCAACTGCATCGCCGCGGTAAAGCGTGAGCTTGACGTAGGCATCGCTTGAAACGCGCTGGCCGCGCAAGGTAAACGTGCCTTCCCCGCCCGAGGCCGGCATCCTGACTGCGAGTGTGCCGTCAGGGGCGGGCTTGGGGCTCGTCTCGGCCCCGCCACTCGTGCCGCGCAAGAGCCCGACTGCAACTCCGCTCGTCAGCAGTTGCGCCTCAAAGGGCGTGCCGAATGAAGCGGCCTTGAACTTGAGGTAGAACTCGCGGCCGAGCGGAGTCTGGAATCCCGTCTGCGCCCGAGTCCCGTCGAGAGTCTCAAGAAATGCCTGGACGCACAAGTCATCCTGGCAGGTGCCTTGGAAGCTCAAGTCGATTGGTGCCGAGTCAGTCGCGGCCAACAGTTCGCTCTTGCTTTTTCCCGCCTCGGCGTCCGCAGGGCTTCTAAGCACGCCGTCCGTAGTGTAGAATTCCGTGCGGTAGTTTAGTGCGCTCTTTGCGGAAGGCGAAGCTTTTGTCGTGATTGTGACTGAAATTTCCCTCCCGCCGGAAAACTTGTCGAAAACAAAGTCCACCCACTTGTATTCCTTGGCGTTGGGCACGCTTGCTGCAGCCGCTGCGTCAAAAGTCGTGTTGTCGCCTGCCGAATTCAGTTGTCGGGCCAGCTGGAAGTCGGTGCCAGTGTAAACCCTTTGCGCCCCGGCCGCGTCGTAGGCCGTGATGGTGACCGGCGAGCCTTCAAGAGTTGCGGTCAGCTCCCCAACTGAAACAAAAGCGCGCGCTTGGCTATAGTCAATTGGCGGGGAGCGGAGAGTGAACTTCGCCCGGTAGACGCTAGCGGGCGAAAGCGTAGTCACTTTGTTGCCCGAAGTGTCGTAAAAGCCGTTGAACTCAAGCTTGGTGCTCGCGGTGACTGAAGTGGGGAACAAGAGCGCCTCGACTTTCGTGTCCACCCCGGGCCGGACGTCAAACTGGGCGGTAGATAGAGTTTCGTAACCTGCACCGGAGGCAATCGCGCGTGCGCCGGCAAATTCGGTCGCCTCAACTGCGCACTGGCCCTTGTCGTCGGTAGTGCAGGCGCGTTCCTCAAAAGCGCTTACGCGCACTGCAGCGCCCTTGACCGGCTTTAGCGAGAACTTGTCTTTTACCGTCAGCAGCACCCTGCCGTTGCCTCTTGGCAAAAGCACTTCGACCGAAGAGTTTCCGCTTGAGACAGTGACAGGCGATTCGCCGAACCTGCCTTGCGAGGCGGCCATTGCAATGACTTTTGTGAGCGGTACGTCGTCAAAGTACTGGACGCCGTCGGGGCCCGTGGTTTTCTCCGAAAGCCCAAGCGGCAGCCTGTCGGCGCTAAAGAGTGCGACACTTGCACCTGAGGCGTCCGCGGAATCAAAGTTGCTCACGTGCACGCGCAGCCTCGCGCTCTTTGCCGGCGTCGCCTGCACTAAAGTAATACTCTTGCCGCCCGGCTCGAGCTTTTGGAAGAACTGGGGCAAGAATCCCGTCGCGTAAGCCGAGAGGGCGTACTCGCGGTTCTGCTCTAGCTCAAAATCGACTGTTTCCTTAAACGGTTTTTTCTCGTCAACGACTGCCATCGCACCATCGGGCTGCCGCGCGTAGAGGCGCAAAAGGCCGTTTGCAACGAGCTTGCCGTCGCCATCGACGAGGCTGACGGTGAGCTTCTGCGGTCCGGTTAAGCTGCGTATCTCAATAGTGATTGCCGTTTCCGCAACGATAGTCACCGCGTCGCTTACTTTGGGAGAATAGCCGGCTGCAGTGACTTTCGCGGTGATGAGGGTGCCAAGCACTGCGTCTTGCGGTGATATCGAGCCGTCCTCTCCAGTTTTGCCGGTAAACAATTCCTTGCCGTTGCCGTCGGAAACGCGCTCGCTTACGACAACGCTAGCGCCCTTGACTGCCTTGCCGTCGAAGTCAGTGACAACAACGTGTACCGTGCCTTTCTTGGTCGTGTCCTCGGCCTTAAGCTGGAAGCTGCCCAAAAACTTGTCGCTTTCTGTAACTGCCTGGTTGGAGATGCTTTGCTGGCTAAAGCCGGGCGCGGTGATGCGCGCGTGGAAGTTGGTGTTGGCGTCAACTGTAAACGTCGGTTTTTCGCCGTGCTGCTCCGCCGTAATCGGGTTCCAGTTCTCGTCAAACAAGATGGTTGAAATCTGGTCGGGGTCCGTCGGCCCGCTGATTTCGAGGCTCACGGAAACCGTCTTGGGTATGGAAACCGTTGCGGACAACTGGACTTCCTGCTGCTTGCCGCCGACAACTTCAATGTGGTCTTCAGCGTCGGCAAAGCCGTCGGCTGTTGCAAGCACGCTCACCGGCCCAGCAGGAATGCCCGTAAATATTACTACGCCGTCAGCATCTGTTGCCTGCGTCTTTACCGCAAAAGCAGAATCGCCCGTGCTTGCAATGCGCACTGTGGCCTCTGAGATGGGATTGTCGTTTGCGTCGGCAAGCGTTACCTTGATGTCGCCAGTAGAGGGCCCCGAAACAAGCGGGAATGCGACAAACGCGATGCCCGCCAGTAGAATCAGCAAAATCAGTGCGAAAACGGGCAGGCTGGGCACGCCGTGGCTTTCCAGCCAGTCGGCCGCTGAAGCGACGGGTAGTCCCTTCTCATCGCTCCAATCAAGAAAGTCTTCCCACTTCTCGCGGATGGCGTCGAAAATAGCCCCTTCCCCCTCCCAAATCTGAACCACTAGAATATAGTAATGGGGCTTAAAAACCATCGCCCCGCAGTTTCATGACATCGGCCCGCGGTTTCACGAAAAGCCTTTTATGCGTTCTGCGGCATTGTTGGATTACGCTTTTTCACTTTAATGGCTGGGGATGGTAGAAATGGATGAACAAAAGCAATTGGGCAACACTCTTGACCGCACGACCGCGTTTATCGGCTTTGCAATCGCTTTTGCGCTCCTACTCGCCTTCGCGGCCTACTTCGTCGTGCAGGTAAACCAGCTTAACAACCGCATCTCGACTACCGGCAACACCGACGTTTCAGACCGGCTCCTCGCAATCGAAAACCGCCTTTCCCTCGTAGAGCAGGCCCTCACTCCCCCGACAGTCAAGCTCAAGCTCTTCTACGACTCAAGCGACAACTTCACCAAAGACGTTGTCGAGAAAATCGCCGCGGCGCAGGCCCAGCTGGCGAGCCAGAACCTGCAAATCACCCTTTCCGACCGCAGTAAAGACATGGGCCAATACCGAAAGGACGGCTTTAACGAAATTCCGGCGCTTTACATCAGCAAGGCCGAAGCTTCCCGCGACCCTGTCCTGCTTAAATCCGTGCAGCAGGAAAACCAGGCTTTCGACGGCAACATCGAAGGCTTCCGCATCGAGGCGCTCGGCTTCGTCTACGACCGCAAGCGCATGCTTGAAACCGAGTGCAAGCTGCCGGCCGGTAAAGTGAACCTCTACCAGTTCACTAACTTCGAGTGCCCATTCTGCGCGGCCATGTACCCGCAGCTGCAGAACTACGTTGCAACCCACGGCAACGCAATAGAGTTCACCCAGCGTCACTTACCGCTAAAGAGCCGGCCTAACGCGTGGAACGCCTCCATCGCCTCCGAGTGCGCCCGCGACCAGGGCAAGTTCGACGCGTTTTCGCAAGCCGCCTACTTGGCAAATGCTAACCTCTCAACCGCCAAATACCTTGAGATTGCAAAGGCAATCGGCGTTGCCGACATGGCGAAATTCACGACGTGTCTTAGCGACGAGAAGAATGGCTTAGTCGTCAACCGCGACTTTACCGAAGGGTCCCTCACCTACGGCCTGCGTTCGGCGCCCATCTTTGTTGCCGACTGCAAGTACGCCTTCGTCGCCCTCACCGAACAACAATTGGCCGACCAGCTCTGCAAGGCATACCCCGACAAGTGCGACAAGTTCGCCCTGACCAACGCGACGGCAAGCCCGACACCCGCAGCGAGCCCGTCCGCAACGCCAAAGGCAAGCCCGACGCCCAAGCCCTAAGGCAAGTTAAGCCGAAAGCAAGGCGCTCGCTAAGCGCCTAATACTTTAGTTGCATTTCGCGGCTTTTGCCGCGCCTTTTCTAAATTTTTTCCAGCACGAGCATCTCGTGGTCCAACTCAAACGGCTCGAGGTCAAGTTTTTCAATTAGCTTGAAGTCCGCAGCCAAAAGCTGCTCTTCCACTTGCGCGAAAATCTTTTTCACATCACCCGTGCCGCTGATGCTGCGTGCCTTAACCGCAATCATGGCGATGCCGCCCTTGCGCAAGAAGCGCGCGTTTGCAATCAGGATGCGCGCCTGCTCGGGGTCGCTGACGTCCTCAAAGACAACATCAACCGCGCCCCCGCAAGCATCGTTGACGACGTCAGCGTAATCGTCCGTCAGCCTCGCGTCGTTAAGCATCGGCAGCATGTTCGGCCGTTGCTCGCAGACCTTGACGAGGTCCCTCATGGTGCGCGGCGCAAACTCGACGCACAATACAATGCCGTTTGCGCCGACGAGGTCGCTCACGTGGCTTGCAGTAGTGCCGCTAGCTGCACCGAGGTAAAGCACGTTGCTCCCGGGCCCAATCGGAAGCTTTTGGATGCCTTTTGCAATTGCCGCGCCGAGCTTGCTTCGGAAAGGATTCCAAGCCCGATACTCGCTAGCGCCCTGCCTAATGGTGTCCTCGCCGTAAACTTTTATGCCCGGAGCCAGGCTAAGGGTTGCGAACTCTTTGCCGCCAAGCGAGTAAACGCCGGGAAAGATTTGGTGCATGAGAACTAGTTTATGTGCGGGAAGGCTTTATTTTCCTGCGCTTGGGCCGAAGTGCGTTTCGTGTAGTTTTTCGAGCAGTTCCTCCAGTTCGAGGTACTGCTTGTTCTGTTTGCCCCCTGGCTTTTGCATTCGGATTTCGCGGACTTTGGCAATTGTTGCCCGCAAGGCAGTTCTCAATCGATTGACTTCGGTTTTAGTCACTGGTCTCTTTTGATATCTGTAGCTTCCGGCCGGTGTTGCCACGGCAATCATTCCGCTCGTGCTCAGGGTAACTCGCGTGTTGGGCGATTTAGTGCCTACTGGTCGAGAAACCCCACGAGTTTAGTCGTGGGATGAATCGGCATCTTTTTCTCTGCCGCTAGTTTTTGAGGTATTAGCGGCCGCGCGG
>JAGVFW010000009.1 GCA_020057405.1 archaeon | reverse complement strand
GGCAGCCCCGTGACCTTGACTTCAAACACATCGCTCGCGCTGCCCTTGTTCTCAAGCTCAAGCTGGTAGACTGCGGTGGAGCGTGACGGCACTTTAACCGGCTCGCCCGAAATCCGCAAGGAGAACACCGCGCTAGTTACCGTCGCCTTTGCGCGGAAAGTGAGGGGTGCGACTCCCTCGAATTCGTCAACGGTCTTTAGCAAAAAGTTGTAGTCCCCGTTTGCCGCGTTTCTGTCAACGACGATAAACGCCTTCATGGGTGACTCGTAGCGCAGGCTGTCCTGGCCGACCCAGCCTTTTGGCACGCTGTCAGAAACCACTTCCATCCGGTCCCAGACTGCATTGCGCCTGCTAATCGTTTCGTTGCCGCGGCTAATCTCGCCAGTGTCAGTATAGGCAATGAGCTCAAGCTTCTGGCCCGGCCCAACTACGCCCAAGTCAACCGCCCTGTCGGGCAAAAGCGCATTCTGGGCCGCAATGGTTTCCCTAACGGGGTCGATGATGTCAACCTGCGAGGCCCCCGCGCCGGCTACGACGAGGAGCAAAACTGCCAAAAACAAAGCCTTTTTGAACACAAAACACACCTGCAGTTATCCAGAGGCCCAGAGTGGCTTAAAAGGTTATTGAAATGCGCTTGTTCGTCTCAATTCCCGTGACCCCGCCGGCTTGCGATAGCCTGGCGCAGACGATTGAAAAAGCCATCCAAACCGGCGCAGACGCCGGTTTCGCCGACCCAAACCAACTCCACTGCACCCTCGCCTTCCTTGGCGAAAAAAGCGAAGGACAAGCAAAGGAGCTTATCGCAGCCCTTAGCTCCATAAGCTTTCCGCGCTTCAGCGCAACCGCCTTAGGTCTCGGAGTTTTCCCAAACGAAAAGTCCCCGCAAGTATTCTGGGCGGGCATTGAGAGCAAGGAACTACTGGAACTGCAAAAACAAGTTTCCTCCTTCCTCAACTACCGCGAAGACCGGCCTTTCCACCCGCACGTCACCCTGGCAAGAATCCGCTCACAGCACAATTCCGACAAGCTCGTTGCGCTTTCCAAATCACCCGCAGACTTCGGCCCGTTTCAAGTCAATTCCTTTTACCTGATGAAAAGCGAGCTCTCCTCCAAGGGCGCCGTGCACTCGATTGTGGCGGAGTTTGCTTTGCTTTAAATCCGCAGCCTGCGTAACCCTGCTTATGAAGGCATCTGAAAAGGCGGAGAAGCTCTTTGCTGAAGTTTCGGTGGGCATAACCCCCACTGCAAAAGAGTCCGCGGCCGAAAAAGCCTTCGCCATGGAGCTAGTCGAGAAGCTTGAAGACGCCCTGCGCTTGCCATCCGCACGCGTTTACTTCATCGGCTCAACCGCCCGGGACACCGGCCTGCATCTTGAAAAAGACATCGACCTCTTCATCGCCTTTCCCCAAAAATACTCGCGCGAGGAAATTGCGGAAAAGACTTTTGCCGCAACGCGCGCCGGCATTCCCGCAAAATGGGAGACGCACTACGCCGAGCACCCGTATCTCGCAGGAGTTGTCGGAAACTACAAAGTCGAAGTCATCCCCTGCTTCCAGATAGTGCCTCACGAGCCGATAAAAAGCGCGGTCGATAGGTCGCCCCTGCACATGGATTACCTGCAAAAGCGGCTTAACTTTCGGCAAAAGCGCGACGTGCGCCTGCTAAAGGCGATACTCAAGCGCGCCGGCGTCTACGGCGCAGAGGCAACCATAGGCGGCTTCTCCGGCCTCCTTTGCGAGTATCTTGTGCTAAACTACCGCTCGCTTTGGGGCCTCCTAACTGCTGCTGCGCAATGGCGGCCGCCGGTTGTTATCGACATCGAATCCGCTTGGCGCGGCAAGGAAGCCGAGCTGGCCAAAAAGTTCGAAGGCTCGCCCCTAGTCATGGTCGACGCGATTGACCGAAACCGCAACGCCGCTGCCGCAGTAAGCAACGAGAGCCTCGCGATACTTTCCGCAATCAGCCAGGCGTTTGCCGCATCACCCTCCCGCGAGTTCTTCACCGCCTCGGAACAAAAACCGCCGCTGCCCTCGGCAATCGCTACCGCCATCACCTCGCGCGGCACCGCGTTCTTTGCAGTCGAGTTGCCCCGACCGCGCGGTTCAGTCGAGGACACCGTGTTTCCCCAGGCGAGAAAACTAATGCAATCGCTCTGCGACGTGCTTGCGCGCGAGGAATTTCCAATAATGGACTGCCACTTGATGATGGACGAGCGGCGCTTTTGGCTCCTCGTTGAACTGCCGTCGGCCTCGCGGCCCGCAGTTAAAGTGTTCCAAGGGCCACCCGCGTGGTTTTCAAAGGACTCGATCGATTTTGCCGCAGGCCATAAGCGCGCTGTGCGCGGACCGTACCTAAAGGGCGAGCGCTGGTATGCCGAGGAAAAGCGCACTCCAGTTTTGGCGAAAGAGTTATTGCAGTTACTGCTAAAGACCGGCAAGGGGTTGGCAGTCGGAGGCCACCTAGAGGCGGCTTTCAAGCGCGCCCGGTTGGTCGAGGGCGCAAAAATCCCTTCGGAAATGGATGCCGCTGAACTAAAGAAGCTCGACGCGTTCGTGCGAAAAAAGGCAGCATGGCTCTAAGGAAACACGACGACTTTGCCGCTTTTTCCCGAAGCCATTACCTCGATTGCCTCATCCATCTTGTCAAGGCCATTAAACTTGTGCGTGATTATCCGACTCAAGTCGACTTTCCCGCTGCGTAGTAGCGCCGCGCTCCTAAACCAGGTGTCAAACATGAGCCTGCCGTTAACCCCGTTGACAATCGCGCCCTTGAACACTATCCCATCAGTGACGTCAAGCGGCACTTCGCCCGAATAAACGCCGAGGATTGACACGCGCCCTCCGGCCCTCACCATCTTGAAGCTCTGGCGCAGGCACTCGCCGATGCCCGACATTTCTAAAACGACATCAGCACCGCGGCCGCCGGTTGCCGCAAGGACGGCCTTTACCGGATCCTCTTTGGCAGCGTTCACAAGCGTTATGCTTGAGGAATTTCCCGCCAACTTTTGCGCCAGCCCGAGGCGGTAGTCATTGATGTCAACAACAAAAATCTTTTCCGCGCCCGTTGCGTTGCACAACGCAGCTGCGCACATGCCGATGGGCCCGCAGCCCATTACTACGATGGTCTGCCCAGCCACCTTGCCCGAATAAACCGTGTGCACCGCGTTTCCGAAAGGCTCTTGCGCGCTCATCACTTCAAGCGGAATCTTGGGGTCGTTCTTCCAAGCAGTTCCCGCAGGCATCGTCAAGTACTCTGCAAAGCACCCGTCAACATCAATGCCACGGAGCTTGACATTCTCGCAAATGTGGCCGTTGCCGGTCCTGCACTGGAAACAGTGTTCGCAATTGATGTGCGTCTCGCCGCTCACCATGTCGCCTTTCTTGAACCCTTCGACGCCCTTTCCAAGCTCGACGACTTCGCCTGCAAACTCGTGGCCGATGATTCGGGGAGTCTTGATGCGCTTTTGCGCCCACTCGTCCCACTTCCAAATGTGGACATCAGTTCCACAAACACTCGTCGCCTTGACTTTAACCAGCAATTCGCCGTCCTTAACTTCCGGGACTTCGACATCGCCAAGCTCAAACCCCTTTGCGGGCTTCTTTTTCATTACAGCTTTCATAGATGCCATCAACTCGCAGTATTAATCTAATCTAGTTAAAGGGGCGAATCCGGCAATAAAAACCAGTAACACAAAACCAGTCTTTTCGACGCGCGTCGATGTTGCGCGCAGTTTTATTCTTGTCGCACTGAAATCTTATCGTGACTAGAGACTCTACTTCATTTCTTAAGCTTGAATACGCCGCAATGGTAGCCGCGAGCATCGACTGGAAAATCCGCGTGCTACAGGACCCGAGCCAGCCGCGTGCAACCGTTGACGGAAAAAAAGTGCTCGTCCTTTGCTCGAACAATTACCTCGGCCTCTCAAACCACCCGCGCTTAAGGCAGGCTGCAATCGACGCGGTCAACGCGCGCGGCGCCGGTTCGGGAAGCGTCCGCGCAATTGCAGGCACGATGGACTTGCACGCCGCTCTTGAGAAAAAAATCGCGAGCTTCAAGCACACCGAGGCGGCACTTTACTATCAAACGGGCTTTGCCGCAAACGCCGGCCTCATCCCGCAGCTTGTCGGCGAGGGCGACACCGTAATCAGCGACGAGCTCAACCACGGCTCAATCATTGACGGCGTGCGCCTCTGCAAGGCAGAGCGCGCAATTTTCAAGCACGCCAATCCATCCGACCTCGAGCGCGTGCTAAATGAACTTGACGCCAGGCCGACTCCCCCGCGAAGGATTTTAATCTTGACCGACGGCGTCTTTTCAATGGATGGTGACATCGCGCCGCTAAAGGAAATTACCGGACTTGCCGAAGCGCACGGCGCCATGGTCTACGTTGACGACGCGCACGGCGACGGCGTCCTCGGGGAAAAAGGCCGAGGCATCGTCAACCACTTCGGCCTTGAGGGGCGCGTGCACGTCGATATGGGGACGTTCTCAAAGGCGTTTGGCGTGGTCGGCGGAAGCATTGCAGGGAGCCGCGACCTGGTCAATTTTGCCCTCAACAAGTCGCGCACGTGGCTCCTAAGCGGCTCAGCCCCGCCCGCAACCGTTGCCGCATGCATTGCGGCACTTGAAGTGCTTGAGACCGAACCCGAGCACCTGGCCCGCTTGTGGGAAAATACGCGTTACTTCAAGAAGGAGCTGCAGTCGCTTGGCTTTGACACCGGCATCAGCCAAACCCCGATCACCCCCGTGATTGTCGGCGAGAGCTCAAAGGCAAAAGCGTTAAGCGAACTGCTTTTCGAACAAGGCGTTTTCGCCCTGCCCATAGTGTTTCCGATGGTTGCAAAGGACAAGGCGCGCATTCGCACGATGATGAATGCCGAACTTTCCCGCGAAGACCTTACCGTGGCGCTTGGCGCTTTTGAAAAAGCCGGCAAGCAGCTGGCAATCATCTAACTTCTTCTTTTCTGAGTGCAGGCATTGCTCTAGGCCTTTTTCTCCGGGAAACGCAATTCTATGGTAACTTCGTGCGTCGGCCTGACGTGTTCCATGATGTTTTGAAGCGCCTCCGCAACGCGCATACCCTCTTGCGAATAGACCTCGATGACGTGCTGTTCGCCCCCAGCGAAGTGCGTCCTGAACCTAAGCAGGTCTTTGGGATTGACTCCCTTGCCGTTAACCTCGCTGATGAAGTTGGAGTTGACGGCGTCGTGTCCCGCTGCCTTATCCATCTCGTGCAGCTTGCCTTGCGAGTCCTCAAAGGCAGTGAATGCAACCGAAATCGAGTCCTCTTTCTCAGTTTTCTCCTTTATTTGCTTGGTGTCGTAGTACCTGCGCGTGACAATTATCGTCGACTGTTTACCGTGGGGAACGCGCACGTATTCCGGCTCGTTTTCTAGGCGTGCGTGGTCTATGGCCTTTCCGACTACTGACAAAAACGGGTCGTCTTTTTTCCGCAGTTTTTCAAGAGCGGGCTTTGAAAGAATCGGTTCAGTTGCGGATCCGACCAACTCGATGAGCGTCTTATCTCTAAGCGCCCCCGCCATTTTTTCCAGCCCTATTTTCTCGTAGCCCGGAACGTAGAAAATTGAAAAATGAATCTCGGGATCGGGGCGGGCAGTTTTCTTCAGCTTAAACGTCGCCACACTAATGGCATCTCCAGGCAGGCGCGCGAGTACGTGCAATTCGCCAGCCTTAAAGTCCGGTTTTAGCATGAGCGTGGCCGGAATTTTCCCCGCCATGAATCTTTTGGCAAGGTCATCCGCGTCTTTTTTTTCCCTAAACGGGTCGCTCGACCACGGGTACTTGATCGCGTGCTCGCTGACGTGATCCTTTAACCCGCTTGCAACCGCGTCGTGGAGCCGATGCAAGGCAGCATATTCCCGAGGGTCGTTTCTTTCAGGCGCCTTCATACAGTCACTTCCTCGACCGTGCTCTTGTCCCCGGAATCCTTGTCGCGCTCGACGCGGTAGATTTTTGCGCTTGCAGCCTCGCGCAGGTTCTCGTCGTGCGTGATGATGAACGTCTGCTCGACGATGCGCGGCACTTCGTCACGAAGCGCGTGCGAGAGCATCTGCACCGCGGTTGAATCGAGGTTGTGCGTAGGCTCGTCAAGGAAAAGCCAGGAAAGCGATGGTGCGAGCACGACCGCGAATGCCGTGCGCAGCGACAGCGCCCCGCACGCCCTTTCGCCTCCCGATGCAGAATCGACGCTCACCCAATTCCCGTCGATTGTTTGGAGCTGCAGCTCGTAATCGTCCTCGCTTGCAAGCAGCCTCGCCGCAGGATAGTCGCGATAGGGATAGATTGTCTTCCACAGCCCCGCCATAGCCTCGTTGATGCCGCCAACGAGTTCTCCCCTCAGGGCAGCCTGCGTTTCAAAAAGCGCTTCCTGGAACTTGGTAACGCCAATGACTTTCTTCTCAAGCGACTTTACGCGCGCGAGCCGCTCCCGGACCGCCCCGTGCTTCTTCTCAAGCTCCGCAAGCGCCACGCGCTTTTCAGTGACCTTAAGCGCCATTGCCGCAACGTCGCCTTCAGTGCGCGCTTCCTCGCGTTCGATGCCAGTGAGCTTCTCGCGGCTAGACTGTAGTTCTGCGGAGTCAAATTTAGTCGCGTCAAGCTCCTTTCTCAGGCCCGCAAGCCTTCCTTCCTCAAGAGCAAGCTTTTCTTCAAGCGCCAAAAGCCGCCCCGCCTTCTCAAGCTGCTTTAGCAGCGCTTGCGCGTGACCGACTTTCTCCTCGCTAAAAGCTACCAAAAGCCTTTCTTCAGCTTCCGAGAACTGCCTAAGCTTCGCCTCAATTTCGGAAAGCGTTTTTAGCGCTTGTGCTCTCTCGCGGGCCGCCCCAACCACTTCGCGCATTGAAGCAAGTTCTTTTTCAAGAGCAAGCAACCGGCTTTCGCCAGCCGCCACTTTCTGAATCAGTTCGACAAGGCCCGCTTTTGCCGCGGTTAGCTGGCCCTCGACTTCGCCTGCGGCTGGCGCTTGCTTTAGTATGGCCAATCGCTGCTCGAGTTCCATCGAAGTGCGCGAAAGGCCGTCGAGCTTCGCCAGTCTTTCCCTCGCTTGAATTGCCTGCGAGCCGGCCGCCTTTGCCCCCGCGCGCGCGATGCCAAGCGCAATGCTTTTTTCCTGGAACGTGTGCTTTCGGTGCTCCTCGTCAAGCGACTGGCCGCACACGGGACACTTTGAATCCGCAGTGTCAAGCGCGCTGATTGCTTTTTCCAGTTCAAGCGCGCGGGCGTTATGCCCCGCCGCCGTTTCCTCAAGCTCGCGTTCGGATTGCTTAATGGCCGCCGCTTCCCCGATTGCCGAGGCGGATTGCCTTAGCTCGCTTAACTGCTTTTCAAGCTCGGTTGCCCGTAACACTGCGGCCTTTGCTTCCTCAAGTTTTCTTGAAAGGTCTGCCGCCTGCTGTCCAGTCTGACCGTGCTCTTCGACGGATTTCTTGGCAATTGCCTTTGCGTCCGCCACCTGCTTTTCAAGGCCGTTAAGGGCTGCCTCGACTTCGCCAATCGGCTTTGAGCCGTCGGGAAGGGCCGAAAGCCGCTTTTCAAGCGCCTGCTTTTCGCCGCGTGCCATGCCCAAGTTGCCGCGCACTTCCTCAAGCGCCCTTCGCGCGTTTTTGAGGGACTCGAGCGACTTTTCAGTCGCCGCCACTGCGGCTTGCAAGTCCGTTTTCGAGTATTTTTTCTCAAGCTGTTTTTCAAGCGCCCCAGCCATTTCCTTCGTCGATGTAACAAGCGACTCGACAGCGGCAGCCTGGCGCGAGAGCTCGTTGAATTTTTTCTCAGCAGCATCGAGTTGCGCGACGAGTTTTTGCGTTTGACCAAGCTCGCGCTCCTGTCCGGCGTGTTTTTTCTTGAGTTCCTCGCCCAAAGTGATGGCTCCCTCGAGCTCGACTCTCACGCGCAAAAGCTCAGTCTCCACTTCCTCAAAACCGATTCCCTGCAAAAACGCCTCGTCCGCAGTCTTTATGGTTCGGATGCGGTTTGAAAGCGTGCCCGCGTTTGCCCGCGCGGATTCAAGCTGGTCGATGCCCAAAAGCGCGTCAATCTGCTTCTTGCGTTCGCCCTTGCCAAGCGAAAGAAAGTAGTCTACCCTGTTTTGTTCGCTGTAAATCGCTCGCGTGAAGAGGTCGTAGTCCATGCGAAGAATGCGGCCGATAGTCTCGGTCACCCGCTCGCTGCCCGACTCAAGCATCCGACCCCCGGCGCGAAGGAACGCCTCGCTAGCGCCGCTCTTCACCGTTCGCTCGACGCTGTAGTCGACCTCGCCTACTGAAAACCAAAGCTCGACGCTAGCCTCCTCGTACTTCGTGGGCCGCTGCATCACCACTTCGGCCAACTTCACGCGCTTGCTCTTTAGCGCCGGAAAAGTGCCGAAGAGCGCGAAGCAAATCGCTTCAAGCACGCTAGTCTTGCCGCTGCCCATCGCCCCGACGAGCAAGTTGGTGCCCTTGCCGAACGTCACTTCGGTCTGCTCGTGGCTCTTCCAGTGGCGCAAGCGCAGTTGCTTTATCATTGTCCTCGGGTGTTAGTTCCCGGCCGAAATTAATTATGCTATGCCCAACCAGCCTGCCGGCTCGCAGTTCTAACATAATGCGGCGAAATCAGGCGGAGAGCCTAGACTAGCCCGACTTCATCAACTTGGCAGCCGCTGACGCCCGCGATTTTGGTGACTTCCTCTTCGAAATCACGTGGTGCCGCGTCCTCGCACTGGAAGCTCGCCTGGATGATTTTCGCGCCAAAGACGTATTCGGCGATTTCGGCCTTGATGCAGCCGTCAACCATCTTGACTTTAGTCAAGAGTTCAGTTAGCGTGACGCCCTCGTCGGGAAAGACTTTCATTACTGTGATGACTTTACCCATTTACAGCACCTCAAATATTCTTGTGGAATTTTCTTTCTCTTAAGTTTCTTGAATGCAATCGTGCACGGTTAAACGGCTTGCAGCGCACGACAAGGCCAAAGCCAAGGGCGCTTAGCCGCTTGACGATTTGAGCCCCGCCCTGGTCATGGCCCAAGACAATCAAGTCAGGCCTGATTTTTCTTACACTCTCAAAGAAGTCAGACGGGTGGCCGAGCATTGCCGCATTGACGCCCTTAAGTGCGCTTACAACCGACAGCCGCTCACGCTCGTTCTGCACCGGAGGCTTACCCTTCCACTTGCGCACGCTTGAATCACGAGCGACAATAACGTGGAGTTTGGTGCCCCGGCGCTTGAGCTTGCGTTGCAGCTGTGCGCCCTTCTTTCGCGCAAACTCGAAGAGCTTGACATGTCCCGCGTGAAGGCCGTCGAAAGTGCCGGCAACGAAGACCACGACGGGCTTTTGCTTCGCCATCTGCTTTGAGTCTCTATGGGCCGTTGAAGCCGCACTCGCTGCACTTGTAGGGATTCTCGTTTTCCTTGCATGCCTTGCAGCGCACAATCTTGCCGCTGCACCCTTCTGCCGGGCAGGCGAAAGACACTAGGGAAAAGTCGCTGCGACCGCAGCTCTTGCACACAGTCCTTTGTTTAGTCATTTTGAAACCACTCTCTTGCTGAAATAGAACCAGCAAAATAATTGAGCCCGCAGGAGGCTTTTATACGTTTCCAACCACTATTACTACGCCCGTCTTTACGCGGGGCCATAGTTCAGCCTGGATAAAACAGGAGCTTGCGAATTCACGCGGTTTAGGCAAGCCCGTGAGGCAAACAGCTTCAGTCCGGGGTTCAAATCCCCGTGGCCCCGCCTTTCCTTCAACCATTTTACCCCCCTCCCCGGCAAACTCCCCTCGCCCGTTATTTAAAGCTTGGGAAACTAATTTCTTGCGTGAAGGAACTCGGTTTAGTCGTTGCAACTCCAGAGGGCCCCAGCACGCAGGAGTTCTCCTTCGTCGTCACGGCCGACGGCGTTAGGCGCGGCCAGTTCGTGGCTCTTGAGACAGAGTTAGGCACTACAATCGCGCTTGTGAAGGACCTCTTCCGCGCCAACCGCTACTTCGAACGCCCGGAAAGCGTGAGTGTCTACGAAAAAAACGGCGGCAAGGCATTCATGGCAGAACTCCCGACTGCCGAATGGGAGTACGTAGTGGCGCAATGCCGCGTGATGGGCGCCTGGAACGAAGGCTTCGTGCGAGCAACCTACCCGCCCTCGCCTGGCACTAAAGTATCCGAAGTCGAGCTTAGCATGCTAAAGCAATTCGTCGGCATCGACGACAAAGGCCTCGAGTTCGGCAAAGTGCTCCAGCACGACCTGGCCGCGCGCGTCAGCCTAAACGGCCTTCTCCAAAAACACTTCGGTTTGCTTGGCAAAAGTGGCAGCGGCAAGAGCAACGCCGCGACAGTCCTCGTCGAGGAGCTCCTAGACCGGCCTATCGAGAACGGCCGCATCGCAGTAGTCATTTTCGACGTGCACGGCGAGTACTCGTGCTTTGGCGACAAGCGAGCCAACCCCCAGTATGCGTCAAAGACGACCGTAATCGACGCGAGCAAACTGCAAGTTGCGCTCCACAAAGTCTCGCCCGGCATGCTTTCAGAGTTCATGCCAGACATGAGCCCCGCAGCGCGCCGCGAGCTTTCAAAACTCCTCTTCGGCCTCAAAAAGCGCATGCGCACCGAGCAAAAGGCGTACTCGCTTCGCGATGTAATCGCTTCTGTCGAGGCTTCCGACATGGACAAGAACGTGAAAGGTCCGCTTGTCGGCTGGCTTTCCGAACTAAAGTTCCTGCGTCTCTTCGGCCTCGCCGACTACCCCGCAGTCAAGGAGCTAGTCAAGCCCGGCAGGCTCGTCGTCTTTGACTTAAGCGGCCTGACCGACCAGAAGAGAAAGCAAGTCATCGTATCCTACTTCGCCCAAAAACTCTTCAAGTTCCGCCAGGAAGAAAAAATTCCACCCGTCCTCCTAATCGTCGAAGAGGCGCACAACTTCGCGCCCAACCAAGTGCCAAAGGGCGCGGCAATCGCCCGCTCCATCATCAACAAGATAGCCCGCGAGGGCCGCAAGTTCGGCTGCTCCATTTGCCTCGTGAGCCAAAGGCCGGTGCAGCTCTCGACAACCGCCCTCTCGCAGCTAAACACTTTCCTAATCTTCCGCGTCACCAACCCGTACGACATCGAGCACATTTCACAAAGCTGCGAGTCAATCGATTCCGACCTGTCCGGACAAATCACAACTCTAGCAGTCGGCGAGGGCATCCTATTCGGCGAAGCCGTCAACCAACCCGTGTTCATCCAAGTCCGCAGGCGCAAGACCTCGCAGGGCAGAAAAGGCGCCGGGCTAGAGGAACTTGCGAAGAAGTTCGAGGAAGGCGCGAAAAGGCAAGTGAGCGCCGAGGACGTGGAGGCATTTGTATGAAAAAAGAAACAGCCGCAAACTCCACCCCAGCTCCCAAATCCAAGCCCGCTTCAAAACCCGGGGCAGCCCAAGCAATTGACGCAGAGACGCTAGCGCGCACTGCAGAAATCTCGCGCCTCAAGCTCTCCGACGCCGAAGCCGAAAAGTTCGGAAAAGACCTCAACCTCATACTCGACTACCTCTCAACAATAAGCGAAGTCCAGGGGGCTGGCGAGGGCGAGCTCTACTACGTCAAAAACCAGAACACGGTTCTTCGAAAGGATGAGCCCAAGGCTTTCGACAACACCGCCGGCATCCGCTCGCAATTCGCCAAGAAGAAAGATTCCGGCGAAATGCTCTCGCCAAAAAGCATGTGATTTTCAATGCACGAATCAAGAACCGCAAAAGCGCTTGGCGAAATCAAGTCAAAGGGAGCTTCTGCGCGTCTCGAGCACTTCCTTACGCAAATCGAAAAACGCGACCATAGCCTAGGTGCCTTCATTGACGTCTTTCCAGAAATGGCCCGCGAGCACGCTGCTCGCGTTGATTCCAAACTGAAAAGCGGCAAGCCACTCGGCGCCCTAGGCGGCCTCGTAATCGCAATCAAGAACAGCGTCGCCATCAAGGGCCATCGTCTCACCTGCGGTTCGAAAATGCTTGAGCACTACGTCGCCCCCTACAGCGCAACCGCAGTCGAGCGCATCATCGCGGAAGACGGCATCATCATCGGCTCAACAAACCTCGACGAGTTTTCCTGCGGCAGCGACTGCAGCAAAAGCGCCCTTCGCGTGACGCACAATCCCCTTGACGAGACGCGCGTTCCCGGCGGCTCAAGCGGCGGGAGTGCCGCAGCAGTCGCGGCGGGCTTCTGCGACCTGACGCTTAGCGAGGACACTGGCGGCAGCATCCGCGAGCCCGCGGCTTTCGTCGGCGCCGCCGGCTTCAAGCCAACCTATGGCACAGTTTCGCGCTACGGCATAATCGACCTCGCAATGAGCTTTGACCAGCTCGGCCCCCTTGCACCCGACGCGCTTAGCTGCGCGATGCTCGTCGACACCATTTCGGGAGAGGACTGGCACGATGCGACGACCAAGGGCACCAAACGCACGGAATTTGTCCACAAGCTTGACTCGATGCCGAGAGAAATCCGCGCTGGCGTGCCAAAGGAATTCTTCTCAGGTTGCGACGAGGGCGTTGCAGACCTCGTGTGGAAAAAAATCAAGGCTCTCGAGTCCGCCCACGACGGCTTTTCCATCGAGGAGTTTTCCCTCCCGTCGCTCAAGTACTCCCTCCCCATCTACTTCCTGCTCGCGTTTTCCGAATTCTCCTCAGCAATGCAAAAGTACGACGGCCTCAAGTTCGGCATGAAGTGGGAGGAAAGCAAGGACCTCGCTGAGGCAGTAAGCACCGTGCGCGACAGGGCCTTCGGTCCCGAAGTCAAGCGCCGCATCCTTCTAGGCTCTTACGTGACTTCAAAAGAGTTCCGCGACGCGTGGTACACCAAAGCGCTTCACGCGCGAAGCGTGCTCAAAAAAGAGTTCGCAAAGGCGTTTGCCAACTACGACGTCATCCTAGGCCCGACCGCGCCGATGGTCGCGTGGAAAATGGGTGAACGCCAGCAGGACCCGATTCAAATGTACTTAGCCGACGTGCTGACCACGCCCGCAAACTGCGCTGGCACGCCAGCAGGTTCGGTAAGCGCAGGGCTGCACGCAAAAGAGAAGATGCCCGTTGGCCTCCAAATCTCAACCGGCTGGGGCAACGACCTGCTCGCGCTCCAAGTGATGGCCGCTGCTGAAAAAGTTTAAGTTTAGTCTAAGTGCAGGTTGAGTGCTTTCAATCCTTGACTGCGAGATAGTCGTAGTACGGCGCCATCCAGCCGCTCCACATTTGCGCGGGGTTCTTCACCGGCACGGGGTCGCTTGCAGTTTCTTCTTCGGGAAACAGGTTCCTTCCCTCTGGCAGCGCGAAGAGCTCGGCGTTGTAGAACATTGTTCCTTCCTGCGTCTGGTGTTCGAGTTGCGCTTCCAACAACTCTCCCGCGAGTTTCGTCTCGCCCATTTCGAGCAAGAACTTTGCGAGATAGTAGCTTTCCCGCGGCCAGACGACCGCGCCGTGGTACTGCCCGTCGCCGTAAAACACGCGCTCGTCAGAGTTGATTGACAAGAGCCCGAAGAGCTTGCCCTGCCTCTTGACGAAAAGTTTTTCCTCGGCTACCGCAAGCGCGCGCTTTTTGTCCTCTTCAGAAAAAACGTGCGGCAAAAGCGCCATCGCCTGAATGCAGGAACTGTTCTCAATTCCGGCAGGCCCGAATTCCTCGCTTGCAATATGCGACAAAAACCCATCCGAGCGGAAGTTCTCCTTGATTGACTGGAGCACGTCAAGCGGGTGCGGCAAGCCCTCCGCAACGCCTGCAGCTTCTGCCGCCTCGATGGCCGCGGCCCAAAGAGCATTAGCGTCAAGCAAGTAAACGGGCGCGTCAAGCAATTCCTGCCCGTGGACCGCGTCACGCGCCTTGCTGAGAATGGGTTCGACCCACTCGGATGGCAGGGCAGTTGGCACCTGCACGCGAAGGCCTGCGTGTTGGCCCCACGGCCTTGAATCCCGCCACGAGTAGCTCGGCGGGCACGAGAGCAACCCGTTTTCGCAAACGAAAATTCCGTGCTCGTGCGAATTTTGCGCAAATTGCGTAAGCATTTTACCCGCGGTCCGCGCGAGTTTTTCGTTACCCGCCCCGAATGCCGCCAGTGCCGCAAGCGGCGTTGCGTCAACGCACGCGTTCCCCCCCGCCATCGACGGCACGACGCCGTCGGTCGCCTGCGAAAATATTTCGGAAATTAGTTGCGTTGCCCAGCGCTTTTCAGTTAAGTTGAAAAACTTCGCGTCGGCAGCTAGGGCAAACGCCGCGTCCCTGAGCCACGCGTTCCGAAACCAGAATGCGCCCGCGTCAAGGGCGTTTTTTCCACCGACTTTCCACGCGAACTTGTTTGCAAGGCAATAGGCGCGCGCCTCAAGCTGCATTGCCTTGGCCGCGCCCCACTCCTGCGAGGCGGCTTCCCTGAGGTTCCTAACTTGCTTTTTGAAAAGCAGGTATTTTGCAACCTCGTTTTTGTAGTCGTCCTTTCGTCCTGGCCATCCGGCGTTCTTTTTCGCGCCATCGCAGGAGACGAGCACCTCGACTGCCCCGCGCTTGAATTCGCATTCCATCATTCCGGCGACGACAACTTGCCTTTTCTCGCCAATGAATTCAGTACCATTGGCCGTCTGCGTCCGCTCCCCACTGCCGAGCTTGTAGGACCACTCGATAACTTGCGGGGTTGCAACTGGCTCGGCACAAGTGTTAAGCGAGCGCACCGCCATCGACCTTCCCGCCCGGCTGATGCGCAGACCATTTGCTTCCGCAGTAACCGCGGTCTCAAGCGGGGCGCTGTCAGCGTTCATGGAGCGGATGTCTGCAATTGGCTTTAGCCTTAAGCACAGGCCGCGGCCGCCCGTGACGCTAAAGGCAACGCTTAGCGTCGGCTCGCTTGATTTTTCAAGAAGATAGTAGCTGACGACAAGGCTGCCGCCGTCGAATTCGTAGTGGTAGTCGGCTTTCAGCGGCGACGCGACGACTTTTTGCGGCGCAAGCTCAAGCGCGTGGCCTTCCTTTAGGAGGCAAAATGCAATTGCGTCTGCGTACTTCCAGTTCTCGCCGTCCTCGTTTGCGCAAAGTCCCTCGTGACCGTAGTCGCGGTTGGGGCACCAGTAGTCGCCAAGCCGCACGCTAAACGCGCTTGCGCCGAATTCGGCAACAGCGTTTCGCAAAAGCACGCGAGTGTTGCGGCCGTAACTCCAGTCGCGTTTTTCTCGGATGTCAATCTCGGCTTCGGTTTCTTTCATTCTATCAGCGAGAACTTGTAGTTCATCGGCCTATCGCCGATTATGCGGATTTTCCCTTCGCGGCCAAGCCACCCGAGGCCGGCGTAAGCGTCGCGCTCGGCAAGCCCGGTCTTTTTCTTGAGGCCTGCGATTCCCATCGGCCCGTTTTCCTTTAGCGCCTTCCACACTGCGCCGGCTTTCTTGCCAAAATAGTCCCCGGAAGTGCTTTCCATCATTTCACCCTCAGTGCCGCTTCCCATTTTGCGTGGTTGGCGATGGCGCGCTTGTAGATTTCGGAGACCCGCGTTGCAACATGCTCCCAGTTGAAGTCCGGGTTCATCACGCGCTGTCCGCCGCCCTTTGAAATGTTGCGCGCAATCTCTTCGTTTGTTAGCACAATTGAGAGAATCTTGGCCATGAACGCCGGGTTCATGTCAAACCGGCCTTCCTCTAGCGGCACTTTAAAGCCGTTGACGCCGTTTTTGATGACCTCGCGCATGCCCCCCGTGTCGCCAACGATGACTGCCGGACCGCGAAGCCCGTTTTTCTCGCAAGCCAAGTCGGCCGCGAGGCCCTCGAGGGTGACGATGCCGAACGGCTCGTAAAGCGACGGCAGCGCAATCACTTCGGCAGCGCAGAACATGGGCTTCTTCATTTCCTCGTCCAACCAGCCGTTAGACACGCGCACCCGTTCAGCAATGCCGAGGTTTGACGCCTTTAGAAGCAACCTGTTTAGTTCCGGCTCGCTAAGGACCGAGCTGATGATGAGTCCCGTGTCTTTATCGCCAAGCAAGGCGAATGCCTCAAGCAAGTGGTCGATGCCTTTTCGGTACTCCGCGCGGCCGATGAAGAGCACGTACTTTTTCTTTCCGGGCAAAAGCCGCTCGAGCGCCTTTCGGCCTTTTTTCACATCCGCCTTTGTCACCGTGTCCCAACCGTCGATGATGATGCCGTTGGGCAAGCCGCCGGCGTTTCTGCCAAGAAGCTCTAAGCCCTCTGACTCAAGCAACAAGAACTCCTCGTAAAGCCCGGTCTTCCATTCCTGCTCCTCCCGCCACGCCGCGGACCGAGAGTCCTTGAGTTGGTTGTACAACTCGTTTTTGAGCGGCAAGAGGTGGTAGAGCTCGAACTTCGCCTCACCAACGCTGACTCCCTGGACGAAATCCGCTTCCTGGAGCGCCGCTCTCTCGATTTGCACGGGTGCCGAAGACAGGTCGGGATTCCCAAGCGAGCGGCCGAACTCGCCGCTGTGGAACCTACAGTTAAGCGCCTTTCCAAGCGCCTCGGCGCAAAGGAAGCCGGCGGGGAACGCAAGCCAATCCTGCGCGTCAATCACGCTAATCTTCTCGCCCTCCTTTACAAGCGCGGTCGCAACGATAGGCGCGTACTTCCAAAACGTGTTGAGAACGGCGTAGTCCGCCCAGCCGCTTGCTTTCTCGCTCTGAATGCGGTACTTGTCCCACAATAGTTTGTGGAAGTCGTTTCGCTCAGGGCCGTCCATTGTCTTGTCGATGAAGTAGCAAGTCTCGCCGCCGCGGACCGCCTCAAAGATTTCCACTCCGGCCCCGTCAGCAACTGCCTTCATCTTCTTGCTCTCGCGAAGGTCGCCTAACGGTGCGCGCGGGTCGCGCACGCTAAGCACAAGCGGTTCGTAGGTGCATTCTCCTCTTGCAAAAGCGGCACGCCAGGCGGGCAATAGCTCGGTAGTGAACCGGTAGAGGCCACCGACTGGCTTGTGCAGTTCCGTAATCAAGAACAATGCCTTACTCATCTCACCAACACCTCCTTGCCTACCGCTTTTC
The DNA here is from genome assembly GCA_020057405.1 of archaeon. GTDB lineage: Archaea > Micrarchaeota > Micrarchaeia > Norongarragalinales > UBA97 > JAGVFW01. Next base: position 44,389 of record JAGVFW010000009.1, on the reverse strand, counting down.
GCCTAAACGACGAAAGCGAGTTCATGAAATTAATGTAATTCTCGTAAGGACCCCAGTCCTTGTATGGCGAGAAGTGCTTGTGCACCTCGCCGTCTCCCATCCCCTTGGTGCTCATGTACATGAAGTGGTCGCTCGTCTGCAGCATCCGGTGCGCAGCAAGCGCGGGGCCGTCGGCCTCAGGCCGCGCTTTCATGAGCTCGCTAAACGCGTGTTGTTGGATGCGGTTACCGAGCCACGTGCTAGCGTCACGCTCGGCATCGGCCCAAGATACAACCGACGGTACCGACAACTCCCCGGCGGACGGACAGTCGCGGGCCGTTTCAGAAATAGTTCGAAAGACCAGCCCGCGCTCGCCCGCGGCTTTCGGGAACCTGCGCAGGAAATCGAATATTCCGCTCTCTGCCCAGTGGTGCTCGCCAAAAGTTTCAAAGTCAAGAAAGAGGTTCACCGTGTCCCCGCCACTAGCCGCAATCCAGTCGGCATACTTGTCTGCAGTCAGGGGCCACTCTGGCCATCCCCTTGCGCCGAATCGGAAACCCAGGTCGTCGCTAAGCCTGTAGTTCCGCAAAAGCACTTTCACCTTGCCATTAGTCCCAGCAGCGGAGTAAACAAAGTTGGGCGAGCGGCCGGCCAACACCCTGTCGGCGCCTTCGGCAAGCACGGTGCCAAGCCCAAGCCGGCCCGCCTCGGCCGCAATGTCATCAGAGTAAAGCAATTCCGTGTTCCTAAATGCCGTTGGCGCGTTCCCGCAAAGCGATTCAACCGCATTCCTGTGCATGAGCACCTGCTCCCGAAACTCGCGCTTGTCCCACCAAAGCGACGATAGAGAATGGTAGTAAGTCTCGTTGACGAACTCGACGTTGCCTGTCTGCGCGAGTTTCCTAAAACTCTCGACAACCGCGGGTTGCCAACGCATTGCCTGCTCGAGAAAAACGCCAGAAACGCTGAAGCTCACCTTGAGTCCTGTCTCGCCAATCAGCTCAAGGAGCGCCGCGTTTGTCGGCAGGTAGCATTTGGCCGCCGCGCGCTCGAAGTACTCGCGCGAGAGGCGAGCGTCAAAAATCTCATCCTCGAAGCTCCCGCCGTTAGGCGGTGCAAAAACCGAGTGCCGCTTGAGCCTCATCGGCTGGTGCACGTGAAAGTAAAGGCAAATCCCCGCTGTCATGCAATTTCCCCGTAAACCCTCATCGTCTGCTCGGCAGCCTTTCTCCACGTGACCGCCGACGCTTCGACAACCGCGTTTTCAGACATCATGCGGCGCAATGGCTCGTGGCGAAGTACGCCCACAATCCTATCGGCCATCGCAACAGTGTCCCAAAAGTCAACCCGCATGCAGTGGCGCGCAACTTCAGTCACCCCGCTGGTTTTTGAGACAATGCAGGGCACCCCGCTTGCCATTGCCTCAAGGGCGGTGATGCCAAAAGGTTCGCTCACGCTTGGCATGACATAGACACTCGCACTCGCGTAAGCCTCCTGCAAAAGCTCGTCAGGCACGTAGCCGGCGAAAAGCACCCTGTCCGAAATGCCCAAGTCAATGCTAAGGTGCACGAGGCGCTCTAGAAGCTCACCCTTGCCGCTCACCACGAAAAGCGCGTCGGGCTCGACCTCAAGCACGAGCTTAGCCGCCCGAAGGAAAAACTCTGGCCCCTTTTGCACGCTAAGCCTGCCATGGAAAAGCACTACCTTAGGGCCAAGCCGCCCGCCATTCCTTGGCCAGAACCTGCCCGAGTCAACTCCGTTGTGCACCACCCGCACCTTGCCTGCAGGACAGTCCAGCTTGTTTACGAGAATGTCGCGAAGCATGCCGCTGACCGCAATCACCCTGTCGGCCTGCAAGACTGCCTCGCGCTCAAAGCCAACTATCCACTCCCACGGGCCGACGTTGCCGGTCCTGTCAAACTCGGTGCTGTGCATCGTCTCGACCAATGGCAAGCCAGTCTCCCGCTTTCCGCCACCCGCGGCCCGAGCAGTAAGCCAATCGTGGCCGTGAATCAGGTTGTAGTGCCGACGCTTGTGGTTGGCTGCGACGAGGCCGGCTGCAAACTCGTTGTAGAAAGCGACTGACTCGAAGAACCCCGAAGGCGGTCCGGTCAGCTGACCGGTGGCGCTAGTCCCGCCGGTTACTGAAACCGACGTCGAGTAGGGCCCGATTGTCGCAAGCACAGTGCGGGTCAACTCGCTTGCCGGAGGCACTACCTCGATTACGTTCATCCACGGCACGCGGACCGGCAGGCGCGTCTTTGGCATGTAAAAATCAATCTCTGCCCCCAGTGCCGCAAGCTCGCGCGTCAAGTAATAACAGTGAACCCCAAGGCCGCCGCTAACAAAGGGAGGCAACTCCCAACCCAACATCGCCACTTTCATAGGATATCCTTCCAGAAATCCTGCGTTACGGAAAATGAGCCGTGAAAAAGCCGCACTAGGCAAAATGAGGGTGCGGGGGAATATATTTGCTCGCTTGGGGGTTTTCTAGCCGTGTTATTCGAATTCGTTGTAGTCAGTTGCGTTGAACTCAAATGCAGACTTGAGCACCCGCTTGCCTTCGTAAGTGTAGTGGCGGAACACTTCCTCAAGGAGCCCAGTGTAGGTCGAGAAGGCCGCTTCCTGACTCGGGTCAAGGAAGTGCTGGCGCTCTAAGTAGTAGAAGACGACGACGGGGTGGCGCGCCCCGCCCTCAAGCTCAAGGACGAGGACCCGTGCCGTCTCGCAGTCCCCTGCCGTGAGCAGGGAGCACAGAAAGATTGCCCGGTCAAAAGCGTCTGCCGCGCCAAGCTCGACGATTTCGGCAGGCCGTAACCAGAAGCTCGGCTCGATTTCACTGTCAATCCTCGAAAGCGACCTTACATAACTAAAGGCCGCCTCGGCGTAAGCCAAAAAGTCGCGCTCGAAAGAGTAGCCTTCCGCAAGGCCGGCCGACTCGAGGGCCTTTGCCTTGACTGCAAGCACGCTGGCGTCCTTGGCGTCGACTAGGGCCTTTAAGTCCGGAATTGTCTTGCGCTCGCCTTCGTCAATCGCTTGTCCGTAGCGCTCGATTATTTTCTTGTAAAAGCCCGCCCTCGCCTTCCAGAGAGCCGGCTCGTCAGGGCCGATACATTTCACCCGCTAGTAATTAGGCGCAAGCCCGCCTAAAAAGGCGCCGAAAAGGCAAGGCGCGGGGAGTTTAGGGTGATTTTTGCGAAAACCGGCAGTCCAGTTACTGGGCTGCGGCAAAGCCTCCTCCAAATGCCCCCCCGGCCTAACGTCCTCCCTACTCTTTTATTGCCTAGTGGTGCGCAAATCATGTCCTATGACTCAAATCACTTTCCTTGGCGGAGTGCGCGAAGTCGGCCGTAGCTGCTTTCTCCTTAACGGCGACGAGAATGTGCTTCTAGACTGCGGAGTGAAGTTCGGCGCGACCGAGGAATACCCGCTCCTTGAACAAAAGCAAATCCGCACGCTCAACAAAGTCATACTCTCGCATGCGCACCTCGACCACACGGGCTACGCCCCGGCACTCTATTCAAAGGGCTACCGCGGAAAGACGTTTCTCACCAAGCCCACCCGCGACATCATCCAACTCCTTTACGGCGACTACCTGCGCCTGGCAAAAGAGCGCGGCAACGCGCAGTTCACCCAAGAGCACGTGCTAAAACTGCTCAAGAACACCGAAATCCTCGAGTTTGAGGACAGCACGGCAGAGAAGAAAACGGGCATCTCGTTTTTCGAAAGCGGCCACATCCTCGGAAGCGCGATTGTGCGCGTGAACACCGCCGGCCACCGCGTGCTCTACACCGGAGACCTCAACATGCGCGAGACGCGCCTGCTTGCAGGCAGCAAGACCGGCATGGAAGCCGACACGCTCATCATCGAAAGCACTTACGGAGCAAAAGAAAAGCGCCACCAGTCGTCGAAGAAGACCGTGACCGACTTTATCGCCGAAGTGAAAAAGACGCTCGAAGGCGGAGGCAAAGTCATCGTCCCGTCCTTCGCAATCGGCCGCGGGCAAGAAATCCTCTTCACCATCGAGAGCTTCATGCGCTCAAAGGCGCTCCCCGAAGTCCCAATCTACCTTGACGGCATGGTGACAAAGGCTCTCCGCATCTACCGCCACAACGCGATTTACCTAAAAGACGAGATAAAGCGCCGCATCCTAACCAGCGACGACGACCCGTTCAAGAGCCTGCACTACCGTACTCCCAAGACGAAGGACCGAAGCGACGTGACAGAAGGCGGCCCGTGCGTCATCATCGCAACCAGCGGCATGCTGACGGGTGGGCCGGTGATGACTTACCTCGAGAAGCTCGGTCCCGACCCAAAAAACGCGATGATTCTCGTGGGCTACCAGCCAGAAGGCAGCCGCGGCAGGCAAATGTTGGACGGCGCAAAAGAAGTCGAAGTCGGAGGCAGGCAAGTGCAAGTCAACATGTCAGTAATGCAGGCGCCATTTTCCGCACACAGCGACCACGATGAGCTCCTCCAGTTTGCAAAAACCATCCGCGGACTGAAAAAAGTCTTCGTAGTGCACGGCGAGGGCGCAAGCAGCGACGAGCTGGCTATCGACATTTCCCGCCAGTGCTCCACCCGCGGCAACCGCGTCGAGGCAATAGTGCCCGAACTCGGCGAGACGCACGCAATTTAAATTCAACCCCGCTCTTTTCCACTAATGACCCTTCTTTCCAAGTCGGCCCTTTCAGAACGCATAGCGAAATTCGGCAGCCGCGACCTAGGCCTACTTTGGAGGCAGGCGGCAATCCTCCTCGCAATCGACGTCCTTCAGCAGATGCTCGCGCGTTGGGCCCTTACCGGTGGCGACAACAGCGTCCTTGAGCCAGCAAGCTACGCCCTCCTCTTCGCATCCTTTGCAGTCCTCGCGTGGCTTGGCTTTGACGTGGTTGTCCGCGCCAATGGCACCGCGTTTACGGCAATAGTCGCTGGCGCAATCTTTTCGTTTGCCGCCGCGGCGCTTGGTTTTGTTGCCTACTTCGTTTCCGGCGGCCCCTTCTTCGGCCTTGACGCTCTAGTTTTCTCCCTTGGAGTCTCAAGTGCGCTTGGTGGGGTCTTTTCGGGCATCGGCGGCGTGGTCGCCCGCCTAAAAAGCGGCTTTTGGCTCAAGCATTAGCCTTAAAAACCGCGGGCGGTTACATCAACTAAAATCAATTATAGAGGTGCTTTTGAAATGGCAAAATCAGTGAGCAAGTCGACAGGTTCTTCAAGCAAGACGAGCAATTCAAACATTCTTGGCGCAGTAAGCTATCTATTCGGCTTCATTTCTGGCATCATCCTCTACCTGCTTGCAGGCAACGACCGCTATGTCAAGTTCCACGCCGCGCAAAGCACGATTTGGTTCCTAGGCCTCTTCGTGCTCAACTTTGCACTGCTCATTAGCGTCGTCGGTGCTGTCCTTTCAGTCGTCGTCGGCATCATCGGCTTTGTCTCATGGCTCTTCATGATGTACAAGGCCCTCAACGGCGAGAAGTACATGCTTCCAATCGTTGGCGAGTGGGCGCAAAAGTACAGCTAGAACCTTTGCTGCGGCCTGCGAGGCTCCCGCCCTTTTGGCGGCTCGCTTCTCGGCCTTGCAAAGCTTCACCAAAACGCGGCCTTTTGGCCGCCTCCTCTTTCTCTTTTTTCACTTTCCTGAAACTACCGTTTCCGTCAGGCTTAATAATTTCCCAGCCATTCCTTTTTCCATGGGCCGCCTCGTACTCAAGAAAGCAGAGTCACTCTCCGAGTTCATCGACGCAGTGCGCGTCCGCGCAAGCGTCTTTATCGTCGAGCAAGGCTTCGCCCCAGGCTGGGAGCCCGACGAGGAAGACAAGACGGCCGTCTCCTACATTGCAGTCGACGGCAAAACTGTAGTGTCGACATTGCGGGTCAACCCGCTGCCCGGTCGCGAGTTCAAAATTGAGCGGATGGCGACGCTAAAGAACTTCCGCAGAAAAGGAATCGGCGAGAAGCTCCTGACCTACGCGATTACGGAAACGCTTGCAAAGAAGCCAAAGCGAATTTGGTGCCGCAGCAAAGTAGACGCCGCTGGCTTCTACGAAAGAAATGGCTTCAAGCAGGTGAGCGTGCCATACGAAATGTATGGGCAAACGCACATCGACCTTGAGTACCAAGTTTAGGCCTGCGCGCTCTCCATCTTTCTCTTTCCTTCATCAGTCAGCTGCCACTTGAGCCACCGCGCGTAGCCGACGCCTTGCGGCTTGCCGAAAGTCTTGACAAGCCCGTGGCCGCGAAGCATCTCAAGGAGCGTCTTGGTAAACTCCTTGTCCCTAATGAGTTCCTTTGCCACTTCGCGGGTGGTCATCGGCACGGGGTACTTCTCAAGCAATAGTCCAAGCACCTGCTCGGCAATCCTGTGGCGCGTGTTTTGCGAAATGCGTGGCATACTATGGAAAGTCACTTCCCCCAAATTAATAACCGTTGCCCGCCAAGAATTCTTCCATGCGAGGCGACTACGACTCATTTTGCAAGCAAGCCAAGAAAGTTGGCGACTTTGTCCTTAGCATGGACAATCCCCTGCTCGTTCACCATTACGATGCCGACGGCCTCTCGTCAGGAGGGCTAGTTGCAAATGCCCTCACGCGTGCGGGCCGAAAGTTCGGCCGCCTGGTGCTCAAGAAGATTGACGACGATGGCCTCAAACGGGCTTTTGACTTGCTTTCAACAGGCGGCCACGGCGGCATTGTCTTTGTCGACCTCGGCAGCGGGCAGAACGCAATGCTTGAGGAAGTTTTTGTTGCAAAGGGCGTGATGACGGTTGTCATCGACCACCACGTGCCCCAAAAGCAAATCGACTCCCCGCTTTACTTGCAGGCCAACTGCATGGACTTTGGCTTTGAGGGCGGCACTGACGCGTCGGCTGCTAGCACGGCGTACTATTGCTTCCGCCACAAAGCCGGAAACGAGGATTTGGTGCAGCTTGCAATAGTAGGCGCAGTTGGAGACATTCAGGACTCTTCGGGACTCATCGAGCTCAATCGCGTTTTGGTTGAGGGAGGCGCGGCTTCCGGCATTGTGCAAATCAAGAAGGACCTCAAGCTTTTCGGTCGCGTATCCCGCTCGCTAGTCGGATTCCTCTGCTATGCAAGCGAGCCTTTCATGCCCGGCCTGACTGGCGATGAAAAGGCGTGCGCCTTGTTCCTCGACGACAACGGCATTCCCATCCGCGGTCCAAACGGCGAGTGGTTCCACTACAACGACCTTCCCGCCGAGGTGCAAAAGAAGCTCGCAAGCGCCATTATCCTCCACCTGCTTTCAAAGGGAGTTGCGCAGGAGGCAGTTGCCGAGCTTGCAGGCGAAGTCTACGAGTTCCCTCACGCCCCGCCGCACAGCGTTCTTTACGACGCGCACGAGTACTCTACTTTACTAAACGCCTGCGGCCGCCACGAGCAAGTGCAGGTTGGCATTGACGTGACGATGAACGTGCCGGGTGCACTCGAGCGCGCTGAGACCGTGCTGCGGCTTCACCGCACCATGATTAGCAAGGGCATTTCATTTGCAAAAAAGAACACGAGCGACTTAGGCGCGTTTTACTTCCTTGACGCCAAAGGCAAGGTCGAGGACTCGATAATCGGCACGGTCATTGGCAGCTACTTCAACTCCGGCGTTGTCGAGCGCACCAAACCAATCCTTGGCTTCTCGCTTGACGAGAAGGGAAACGTGAAGGCAAGCGGCCGGGCCAACAAAACTCTGGTCGCAGCAGGCACGGATTTGAACGCGCTCATGCGCGAGTCGGCCAAAGCTGCAGGCGGCCTTGGGGGCGGGCACAAGATTGCGGCCGGCGCTTCCTTCCCGCCAGGAGGCGAGGATGTTTTCCTGCGCAAGGCGGCCGAAATTGCGAAAAGCCAGCTGCACTAATTGCGGGGTTCAAATTGCTCTCCCTGTGCACAGTATCTTTCTAGCGTCGCTTTCCCTGCACGTAGGTCAGTTCACAGACACTAGCCTTCAAGTGGGTCAAGTGTGAGGCAGCCGGGTGTAGCGTAGTCGTTTTCCTCGTAGAGGCTGTCGTCTTCCCGGTACGCTTCCCATGCTTTGTACAAGGCCGATATTTTTGCGGTCAGGTTGCCCTTGACTTTCGGGTCGAGGTAGGCGTAAGGGCAATAGTGAATCGGGGGGTTGCCGCCCTTGAGTATCCCGATTTCAACAAAGCCATACCCCGAATTATATTGGGACATGTGAGTGCTCACTTCCGCCACCACTTGGCCGGCAACAACCTTGTCGCCGGGCTTCACAACGGGGTTAATCACGTGCTCGAGCTCGTACCGCCACGGCGAATCCCGGCTTTTCATAATCATGACCGAGTAGTCGCCGCTGTAAAGCTCTACAATCCGCTCGACCGTGCCGCTTGTAAGCGCCCGAACCTTCGTTCCCATGGGGAGGAGGTATGTGGGTTGCACGTTGAGTTTGGTTTTACTCCCGTCCGCTGTCGCGTTGAGGAGCTCGCCGTAATCGTGGAAAATTTTTCCCAAGAAAACGGGCGATCTGGTGAATACGAAATCCCCTGCCGAACGAGTTGATGGGTCGTAATCGCCAATTTCCACGCCTATGTGCTCAATCAAGGGTTCCTCGATTTCTGCGGCTTGTTCCCCACCATCGCTTGCGGCGGAATCAGTCGGCTTGGCAGTTGCATAAGGCGTCGGGGTCGCAGGTTCGGTGATCGTCGCTTCAGCAACCGGGGGTGAAGCGGTCCCGGATTCATCAGCAATAGGCGATTGGGAAACGCAACCAGTAACAAAAAATGCAAACGCAAAGAGAGCAATCAAAGCGCCCGAATTTCTCACGACAAAAACAAGGCGAAATCGCTTAAAAAACGGGGTGTTTGGAATCCGGTTCCAAAGTCCACGTCTAGCTTTAGCCCGTGTTCACTTCACTTGCACTTAGCTTGCATGCGGGTATTGTTTAGCAGTAGTCGCTTTTCTTGCCGGAAACTCCGTCCCCGCCGGGCAGGCTTGTTGCAACTGATTTTTCCTGCTCGGGAAGGTAGTTGAGCCAGCAAAGCGCGTGGAAGGCAGACCAGCCGAGGGTCTGGAATTCTTGCCTGTAGGAAGCGGCCTTGGAAGCAGCGTTTTCCTTCCTCAAGTCATAGACGCCCCAGTCCATGCCAACATTCCCGCCCTTTCCAACTTTAGTTGCAATCAAGTCGCCCTTCTTCACGTACAAGAAAGGCTCAAGCACGGTGGTGCGGGAGTCCGCCTCCTTGGGTTCGGGAAGCTTTTCGGCCAGTTTCTTAAATTCGGGAGACAGTTCCAGCAGGTGGTCAAACCGGTGCATAATCCCGCATCCGTTTACGATGTCAATCGAGTATTGCACTTGCCCTCCTTCAAGGTAGCGGGCTCCCCGCCAAACGTACCCGTCAAAAGGAGCCCTAACATCGATTGCGTTAGTGTTTTGGTTGTCAAAGCGGAAGCCGCCGTGGGGCTTGTATTCGCCACGACGCTGGCCCGGGTAGAGGATTGAAGTCGCCTTGCCAATGTCAACTGGGCTGGAAAAAACCAAGGCCGGGCATTCGGGCGGCGTTCCTGACGAAACCCACTTGCCGTCAAGGTAATCCCAGACTATGGGCTTGGAGTCAGGCACAATTGTGGGCTGTGGTGACGGGCTTGCAGTGGCGATGGGTGTTGCCTTAACTTCAAGCGTGGGCAGCGGTGAGGCTTCAGGAGTCGGAATCGTTTCAGGCGTTGCCTGAACCTCAGCGCCTGTAGGCGATGGGGCAGCTTCTCGACTTTCGTCAGGGCCTTCAATGCACCCTACCGCCAGGACAGAAACTAGTAACAAACCTAACAGGAAAGTCTTCATTGCTTTAGGTAAGCTGGTTTTGCATAAATACCTAAGTGCTCATCAGCGGAGTGTGTGTGCGACAGTTCCACTAACTTGGGTAACTTGCGGGGGAGGTGTTGCTTGCCCTAAGCTTTTTCCAGCACGAAAAAGAATTGTCCCCGATTGGGGTCAGTTTGCGGTTTGCCGCTCGTGTAGCCAATGACTTGTTTATGCACGACCGTAAGCCCGCTTTTTTTGAACAAGTGGTTTAGTTCCTTGAGGGTGAAGGCGTGAGTGTCTCCCGTAAATTGTTTGCCTTTCACGTTCATGGTGAATTTCAAGTCGCCTGGCTTTGAAAACCCGTAGGCGGGTATTGCCGAGAGCAATCGGCGGGTTAGCGCGCCTCGCTTGTATTCCCCCTGCTCGCCCATGTTCGTGCGGTTCACCACGTCAATGTACAGCCTCCCGCCGGGCTTGAGTATCCGGGCCATGTCCTTGAGTGCCTTAACCCTGGCGTCGTAAGTTCGAAGGTAGCCGAACGTGTTGTACAGGCATAGGGCGTGGTCAAAAGAGTTGTCCCTTACCGGCAAGTTGGGGAGGCTCGCCCGAATTCCCCCGTCTAGGCTCGGCATGGCCCGGCGAAGCATCTCGTTCGAAATGTCAAAACCAGTCACGCGCACCCCCGGCCTGCGCCGCTTTAGTTGCGCTGCCCTCAAGCCGGTGCCGGTCCCTATGTCGGCCACGCTAGAGCCATCGGCAACATCCTTGGCAATCAGCTCGTCTATAGCACTATTGAACTTGGCGTGCCTTTCGACGTGTTCCGCGTAATCCGGGGCAATCTCATCGTAGAGCCTTTCGGGCTCCACTGGCTGACTGCGTCTACTTCTTAGCCTGGCCATGCTCTTTGATTCCTTTGAGTAGTTCCAAGCCCCAGGGCCTATTTTAATCTTAAGCCGCTTCGGATGCCCAAAACGGGTTTCCTCCCTTCTAAGACGATTTTGAGCTTTTTTACGGCTTGAAAGCGCACCTTGCGTCCGCTAGAGCCTTAGTTTGCCAATCGAAAGCCGCCCATTTCTCGCTTATTTTTGGCGGTTAAACGCTGTTTGCTTGTACTGGGCTTCTAAGCCACTTTGAGGAGCCTTGCAGCCAGCATAACATCCTTGCGCAGCACGCGCCGGCGGCCGGCATACCTTGCCAATTGGGCGGCGCGGAAGAGCACTGCAGAACCGTTGTCTTCCAAAAGCTCACCTAGCTTGGCGCAGGCCGACTCGTCGACGCGCTCAGCGCCTGCGTCTCGTAAGAAGTCGTCCATGTCGAACATCGAGAATACTCTCTTACCCACTCTTTTCACCCCACCCATGTGCCTTCCAGCAGCCCAAGTCCCCACCCTGGTACTGCTGGCCGGAGTTACTTTCCTGTTGCTTAACGAATAAATGCCTTGCGACGGCTGTTGCGCCTGATTGAGCCGTAAATGCCGTCAACTGCGAGGGTAACTTTGCCACCGCGCGCCTCGAGCTTGTAGCCCGTGCTTGCCCCGCCAAGGGCAGCGACAACTTGCGAATAACTCATGCTTCCAACGTCCATTTTCCCCATCCCCCTCTCAGTTGACTGTAAACAAGTTCCTGACTTTCTCGGCGACATAGTACATATTTTTCTTGCGGCCGCCTACCATCCTGGCCTTGACTTCGACAAGCGGGAAAGGCACGTCCTTCTTGCGCTCAAGCTCGCGCTTGTCATCTCCCCGCAGCTGGTAGAGGGCGTTGAACGCCGTGTTCTCGGCTAACGAAACCGACTTGCACACTTCAGCCAAAGTCAGCCCGTCGCCGCCCTCAAGGAGCAGCTGCATGATTGACTGCTGGCTTGGCGAGAGCGCCACCCACCAGTCGGCGTGGATCTTGGTAAGCTTTCCGGCCGCTCCCGACGCCTCGCGGCTGGACGCCACTGCCGCCTTTACAAGCTCGTCGTCGTGGCCCAGGCGCACCGACTCGTGGGCTAGCTTGCGCTTGCCCAGCGCCATTTCTGCAAGCCGGCCGTTTAGCTCGTCAAAGACATAGCGGGGCGTCAAGAGGTTCTGTTCGGTCAGAATCTCGTCAAGCGCACCGCGCGAAAAGGGATGGGTTTCCTTGCCCCCAACGCTTGCAATGCGGTGCGCTATGATTTCGAGCATTTCCTCCCTAGAGAAGCCCTTTCGGGCAAAAACGTTGTTCTCGCCGACCAGCTGCACGAGGCTGTCGGGGAAGCCCTCCCGGCTAAGGGCGGAGAAGACAATCCGCAGGTTCGGTACCTCGTCAAGCAAGTACTTGAATTCCATGTACATTCCGGGATCGGCCGCCAAGTGAGCCTCATCGACAAACACTGCCAGCTTCCTGCCCCGGCCTCGCAAGAACTCGACCAGCTCCTGCCTTGAGACAGTCCGCTTGGGCTTCTTGGCGCCCCAGAGGCCCCCGATTGCCGAAAAGAGGCCGTCCAAGGCCGATTCTCCTTTGCGGAGGCCCAATTCTTCTGCCAAAGCCGTCAAGTCTGCCGCCGGTTGCTTGAGCATGATGGTGTCAAACTCGCTCCCCGGCAGGTTGTAGTAGGCAAAGTAAAGTGCGCTCGTCTTGCCGACGCCCTTGGGCCCGACCAGCATGCAAGCTTTTGCGTCAAATGCCAGGCGCTCAAGCACCTTGCCGCCGTCAAGGGGGCAATAGTACCTTAGGAAGCTCTCGCGGTCGTAAATGCGCAAATCCTTGACAAACGGGTTTTCCTGCCAGCCGAGGTCGCCCAAGAGCTTTTCCTTAGCGCCAAAGACATCTGCATTTTCAGAAGGTTGGTTCATCGCGCATTATTCTCTCAAGTGTCATATAAAAGGGTTACGCTTCCCCTAATGCCTTTGCAAGCCTTCTAAGGGGTCGCTTGCCAGATTCGGGTTTCCGTAAGTGGCTAGTAAAAGGCATGCGAGGCTAGCGTAAGAGGTATGTATGATAGTAGTAAGAGGCATACGCGGGCGCCAGCCTTTTACGGTAAAAGGCAGGCTTTTGGAAAAGAGTAAAAAATAGTGGAGATTCACTATAAGTGGGATATACTACCTTTCTTCCACTATTTCGCCTCCAATTTGAGGCTCAAAATCTAGCGAAAAGTAGGCGACTAGGCAGGTTTTTTGAAAAACGCCGGAAGTGACCCGAAAAGCAAGCTTGTTTTCCCGCCTTATAACGCCGTGGCGGGGCAAGTGGGCTGGTTTTTTTGCCAAGTTTTTTGCGGCCTTGCTTGCCGGCTGTTTTTCCAGCCGCGAATTTTGCAATTAGGCAGGTTTTTGCGAAAAAGACGGATTTTTTTAAATGCCTCCAGCCCGGCAGATTGGCGGGGTGTGTTTTTTATTCGCCCGCGGGCCTATGCTGGGTGTGGGTAAACTATTGGTCTACCATTATACTGAAGAGTTGGGCAAAGAGAAATCGCGTCCTGTGCACCATTTCTACTTCATGTCCAAGGCTAGTTTCACGGCTCAGGAGCTTTTGGACGCGCCGATTAAGGAATGGAGCGGTACTCACAAAACGCCCTACAAACGTATCGTCGATGGTAAGCGCGTGCGTTTCCCGTTCCAGATGTTTTCTCACTACCACACTGAAAATAGTGTGCTTGAGCACCAAAACCATGAGCCTTACCTCTCGATTAGCGAGAAGGTGGAGGTATCGGGTGGTTCGAATTATTTCGGAGAAAACAAGCTACCCGTGGGCGGCGAGGGTTTCGGAGCAATATTTGATTTCAAGGCTTACGGCCACCTGCTGGGACATTTCGAGCCTGGACAAAAGGTCGGACACGCCGCTGACATGTCCCCAGAGCGTAGGGCGTCTCTGATAAAGATGTCCCGCTTGCCGGCCGCCAATCGATTTATAAAAAGGTCTCGCTTGTCGGCCGCCAATCGATTTGTCGAGACGTTGCAAGACGGGTATTTGAAATCCGCAAATCGCGTAAGGGAGCTTAGCGAATTGCATGGGCTGAAACTTCCGCAAGATTTTCCAAGAGACTAGTGAAAATATGGCTGGCCGCGCAATCGCCCGCTTTCCCCTTCCAAAGCGTTCCGTATTCAAGGACCTGGAGATAGTGCGCATCAACGGCCGTGCCGCAATCAAGTACAAGAATCAGCTTTTCTCTAACCTCGAACAGACTTCGCCCGTGCTTGCTAAATTGCTTGCCGCGCCTGTTGTTGAATCCAAGCTTTCCCAAGAGATGTTCGGCCCGTCGCCGCCTGGTGTTTTCGTCGGCGAGTACGGTTATCCAAACGTTTCAGTCGGGCCGCTCATCAGCGTTGACGAGACTGCGAATGCGGATTTCATCGACTCGCCATCAAAATGGACGAGCCTAGATTACGGAGAAATAATTCGCATGCGCTCGTCCCTCGTCACGGGGAGGCGCGCGCATTCGGTAAAGGGTAGTTCGCGTTATCTTTCTGATGTGCAGGACGCGGTGATTTCATTTAAGCCCGTTGATGTCGAAGTCGGTTTTGAGACAAAGCCCGCGTTCTCGATGATGTTCTCGCCCCAATCGCAGCCAAGCGGCCCAAGCGGGCAGCTGCGCAAGTTTGATTTAGCCGACAACCCTCGCATTCCGTCAATTGTGGACGACTTAATCGAGGACAAGCTGCTCGTGCGTGAGGCTGTTCCCGAAATGCTGCAGCACGGCCTCGACTACTATTACGTCCAGAAACTCTTGAGTGCCGGCGTGCTTGGAAAAGAGCGGCGCCTTGTGCCGACGAAGTGGAGCATCACGGGTGCCGACGACATCATCGGCAAGCACTTGCTCGAGTCGATAAGGAATTTTGACGAGCTCGGCCAGTACCGAATTTACTCGAGCGATTTTCTGCACAACCACTTTGAAGTCCTCCTGATGCCCGGCAAGTGGGAGTTTGAAAACTTCGAGAGCTGGGCCCCGTCGACGCCGTGGGCCGAAGCTGCGCCCGACATCATCGAGGAGCACGAACCCTTCGAGGGGCGCACGCGGTATGCGGAACTAGAGGGCGGCGGCTACTACGCGTCAAGGCTTGGCGTAATTGAAGGATTGCATTCAATGCGCAAGCAGGCGCGCGCGGTCGTTTTCCGAGAAGTGAGCGAGGGTTACGTAGTGCCGATGGGCGTGTGGCAAGTGCGTGAGAATGTGCGTCAGGCAATGCGGTCAACGCCTGTCAAGTGCGGCTCACTTCAGGAGGCGCTGCAGATTCTCTCGAGCCGCCTGCGCCATCCTGTAAGCGAGTATGTGAAGAGAAGCCAAGTGCTTGCGCAGAAGCGCATGAGCGCGTGGCTCTAGTTACTTGATTTCAATTCCCTTGTCGCTGACGGTGAAGTTGAATTCCTCGCCAACGATGAACTTGCGTTTGACTGTCTTAAACGCGTCCTCGTCTAGAAATACGATGATTTCGTTGTCGTAGTGGATTGGCACGCCTTGGGGCGTGCTGTGCTTCATGGGGTCGAGGTCCCTGCCGAAAGTGATTTGCGTCTTTCGCTTTCCTTCTGGCGTCATGGCCGGCCCGATGCCGATGCACTTTACTTTCTTCAAAATCATTTTACCACTCCCGTTTAGTCTTACCCTTGCCCGAAATAGTATTCGGGCGGCTCTTGCTTCTTAAGCAGCATTCCCCATCCCACTCCGACGGCGATTCCAGCTAGGTGCACGTAGTGCGCCACGTCGTCGGCAGAGCCGGTCAAGAACAAATCAATGGCTACCCAAAATATCGCCGCAACCCACAGCTGCGTCGGTATGAAGAAGAACAAGAGCGGCAGGCTGGGCATCAGGACCGCAAGCGCGCCGATGACTCCGAAAATCGCTCCCGAAGCCCCAAGACCAAGCACGTGCGCAGGGTAGAAGAACACGAATGCAAGGTTGCCGACGATGCCGCTAATGAAATAAAGCGCGTAGAATTTCCTCTCGCCAATGCGCCGTTCGAGTAGGGGGCCGAACATGAAGAGCGCCCACATGTTGAAGAAAAGGTGCGTGATGCCGCCGTGCAAAAAGAGCGAGGTGACGAAAGTCCAGGGGTGCGAGAATGCGTTTGCGGGAACGAACGCGAAGGAATTGGTGAGCCCAGGCAGCGCCATCTGGAGGAAAAACACTGCAACGCAAGCCGCGATTATCTGTAGCCAAGCCATAGGAATTAGTTGCACCCGCGAAGCTTTTAACGCCTCATACTTGTTTTACTCGCGCACGACTTCGAGTCCGCACTCTTGCGCAGCCGCGCGCACGGCGTCCCTTTGGGGCAGCGTCGTTCCCTTCCAGTCAAGCACTATGCACTCGACTTTCTCAGCAGTTTTGGCAATCGCCTGCTTGAGCATCTGCGTTGAGAAATTATCGAGGGCGTGCTTGGGGCAAATGAATGAGAAGTTGAACTCTTTTCCCTCAAGCGGGTTGAACTTGCTTGCGTAGTGCGTGCCGCCCATGCCGAGGGCGGTCCGGCCTTGTTCTGACGACCAATTCTGCGCAACTGCCATCACGCAGCTTGCCAGGTGCCCGCCTGCGTCGGTCTTCTTCCATTCTTTTTCCGAACTGCCAAGCTCTACAAACACGCTTGGCGAATGCAGTGACGTGGGACCGTGGTGGGTCGCCTCAAGCGAGAGTTCGAATCCATCGTGAGGATTGTCCTTGAACCAGCGGTAGGCAGAGGCAATCGCCTTGGCGCTTGTCTTGCCAAGCTCGTGCGGGTTGCCGCCCCATTGCGGGTCGTCACCCCAATTGCCCGTAGAGTGGACTGTAAACGAGGGCCTGCCGCTCTCGGCCTTGTGTCTTGAGGCGAAGATAACCAGGCCAGCAGCAAATGACGGGACTTGCGAGAGGTACTCGCTTGCGTTAGACAGCCGAGTGTGCAATTCAACAAGCTTGACGCTATGGTACTCCCAAGCGCGCAATTCGGTTCCCGCCTCGAGAATCATTTCCGAGGGCTTAAAGCCGTAGAGCTCGTGCAATCGCCTGGCGACGTTGCTTCCGGCAGGGTCTTCGGTGGTGTATGCGATTATTGCTCCTGGCATAAATGCATTAAAGCACGGCCGCGGTTAAAACTCTTGATGGCAATGGACCTCATCGACGCGGACCAATGGGACAGGCAGCGGCGCATCCGCGGCTGGCAGCAGACTGCAGTCGAGCAGTCGCATTGCGTGCTAATAGGTGCGGGCGCCCTTGGCAACGAGGCGGCGAAGCTCTTGCTGCAGCTTGGCGTGCGAAAAATTTCGATAGTCGACTTTGACACGGTCGTCACCGCAAACCTCAACCGCTGCGTGTTCTTCACTCACGAGGACGCGCAAAAGGGCGCGAAGAAGGCCGAGGCTCTTGCAGCATCCGCCGGCCGGCTTAACCCGTCTGCGCAAATCGAACCCGTCCTCGAGCGCGTCGAGACTCTCGACGAGGATTTCTTTTCAAAATTCGATTACGCCTTTAGCTGCCTTGACAACCTTGGCGCGCGGCTGCACGCGAATGCGCATTGCTATGGAAAAACTCCGCTCGTCGACGGCGGCACGGCGGGTTTTAACGGCAAAGTGCAGGTTGTCGACGGCGGCAGTTGCCTTGAGTGCGGCCTTAGCCCCCGCGACTATTCGTTTTTGTGGCGAAAGTACAGCTGCACCGGCGAGATGCTTGAGTTCGTCGA
This sequence comes from archaeon, assembly GCA_020057405.1. Lineage (GTDB taxonomy): Archaea > Micrarchaeota > Micrarchaeia > Norongarragalinales > UBA97 > JAGVFW01. The sequence continues at coordinate 27,042 of JAGVFW010000009.1, read as the reverse complement.
CCCCAAAATGCCCGCGCTTCCGACCACGACGAGCATAGTCGCTGGCGTGATGGCAAGCGAGTTTGTCAAAATGGCGCACGCGAAAAGCGAGGAGCCGCCTGTCGGTGGCGTGGTCAACCACTTGACGCAAAAGCGCGTAGCGCGCGAAAACAAGCCCCGCAAGTTCGACCTGCCGGAGTCCGGCCTAGCTGGCAAGTACTGGTTCTACAATGGCCTGACTAACGAGAGCGCTGTTTTTGAGATTGCAAAGCGGGAGAGCTGTCCGGTGCACGGCTAGCGCGCTTTTCTGGCAGTTGCTTTAAACGCGAGGATCATTTCGGTACCAATCACGCTCGAGTTGTTATTTACCTGCTTTTCGCTTGCGTGCTTGTCTGCAATAGTGTTGGCAAGCTCCCGGGTAAGGTCGTCGTCGTGCGTTTTAAGGGTCACTTTGAGGCAATGCTCGTTGTCTGTTGAAAGATGGTCTTCAACAAGCACGTTGCTTTCCCTTAGGCTGCGGAAAGCCGAAAGCTTGGCTTCCCTTGCACTCTGTTGGAGGGGCTTAAGCTTGGGCGTTTCGGCCGGTTTATTTCCCCACAGTTTCCAAGGCATTCGGTTCACGGCTAGTCTTTAAGGAAGGCTATTCGCAGATCGCGTTTTTCAGATGGATGGGTGATTATTCCGAGGCCAACTTTCATATTTTTCGCAAGGCGCTGGATTTCCGAGTTAAGGATAATTTCGTAGGATGAGTGTTCCGCGCTACTTGCGGGGTGTTTGTTGGGCGCTAGGTGGATGTAATGCCCTTCCCCGTTTTCCAGTTCTTGCGGACCCTCGGTTACTTCGTAAGACAGTCCGCTGGACCCGTAGTAAACCGTCCCGTGAAGGCGCTTGAATGCCTGTTCCGCTGCCCTCAGCGTTTTCGGTCTAAGTATATTCCTCATTTTATCCACCTCTACTCAAACAACTTTCTAATCGCCCTGACTGCTTCTTCGCTTTGCCTGTCTAAAATGATTTCCATTGTCCTGCCGCAGCGCGCGCAGCTGCCCTTGTCGTCCAAGAGGCTGTCGTAACAGTCCTGGTGGTAGGCGGCGCCGCAGAAGCAATGCCCGTATTTCGGGTGGCCGTCTGCAAGCGCGAGGCGGAACTCGCCTCGGCATAGTTCGCATTTTTCGCCCTCGTATTCGGCAATGGTTTTCTTCAAAAGCTCAGTGGTTTGCGCGTCGATTTTCTTCTCCTCAATCACTTCGTCTCCGCCGACTTTCCTTCGGACAAAAAGCGGGTCTTTTGGCGCGCCCCGGCGCAATAGCTCGGCCAAGTCGATGCGTTCGCTGATGCCGGAAGTTTGAGCGGGAGGCTTTTGGGTCGGGGCTTGCGGCGCTTCAATAGCGGGGGGGTGTCTTACTGGAACGTTTGGTGCCGGTTCCTGCTTTTTTTCCTCTATTGGCGAGAGCTTGAGGTCATTGTATGCCTTGACCGTGAGGCTGACTTTGTCGGGTTCGCTTGCGTCAAACGCGATGATGCCGTGGGACTCTAGCTCGAGGAGCCTGCCTCGCACTTGCGTCGAGTCAAGGCCCATGAGTGCAGCGAGCCTCCCTGCGCTTCGGGTGCCCTTGCGCATTAGTTCGATTGCGTCCTTGTCAAAGCGCGTGAGCTTCAGGCGTGTTTTTCGTGCCTTTCGGGGCTTTGGCGATTTCAATTTCTTTTCTCCTTTTGTGGGTTGCGCTTGCTGTATTGCCGGCGCGGTCGGCTCACTTTCTGGCAACAACGGCATAGCCGGCGGGCCGGTATCCTTTTGCATCTTGCGAAAGCTTGAAGACTCGCTTTTCCCCGCGCACGGGGTCGATTACGAGGGCGATGTTGAATTCCTCGGCAAAGTACTGGCGCTGCGTTCGCACGTCTGTCGACGAGAGGAAGCACCCGTAGTTTGGGTGCGCGTGCGCCCAGCCCACGACGAGCTTGCCCCGGCCTGCAGCCTCGTTTATTCTTGCCGCAAGGGCGCCGAACGCTTCCCTGCCGAACCGTACGCTCACTGCAGTCGCGTCGTTCTCTGCGGTGATGTACTCGTCAATTACGACGTAAGTGGTGCCCTGCCATTTGGCTGCAGTGCCCGAAAGCAGGCCCATTGCCTCAAGGCGCAAGCCCGCAGCTTTTTTGCAGTGCTCTTGGGCCGCCCGCATCACGGGCTCCTCGAAATAAGCTTCAATCATTCCGTTGGGTCACCAGCGGTTCTTCCTTCACAAGGCCAAGCATTTTCTGTAGGCGGTAAAAGAAACTCTTTTCGCGTTGTTTGCGCGCGTAAATCTTTCGCGCCAAGTCGGCTGCGCGCTCGCGTTCGTCTTGCGTGTGGTCCCCGCTCGCCTGGGGTTGGGCCAAGTGGTCTTCGGTTTGCTTGCCTGCGCTTTCTCCCCGCTCGCTTACGACGACGCCGTTTACTCGCGTCTGCTTGATGATGGGCTTTGCCTGCCTGCTCACCCAAGGCGGGGCCCCCGCAATCACGCGGGGATGCTGTTCTTCTGAAGCGACTTCCATTTCGCCAGCCGGCTTTTCCGCGGGAGCTTCGATTGCGCCCACTGGCCTTTCGGTTTTCGGTGCGGGTGGCGCCGTGGGTTGGCTAAGCGCGTCGTTTCTGGCCCTTGCCTCCTGCGCTATTGCGCGTTCTTCGTTGAGGCTTATTTCCCCGCGTTTTCTCATCTCGTCAAGCACGCTGCGTTCGAGGTCGGTGAGCCCGTCGGGGCCCACAGCCTGCTTTTCCGGCCGCTCGGGCTTTGCTTCAGCTTGTGGTGCCGTTTGAACCGCAGCTTCGGGGTTTGCCCCGCCGGTTTGGGGAGTTTCAACCGGCTGCGTTTCAACATTTGTCGGAGTTTTCTGTTGCTCTGCCGATGGCTCTTGCTGCGGTTCGCGCTCTGGCGGGACTTCGCTTTCGTCCTCGGGCCGGTGGATTGCAACGATTTTTGGCTTGTCCATGCAGCAAGGTTATTAATCGGGCGTAATAAATAGCTTTCAGAGGGGCTAACGGCGATGGTCGAATACAACGTTACGGTGACTCATTCAACTAGCGGCAAGGAAATCACTATGGCGGTCGAGCCACAGTTCACGGTCGGCAGCGTGCTTGAAGTGCTGGCCGAGAACCTCCAACTCAAGGACCGCTTCGTGCTTGCAACTGCCGACAACAAGATCCTCAACCCCGACCTCTCGCTAAAGGAAGCCGGAGTGGCCGAGGGCGCCAAGCTAATTCTGATGCCCGATCCTACCGGCGGCTAAAAGTAGATTCTCGCAAGCGAGTAAGCCGCAATCGCAGCCCAAACAAGGTTTAGTGCGAACAGGGGCCAGTCTTTTTTCGCTCGCGTGTCGACGATAAGCGCAAGGGCGCCCGTGAAGTTGAGCGCAGGGTAGAGTGGGTTTTGTGCGTTGAAATAAGCGAGGCTGTTGCCCGCGTAGGCCGCAAAAACGGCGGCAATGCCGTACCATCCTAGGCCTTCAGGCAAGTCCATGCAAAAACGAACAGCCGCAGGCAATAAATTGCTTGCGATACTGGTTTTCTTCTATGCCCCGCCTTCCGCAAGCGATTTGGAAACGCCGCATCGACAACGAGTTTGCCGAGCTGTCGCGCACAGGCATCAAGTTTACTGCGAGTGCCGACCGCACCGACTACGTGCTCGAGTTTTCCGGCCGAGGCTACTTTCTTGACGGCGGGACGGTAAAGACAATCGATTCACACAAGGTTCGCGTGCAGCTTTTGCGCGACTATCCTTACGCGGGTGGCATCGACGTGACGTGGGTGACTCCAATTTTCCACCCCAACATCCGGGCCGAGGACGGCAAAGTGTGCATCCAGATTCTCAACGCCTGGAGCGAGGGCCTCACTCTAGTTTCGCTTGCCAAAGGACTGCGCCACCTGCTTGATCACCCCAACCCATCGGACCCTCTTAACAAATCAGCTGCAAAGTATTTCGTCGAACACGGCCTCGCCGCCCCAGGCGCACTCGCGCCAAAGCCAGGCAAGCCGAGGATAGTGCTCTAATGGCAAAACCCCGCGTGCTGTCGGTAAAGGAATTGGCTCTAGAGGAGCGGGCACCGCCGAGTGAAAAAGATGTTCAGTTCATTGAAAAGTGGGAGCCTGAAGGACGCGTAGCCGATTCAAGGCAAGTCTCTTTTATCGATAGGCTCAAAGCCATGATTGGTGTGAAATGATGTTGCCCGAACCAAAGCCAATCACGCATCTTGCGGTTTACCATACCACTACGCGCGGCCACGAGGTTTTCGCGTTTGACCTGACTTCCGGAAAGGCTAGCCCGACCATCGTGTTTTCAGACGACAACCAGGCGTCAGGCAGCAGCGAGTTGCCGCTTACCTTGATAAAGCACGTGCGCATCCCAAAGCACATTTTGAAGCCGTTGCAGGAGGCGTCCTACCCGTCCAGCTTCCAGCGTGCCCTAGGCTTTGTATCCTATGAACGAGCGGGGTCTAAGGCAGTTTCCGATGATTACCAGATTTTGAACCGGGCTCCCTATTCTGGGACAATAATCGGGATGAGCTATTTTGCCGAGAAGCACGCCGCCCACAAGCTCAAAGTCCTAGGTTACAAGTCTTTTAGCACCACGGTCGGAGCATCCACGCCCCGCAAAAAGCAGCTCGCCCTAGTGGGCATATCATTCAATACCGAGATTCCCCTAACCGTTTACCACCGCCGCATTTGCAGGGGCGTTTATCCACTAGGCAAGGCAGCGTGAAGAGTGATGGCATTGAAACCCGTTGAAAAAGTCTGTCCGCCAAACATCGGGCCCGACAACCGCCTCTTTCGCCTCGCAATTGGCGCTGGGGCAATAGTTATTGCCGTCCTCGTTCCGGATGTCGTTGTCAAGTTCATCATGGCTTTTGCTGGCGTTGTCGCAATTGCCGAAGCAGTCCTCTCGCATTGCTTTGTCCTGGGTGCGTTTGGAAGGAAAGATTTGCGCTAATTTTTCGCGCCTGCGTCCCCCAAACGCTCTTAAACTCCTTAAGCCCAGAGTTCAGTATGCACACGCTGACGCACTATGCGCTCTATCATAGGCACGAGCCGGCAAGTTCGGCCTTGCCTGCGCATGAACACTACGAGGTTCGCGTTCACGATAGCAGGGAAATTTTAGAGGCACTCGAGCACCGGGGCGGCATGCACTTGGTTCAAGTTTTCGAGTTTCCAAAGGAGCTTGGCGAAGAGCCCCGCCTCAAGGACGAGCACAGCCGGCCAGTTCGAGTCATCAAAGCTGTTTATGAAAACCTCAAAAATGTCGCCATCAAGTCCTTTTTTGTCCACGACGCAAAGATTTTTTCAAACCCGCAAAGTAAAGCGAAATTCGACGAGCTTGTCAAGGATGCAATCAAAGCGCACTTGCTAAACGAGCGCGGATGCACCCACTACCAACCGCACCATGGCCGTTCTCCCGAACGCATACTCGTCGATTAGGCCTTCCAGTACTTGCGGTTGGCGATGAACTGCTTTTGTTGCTCTAGGAGGTCTCTGTAGAACTCCGCTTCGTCGTCGCGGAGCCTTGAGAGCACGCGGCTTGCGCTGTCGGGGCCGACTCCGTAAGTTGCAAGCGCGATGAGCGCCTTTCCTCCGTACGCGCCGATTTGCGACTCCACTCGCCGTGCGTCCTCAAGAAGCTTGCCCTCGCCTTTCTCTAATTTCTCTCCCTTCGCGGACTTTTCCAGCACTTTTCTGTACTCGGCGAGAGTTGACTGCGTGCTTTGGCAGTGAGGGCAGGAAATCTTTTCCGGCGCTTCCCTGAGGTAAATGCTGAAAGTGTTGAGGCAGTAGTTGCACACGAGCTTCATCCGCTGGCCGAGCAAATTTTTCTTGAACGCATCAATTAGCTGCGCGGTAGGCTCGACGGCTGCGAGGAGTTCCCTGCTGGCATACAGGTCGACGAACTCGGAAGCCAATGGCGACAAGTCGCTGCGAATCACTTGCTCGACTGGCCACTTGATGATTTGCCGCAGCCGCGGGATGTCCATCTTCTCGGTGAGCACTTCGCTTAGAGCCTCGCGCCAAATTGGAGTCTCAGTGCTCGCCTCAACCAACCGCTTGATGTTGATGCTCTTCAGGTCAGCGTCCCGCCGAATCATGCCGAACCGCTTTGCCACGTCAACGAACCTGCTCCTGAAAATCGCAGTGTGGGGGATGGCGTTGCGCAAGATTTTTTCAACAGAGTCCGCGTCGAGTTCAGCAAGTATCTTGAGGAATTTCTTCGAGTCGGGCGGGTGGGAAAATTCGAATGCAATCGAGTAGGCACTCGCGCGCGTCCTCGTGCTTTCCCCGCGGCTTGCCGACAGCATCGCCGCTATGGCCCGCGCGAGGGCCTCGTTTGCCTCGTTGCCCGCAAAAGTGTGCAGAAGCAGGGTCTTGCCGCTCTCCTCGAGGAAGAATTTTCCTTTCTGGGGCAAAAAGTACTTGCGCTGCTTTTCCGCATAAGCAAGAATCTGGTCAGCAGCGCTTCCTGCGCACGAGTAGTCGCGCAGAAGTTCGTACTTTCCCAAAAGCCCCTTGCCCGTCTTCTCAAGAAGCTCGGCGAATTCCTGCGTCGCGTCAAAGACAACGGGAATCTCCTCGCCCACCCAATCCGGAATGCTTGCGGTAAAGTCTTGGGCCTGCTCCACAATGACTTCGTCGTCTGTGATGCTTAGCACTTTCCAAGGCACGCCCCGCGAAATGAACGTCACGCCCTTCTGCAGGTACTCGGCGACAAACTCCTCGTCGAGGACGGCGACATTGCGCCGCTTTTCCGCGTCCTTGACAAAGTATCGCCTCAGGTCGCGGATGGTGCTCAAGTTTTCGTAGTAATAGAGCTTCGTCGCCCTTGCTGGAGCCAGGCTTGCAAAGTCCTCGCTTAAGGCGAGGAGCCGCTGTTGCGACAATTGTTTGCAGACCATGATGAACTCGGAAAACTCTAGCGTGCGGTAGTAGGGCGAGCGCTTGAAAATCTCGTAGACGCTTTTCGTGTCAAGCTTGTCGTCGGGATTGATGCACTTGTCAAGCACAAATCCCGACACTTGGGCGCCAAGCACGTCAAGGCAGTTTATTGGCAGCCTGATGGCCTCGAGTTTTCCCCCAAGCGCGCGATGCGCCAGTACCGCAGTTTCAACGCAGTCCCCGCCGGCGACAGCAAGCACAATTCCTTTTGGCACGAGGTTCTTTCTGTGCCCGCTTCGCCCCACTCTCTGCAGCAGGCGCGTCACCTGCCGGGGCGAGTGGTACTGCACCACCATGTCGATGCGGCCAACATCGATGCCGAGCTCAAGGCTGCTCGTGCACACAATCGCCTTTAGTTTCTTCTCGCCTTCAGTTCCCTCGCGCTTGAATTCCGCTTCGGTCGCAATCCTGCTTTCGCGAGCGAGCGAACCGTGGTGCACGCCCACCTTTCCCCGCAATATCTCGACTTGGAAAAGCAATGCACTCAGGCTTTCAGCCATGCTCCTCGTGTTTACGAAAACGAGAATGCTCTTGCTTTCCTCAATGAGCTGGGACAAGCGCTCTACTCGCGCAGCCGCCTCTCCCTCAAGGCGCCACTTTGCCGCAAACTCGGCGTCCTTGACAACCGTGGGAAACTCGACTTTGAGCTCAATCTTGCGCTTGAGGTCCGCCCGCGCGACTTTAGTCTTGGGGGAAAGAAACTCAGCTGCCTTCGCCTCGTCGCCCACAGTCGCGCTAAGCCCGATGATTTGGAAATCGCGCGGTGTTTTTTGCACAGGGCCCTTTTCTTTCACGCGCTCCCGCAGCCTCTCAAGGGCGAGCGATAGCTGCACGCCGCGCTTGCTGTCGATTAGCTCGTGTATCTCGTCAACAACAACCCACTTGACATTGCGCAGGGCGTCGCGGATGCCTGGGGAAATCAAAATCGTGCTTAAGCTCTCGGGAGTGGTGACCATGATTTGGGGGGGCTTGATTTTTTGCTTGACGCGCTCGCTTTGTTTCGTGTCACCGTGGCGCACGCCAAGCGAGAGCCCCAGCAAATGCGCCCAGTACTCCATTCTATGTTGCATGTCGCGGTTGAGGGCACGCAGGGGCGTGATGTAAAGAAAACGGATGCCTTCCTTGTCCCCTGCCTCAGTGCTCTCGAGTAGTCGACTAACGACGGGAAGGAATGCCGCCTCCATCTTGCCACTTCCAGTAGGCGCGATTGCCAGGACATTCTCGCCCGCCATTGCAAGCGGAATAGCTGCCGCCTGCACTTCGCTTGGCTCGCCAAAGCGCGCTTTCGCTAGGGCCGCGATTTTCGGGTGCAGCAAGTCAAACGCGTTTTCGGTCATAGTTAGGCACTACATTCATGGAGTTGGCCGCAAGCAACAATGTGCCCGCGGCCTCTGCAATGCTTGGGCCAAAGAACAGATTTAAACAGTCTGATTCGAACAATTCCTTGATGAAATTCGTCACGGTTCCCTTCCGCAACGGGAGGCTGACCTTCAGGAAGGATTTGGTACGCCTTTTCACCACGGGCGTGCACGAGCAGAAGAGCACGCTTGTCGCTCGGTATGGCCACGACCCGGAGCTGGGAAAGTCGGTGCTCAAGAGCGGGACGGTCGTTTACGAGGTCAGGCCAAAGCGGGGAAGGGCGCGATTGCGCATTGTTGCCAAACTCGCCCCAAAAAGGGAAGTCCTTCTCCCGACTTCCCTAGAGCAACTGGAAATCGAATTTCCCGAGCTGACAGAAGCGGTTTTGCCGCAATCCGGATTAAGCCGTTCGCCGGTCATTCCGTTAGGGTACCCCGCGCCCGAGATGATGAAGTTGCTTCTCGAAATGCGGCAAAAAGGGCTTGCAGCTCCGGAACCCCTGGGCTTCCTCTCGGCGTCCGACTCGTCCACACTTTACACTCGCTTGGTTGCAGGCATCGGCTTGTACGCAGATTTTTCCAACAAGCCCAGGAACCTGCGCAATAAGGTGATAACCGCCGTTGCCAGGGAGATTGCAAGCTACCATCACGCGGGCTATTTCAGGCTCAATCTCGATCCGGCGCACATAGTCTTCAACAGCAGCAAGAACCACGCGCACCTGACGAATTTCGGGTACGTCGAGCGGCTTGCCAAAAGGCCTAGCGAGAGGTTCGGCCTTGAAGAGGCGACGCGCTTTGTGGAATTGAGCCGCAAGCACGACTATTTCGGCACCAACGGCCTTTTCGAGACTGAAGCGGATGAAAAGCGCTTCCTCGACGAGTATTTGCGTCACAGGCAAGCGCTTGAAAGAAAAGCATAGCTGCCTCCCGGTTCGCAAGTGGCCGATTTTCCTGCCACGTTGGGCCGGCAAACTGCTGTAGGAAAGCATCTAATGCTTTGCGCCCCCAAAACTATGCGGTCTTACCTGATGAGTTTCCGCCTGCAGTCGGGATTCTCGCCTACCGGCGACCAGCCAGAGGCAATAGCGGAGCTTTCGTCCGGCGTCCTCAAGGGCAAGCGTCAGACTCTCCTCGGCGTCACCGGCTCAGGAAAGACTTTCACAATCGCCAACGTCATCGCGCAAACGGGCAAAAACGCGCTTGTCATCAGCCACAACAAGACTCTAGCAAGCCAGCTTTACTCCGAGTTCAAGGAGTTCTTCCCGCAAAACAACGTCGAGTATTTTGTTTCCTACTACGATTACTACCAGCCCGAGAGCTACCTGCCGTCCTCAGACACTTACATCGAGAAGACTGCGATGGTGAATGAGAAAATCGAGCAGTTGCGCTTTTCCGCAACTGCCTCCCTCCTCTCAGGCGAGCCGACTATTGTTGTCGCCAGCGTTTCCTGCATCTACGGCCTTGGCAGCCCCAAAGACTATATGGAACTGGCGGTTGAACTCAAGCCCGGCGACTCGATGAGCCGCGGGGACTTAATCGCGGCCCTTTCTGCAATCCAGTACGAGCGCAATGACTCTGCTCCAGGTTCGGGTGATGTGCGTTCGCGCGGAAATATTGTTGACATCTTCCCTTCCTACAAGCACGTTTACTATCGCATCCAGCTCGAGAACGACGCAATCGCCTCAATCACTGCATTCTCAACTACCAATTCCGCCTCATTAGGAAAACTGCCTTTTGTGCGCATTTTCCCCGCCCGCCACTTCGTCGTGCCGCAGGAAAGAGTCAAGCCCGTTGTCGCCGCAATCCGTGCAGAACTGAAAGAGCGCCTGCCGCACGTGAAAGACGAGATGGCCGTGCATCGTCTGAAAACGCGCGTGAACTATGACGCGGAAATGATTGAGAATACCGGCTTTTGCAAGGGCATCGAAAACTACTCGCGCTTTTTCGATGGCCGAAAGCCCGGGGAAAAGCCGTATTGCCTGATGGACTTCTTTTCCGACGACTCGCTCATCGTCATCGACGAGAGCCACGTCACCATTCCGCAGCTTCACGGCATGTACAACGGCGACTTCTCGCGCAAGAAGAACCTAGTTGACTACGGCTTCCGCCTGCCAAGCGCTTTTGATAACCGGCCGCTAAAGTACGCCGAATTCGAAAAAATCTCCCTCGTGCGCCCCACGATTTTCGTTTCCGCAACACCGGGCGAATACGAGCGTAAAGTCAGCAGCCAAGTCGTCGAGCAACTCGTGCGGCCAACAGGCATTGTCGACCCGCAAGTTATCGTCCGGCCCACCGAGGGCAGCATCGCGGACTTGTGCAATGAAGTCGTTGCAACGACGAAAGCCGGCTTCCGCACTCTCATCACCACGCTCACCAAGCGCCAGTCCGAGGACTTAACCGAATTTCTCCTCAAGAAGGGCCTGAAAGCGCGTTACTTGCACTCTGAAATCGAGACTCTCGAGCGCACCGACATCATCCGCCGCCTGCGCCTCGGAGAATTCGATTGCCTCGTTGGCATTAATCTCTTGCGGGAAGGACTCGACATTCCCGAAGTAGGCTTAGTCGCCATCCTCGATGCTGACAAGGAGGGCTTCCTGCGCAACGAAACTAGCATCATCCAGACAATCGGCCGCGCTGCAAGAAATTCCCAGAGCCGCGCCATCCTCTATTGCGAGCGCGAAACCGCTTCAATCAAGAAAGCGCTCTCCGAGACCAATCGTCGCCGCGCCTATCAATTAAACTACAACAAGAGCCATGGCATCACGCCTGCCTCAATCATCAAGAAAGTCGCTGCCCTGGAGGGCGAGCTGGCTGAGGCGACGAAATCCGGCCGCGCCCCGTCGCGCAAGCAAATGATTGAGATTGAGACTGAAATGAAGCGCGCTGCAGAGACGCTTGACTTCGAGCGCGCAATCGAACTAAGGGAGCAAATCCGCAAAATGCGGGAGAAAATGGTGAGATGAAGTAAAATGGCTCTAGAAAACATCGTCATTCGCGGCGCACGCGAGCACAACCTGAAGGGCATTGACCTCACCATTCCCAAAAATGCTCTCGCAGTCTTCACCGGCCTCTCGGGTTCAGGCAAGAGTACCCTTGCTTTCGACACGATTTACGCCGAGGGCCAGCGCCGCTACGTCGAGAGTCTCTCCTCTTATGCCCGCCAGTTTCTGGGAGTGATGGACAAGCCCGACGTTGACTCAATCGAGGGCCTCTCGCCAGCAATTTCAATTGACCAAAAGAGCGGCAGCCACAACCCGCGCTCGACAGTCGGCACCGTGACCGAAATTTACGACTACCTCCGCCTCCTCTACGCCCGCATTGGCACGCCGCATTGCACCAACTGCAACACTCCAATCGCAGCTTCAAGCATTGCCTCGATGGCAAGCCACGTCATCAACCGATTTGAAGGCAAGAAAATCCGCGTCTTTGCACCCATGGTCCGCGGCAAGAAAGGCACTTACGAAGCGCTCTTTTCCGAACTCTATTCCAAGGGATTTGTTTCCTTCCGCGTCAATGGCCATGACGTCATGCTCGACGATTCGGGCAAGGTGCCTGAACTCGGCCGCTACGAAAAGCACGAAATCTGGGTGGAAGCCGACAAGTTCGAGTGCTCTCAAGATTCCGCACCCCGCGTGACTGAGGCACTCGAGTCGGCTTGCAGCCTCGCAGGCGGCCTGGCAATAGTTGCCGACTCCGACTTCAAGCAATCCGAGCTCTTCAACCAGAAGAACAGCTGCTCGAACTGCGGCACTTCATTTGAGGAACTGCAACCCCGCCTCTTCTCATTCAACTCGCCATTCGGCGCGTGCCCAGACTGCCATGGCTTGGGCGTGAAAAGCGAATTTGACGAAAGCCTCGTAATTCCAAACACTGAAAAAACTATTGCAGAAGGCGCAGTTGCACCTTGGGGCGGAATGTTCAAGAGCTACCGCATATCGCAACTGGCTGCACTAGGCAAGACAATAGGCTTTTCGGTCGATGTTCCAATCAAGAAGCTCAAGAAAGAGCACATTGCCGCAATTCTCTATGGCTATGAAAAGGAAGTCAAGTACAAGCACGTGAGCCGCGACGGTGACGCGACCTTCACGCACACTGGTGGATTCGAGGGCGTCATTCCCAACCTAAAGCGAATGCTTGCCGAAACTCAATCCGAGAGCAGGCGTGAGGACCTTGCGCAGTACATGATTAGCACCGAGTGCCCAGCCTGCCACGGCCTTCGCCTCAAGGCAGAAGCGCTTGCAGTCAAACTAGACTCTCTAAACATCGCGCAATTCACTGCACTTGACGCGACAAACGGCCGGGAGCGGTTGCGAAATTTCAAGCAAACGCCAACGCAACTTGAAATCAGCAAGCTCATCATGCGCGAGCTCGAAGCGCGCCTGACTTTCCTCTGCGATGTGGGTCTTGGCTACATTACGCTCTCGCGGAGCGCAGGTACGCTCTCGGGCGGCGAAGCACAGCGCATTCGCCTGGCAACGCAAATCGGCTCGGGCCTCACTGGCGTGCTCTACGTCCTCGACGAGCCGTCAATTGGCTTGCACCAAAAGGACAATGACAAGCTCCTGGCAACCCTCAAGCGCCTGCGCGATTTGGGCAACACGCTAATTGTTGTCGAACATGACAAGGACACCATGCTTGCAGCAGATTTTCTCGTTGACTTGGGCCCCGGTGCAGGCGAGCACGGCGGACGCATTGTGGCAAGTGGTTCTCCAACGGAATTCCTCAAGTCCAAGGATTCCATCACCGCCGCTTACTTGCGCGGCGACAAGAAAATCGACTTGCCCACCAAGCGGCGACACCCCGTTGACTTCATCACGGTCCGCAACTGCACTGGCAACAACCTCAAAAACATTGACGCACGATTCCCGGTTCGCAGCTTCACTTGCGTCACCGGCGTTTCCGGCTCGGGCAAGAGCACACTAATTGTCGACACCCTACAAAAGTCTCTCTTCCGCCTCAAGTACGGCCTCGGTGATGCGCCATTGCCGCACGGCTTAATCGAGGGCGTTGACAAAATCGAGCACGTCGTCACCGTCGACCAGACTCCAATCGGCCGCACTCCCCGCAGCAACCCAGCAACCTACATTGGCGTCTTCTCAATCATTCGCGACATCTTCACCGAAACGCCGGAAGCCCGAGCGCGCGGCTACCGTCCCGGCCGCTTCTCATTCAATGTCGTCGGCGGGCGGTGCGAAAACTGCGCTGGCGACGGCCTCATCAAAATTGAGATGCACTTTCTTCCCGACGTCTATGTTCAGTGCGAGCAGTGCAAGGGCAAGCGCTACGAGCCGTCTACTCTCTCAATCCGCTTTAAGGGAAAGAACATTGCCGAAGTTCTCGACATGAGCGTGGAAGAAGCGCTTTTGTTTTTTGAGAACATTCCGCAAGCGCGCAAAAAACTCCAGACGATTTTTGACGTGGGCTTGGGTTACATCAAGCTAGGCCAGCCTTCGACAACGCTCTCGGGTGGCGAGGCTCAGCGCATCAAGCTTGCAGCCGAGCTCACCAAGCGCGATTCGGGACAGACGCTTTACATTCTTGACGAGCCGACAACAGGCCTTCACTTCGACGATGTGAAGAAACTCCTCGTCGTCCTCCAGCGCTTGGTCGACAAGGGCAATACTGTCCTCGTCATCGAGCACAACCTCGACGTCATAAAAAGCGCCGACTGGGTTGTTGACATGGGCCCGGCCGGGGGCAACGAAGGCGGCCGCATCATCGCAAGCGGCTCGCCCGAACAAATCGCAGCAAATAGGAACAGCGAGACGGGCAAGTACTTGAAGGAATACCTGCGGCAATAGCGCAACACTAGTCTAAGTGCAGGGGGAGTGAACGTAGGCTACGTCTAGGTGCAGTAGGTGAAGAGACACGATTGAGTCTCAATGCTTAAATAAGCTCGAATCCAGTATAAATTGAGAGGCGATCTTATGATTAGACCTGCACAAGAATTTGCACGAAAATTGCACGATTTGAATGGTTTGAAAATTCGAATGGTAACAACAGCGTACAAAAATACACCTGGCGTAGGCCGGATTGTTTCTAACACCATCATCATAGAACCAAAAAGTGCATTGGGCATAAAGGTTAAAGGGGCCATGGACTCAATGGCAAAGGCAACGGATTTGCTTAAGTCTGCTTTTCCAGAACATTCAACACCTCAGCTGCATCTGCCCAAGGATAAAAATAATACCCTGAGTGTGAACTTTACCGACCTTCGGAACGACCCAGACCACTTGTTCGCTCACGCGCTTCTGGAAGAACTTAAGCTACTTGGTCATCCGCACGAGGATGATCGGTTTTAGACTACTTTCCACAAGTAAAATGCAGTCCTGCGGATTACAACCCCCGCAAAAGACAAAATTGTGTCGTATTCGACTTCTTTTAGCATTCTGATTTTTGTTTATATATTGCCTAAAGTGCTATCGTTCATTGCCTAAGTGGGGCAGAGGTTATAACCTCGGGAATTGTGTCTCTGGATATGAAAACAAGTCGTTGGAGACAAGGTCTGCTTCTAGACCAGGTCTAAGTGCAGGGGGAGTGCTTTTGCCCGGCAAGCCACTCTCCTTTTGTTTAACTACTCGAAAGCGCAAACTTCTTCAGTGATTCCGGTGCCAGTAACCCTTAAATACATCGATAGCCATTCGTCTTACGGTGAGGGTTCGATGGAGTCTGCAGTAGTTTCGTCTAAGTTTCAGGTTGTGATTCCGGAAGGAGTCAGAAAGAAGATGGGCATAAAGAAGGGCCAGCGGGTGGTCTTTGAGCCCGAGGGCAAGGACTTGCGCCTGATTGTCGTGCCTTCCCTTCTAGACCTTGAAGGAAAGTTTCCAGAATTGAAGAATGGGCCTTCCAGAAAAGAGCTGTGGGCGGATGAGAACCGATGAAGCGCTACTTGCTTGACACTTTCTGTTGGCTAGAGCTTTTTACAAACGGCCCGAAAAAGCCAGCTGTAAAGCGCATCTTAGCGGAGACGGATGCGACAATACTAATTTCATCACTCTCGCTTGCTGAAGTATCTGCAAGACTAACTTCTGCAGGGCGGACTGCCGATGTTCATCACGTGCTCTCCGCAATATCTACTAGGGCAACGAAAGTGGAAATCGACGAGTCAATCGCCGCCAAGGCCGGCGAGTACTGGGCAAAATTTCATTCCAAGCAAAACATTGGCCTCATTGACTGCGTGATTGCCGCAAGCGCCCTAGCAAGCGATGCCATTGTCGTCACCGGTGACCCGCACTTCAAGGCTTTTGCAAACGCAATAATACTTTGAGCCGCCATAAGGAATAATCGTGGCAATCGACTTCTCTTCCGCACCGAAGGCGCCCGGCGTCTACATCTACAAGGCTGCAAGTGGGCAGATTTTGTACGTGGGAAAGGCCAAGAATATCTTCAATCGCGTTTCCCACTACCGAAATCCGACTGACGCGAAGACCGCGGTCCTCATGCGCCTGGCGCATTCAGTTGAATTCATTGCTTGCCGCAACGAGGCGGAGGCACTTGTTCTCGAGAACACGCTCATCAAGCAGCACAAGCCCGACTACAACATTTCACTAAAGGACGGCGAGCAGTACGCGTACCTCAAAGTGACTGACGAAAAGTTCCCGCGCATCCTAGTCACGCGCAAGCGCTCTGCCAAGAGGGGCGAGAAGCTCCTGGGCCCATTCACTAGCGGCGAGGGCCGCTTCGTTGCGCTGCGCGAGGCAACGCGCTCATTCGGCATCCGCATCTGCAATGAACTGCCGCACCAGGCGTGCCTGCAGTACCGCCTTGGCTTCTGCACTGCCCCATGCATAGGAAAAATACGCGAAAAAGATTACGGCGAGAACGTGAAAGCGGCGACTAACGTGCTTTCGGGAAAAACCGAGGATGTTGAGAAGCGCATTGGCGAGGAAATGAAGGTTGCCTCGAGGGAAGAGAATTTTGAGCGCGCCCTAGAGTTGAGAAACCGCTTGGCAGCCATTTCCCGCATCAAGCAGCGCCAGCTCATGGAGACTTACCATTCCGGCAACGAGGACTTCTTCGGCTTTGTCACTGACGGTGCCAAGATGCGCGTGTGCGTGCTAAAGAGCCGCGAAGGAGTCATTCGCGAGCGAGAATCGTTTACCATAGACGCAATCGGTGAGTCGCCGCAGGCGGAATTCATCCTCCGTTATTACGAGAGCCGCGCCATGCCCGAAAAAGCGTTCGCAGCCCTCCAAAATGCTGCAGATGGGCAGGCTCTCGCTCAATTGCTAGCAACAGGGGGCTGCATTTTTGCAATACCGCAGAAAGGCGACAAGCTAGAGCTGGTAGCCCTCGCTGAAAAGAACGCGGCGCTCTCTAGCGGCGTCGCCGGCTCGTCTCAAGCGGCACTTGCAGTGCAAAAATCTCTCGGCCTTTCAAAGCCGCCTGCGAGAATAGACTGCTTTGACGCAAGCAACCTCGCAGGCAAGCAAATCGTGGGCAGCTGCGTGCGATTCCTCGACGGCACTCCCGAAAAGTCATTCTACCGGCGCTTCCAAGTCAAGTCAACGCCGACGCAAGACGATTTCGCCTCGATGAAGGAAATAGTCTACCGCCGCTATCGTGGTGCGCTTGAGAAAAACGAGCCGCTGCCCGATCTAGTGCTCATCGACGGGGGTATTGGGCAGCTTCACGCCGCAATGCAGGCGCTGCAAGACTTGTCTCTCGAATTCCCGATAGCCGCGCTCGCCAAACGCGAGGAAGAGCTCTACGTGCCAGACTCAATGACGCCAATTAAGCTCCCCAAAACGAGCGCAGGATTGCGCTTGCTCATGGCCTGCAGGGACGAAGCGCATCGTTTCGCTCTCAAATACAATCGCGTGCGTCGCAAAATAGAGGCGGAATACTGATTTTGCAGCAAGCCACTCGGTTTAGACTAGACTAACTGCGCTTGCGAGTTCGCTCACGTCGTCTAGAATAGCTCTAGGATTTGATTTCTCGAGCCTTTGGCGAGCGTGGTAGCCCCAGGTGACTGCCACTGGTGTGACTCCGGCGTGCTTTGCGGTGTCCAAATCGTGTTCCATGTCGCCTACTAGGCAGGTTTCTCCTGCATCGAAGCCGTGCTCCGCCATGATTTGGCTAACGGAGTGCCTCTTGTCGTGCGCGCCCCCGTAAATGCCGTCGAAGAAATCGCTAAAACCGAATTCCGCGGCTTCGGCCTTGAGTTTTTTGCTCGCCTGGCCGCTTAGAACGACCATGCTGACGCCCTGCTTATAGAGCGTTTCCAGCTCCTGGCGTATTCCTGGGAACGAAACTGCATTTGGCGCGCTGAAAACTTCCTCTAGCCACATCACGTCGAGCTCTTCTTTGCTAATTGGCGTGTATTTTTTCCAAAATTCCATGTAAGGCATTTCGCACTCGCGCTTGTACTCCTCTAGCGAGATTGCGCCCAGCCCCAAGCGCGCGAAAATTGCGCAAGTAGTCGAGTGTACCATCCCAAAGTCGTCACTCAAAGTGCCCGACCAATCAAAAATCACATTGCGCGCCATAATTTAATCGACCTGACTAGGTTTTGCTCCAAAAGCAGCTCTCTAATGACTCATTTTCGCTCTATGACGGTTCCCCAGCATATTTTGCGCCCGTTGAACTCGGTGTTGCAGAGGTAATAGTGCCCGTCGGGCATTCCCGACGGCTTTGCAGGCCACAGGCTAGGCTTAATCTTGACTGGCTTGATGTCGAAGTAACGCGGGTCGAGACCGTGTGCCATAGTAAGATTTGTTTCTTCAAAGCTTTAAGCGCACCGCAAGCGGTCGCCCGCAACCAGTTTTGCCTCTTTTAGCACCCAACTAGGCCGGTTTTCGCTCCAAGCGAGTTATGCTTAGCTTGGATTCAGCTTTTTGGACGGTAAATGTCCTCGAATTTGGGTTCGGACTCTTTTTTGCGGCCCGGAGCAGAGTATTTTTCCGGCTCGACGCGGTCATGGGCGAGTGCTTTCTCTACTTGGTAGATTAAAAACGTAAGTCCAGCCGCGCAAACCACGCTCGCTAGAGCCACCATTACTGGCAAGTTCATTTCCCCAAAGCCCGCCTCCGGAACGAACTCCGACAGCGTTTTCCAAATGAAAAACGCGCTTATGGCGAAAATAACGGGGTATTTCACCAATTCGTTTCTCAAAGCGCGGTTTAAACCCTTCCGGAGGCCCGACTAGGCAGGTTTTGCTCCAAACGCAAGACGCAGAACATGCGTTTTGGTCCTTTAGGGCCTAGAGTGGGTGGAAATAGCTTCTGAAGCGTCTAGGGGGACGCTAGCCTATGCCGCGCACTGCTGCAAGAAGGATGTAGAGCACTAGCATGAACAAGAGGGAAACCATCATGATGTTGCGCAGCTCGCGCGCATCGCTCCAAGTACCGTGCATGAGTTTTTCATCTCGAATAATACCCCCAGGGGGGCGCTAAAAACAGCCTTTTTGGGATTTAATGTATTTAGTGCAATCGACTATTTTAATTTTTCCTCGCTCTTGCGCACCCGGCCAGCTTTTGTCACCAGCGCAGCAAGCCTGTCCGTTTCTCCGACTTTTTTTCCGCAGCCGCTTTTTTTCCCGCACAAAAAACTGTGGCGAACCTAATAGTAAACTTATTATACTTTGTTTACATTACTCTATTTCGTCAGAGGAAAAAATATGGTGCATCGCTTGATTCGTGCCTCAAATTCCGCCTACTTGCGCTTGGCCCAGACTGCCGGAAAACTCCAGGCGCGCCTGGGCCACAGGGTGTCGCTCTCAGACGCTCTCGATTATTTGCTTTACAAGCGTGCCGGAAAGGCGCGGACGTTTTTCAAGCAGATGAAGGAAAAGCGGCATTTGGTCGGCCGGGGGCCCGAGAGGAGGATTTTGGCAAAGCTGAGAGTGAAAAAGCCAACTAGTTTAGTTCATACTCGTAAGAACCAGCTTTTTCTGGCTGAACCGGATTATTTTGACTGATTTTGGACGACCTTCGTTAGTTTTATTAACTTCCGTTCCTGCTATCTATATGGGGCAATTCAAGGTGTCTAATATGAAGCAGTGCGTAGACGACGTCAGACGCGTGGCGGGTATTCTCGGCCCCGCGCTTGACTCTACTGTTGTCCATGAGGAGTTCGGCCAAGTGATGGTTCGCCTCGAGGCGCGTGAAGTGAGTGACTCGCAGGTTGACGAGTTGCAGCACTTTGCGCGGGACATTAGCTCTAGGTCTGCCAATGGTTCGACTCCCGCGCAGCTTAAGTTCGATGCTGTTTCAAAGCGCATTTACTATGCGGTTCCCGACAAAGACGGCGATGGCGCTGCCATTGGCTCTGATGCAGTAAGGAGCGCGCTTAAGCAGGCCGGAATCAAGGTCGCTAACGGCCGCTAGTTTCTTACGTCTAAGAACGCAGGTTTTTTTCGTTAGTGCTAACAATACGCTTTAATACTTTGATTCCGAAATACGCTGCGTGAGTTCATTGTTGTCGCCGTCCCACGAGAAATTCGTCCTCGCGTACGCGCTCTTTGCAACGGCCATCGTGCTTGCTGCAGTCTCCGCGGTAGTCATTTCAGTTAGGCCCTGGACCGGCACTCTAGTTGCCGTCCTCACGTTTCCCGCTAACGCCTTTATTCAAATGGCTTCAGGCATGCGCGTGCCCGGTGGCATGACTGGAGATCTTTTCCTCATCGTCGAGCTCGGCATTGCGCTCTTGCTTGCCGCAGTCTACCTCTACATCGTCGCCAGCATCCTCGTTTGGGTGCGCGATGCACTGCCAAAAAGCAGCTACCGCGCCAGAAGATAGTTCGTACAGGTAAGAACCCAATGAGGGCGTTGATAGCGCGCATCAAGCGCGAGACGGGCTTTGATTTCGTCAGAACCGAAATTACTGGCGGCCTTAGGCAGGATGCCAAAGTATCTCACGTTTTCACCCCCAAAAATGTAAAGCCTAACTTGAGTTACTTCAGCAAGGTACGCGCGACGGCTTCAAAGCTGCAAGGCATGGGCTTTCCCGCTTCTATTGAATTTTCCGGCCAACAGACGAGCGCGGGCTCTTTCCTTATTGCAACTCATCACGTTCCATGGACCAAACTCCCAGGTGTTTAGTCTCGTTTTTTCGCACTATCGTAAACTACCCCAAAACGCCCGTCTCAATTTTTTGCCCAGCTTTTGGTGCCAAAAGGGCCATTTTGCGTTTTTACGAGTAGAAAGCTAGTGTTTGGGCAGGGGCATATCCCACCCGAGGCTCATTTCCGAATTTAATGAGACAGTTGCGGAAAGAGAAAACAGGTAGTTCGGAAAAGTATGAACAAAGGCCGTTTCAGAAAAATGAGGCGTGTGTTCGAAAAAAGTGGAAGGAAATTTGGCGATATTCTATTAAGTTGGCTTGGCTAAGTTCTTTTGTGAAATTACTTTTGTTGAGTGTCGGAAGCCTCGCCATTCTCTTTACTGGATGCCTTGGTACGTTCGGCGGCGTGAGCACGTTGGATCTTATCGAACATTCAGAAAACTATCTCGGTCAATCGGTTACGATAGTCGGAATGCCTTCCGCTAGCTATTTTTGCGATTCTGGATTTACGTCCAATCAGATTAAGTACTGCATAACTGCCCGAAACGAAGAGGGTCGAATAGTAGGCGTTCTTGTAAAATATGACTACTTTTACTGCCTAAATTGCGAACTTACTGGTGTTGTAAGAAAAGTAAGTGTTTGCGGATGTTATGATACCAATCTTGGCGGTAGTGGGGAAACTAGAATAGGTATTGGCAAAACTACGGTTGTAGCGTGTCAACAAGCAGCTCAAGAAAACCCTTCGCGAAAATTCGAGTGCGATTCAATCAACGAAATTTACTATCTTGATGTAACGAAAGTCAAAACCCGGGATAACTAGTGGACACAAGTTTAGAGTTAGCTCATCCCGAAGTTTACTCGAAGCTGTCATCCAAAGGCAAGCTTGAAGTTCTGAAGCTTTTGCATAATCGGGGGCTGACTGCAATTTCTAATTCCTTTTCGATTAAGTTTCAGTTTTCTGCGCTATTTGTAGCGATGATTTTTGGATTCTACAGTATGATTTATGCAGCTATGCAAGTTAGTCCAGGTATTCGTGCTATAGGCCACGGTTTGCTATTCTTAGTTGGTCTAGCGGTTTGCATATATGCAATAGTAAAAAAAGATCATTTTGGCTGGAACAAAGAAGCCGCGTTAATCCGTCGATTGACTGAAATTGAAGCAGAGTTTGCCCGGTTACTACAAACCAAACCGCGCTGAAATAGTAGCCGATATCTTCCCGCGCTCAAGCTCAAGTTCTGGCTTTCGCCGTCTGCCTTTCCATCGCTTTCTCACTTTTTGCTTTTGCTAGCGCCATTTCAAGCTGTACAAGGGCCTTTACTTGCGGGTTTTGTGTGTTTAGCGCGTAGAGCTGGGCATTCGCAATCGAGCGGGTTTGCTTGATGTAGCCCTGCTTCTCGAGGTTGCGCCAAATGGCGTCTATTGTCACGCGCGAGACGCCGGCCTCGCGGGCTACCTGGGTTTTCGAGTAGTCGAAACCGGCATATGTCAACAGAAAGTCGAGCACGCGCGCCCGGGGAGAGTCGCCAATCACTTCAAGCAAGCTGCTTTTTGTCATACAAAAGAAATGACGAGCGAACTATTAATAGTTATGCATTAATTGCCTAGTTTCTATACTGTTGTCCTGGTCGGCAAACCACTCTAGCTTCGTTTAAGAACGATCTTGGCGCCACTAATTCCGGCTGGTTTTGAGTGTGGTGCAATGTCGCTTGAGGAACTCATCGAGGAGACGCTTGTTTGGAAGCTTTACCGTGACGGCTGCTGGGGAGCCGGCCACCACTCACAGACGCCTCTCTTCACCAAGGGCTTTCCCAGCCACGTGAGCGGCAAGCTTGTCGAGAGGGTTGCCGAAAATCTTCTCAAGCAAGGCATTCTTTACAAGCGCGCAAGCGGCCATGAGTGGCAGTGGTCACTAAACCCCGTCAAGAAAACTGAAATCGAGGCTATTGTAGAGCGCAGGAGTAAGCGGCTGGGGCTATGAGCCGGCTAGATTTCCAGCACTATCCTGCTTTCTTCTGGAAGGATTTTGAGTTGTTTTTTGTCCTTTAGGTGGTAGGCGTCCACTATTTTCATCGGTACGCGGATGGAGTAGGAGTTGCCTTGCTTGCTGACTTTAGCGGTGAGGTGCTCGGTCTTGAGTTTCCTGACTGCAAGGAGTGTCTCGACTGCTGCTCCATCGAGGTATTCTTCGCCGCAGGAGGCGCACTTCCAGCCTGGCACGGCAGTTTTGTCAACGCGCAGCGTAGCGGGCTTGGCAGTTTTTCCGCACGCGACGCACTTCATCCCTTTCATTTCAGCTCACTCCCTTTAGGCGATTTTATAATTGCAACGTGAATTACGGTCCAGACTACTTGTTTGCTCGAGTAGTCGAAAGACTCGGCGACCACCACTTTGAGCAAGCCCTGCTTTTTTTGCAGGCACTTTTCCACCACTCCCTCGGTTCTCCTCTCCCCTGTTTCCATTCCCAGTTCGAGCACGCCCAGAATGTCGTGCTGGCCTAGATTGTATCGTGACATCTCGTGATAGGCGGAAGTCGAGTAACGGACTTCCCTGCCCTTCCAAGAAATCATTTAAACGCACCGTAGTCACAATAAGTTAATACGCAAAGTGGTATATTAAATTAGTGCAGGCCGGCTTAAGCGCTTATTGGAAGGGTGGCTTGCCGAGCTTGCCGGGGGCTTCAGTTTTTTTCACAGCTCGTTGAACAGGCAGTGTAGCGTCGCCTTGTTGACTATCATCGAGTCGAGGGGCAGTGCGGTTGGCACGACTTTAACGCCAGCTTTTCTTAAGCGGGCAATGAACTTGGGTGCGCCGGAGTCGACTAGGGCCGCGCCGTTGCCAAGGGGTAGGAATCCGGCCGGGTGTCGGCTGGCTTCCTCTTCGGGGACCATGACTTTAGTCAGGCCAAAATGTCTTACTGCCAAGTCGACTGCCTTCTCGTTTTCGGAATAGTAGTGGGGGCAGACGGCGAGGACTTTCTTTTCAGGAACGGCGCCCAAATTAAAGTCAAGATGGGGAACGGAATTGTAGAAGGGCGTGCCAAACATTTGGCTAAAGGTAGTATCGTACTGCAGGCCGTTTGGCATGGGGTGGAAGTCGTGGCCATTCTTTGCGTACTTGAGCACGCGCGGGTCTGAAAGCACGTGGTTGAGCACCAGCCAGCCCTTCGGCGCCACCTGCAGCATGCCCCCGCCCTCGCCGAACATGTGCTGGACGCCACGTGCCAGTGAAAGAAAGTCCTTGATCGGCCGCTCATAGCTGTCGTCAATTTTCACGTGCTGGTCGCGCGCCCACGCAAAACCACTGTAAAGGCCAGAAAGTAAGCTTCGCTCTTCCCGTTCACTTTGCTCTCTTTCGGTTGGCTCAATCACGTCCGCTCCAGCCATCCTGGCCGCGCTAACAAACTTCGCCCTTGCGGGATCATCGTGGTCCTGCACGAACACATCGTGGCCCAAGTCGTGCAGCTGCTTTACAAGCGCGAGGGCTTCCTTGTGCGACTTAAGCACTTCCCTCGGGTCGGAAGCCTGCATCAGGCCCCAAAGGAAATTAGTCGTCGAATCAGTTGGGTCCCTCATGAAAGCGTCCATCAAGCGCTCTACGCTTACGATAGTACCGAACTTCCTGCCCTCGCCAATCCCGTACTGCCTAAGCAGCACCGGCATGCCGCCCTCGCCGGCTGTCTTGCGGTTGAATTCCGCCATGCGCCTGCGCGTATCCTCGTATATCTCGGCCTTCCGGCTGATTTGCGAACCGCTTTCCATGTGGAAGGGTGCGATGAAGAACTGAGTGCGGGCCATGAGCAAATAATCGTGCCGTCGGCCTTAATAATTGCCTCTTGCCTGATTGGGATTAACATGGAATTGACGCGGATGCGAGAGCTTGCTAAAAGTGAGCTTGGCAAGGTCGGCCAAAGGCAGCTTAGGCTCTCTTATTCGAATAAAGTCAAGGGCTTGCTTGACGTTTACAACAATCCCAAAACCATTAGTTACGAGCGGGAGCCTGCCCGGCTCAAGCTAGTTGCTCACGGCAACGCGTTTGCCGCTGTTCTTGAGGCGAGAAGGAAGTTCGTTTCCGCCGTTGTCGAGGACGAGTTAAGTGAATGGCCGCAGGAGGCTAGCGTCAAGAAGCTCGTGCGCGAAACCATGGCAAAGCAGGCGCGTTGCATGGCCGTGATGTACGCGTTCCAGGAGCTCTACCCCATTCCAACCAAGCACCTCGACGAGTTCAACGCAATAGCGAAAGAGGCGGTCGGCGACCCAGAGGCTGCCAGAAAAGTCTACGTCGGCGGCACGAAAAAAGACTGGCAAGCGGTGCTTGCGCACATGGAGGAGACAACAGACGGCTTAGTTCGCTTCGCCCAGGCTGCCCAAAGAGCGGGCGAAAAGATGCTGATTCCGGCAAACGCGCCTTCAGACAGCGCCATCACGCACGCCGACTTCGTGCAAAACACCATCCACCGAAGGATGGAAATGACCCTGCCACAAAGCGCAAAAACCCAGCTCAAGAAGCTCAACGACGCCCTTAGCGCGGCCGAGAAAATCTTTCTCGAAGAACACTACCGCAAAGTCGGCGGCAAGCCCTAGCGCCAGCGGCAAACGCCAAAAGCCGCTAGCTTTCTTCTCGGCTTTCATTCGCTATTCTTTTTTTAGTGCACGCGGTCTTCTTCGAGTTTTTCGCGTGCTTTTTTCAGGATTGCATCGAACTTGAGGTGGCCGTTTTCTTCTAGTACGCGGCTGATGTTTTCCGGGTTGGTTGCGAAGTGGGAAAAGACCGCCGTAATGCGGTGGAGGCGGTCTTCGGCCTTTCCTTGGCTGGCTTTTCGCAGTAAGCCAAAAAACGGCTTTGCCTTTTCCGCGTCGTTGCCGTAGATCGAGGTAAAGACGCGTGCGAATATTTCAACCGAATTGCCGTTGGCGGCCTGGAGCACTAGCTTGGCAGCCTTGAACAGCTCGACTTTGTGCTCGTGCTTCCTTAGGCTGTTGACTGCCGAAAGGAACGCCGGCGTCTGGCCGCCGGGAAGCCCCAGCTTGGCGTTGACTTCCTCCTGCGTGAATTTCCTCGACCTGTCTCTTGAGACGTAGGTCGGGGAGGCGTAAGCGCGGTCGAGCGCCTTTTGCGCCGCGTCAAGCTTGGGTCGCAGTTCGTGCCGCTCATGTTCCCTGATAGCCAGGCCGACCGCCTCTGAAAGGGCTTTTTCCTGCCCGCCCCTCCACCGGTTGGCTGGGCCTTCGTTGAGTGCACGAACCAAATGCGGCGAAGCCCAAGTGGGGATGCGGATGTGGTCTTGTTCCAGCGTGTAGACGGGCAGGCCGAGCTTTTTTGCGGTACGTACCCACCTTTTGACGCGGACTTCGCTTGGGCGCACTTTCTCGTCAACAGCGCTTGCGATGTCGGAAGTCGAGTGAGTGTTTTCCTCAATCAGCCTGCGGTTCCTCACGTACGCCCTGACCTTGGCCCGGTCCCCCTCCGAGAAGAGGTACTCGCCCCTAGGATCGAGGGCGAGCTTTTGCTTGAATCCCGGCGCAATCACGCCACGCACGAGCCACGCGCGCAGGCCGGACTTGGAGATGGTGTCCGGGTAAAGCCCGTTGACCTCGTCAACCATCTCCTCTACCGTCTTCTTCCCCCTGAACACGCGGCCCATGCGCTCAGCTTCCTCCTCCGGGATTGCGTAAAACTGCAGCTTTCCACGATTCACTACCTTGAAAGCAATGCGCGGCTTTGGAAGGTGAATCCAGGAAATTATTCTGCCGGGCTTTACGCCGATGCGCTCCGCCGCGTCAGAAACCATCAAGTGCCCTTCCGGCGCGACCGCTTTAGTTCCAACCATAAAATCTAGCTTTTTTTCGTTTTGCTTTGGAGGAGTTTTAGAAGTGCTTCGGCGTGGGGGCCGCTTTTTGGAAACATGGTGAGGTCGTCTATTGGCCTTACGCGCGTGCTTCCTTTTGGCGTGTCTATCATGAATGAGGAGCCAAGGTTGGCGTCGGCTCCGTGCTGAAAGAGCAAGTGGGCTATGTCGAGTGCTACTTGCGAGTCGCCGAAACTGGTGACTACGTGCAGGGGCCGGTTGCCGAAAACGCCTTGCAAGTTAGGGTCGGCCTTGTGCTCCAAAAGAGCCTCCACAATGGGAAGGCTCTCCGCGCTTCTGGAGAAGAGGCACTTGCCTATCGCAGCGTGAAGAACGTGGCCAAAAACGTCTCCAGTGTGGCAGTTGGCGTCAGCGCCGCGCTTAAGAAAATCCTTGACCCGACCGACGTCTCCCTTGTCAACTGCCATGGCCAAGCCCTTGTTCAGCCGTTCCTGCCTTAATGCCGCGTCCATTTCACTCACTCTTGTGATTTCGCTGAGGTTTAAATGTCTTGGCGTCTAGCTTTTTTCGTGACTGGTTGGATAGTGCATTTGGGGAACGCGGGCCGCCGCGGGAGGGCGGAAAAGACTGCAGCGTACGCCCAGCGTTTTCCTTCACTTGATTTTGTCGGAATTGACTTGAAGAGAGTGCGGCTGCCTTCGGTTGAGCACAGCCTGCCTTTCGTCAAGGCGCACAACACCAATTGGCTTCAGGTGCGGGCCGAGTTCGAGGAAGGGCTTGACCTACTGCCAAACGGTTCGGTCGGCTTGTTTTCATCAGAATTCGCCCTCGGCCATTACCCGCCGGAATTAGTGCCTACTGGTCGAGAAACCCCACGAGTTTAGTCGTGGGATGAATCGGCATCTTTTTCTCTGCCGCTAGTTTTTGAGGTATTAGCGGCCGCGCGG